>NZ_CAWPJM010000010.1:0-17565 GCF_963888495.1 Vibrio sp. 2-2(8) | reverse complement strand
AGCAGCTAACAAACGGCTCAAGAGGGATTGCCAACGCGTGGCGACTTTAGTGCAAAATTTCAGTTCAGTGTTTACAGTGTGTTTTTTAAGTTCGGCTATGCGTCGTCAACCCCTTAGCCGGGCGTTAGTTGCTAAAGGAGAAATATGGAAGAATTATCAGGTGGGCGAGAGTCTGCAATTTACCGTGATGGTGAAATTATTTATCGACCATTACAGTTATGGAGCCCAACAATTCATAAGCTGTTAACGCATTTACAAAGCTCAGGCTTAACAGAGTCGCCTAGATTTCTTGGCATTGAAGGGAAACAAGAAAAATTAAGTTTCGTTGTTGGTGATACTTATAATTATCCATTAGTTGGTGCTATTGCAACGTCAGAAGCTTTGAGATCAGCAGCTAAATTGCTTAGAAAAATTCATGACTCAACAGCATCGTTTGTCAGTAATAACGACATCGTAAATTTACCGTGGATGCTCGACCCACGAGAGCCATTCGAAGTTATATGTCATGGTGATTTCACGCCGTACAATGTAGCACTTTCAGGAAATTCAGTAGTTGGTGTGTTTGATTTTGACACAGCACATCCCGCTTCAAGAGTGTGGGACTTAGCTTATTCAATATATTGTTGGGCACCTTTTAAAACGGACAGCATTGATGGCCTTGGCACAATGGAAGAACAACTTTTAAGGGCAAGGTTATTCTGCGATAGCTACGATGCTACATATAGTCAAAGAGAGCAGCTTGCGGATGCAATGGTTCGGCGATTAAATGCCCTTGTGAACTTTATGCGAAAAGAAGCAGATAGTGGCGACGAGCAATTTGCGACAAACATTGAGGAAGGGCATCTACAATCTTACCTTAATGACATAGATTACATCGAAACTAACAAGCACAAAATTCAGCGCGCGCTGTGCAACTAACAAACGCTTCAAGAGGGACAGCCAACGCGCGGCATTTTTACTATGCGTTGGTCATTGTGGTTACGGTGTTATGCGGAAAATTGGTCGTGGCGTTGGCTGCCTCTTAAGCGGGCGTTATGCAACTCAGGTAAATTTAGAGGTTCAATCTTGTGTGATTTCTCCGGCCATTCATTTTGCATTGTCGGCAAATGAGCATTTTCACCCTCAAATTCGTGGTCAACTCAAACCGTAAAACAGGCAAGTTTCTTTGTTTGCCTCAATCAGCTTTAGCGCTGGTTTGTTGCCAATTTAGAGCGCGCAAAGTGTGGAAATGGCAAGTTAATCGAGCATTTTGCTTTTGCTGAAGGTTTCGCTCGTTAAGTTTTCCTGATTCAAAAGCTTGGTTTGTTGCTGAAAGGTGGACTTTGTTTTGGCGGCTTATTTATCACAGTTCTTGCTTGGGTTGATTCTTGAATCACTCAACCATTGCAATGGTTGCTTTTGGTCGTGTAAATTCAGTTTATTATCTCATTGAATTTGCATAACAAACGGCTCAAGAGGGATTGTCAACGCGTGGCGACTTTAGTACAAAATTGAAGTTCAGTGTTTACGGTGTGTTTTTTGAGTTCGGCGCTGCGTTGCCAACCCCTTAGCCGGGCGTTATGTTTACTTGTATTTCAATGGCTTAAAAATTCTTCGATCTCTGTTCTTTGTCCCTTTAGCCATTCGTTCGAGTTGCCTCAGCAAATCGGCATTGTCGGCCCAAGTTCATGAATTTCTCAGCCAGTAAAATATGTCAATGTTCGCGGGTTGCTTCATTTGCAGGTCGTGGCGGCTGGGTTCAAATCTCACTGGCTCTAAGTCGCTTTTAGGTTTTTTGCCAAGCAGCATTTCAATTTGGCAGTTGCCTCGGCAATTTGCCATTGTTCTGCGCTGTGGTTGGAAAGAGAGGGCGCTTGTTGAAGCTAAGTCGGGTTGCCTCATTGGGCAGGGAAGTGGACTTACACGCTTGGTGTTTCGTGCATCTGGCGGCCACATCAGTTTGAGCGTGTGACTGACTTCTTGAAACGCGGTCAACAACGCAGTTCTTTGCCAAATAAATCAGTCGTTTGTGGTAAAACATAACAAGCAATTTAAGAGGGATTCTCAACGCTTGGCACTTTTGCTTCTACTTCAAATTTAGTGTTTATGGCACAATGCTTTAGGTGTGGGTGGTAGCGTTGTTCACCCCTTAATTGGGCGTTAGCTGAGGTTAAGAAAAATCATCAAATTGCGTGTTTATTTTTCTTAGTCTGAGGCTCTAGCTTTACACCTGAAAGTCAGCACTTTTCCACGTATCTCGCCAGTGGCACTGTTCGTGAAGTGTTTGAACTAACCGAAGTCTTCTTACGGGAAGTGGTGTGTTTGTTTATTTCTTTGGCGTGGCTTCTTTGGTTTTGAAGCTCTTTTGCGTTAAATGGATTTCGCGCACTTGGTTGTTGGCTTCTTCGACATAATTCTTTGTAAATTTAAGCTCTAGAAACTCGTCAAGTTTTGCTGTTATTTCTTCTTTGCCAAGTGCGTTTCGTGGATTAAGTTTTAGTTTCTCAGTTGTTCGTTTTACTTTGTCGCTTGAAAGCAATAATGTGTTTTAAATTAGGCCGTTGGGTAGCAAATCTCCGGCTAAAGTGCAGCAGCTAACAAACGGCTCAAGAGGGATTGCCAACGCGTGGCGACTTTAGTGCAAAATTGCAGTTCAGTGTTTAAGTGTGTTTTTTAAGTTCGGCGGTGCGTTGTCAACCCCTTAGCCGGGCGTTATGCATTACATCAAATTCAGCGTTAAAAGGATGAATAATGAGCGTTCAAAAAGTAGTTGTTATTACTGGCGGTAGCCGAGGGATTGGTGCGGCGACAGCAAAACTTTTTGCTCAAAATGGTTTTTCCGTATGCATAAATTACAAATCTAATACTGAGGCTGCTAATACTCTCGTTGAAGAAATCAAAGCGTTAGGTGGTCATTGTATTGCGGTTCAAGCTGACGTTTCCAAAGAAAGTGATGTTGTTAAACTGTTTGAAACCGTTGACCAAGAGCTTGGTGTTGTTTCTGTTCTTGTCAACAATGCTGGTATCTTAAAGAAGCAGATGCGCTTAGACGAAATGAGTGCAGAGAGGATTAACTCAATTCTCATCAACAATGTGACAGGTTATTTCTTGTGTTGTCGTGAAACAGTGAAACGAATGTCAACTCGTCATGGTGGTTTCGGTGGTGTCATAGTTAATGTTTCTTCGGGAGCCGCTCGAACAGGTTCACCGAATGAATACATCGATTATGCAGCGTCAAAAGGTGCAATTGACACGTTAACAAAAGGTCTGTCGTTGGAAGTTGCCGCGGAAGGTATCAGAGTTAACTGTGTTCGCCCAGGATTGATTTATACCGATATGCACGCTGACGGTGGAGAGCCTGACCGTATAGAACGACTCAAAAATAAAATCCCAATGCAACGTGGTGGTTTGCCTGATGAAGTCGCTGAGGCAATTTATTGGTTATCGTCTGAAAAATCATCATTTTCCACAGGTAACTTTCTGGATTTAGCCGGTGGTTTGTAATGCATAACAAACGCCTCAAGAGGGACTGTCAACGCGTGGCGTTTCCAGTCCCATTGAGCCGCGGTGGTTTCGGCTGTTGTGTTTGAGTTTAGTGTTAATGCGTTGTCAGCCCCTTAGGCGGGCGTTAGGCAAAGTGAGTTTTTATCAGCTAAATCGAGTTTGAATTGAACGGTAAATTCCATGTTTTGTGGCTTAACTTAAGCAATAAACAATCATCACATATTTGCTGTTTCTTGATCGCGTTGGGTTGCTTTTCGTTGTGAGTTTAGCGGCAAAATAACCTTCAGCATCCAAACGTCCGCCGAGCATGCTACGCTCGTCACTTTTCTTCCAAATCGCTCAATTTGAGTTTTTTGGTTTCTTTGCTGATTTATAATTTTGGTTTATAAATGAATCGGTTAGTTGGTTTGAAATTCACAAAAAATCTCGTTCTTTGGTTGTGAAAGTGTCGGTGTCAATTGGTTGGCCTAACAAACGGCTCAAGAGGGATTGCCAACGCTTGGCGGTTTTAGTGCAAAATTAAAGTTCAGTGTTTACGGTATGTTTTTTGAGTTCGGCGGTGCGTTGTCAACCCCTTAGCCGGGCGTTAGTTGCCCACCGACTACAATCAATCGGTAGGGAATTTCTGCTTCTGGTGTAGCACTCGCATTATGCGAATAATTGAACCTTCTACCCAGTACGAAACGATCATTGAGATTTCGGGAATAATGAGTAATCGTCCTCGAATTCCATCCCGTTGAACACCCATCAATGGTTGTTCGAGTAAGTTTTCTACTTTAGCCTCAATAATGTCATCAGTTTTTTCAGCCGCATCAGGGTTAAAGTCATAAAGAAACTCAAAGATCTTCTCACGATCATTTAGCGATTCCTCTTCCCATAAAATCATTGCTGGCCTCGATTACGAATTTTGGCCTTTCGTTCAGCCATTCGTGCTTTAGCTGAATTATGTTCAACAAATGAAGATTTTCCTGAGTCAAACTTCTCAAATGCTAGGTTTATTTGTTCAGTTAACCAAGCGTCATGAGATAATGTTTTTCTTTGTTGCTCAGCCATTTGTTCAGTAAGTTCACGGCAAGCATCGCTGAGTGTGCGACCTTGGCTCTCAGCCATTTGTTGGGCTAAACGTTTAATTTCGTCATCAACACGAAATTGAATTCTAGTGTCCATGAGTAGCTCCCTAAGTTTGTGTGTACAAATGTTAGCACTAGAATCGAACAAGGGCAACTAACAAACGGCTCAAGAGGGATTGCCAACGCTTGGCGGTTTTAGTACAAAATTGAAGTTCAGTGTTTAAGTGTGTTTTTTGAGTTCGGCGGTGCGTTGTCAACCCCTTAGCCGGGCGTTATGTGTTGGATGAGTTTTTGAGGTTAATTCTACGATTTCATTGAGAATTCGTTCCGTTTTTTCGGCAAGTTAGCTTGGTCGAAATGGATTCTTGAACAACTTGAGATTGATCGTTTTCAAGGTATTTGGGTTGCCTCAATTGAGTTTTGGATCTGGTTCGTGTTGAGTTTCGTTGGTTTCAAATCGCTTTAATTGAAATGTCTTTTTGACTGATTTGCTTGCTGATATTCAGCTCTGAAAATCTGGTGAAGCAAAAGGTTTTGTTGTAGCTGAAAGGGCGCTTTCTTTGTTGTTGATTCTGCAAGTGGCTCTCTTTGGCTAAGATCGCTGTGAAATTTAGGTTTTGGTCAGCATCGTTTTTGTACGTAACTTATTCAAATTTCTTCATTTCTACGGTGGTTTACTTTGAATTCACGGTAAAATTCACATAACAAGCAATTCAAGTGGATTCTCAACGCGTGGCAGTTTTACTATGCGTCAGGTAAAGTGCTTTACGGTGCAATGCGGCGGCTTGGCCAGTGCGTTGTTCACCACTTAATTGGGCGTTATGCAACTCAGGTTAATTTAGGGGCTCAATCTTTTGGGATTTCTCCGGCTATTCGTTTTGTGTTGTCGGCAAATGAACTTTTTCACCCTCAGATTCGTGGTTAACTCAAACCGTAAAACAGACAAGATTCTTGGTTTGCCTCAATCACTTTTAGCGTTGGCTTGCTGCCAATTCAGCGGGCGCAAAGTGTGGAAAGGACAAGTTTATCGAGCATTTTGTACTTGCTGAAGTTTTCGCTCGTTGAGTTTTCCTAACATAAAAGCTTGGTTTGTTGCTGAAAGGTGGACTTTGTTTTGGTAGCTCATTTATCACGGCTCTTGCTTGGGTTGATTCTTGAATCACTCAACTATTGCAATTGTGGCTTTGGGTCGTGTAAGTTAAGTTTATCTTATTGAATTTGCATAACAAACGGCTCAAGAGGGATTGCCAACGCGTGGCGGCTTTAGTACAAAATTGAAGTTCAGTGTTTACAGTGTGTTTTTTAAGTTCGGCAATGCGTTGTCAACCCCTTAGCCGGGCGTTATGCTACCAGTCGAAATCTTCAATAAGGAATACTATGAAACAGAACATTGTCCATATTGCTTTAGTTGTAAAAGATTATGATGAAGCCATTGATTTTTATGTAAACAAACTCAAATTTGAACTTATTGAAGATACTCATCAACCTGAACAAGACAAACGTTGGGTGGTTGTGGCTCCACCAAATTCTCATGGTGTTACGTTGTTACTTGCCAGAGCTTCGAAGCCAGAGCAGCATGATTTCATTGGGAATCAAGCAGGTGGTCGAGTATTCCTGTTCCTAAATACTGATGATTTCTGGCGTGACTTTAAGCGTATGAAATCGATTGGTATTAACTTCGTCCGCGAGCCAACAGAAGAAGACTATGGAACGGTAGCAGTGTTTGAAGACTTGTATGGAAACTTGTGGGATCTTCTTCAATTGAATCCAAGCCATCCAATGGCAAAAAGGTAGCATAACAAACGCTTCAAGAGGGACAGCCAACGCGTGGTGCTCTCAGTTCAAATTAACATTTGTGATTACGGCTGTTAATTTAAGTTCAGTGCTTTGCGTTGTCAGCCCCTTAAGCGGGCGTTATGATTTGTATCCAAATAGGCAGATTCTATGACAATTTCGTTTGAAACTCAGAGGTTGAGAGTAACTGAAGTCTCATGTGATCTTTCGTTAACTGAGCGTTCAGCTCTGGTCGAACAGCTCCCTAATATACTAACGCCATTGGTTGTTGAAAACTTGCCTCCATATTTTCATGGCATTACTTCCGTGGAATTGGCTAGAGTTTGGCTTGACCGAATGTCGTCGGAGAGTCGGCTGCTTCAAGTAAAATCGGAAGCGCAAGAGCTAATCGGTTTTCTTTTCGCCTATGTAGAGAGCGAAAGTGAAGCGCATATTGGTTACTTACTGAGTGAAGAATATTGGGGTAAAGGGTTGGCGAGTGAGCTACTGAAAAGTTTTATCGAAAAAATAGTTAAAACTGAGTCGTGGTCAAAGCTGGTCGGTGGCGTTGAAAGATCTAATGTTGCTTCAGCTAACTTGCTTAAAAAGTTAGGCTTTATAGAGCAACCAGCTAATGATAGTGGCGTTTCTTTTTACGAATATACGATTCCCCGACCACAATCATAACAAACGGCTCAAGAGGGATTGCCAACGCGTGGTGGCTTTAGTACAAAATTGAAATTCAGTGTTTATAGTGTGTTTTTTGAGTTCGGTGGTGCGTTGTCAACCCCTTAGCCGGGCGTTAGCTGAGGTTAAGAAAAACCATAAAATTAAGCGCTTATTTTTCTTGCTCTGAGGCTCTAGCTTTACACCTGAAAGTCAGCACTTTTCCATGTATCTCGCCAGTGGCACTGTTCGTGAAGTGGTTGAACTAACCGAAGTCTTCTTACGGGAAGTGGTGTGTTTGTTTATTTCTTTGGTGTGGCTTCTTTGGCTTTGAAGTTTTGTCGCGCTTAAATGGATTTCGCGCACTTGGTTGTTGGCTTCTTCGAAAGAATTCTTTGTAAATTTAAGTCCTAGAAGCTCGTCAGTTTTCCTGTTATTTCTTCTTTGCCAAGTGAGTTTCGTGGATTAGGTTTTAGTTTCTCAGCTATCCGTTTTACTTTGCCGCTTGAAAACAATAATGTGTTTTAAATTAGGCCGTTGGGTAGAAAATCTCCGGCTAAAGTGCATCAGCTAACAAACGGCTCAAGAGGGATTGCCAACGCGTGGCGACTTTAGTGCAAAATTGAAGTTTAGTGTTTACGGTGTGTTTTTTGAGTTCGGCGGTGCGTTGTCAACCCCTTAGCCGGGCGTTAGTTTACCAATCAAAATTGCACCCTAACTCAATACGCTAGGGTGTGATAATTATCGCAGATGGTTTTGTGGCAATTGCGATTGTCCAAGGACTGCAACGACCAAAATAAAACTGTCTTCCTTGGTAAAGTAAGCCGTATGCTTGCCTATAGGGAAGTAAAAACCATTTTGATATAAATCGTTGCAGCTTCTGCCTACAGCGGGGTTGTCAGCGAGCATCTGAAACCCAGTAAGAAGAGTGTCTTTGTATGCGTTCCACTGCATCTCGGAAAAGTTTGTAACGGTATAATTTTTGATTTTATGTAAATGAGCCTGTGCTAATTTACTTAGTTTATATTTACTCTTGTGCATACTTTACTTACAACGCGTTTAGGAAGTTTTCACCGTCAACTATATTGCCTTGGGCTAAGTCTGCTTTTGCGGACTCAAAACAATGTTTTATGTAATCGGCTTTCATGACTTCAAGTTCTTCATAGTCTCTAATCGACATCACAACAACGGCATCTTTATTGTTTTTACTAATTTTAACTGGCTCACGTTGAGCGTTTAGAAGCAGTTCACCGAAATTACGTTTGGCATCATTTGCTGTTAATGTGTACATGGTTAAGCTCCAAGTCTGTAAGTGCAGTAATATTATAGGGTATCGAGCCAAATGTGCAATTTAATTAAATCGTGCGATTGGTGTAAAAAGTAAACTAACAAAGCATTTAAGATGGATTCGCAACGCTTGGCGGTTTTAGTGTAAATTCAGTTTTTCCGTTTTAAGTGGTTTGTCGCGGCATAGGTGTTTAGCGTTGCTCACCACTTAACGCGGCGTTATGGCTATCAAGTTTAGTTCATCATTAATGTCGGTAAATTGGTTTAAATTGGAGTACTATTCTGCGATTAAACTTGCTGAAGAACTCGATGACAATCCCAATTAAAAATGTATCAAATCCGGAAATATCGTGCTCAAACTGCCATGCTTGTTGTTGCCGTTTGGAAGTTATGATCATTACCGATACAGGTGTACCAGAGCAGCATATTGCATTCGATGAATGGGGTGGAGAAACTATGCTGCGTTTGTCAGATGGTTGGTGTTCAGCTCTAGATCGTGAAACGTTCATGTGCACAATTTACGAAAATCGCCCTTGGATTTGTCGAGAATTCGAAATGGGCTCTTACGAATGTCGAGATGAACGGATAGACCTTTTCTAAAGTTTTACCCAATAAATCAGTGAGTTGTTAGCCATAACAAACGGTTCAAGAGGGACAGCCAACGCATGGCATTTTTATTATGCGTTGTTTTTTGTGGTTACGGTGTTATGCGTAAGCTTGGTTGTGGCGTTGGCTGCCCCTTAACCGGGCGTTATACGAACTCGCAAAATTTAACATGGAGAGTAAATTGAAAGATTATGAAGTTTATCTGTTCGATATGGACGGAACGTTAGTAAATTCAGAGCCATTAAAGGGTAAAGCTCTAGCATTGGCTTGTGCAGATTACGGTGCTCAAGTTGATCACAATATATATAAAGACGTTATGGGTGAAAGTTGGCAGGTTGTGACTGGTCACTTTTTTACTCATGCGGGCATTTCACCAGATCTAGGCGAGTTTAATCGTTATTTTCGAGCTCACTACGAACTGATGTTAAACGACGAACTTGAGTTGAATGCAGGAGCTAAAGCGTATATTGAACACTTGAAAAAAGCAGGGAAAAAATGTGGTGTTGTCAGCTCGGCAGCAACATGGATGGTTGAAAATATCTTGACTTCATTGCAGTTAGAAACAGCTTTTGATCTTGTTATTACTCAAGAGCATGTAACCAAGCATAAACCTGATCCTGAAGCTTATAATCTTGCACTCGCAAATTTAGATGTATCACCTGAACATACAATAGTGTTCGAAGATTCAACAGCAGGCATTAGCGCAGGTAAATCTAGTGGTTGTGACGTTATTGCCGTTAAGCATGAGTTTAATGGAAAAAATGACTTAAGTGGCGCATTAAGATCTATCAGTGTGTACGATGAAATGTTCGTATAACAAACAATTCAAGTGGATTCTCAACGCGTGGCAGTTTTACTATGCGTCAGGTAAAGTGTTTTATGGTGCAATGCAGCGGCTTGGCCAGTGCGTTGTTCACCACTTAATTGGGCGTTAGCTGAGGTTAAGAAAAATCATAAAATTAAGCGTTTATTTTTCTTAGTCTGAGGCTCTAGCTTTACACCTGAAAGTCAGCACTCTTCCATGTATCTCGCCAGTGGCACTGTTCGTGAAGTGTTTGAACTAACCGAAGTCTTCTTACGGGAAGTGGTGTGTTTGTTTATTTCTTTGGTGTGGCTTCTTTGGTTTTGAGGCTCTTTCGCGCTTAAATGGATTCCGCGCACTTGGTTGTTGGCTTCTTCGAAAGAATTCTTTGTAAATTTAAGTCCTAGAAGCTCGTCAGTTTCTCGGTTATTTCTTCTTTGCCAAGTGCGTTTCGTGGATTAGGTTTTAGTTTCTCAGTTGTCCGTTTTACTTTACCGCTTGAAAGCAATAATGTGTTTTAAATTAGGCCGTTGGGTAGTAAATCTCCAGCTAAAGTGCAGCAGCTAACAAACGGCTCAAGAGGGATTGCCAACGCGTGGCGGCTTTAGTTCAAAATTGAAGTTCAGTGTTTACAGTGTGTTTTTTGAGTTCGGCTATGCGTTGTCAACCCCTTAGCCGGGCGTTAGGCTATTCAGAGGATACGATGACAGATTTAAAAAATAATGAGCAATATTTCGACGTTTCTTTTGAGAAGCTTTACTCACCTGATGAGAAATATAGCGACGTCGAGTTTGAAGATTGCCAATTCTCCGACTGCGATTTTTCAGCGGTTAAATTCCAGAAATGTAAGTTTACAAACTGCACATTTGAACGCTGCAATTTGAGTTTGGTGGATTTTACAAACTCAAAGCTCTTTGAGCTTAAATTTCAAGACAGTAAGTTAGTTGGCGTTGATTGGACGAAAGCGACATGGCCAGTTTATCACTCAGACTTTGAGCTAAGTTTTAAGCGTTGTATTTTAAATGACTCGTCTTTCTTTGGCCTGACCTTAAATGAATTGGTTTTGGATGAATGTAAGTTGCATGATGTTGATTTCCGTGAAGGTAACTTTGCAGGTTCAATAATGATTTATAGTGATTTTAGCCACAGTTTATTTATGAGAACAAATTTGCAAGGGGTTGATTTCAGTGAATCAACAGCATACTCCATTGACGTACTAGAAAATAACGTTAAAAAGGCTAAGTTTTCACGATATGAAGCGTTGAGCTTATTAGAAAGCTTAGGTATTGAATTGGTGGATTAATAGCCTAACAAACGGCTCAAGAGGGATTGCCAACGCGTGGCGACTTTAGTGCAAAATTGAAGTTCAGTGTTTACAGTGTGTTTTTTAAGTTCGGCGGTGCGTTGTCAACCCCTTAGCCGGGCGTTAGCTGAGGTTAAGAAAAGCCATAAAATTAAGCGTTTATTTTTCTTAGTCTGAGGCTCTAGCTTTACACCTGAAAGTCAGCACTTTTCCGCGTATCTCGCCAGTGGCACTGTTCGTGAAGTGTTTGAACTAACCGAAGCCTTCTTACGGGAAGTGGTGCGTTTGTTTATTTCTTTGGTGTGGCTTCTTTGGTTTTGAGGCTCTTTCGCGCTTAAATGGATTCCGCGTACTTGTTGTTGGCTTCTTCGAAAGAATTCTTTGTAAATTTAAGTCCTAGAAGCTCGTCAGTTTCTCGGTTATTTCTTTTTTGCCAAGTGCGTTTCGTGGATTGGGTTTTAGTTTCTCAGTTGTCCGTTTTACTTTGTCGATTGAAAATAATAATGTGTTTTAAATTAGGCCGTTGAGTAGTCAATCTCCAGCTAAAGTGCAGCAGCTAACAAGCGGCTCAAGAGGGATTGCCAACGCGTGGCGACTTTAGTGCAAAATTGCAGTTCAGTGTTTACAGTATGTTTTTTAGTTCGGCGGTGCGTTGCCAACCCCTTAGCCGGGCGTTAGCTGAATGGTGGTAAATATCAGTATGATCAAAATTAGAAAATATAAAGAATCAGATGCTCGTGATTTATGGGCTATTTTCTATCACACGATTCGTAATGTGAATATACGTGATTATACTCAAGCGCAAGTCGAAGCATGGGCTCCCAACGGATTTTCTTCTGATATATGGCAGCGCAAAATGAATTCGATTTCTCCTTTTGTTGCAGAAATCGGTGGTGAAATAGTTGGTTATGCCGACCTTCAAGAAAGCGGATTAATTGATCATTTCTTTTGTCACCATGAGCATCAAGGTAAAGGTATCGGACGAAACTTGATGGAGCACGTGTTAAAAGTTGGCGAGTTACAAGGAATTATTAGGTTTTACTCTGAAGTCAGTATTACAGCTCGCCCGTTTTATGAGAAGTTTGGCTTCAAAGTTGCGCAAGAACAAATGGTAGAAGTCCGAGGCCAAAAGCTGCGTAACTTTGTTATGGAAAAATTCAGCTAACAAACGGCTCAAGAGGGATTGCCAACGCATGGCGACTTTGGTGCAAAATTAAAGTTCAGTGTTTAAGTGTGTTTTTTGAGTTCGGCGGTGCGTTGTCAACCCCTTAGCCGGGCGTTATGTGCTAGTGTACGCCGAATTCTTTACTATGATTTCGTTAATAAAGACTACTGCGGAAATGTGATAGGATTTTTGTTATGAAAGATAGGAAAATGAGTGAGGTCGAAGAGCCCAAGTCACCGTGTATTAGACAGTGCTGTTTAGATGAAATGGATATTTGTTTGGGATGTTTCAGATCGTTGAATGAAATCATTGATTGGCATTCTTCAACGATAATTGAAAAGAACAAGATTCTTATTGCATGCCGTCAAAGAAGGGAGTTGTCTCAAAAATCGAGGTTTTAGTTTTCTCTAAAAGTATTACTAGTGATAATTTTGTCTAAATTCGTTGAGAATTTGTTAGAAAATGAGCATATAAAAACGGCCCTTGACGTTGTGGGCCGCTGATATTTAGTAATGCAAGGCTAGTGCTCAGGTGTTTCTAGCAGCTTAATGGCACTTTCAACTGCATTATTGATCGCTTGGTCATTTTCAAGTTTTCCTGAACTTGCTGGCCCAAGGGCTCTAGAGTATAGAGCTAATTGTTTGTCCAAAGGCAAGCCCAACTGTTCATACAGATTTTCGCGAATTTTTGCATGTTGTTCAGGGTCTTGGTTTGCAAGGCTAATAAGTGTTTCATAAATAAGAGCTTTCATATCATGTCCATATTATTATAGTTAACTTGGTGCTTATGGATTATAGCTGAGCCCTTAATGTAAATCTTGTGCAACAATCACATAACAAACGGCTCAAGAGGGATTGCCAACGCGTGGCGACTTTAGTGCAAAATTGAAGTTCAGTGTTTACGGTGTGTTTTTTTGAGTTCGGCTATGCGTTGTCAACCCCTTAGCCGGGCGTTAAATTACAAGGATAGTTTTGTGGAAATCAAGGAAGTAAGTTCGATCTCAGGTTTAGCCGACCAGTTACATTTACTGTTGGTCGATTGCATTAATAGCGGAGCGTCTGTCGGTTTCTTAACTCCTGTTGATGAAAACGAAGTGAAATCATATTGGTCGTCCGTTGAATCAGATCTTGAGTCGGGTGCGAGAAGGGTGTTTCTTGCGTATGACGGTGAAAGTGTCATTGGTGCTGTTCAACTCTCGCTATGTTCTAAGCCTAATGGTTCGCATCGAGGTGAAGTTGAAAAATTAATGGTTCACACGGATGCGCGAGGAAAAGGTATTAGTAAAAAGCTAATGTCACTGATGGAAGATGTAGCAACTGAAATAGGGTTGTCATTGCTTGTACTCGATACACGTTTAGGTGATGTCGCTTCTACGTTATATCGAACTATTGGCTATACCGAAGCCGGTCAAATTCCTCAGTTTGCACGAAGCTCTACAGGTGAGTTAGAAGGCACATTCTTCAAAATATTGTAATTTAACAAAGCGTTTAAGACGGATTCCCAACGCATGGCGTTTTCGGCTTACTTCAATTTAAGTGTTTATGTCACAATGGGTTAGGTAGGGTGGTTAGCGTTGCTCACCACTTAACGCGGCGTTATACGCTATATGGAAATTTAACAATGGAGTCGTGAAATGAATCCGAATGAAAAGCTGAATTATGTCGAGTTTGCAGCAAAAAATTTAGAGGCAACAAAATCATTTTTCTCTTCAGTTTTTGGCTGGGAATTTACTGATTATGGTCCTGAATATACAGCATTCTCAAATCAGGGTTTAGATGGCGGTTTTTTTAAAGCTGACTGTTGTAGTCAGACAGCATCGGGTGGTGCACTTCTTATCTTTTATAGCTCAAACATAGAAACCACTTTAGCCAAAGTCCAGAATAGCGGTGGTCAAATTATTCGCCCAATTTTTGATTTTCCCGGAGGCTGTCGTTTCCATTTTATTGAGCCAAGCGGTAACGAATTTGCAGTGTGGTCGGAAGCACGCGTATAACAAACGGCTCAAGAGGGATTGCCAACGTTTGGCGACTTTAGTGCAAAATTGAAATTCAGGGTTTACAGTGTGTTTTTTGAGTTCGATGGCGCGTTGTCAACCCCTTAGCCGGGCGTTATACGCCAATCAAATATTGAGCATCAAAAAGGACTTAGCGTGCAAGAAATTAAGGGAATAATCGACTTTATGATAGAGGTCGAGAAGCTTAAATCGATAGAACGACAAACTAAACCTGTAGGGTTAGATAGATATGAGAACTCAGCAGAACATAGCTGGCATGTTTGCCTGAGTGCTATTTTACTCAAAGATTTTGCTAATGAACCAGTTGATATTGTTCGTGTCATGAAAATGCTACTCATCCATGACTTGGGTGAAATTGAGGCAGGTGATACGGTTATTTACTCTGCTGAAACAGAAGAAAACAAACAACTAGAAAGGTCATGCATACAGAATTTATTTCAACTTTTACCTGAAGCAAGCCGAGAAGAGTTTTCTAATCTTTGGGAAGAGTTTGAAGAAGGTGTAAGCCCCGAAGCAAGCTTTGCTAAGGCAATCGACCGAATTCCACCTTTACTTCACAACATTCATGGTGAAGGTCATGGCTGGAAAAAACACAATATACCCAAAGAAAAAGTTTTTGCTTTTAATGGCGAACGCATTTCCAAAGGTAGTAATTTGTTGTGGCGAGAAGTCGAGTCTAGGCTCAATGACGCAGTTCAATCGGGTGTACTGAAATAGGCGTATAACAAACGCCTCAAGAGGGACTGTCAACGCGTGGCGTTTCCAGTCCCATTGAGCCGCGGTGGTTGCAGTTGTTGTGTTTGAGTTTGGTGGTAGTGCGTTGCCAGCCCCTTAGGCGGGCGTTATGCAACTCAGGTGAATTTAGGAGTTCAATCTTTTTAGGTTTCTCCGGCCATTCGTTTTATGTTGTCGGCAAATGAGCTTTTTTACCCTCAAATCCATGGCTAACTCAAACCGTAAAACAGGCAAATTTCTTTGTTTGCCTCAATCAGTTTTAGTGCTGGTTTGTTGTCAATTTAGCGTGCGCAAAGTGTGGAGAGAGCAAGTTATTCGATCATTTCGTACTTGCTGAAAGTCTTGCTCGGTGAGTTTGTCTAATTCAAAAGCTTGGTTTGTTGTTGAAAGGTGGACTTTGTTTTGGCGGCTCATTTATCACAGTTCTTGCTTGGGTTGATTCTTGAATCACTCAACCATTGCGATTGTGGTTTTTGATCGTGTAAAGTCAGTTTATTTCATTGAATTTGCATAACAAACGGCTCAAGAGGGATTGCCAACGCGTGGCGGCTTTAGTGCAAAATTGAAGTTCAGTGTTTACAGTGTGTTTTTTAAGTTCGGCGGTGCGTTGTCAACCCCTTAGCCGGGCGTTATGTTTTTAAGAGGAAATCATGTTTACATTGGATGTTGATACCGATCTGAAACTGGCTTTGGTTACTCCCAAGTTTGCTTCGGCCTATCTTGAAATTGTCAGTCGAGAGCGAGAATATTTGAGTCAATGGTTAGCTTGGCCTCCTCATGCAAGCAATGAAGAGTTTTTTCTTAGCTTTATCAAAAGTTCATTGCATGATTATGCTGATGGAAAATCCTTAGTTTGTGGGATGATTTACCAAGATAAGTTGGTTGGAAATATCAGTTTTAACAGTATTAACCGTCAACTGAAAAAAGTAGAGATTGGCTACTGGTTAAGCTCTGAATACCAAGGTAAAGGTATCGTGAGTAAGTCAGTTTTAAAACTGACCGACTTGGCTTTTACTGAATTTGATATGGAAAAGGTTCAGATATCAGCAGCGAGCGAAAATATTCCAAGTCGTAATGTATGTGAACGTTTAGGTTTCTCGCTTGAGGGCATAATCAGTCGCGCAGAAAATTTGAATGGCCAAGTTGTAGATCATGCTGTTTATGGTCTAAATCGTACCCATTGGCCCAAAACATAACAAACGCTTCAAGAGGGACAGCCAACGCGCGGCATTTTTACTATGCGTTGGTTTTTGTGATTACGGTGTTGTGCGGAAGCTTAGTAGTCGCGTTGGCAGCCCCTTAAGCGGGCGTTATATGCTTTTAAAATCTTTGAGTAAAAGGGAGTTTAAAATGATTTTAAATCACGTCTCAGTTGGTGTCTCAAATGTGGCATCTGCTGTGTTTTTTTTCGACTCAGTTCTATCCGCTTTGTCCATAAAACGCTCTCATTACATCGAAAATGTAGCGGCTGCCTACGGCGAAAATTTTGAGTTTTGGGTCGGTTGTCCATGCGAAAGTGTTGCATCTTCTGGTAACGGTACTCACATTGCTTTCAATGCGCCGAATCAAGATGCCGTTGACCAGTTTTATGCTACTGCATTGGAGCTTGGTGGTTCGTGTGCAGGCAAGCCAGGTTTGCGTCCTGAGTACGGTGAAACTTACTATGCGGCGTTTGTCCGAGATGTTGACGGAAACAAACTTGAAGCAGTCTTTATGTAGTTGAAACTACGCATATAACAAACGGCTCAAGAGGGATTGCCAACGCTTGGCGACTTTAGTGCAAAATTGAAGTTCAGTGTTTACTGTGTGTTTTTTAAGTTTGGCGGTGCGTTGTCAACCCCTTAGCCGGGCGTTAGGTTTACGAAGAGAAAAGTGTAATTGTTTGAGGAAAAGATTTGGGGATTTCTCTGGTCATTCGTTTACGGCTTTTAGCAAATCAACTTGGTGTGCCCAAAATCATCACGTTTCTTTCACTATTTCTCATGTCAAAATTCGTGGGTTGCTTCATTGGAAAATCGAGCCGGTCGGTTGAAAGTTTCACTGGCGCAAAAGCGCTTTGGTTTAATCAATGGAATTGACTTAACCATTTGTTTTTAAGTTTGTCGCATTTGGCCGTCAAATTGAGTGAAAGGTTTGAGTTTGATTCATCACAATGCGTTAATCTAGCGGGGCTCTTTGCCAAGTTGGTGCAGGTTAAACAGTAAAACCTAACAAGAAATTCAAGCCTGACTACCAACGCGTGGCTGAATCGATTCCAAAATGGTTTAGTGATTACGGTGCATGGCTTTCAATGACTTTGTGCGTTGGTAGCAGCTTAATTCGGCGTTAGGAGTTACCATGAAACGAGACAGTTGGGGTATATTTCATGATGGGTATATATCCAAAATTGAAGGCACTATCCCCGGTGAGTTAAGAGTATTTGTAAATATTTTATATCTTCGTGGAATGTTCCAAGGAGACGGTGAGGGTTTTGTGGTTACTTTAAGTAATTGCACAATGTTTGAATACCAAGAGTATGATGAGCAGCCCACAAGTGATCCGCCCCAGCAGTTTTGGACACTGAGTTAAGTGAGTACAATCACTAACGAGGTGAACAATGACAACTAAGAAAACTAGAATTAAACATTCCCCTGAATTTAAAGCACAAGCCCTGAAGTTAGC
>NZ_CAWPJM010000009.1:0-17807 GCF_963888495.1 Vibrio sp. 2-2(8) | reverse complement strand
AAGCTCTGCAATGAAATTGCACACAAATTAAATATGCGCCCACGCAAAAGACTTGGGTATAGAACACCACTGGAGTATATTCATGCGCATCTTTAAAAAGTGTCGCACTTCAAACTTGATACTAAGCGAATTTTTCAACTCTGCTGACTGAATAGTTGTGCTAATTAGCTCTTCAAAAAGTTCTAACTGCCCAGCTGGAATTAATTGATTCTGAATAGCTTTTCGTTTATCTAAGTCAAAAAGCCGCTCTGCCACCCAACCAATGAGATACACCAATGAAAGGCAACCTCCGGCAGTGGCTATGTTACCTTCTACTACTAAAGGCAGATCCTGAACGTCTCCTCCCATCTTTTGTAGAACACTTTTAGCATCTGGATTCGTGGTTAATGGCTTACCTTTTAGTAAACCGAGTTCATGAAGGATGAATGAACCAGCACAAATCGAGCCAATTAGCTGTTTGTTTGGGTCGAGGCTCAATGCTGACATAAATTCAGCTTCTTTCATCGCTGCTGGAATACCACGTTTACCACTAGTGATAAGAACGACATCTTGGTTAGTCACCTCTGAAATATGTCCGTCAGTTCTAACTTTCATGCCAAGGTGGGAATGATGTTCTGGTTTAGTTCCCAGTATGCTGACCGTCCAACTATCGGTTGTTCTCCCAAGCAAGTCATACATAAGAAAAAAGTCTACATCTGTGAAATCATCAAATATAACAACGCCAACTTTGTACATAAATTTCTATTCCTTTCGCTGACCTCATTAATCGCATAACGCCCGGCTAAGGGGTTGACAACGCATAGCCGAACTCAAAAAAAACACTGTAAACACTGAACTTCAATTTTGCACTAAAGCCGCCACGCGTTGGCAATCCCTCTTGAGCCGTTTGTTAGGCCAACTGATTGACACCGGCACTTTCAAAACCAAAGAACGAGCTTTTTTGTAAACTTGAAACAAACTAACCGATTCATTTATAAACCAAAATGCCAACTCAGCAAAGAAACAAAAAACTCAAATTGAGCGATTTGGAAGAAAAGTGACGAGCGTAGCATGCTCGGCGGACGTTTGGATGCCGAAGGTTATTTTGCCGCTAAACTCACAGCGCTAAACAACCCAACGCGATCAAGAAACAACAAATATGTGATGATTATTTATTGCTTAACTTAAGCTAGAAAACATGGCATTTACCGTTCAATTCAAACTCGACTTAGCTGATAAAAACTCACTTTGCCTAACGCCCTGTTAAGGGGTGAGCAACGCTACCACCTAACTTAAAAATAACGCCATAAACACATTACCCAATTTAGAGACAAAAGTCCCAAGCGTTGGGAATCCCTCTTGAACAGTTTGTTATGAGTATGACTCAAATGGTGTGAGGTCTATACCCTCGATGTCGCAAACCGCTTTAATAGTTGGGTTCAAACAAAGGCGCTTTAAATACGCTGCTAGGTGTTTGAAATCGAGTGGTGACTTTTCAATTGGCAACGACCATTCTGCAAGCATAAACAAGAAGTAGTCACATGCTGTTAAGGTATCACCCAGCAAGTATTCTTGATGCTCTAACTGGTCGTTGATAATTGACAATGCATCAGCAATTCTTTCGTCCTGCGCCGCTATAACATTTGGAATGGTAGCTTCATCGTTAGTGTGGCGATGAGGGTAATAGCGGACCATGAGTTCAGCTTGCAGCGTATTATTGAGAAACGCGAGCCATTGATAAAACAAAGGACGAGTCGGATCACCTAACGATGGCATTAAATCTGATTCAGGGTGCAATTCGCAGATGTGCATGCAGATAGCTGGGCTTTCGAAAATTGGTTGGTCATTAACAACTAAGGTCGGTATGCGCCCTGCTGGGTTGAGCCTAAGATAATCCGCTGATTTTTGAGAGTTCGATTTTTTATCAACTAACAACAGCTCATAGTCTGCTTTTAAATGATGAAGCAAAAAATGAGGAGCTAGGCTCGCATTGTTTGGATAGTAATAAAGCTTGAACAAAATTGACTCCTTGTCTCTATAATTGCGGATACTCATAACGCCCGGCTAAGGGGTTGACAACGCATAGCCGAACTCAAAAAACACACTGTAAACACTGAATTTCAATTTTGCACTAAAGCCGCCACGCGTTGGCAATCCCTCTTGAGCCGTTTGTTATGTTTATTTAGCCTAAGATTTAAGACACTTAATTGCGTCACTTACCGTCTCAAATTGAATTTTTGTCAAACAAACTTCAGCTCGACAAAACTCGTGACATTGAATCAATCTTGATGCATCTTCTGCTGAAATCTGGACTGAGTTTCCAACCAAGTTAATCGCTGTTGAAGCATCTGAAACCAATGAGTATACAAAGCCTTCAGAATCTATTACTCGATCATCTGAGCTAAAAATCAACCCCACACATTCGCAGTTCAAGTCAGTTTCTGAGCCCAAATAAATGAGCTCATCGTCACCATCCAATTTCAGGATACAAGGCCAATTGACCATAAATTTCTCCAATAAACATAACGCCCGGTTAAGGGGCAGCCAACGCCACTACCAAGCTTCCGCATAACACCGTAACCACAAAAACCAACGCATGATAAAAATGCCGCGCGTTGGCTGTCCCTCTTGAACCGTTTGTTATGGCTAACAACTCACTGATTTATTGGGTAAAACTTTAAGAAAGATCTATCCGTTCATCTCGACATTCGTAAGAGCCCATTTCGAATTCTCGACAAATCCAAGGGCGATTTTCGTAAATTGTGCACATGAAGGTTTCACGATCTAGAGCTGAACACCAACCATCTGACAAACGCAGCATCGTCTCTCCACCCCATTCATCGAATGCAATATGCTGCTCTGGTACACCTGTATCGGTAATGATCATAACCTCCAAACGGCAACAACAAGCATGGCAGTTTGAGCACGATATTTCCGGATTTGATACATTTTTAATTGGGATTGTCATCGAGTTCTTCAGCGAGTTTAATCGCAGAATAGTACTCCAATTTAAACCAATTTACCGACATTAATGATGAACTCAACTTGATAGCCATAACGCCCGGCTAAGGGGTTGACAACGCACCACCGAACTCAAAAAACACACTGTAAACACTAAACTTCAATTTTGCACTAAAGCCGCCACGCGTTGGCAATCCCTCTTGAGCCGTTTGTTAGGCCAACCAATTGACAAAACCAAAGAACAGGGCTTTTTTACAAACTTAAAACCAACTAACCGATTCATTTATAAACCAAAACCCTAAATCAGCAAAGAAACCAAAAAATTCAAATTGAGCGATTTGGAAGAAAAGTGACGAGCGTAGCATGCTCGGCGGACGTTTGGATGCCGAAGGTTATTTTGCCGATGAATTCACAGCAAAAAGCAACCCAACGCGATCAAGAAACAACAAATATGTGATGACGATTTATTGCTTAAGTCCAGCCATGAGAACATAGAATTCACAGTTCAATTCAAACCCGATTTAGCTGATAAAAACTCACTTTGCCTAACGCCCGCTTAAGGGGCAGCCAACACTACTACTAACTTTCCGCACAACACCGTAATCACAAAAACCAACGCATAGTAAAAATGCCGCGCGTTGGCTGTCCCTCTTGAAGCGTTTGTTATGTTTATTTCAGCCGCAATATATTATTAAGCTTTGTAACCTCTATTGCCATTTTTTCACATCCAGCTTTAGAGTACATAACTTCACCATAATCGTTTTGACTCATATGATCTCTGGCTATTTTTTGATAGTCATCGTGTAGATGTTTTATTCTTTGATACTTGCTTTCCTTATAAAACAAACGTAACGGCTTTATGTCGTCTTCTGAAATATAATAGTTTACGTTTCCTTCAGATAATGCATCTAAATGCGTTAAAATTTTTTGCTTTAATGGGTAAATAACATCGTTATGTTCTTTTCTCCGATCTCGGCCAATTGCCAACCAGTGACCAGCAAAACACCCAATCAAACCACATGCTATCCCAACCAGTAATGTCTCCAATTTTGCTCCTTAAACATAACGCCGCGTTAAGGGGTGAGTGCCGCCTAAACTAAGCTTCTGCAGACCACTTTCACCACCAAAACCAACCGCATACCAAAAATGCCACGCGGCATGAATCCCTCTTAAACGCCTTGTTATGCTTAAGCTTCAATGGGTTACGTTTTTCTGGAAACAAGATTAACTCGACTTTGATTCAGAAACAAAAGCCAAAACTTAGAAAACCGAAATGAATCATAGTTTTGATAATCAGGCTCGGAATTTTGGCAAATCTGGTTTGAAGTTTGAAAACCTAGAAATGGATTTCTGATTGAGCCAGCCGCCCTAACCTCGCGCTTGCCCAAAAATTGATTGAGGCAATTCTCTGAATTTTCAGCGCTAAAGAATAAATGTCCGAAAAGCATCGCTCAAAAAAGCCAACTTGACGACAAACTCGAAACTAACAAGCCGAGGGAACAAAGAAAAAGCATAAACCACTGATTTTACGTGATTAAGCATAACGCCGCGTTAAGGGGTGAATGCCGCATAAACCAACCTTCCGCAGACCATTTTCACCACAAAAACCACCGCAGACCAAAAATGCCACGCGGCATGAATCCCACTTAAACGCCTTGTTATGTTTATTTAGCTTGAGATTTCAGACAGTTAATTGCATCAAACACGGACTCAAACTGAATTTTTGTCAAGCATGCCTCTGAGCGACAAAACTCATACGACTGAATTAGTTTTGATGCTTGTTCCGCTGTAACTTGAACTTGCTCACTCACCAGATTAACTTCTGCATCATTGATAATTATCGAAAAAGTGTTTCCAACAGAATCAATAACTCTATCATTTGGGCATAAAATCAAATTTGAACACTCTCTGTTCAAATCACTATCAGATGCAAGATAAACTAGTTCATCATCACCATCCAATTTTAGAATACATGGCCAACTGATCATGATTTCCTCCGATAAACATAACGCCCGGCTAAGGGGTTGACAACGCACCGCCGAACTTAAAAAACACACTGTAAACACTGAACTTCAATTTTGCACTAAAGCCGCCACGCGTTGACAATCCCTCTTGAGCCGTTTGTTAGGCCAATCAATTGACAACAATGCTTTCAAAACCCAAGAACAAGTCTTTTTGTAAACTTTAAGCAAACTAAACCGTTCATTTATAAACCAAAATGCTGAATCAGCAAAGAAACAAAAAAACTCAAATTGAGCGATTTGGAAGAAAAGTGACGAGCGTAGCATGCTCGGCGGACGTTTGGATGCTGAAGGTTATTTTGCCGCTAAACTCACAACGAAAAGCAACTCAACGCGATCAAGAAACAACAAATATGTGATGATTATTTATTGCTTAACTTAAGCCAGAAAACATGGAATTTACCGCTCAATTCCAACTCGATTTAGCTGATAAAAACTCACCTTGCCTAACGCCCGGCTAAGGGGTTGACAACGCATAGCCGAACTCAAAAAACACACCGTAAACACTGAACTGCAATTTTGCACTAAAGTCGCCAAGCGTTGGCAATCCCTCTTGAGCCGTTTGTTAGCTATTTTTTCCCAGTGACTGATTTGAATGATTCAAAAATGAATGTCGCCAATCCACCTGCAACATTTGAATTTGCATAATCCTTCAAAGGCTCACAAAAATTTGATTTGAATTTATCAATAGCCTCTTCTGGAGAAGAAGCATAAATCGTATCACCTTCCACTTCTAACCCCGTTCTCAAAAGCTCTTCCTTTTCAAAAAGATAAGTTTCTGAACTCATATCCAGATAAGTAAATTCATTACGATTTGAATTTGGTTTACAGAAAAATTGATACTTTGACATCTTTAATTTCCTTGCTGCTGAATAAAACAATAGCTAACGCCTTGCTAAGGTGCAGCTAACCGTCACAAAACCCAAGCAAAGCCACCATAATCACTGAACCAGACCAAACCAAAAACGCCAAAGGTTAGCTGTCACTCTTAAGCAATTTGTTAGGGGTTACTTTGATTTTCGTTTGGCGACAATTGAAGTAATCATTGGGATCGCCTTACCTTTTGCTAGATTTGGGTTATGAGCTTGGCCATATTGAAATTCGCTACCAACTCTTGGCCACTCGTAATTTTTTACTTCAACAACCTCAAAACCGACATTTCCAAAAACATAAGTGTCATAATCTTTTTTAGTTTCACTGAATATTTCACTGTCAGAGGTCCCTTCAATAATTGCTCCACGGTTTACTAAGTGAATATAATCAACAGATTCAAGGCAGACATCTTTTGAAACAATGATATCTTCAATTTTTTCACGGTATAGTTTTGACTTTGTAACAGGATCAGGTTCTTCAGGTGTATGCTTAAAAATATCTTGGCCGTGAGATCCAACAAACCATCCTGTAATAACTTTTGGTGAGAATGTCTTAATAGCTTTTTTGTCTTCAGTCGTAAGCTCGAAAAAATCACATTTATGAATGTTTCTGCTTACATTTAAACCTTCAAGATAGCTGTTAGCAGCATCGATCAAATATTGATTACTATCTAAAGATAAAACACTGCGACCGTTTGATAAATAGCGCGTTCCCTTACCAGTTCCGCAGCCAAACTCCAAAGTATTACCTTTAGGAGTATGATGCGACAACTTCTCATAAATACCGTGCAATTCAAGAAATTCGGACTCTTTAGTCCATAACTCAGAATACTGTTCTGGATTGCTCAACTCTCTGTTCATAATTCCCTCAATAAATTTCACTTAGATTCATGCTGTAACCCCTAACGCCAAATTAAGGTGTGAACAACGCTAACACCTTAGCTAAACCATTGTGCCATAATCACTAAACTGACTTGAAATGAGAGCGCCGAGCGTTGTGAATCACTCTTAAATTTTTTGTTATGTGGTTCTTTACAGCGGCATTAGTTCCTTCTATTTGACCTTGAATTCATTCTCAGAAATAATACATCTCTCTTTCGAAGAGTGGAGCTTATCAAGCTCATCTACAACGTTAGCTATACTCGCAGCTTTATTTTCTGGGACAATAAAACACCAAATCAAAGCAATTAACCATCCAGCCCACCACAATAAAACACCTAAAACATTTACCAAGGCGATAGGAATCTTATGAGGATGATTTTTCTTTAACGCGATAATTGATGGAAGAAATGCAAATGGGATCAATATCATGAGTATAAGCAACAACGGCCCAGTACCTAACAAAAGCTTTAACACATGCAACAACTGCCAAATCCAGTCATCTGACATAATCAAGACCTCGTAGTTAATAATGAAACTAACAAAATAACACTATGGTTAATCCGATCAATATACCCTTAATTTTGGTACGTCCAAATACCACTGGTGTACGCCACCACATAACGCCCGCTTAAGGGGCAGACAACGCTACTACCAACTTTCCGCATAACACCGTAACCACAAAAACCAACGCATAGTAAAAATGCCACGCGTTGGCTGTCCCTCTTGAAGCGTTTGTTATGTTTAAGCTTCAATGACTTACGTTTTACCCAAACCAAGATTAACTCGGTTTTGACTGACAAACAAAAGCCAAAACCCAGAAAACTGAAACAACTCATAGATTTGAAAAACAGACTTCCAATTTCGTCAATTCAAGCACAAAAACCTGTGATCAAAATACTGATTGAGCCAGCCGAACCAACCTCGCGCTTGCCCGAAAATTGATTGAGGCAATTCTCTGAATTTCCAGCGCCAAAGAATAATTGTCCGGAAAACCGCGCCCACTGAAGCCAACTTGCCGAGAAACACAAAACTCACAAGCCAAGGGAGCAAAGAAAAATCATAATCCACTGATTTTTGGTGATTAAACATAACGCCCTGTTAAGGTGTGAGCAACGCAATACTGATGCCGCCGCATACCACCTTAAACACTAAACGCAACGCATAACAAAAATGCCAAGCGTTGCGAATCACTCTTAAACAGATTGTTAAGCGTCTGGTCGCACGACTACGCTTTGTAATTGCCTAAGTAACAGGAAGTCATCTGGAGCAATTACATCTATACCTTTCTCTGGATCTAAAAAGTATTGTGCAACGCGCGCGTGATTAAAAGTACTAGCGTCTAAAGGGTATTCAGCATGTGGATTATGCAATATATGCAATCCATCAGCGATATTCTCAACATACTCTGCTTTTGGAGCAAAACGCATCTCAGCTTGAATGCTGTCGCCAACAGGAAGGTGAGACGTGTGGTAGACAGTCATAGCATCAGGGTTGTCAGCCAACGCACGAATTTTGCCCCATGTAGCTAACGAACTATAAATAACCGCACTAACATCTTTATACTCATCGGTAGCAAACAAGCCCGTAGGGATTGTTGCTTTCTCATTTTTTACGACAGCTTCAACTGGATACTTAATAAGCTCTTTGGAGCCTGTAGCTATAGTGGTTTCTTCGTCTATGTAGAGACCATATAAAGCAGCAATTATAGAACGGTTAACTGCATAGTGTGAAAAAGGTCTATCGAATGACGCTAGCCCAATGACATAGGGCTTTCCTTTTACATGCTCTAACTGGGAGTATTTAGTCCGGTACATTTTAATTTTTGAAGACAAGCTATTCAAAATTCGAATCGTTGACTGTTGATTGAACTCAGCAAAATCTTTCGGCGCAAACATCTGAGAATGACCAGCTGCTGGTTCTCCACCTTGCGCTGGTGCAGCAATAGTAGCTTCAAGTGTAATCTCTCTATCTAGCTCAGTCACAAAATCAGGTGCATGATGTGAAAAGTCTGTTTGAGCCCCAAGCTCTTTCAGAAAAGCGTGGAGATAGAGTTCCCACATTGAAGATTCAAATGTAGTTTGAAATTCATATACAAACTTACCATCACGATCTTCAAAACCCTTAGCCCATGAGTTCAACACTTCTCTTTCGGCTTTGTATTGTTCTTGTAACAGCATTTTGAAGATTGGATGTTGGCGCTCTTCATCTGCTATAGGAGTAAATAAATCCAATTTATACCTCGATATTATTCTGACGCTTAACGCCCGGTTAAGGGGCTGACAACGCAAAACACTGAACCTAAAATAACAACCGTAATCACAAATGCTGATTTGAACAAAAACCGCCACGCGTTGGCAGTCCCTCTTGAACCGTTTGTTATAAGCAAAATAACACCTTGATTTAAATTAGCTTTAATTGTTCGGCACTTGATAAAACCCATGCGCTTTCATGATGCTCAAAACCGATTTTTGGATAGTAAGCTTGCGCTTGAGGCGCTGATAATAAAATAACTTTACAGTTTGGATTCAATTCTTCTTTGGTTACCAATATTAGATATTTACCAATACCACTCGATTGAACGCTTTCATCAACGGCTAGATCCGATAGGTAACAGCAATAATGAAAATCCGTAACAGAACGCGCCACGCCAACAAGCTGATCGTTTATCCATGCAGTAACAATTAGATCTGAGTTTTCAAGCATACCTTTGATGATTGCTTCATTTTCTAGTGGTCTACGTTCACCAAGTGATGTTTTCTTTAGCAAATTCACGAACTGTTTCGACGTGATTGGATAGTTTACCTTGTACTCAATTTCCATTTTTCATCCTCTGAGGCTGGATTTGCTTATAACGCCCGGCTAAGGGGTTGACAACGCATCGCCGAACTCAAAAAACACACTGTAAACACTAAACTTCAATTTTGCACTAAAGTCGCCATGCGTTGGCAATCCCTCTTGAGCCGTTTGTTAGGCCAACCGATTGACACCGACACTTTCAAAACTAAAGAACGAACTTTTTTATAAACTTAAAACCAACTAACCGATTCATTTATAAACCAAAATGCTAAATCAGCAAAGAAACAAAAAAACTCAAATTGAGCGATTTGGAAGAAAAGTGACGAGCGTAGCATTCTCGGCGGACGTTTGGATGCTGAAGGTTATTTTACCGATGAATTCACAACGTTAAACAACCCAACACGATCAAGAAACGACAAATATGTGATGATTATTTATTGCTTAAATTAAGCCACAAAACATGGAATTTACCGTTCAATTTCAACTCGATTTAGCTGATAAAAACTCACTTTGCCTAACGCCCGCCTAAGGGGCTGGCAACGCATTACCACGAAACTCAAACACAACAGCCGTAACCACCGCGGCTCATTGGGACTGGAAACGCCACGCGTTGACAGTCCCTCTTGAGGCGTTTGTTATAAGCAAGATACCAACGTTACAGAAGCTCTTCTAAATCCGACATTAGCCATGCGCTGTTATGCTGCTTAAAACCAATTTTTGGATAGTATTCTGTTGCTTGTGGAGCTGATAACAAAATCAACTTACAACCTTTTTTAAGACTAGCGAAAGTCTGTCGGATCAATTCTTTACCAATACCTTTCGATTGGACCTGCTCCGAGACAGCCAAATCCGACAAGTAGCAGCAGTAATGAAAATCTGTCACCGAGCGAGCAATACCGACAAGCCGCTCACCAATCCAAGCTGAAACAAGCAAATCCGCATTTGCCAACATCCCACTGATACACTCGTAATTATCGGTTGGACGCCTAGCTCCAAGCGTTGTCTGATTGAGGAGTTCCACAAACTGCTCTGGCGTAATTGGGCGATTTACAAAATATTCAACTTCCATTTTTACTTTCCTTTAAAGCCCAAACTTCAACTTGCTTATAACGCTGCGTTAAGTGGTGAGCAACGCGACCACAATCCTAACCCATTGTGCCTTAAACACAAAACTCAACCTAGAACCGAAACTCCCAAGCGTTGGGAATCCGTCTTAAACGCCTAGTTAGCTGCTGCACTTTCGCTAGAAAATTACGCCAAAGTGCCTAATTTGAAACACATTATTGCTTTCAAACGGCAAAGTAAAACAAACAGCTGTGAAATTAAAACCCAATCCACGAAATGCGCTTGGCAAAGAAGAAATGACCGAGAAAACCCCCATTCCAGAGCTCGGTAATTTGCAAAGAATTCTATCGAAAAAGCCAACGACAAAGCACACGAAACGAATTTAGGCATTCATGAATTTCAACACCAAAGAAGCCGCGTCAACGAACTTAACAAACACAACATTTCCCGTAAGCAGACTTCGTTAAGTTCAAACACTTCCCGAAAAGTGCCACTGGCGAGATAGTTGAGAAGCTGAGATTTGTCCGGTGTGTAGCTAGAAAACCGAAAGCCTTTCCACCCTAAACTCACAGCCTTTCTTAACCCCAGCTAACGCCCGGCTAAGGGGTTGACAACGCACCACCGAACTTAAAAAACACACTGTAAACACTGAATTTCAATTTTGCACTAAAGTCGCCACGCGTTGGCAATCCCTCTTGAGCCGTTTGTTATGTGAATTTTACTCGTACGTCTTACCGTTGTGCTTTAACCAACCTTGCGGGTGTTTATTGTTTGGATCCTTGTGCGTCCAGTGCATGACACCACCTTTTTTGTTCCATTCATATTCACCGTAAAACTGGACTCGATCGCCAACTTTTAGATTTGGAACCCTAGGAGCTAAATCAATATTGTGAGCAACAAGTAAAGTTTGTTTACTGTCCAGTTTCAATATGAATTTTTGATGCCTACTTCCTTCGTTGTCATCAGGTAACAAGCGAATAACTGTGCCTGAGCCTTGGACTTGAATATCACTTTGATGATTTTCATACGCATTTTTTAACTGATGATCATTAGCTTGAGCACCAATCGAAGCTAGACAAAAGACGGCTATAAATATAGCGATTAACTTCTTCATATACTCAATTTCTCCAATTCACATAACGCCCGGCTAAGGGGTTGGCAATGCACCGCCGAACTCAAAAAACCACTGTAAACACTAAACTTCAATTTTGCACTAAAGCCGCCACGCGTTGGCAATCCCTCTTGAGCCGTTTGTTAGGCGCATGTTGTGGACTCAGTTACGAGCTCTTTAAAATCACTTTCCCTAATAATTTTGATTCGTTGACCGCTAAGAATTAATTTTTCAGCTTTTAAATGCTTAGAACTTTTTTCTTTGCCAGCAAGTTTTGCTATATCCAGATCACCGACAACAAGCATAGTAGTTCTCTTCGTTACTCCAGATGCAACTTGACACCCTACTTGTGCTTGGTATTATCAATGTTCCAGTGAATACCAAGACCTCTCCGTAAAATTCACCTTCAGGGTTACCATCTCGCTTAATCTCAGCAGAGCCATCTGAAGATATACCAATTGGTAAATTAGACTGTGTTATCCACTCCTCAATGCCTAACTCACTCTTTGTAATTGCTGCAAGTAAAACATAACCACAGGCTTTTGCATCCTCTAATGCGTCATGATGCTTAAACTCATAACCAATAAAATTGCAAACATTTGATAGCCCATAACCACTTCTAGATAATTCTTTCCAAGCTCTACGAACAACTTTTGCTGAGTCAAGCCAACTATTTTCTATAGGATCAAGTGAGTATTTAGCTATTGCACGACCAATAGATACACGATCAAAGTGTGTATGGCTAACAATGACTGAATCTGAAAATAATGTGTGTACCTTCTCGAGCACTTCTGGGAAAGTTGGTGAATTTGCAACATCTTCTTCTGAAATACCATGAATACTTTCATTTATTGGATCAAAATAATCTTCTGGGTTAACAAGTGATGACCATTCATTAACTAATTTCCCATTTTCAAATTGAGCTATTCCAATCTGACAAATTGACGCCATATCGGCATTTGATGTTTCAACATCTATAGCAGTAAACTTCATCTCATACCTTAAAATCTATGTAATTTCCCTCGAATGTCTGAGGGAATGATTAATGTAGCGCCTAACGCCCGGCTAAGGGGTTGACAACGCACCGCCGAACTCAAAAAACACACCGTAAACACTGAACTTTAATTTTGTACTAAAGCCGCCACGCGTTGGCAATCCCTCTTGAGCCGTTTGTTAGGCCAACCGATTGACAACGATACTTTCAAAACCAAAGAACGAGCTTTTTTGTAAACTTAAAACAAACTAACCCATTCATTTATAAACCAAAAACCTAAATCAGCAAAGAAACAAAAAATTCAAATTAAGCGATTTGGAAGAAAAGTGACGAGCGTAGCATGCTCGGCGGACGTTTGGATGCTGAAGGTTATTTTACCGCTAAACTCACAGCGCTAAACAACCCAACGCGATCAAGAAACAACAAATATGTGATGATTATTTATTGCTTAAATTCAGCCATGAAAACATGGAATTTACTGTTCAATTCAAACTCGATTTAGCTGATAAAAACTCACCTTGCCTAACGCCCAATTAACGTGTGAGCAGCGCTAGCACTGAACTTGAATACTGCGCCTTAAACACGAAATTCAACCCGAAGTGAGAGCGCCAAGCGTTGCGAATCACTGTTGAATTGTTTGTTATGTTTTACCACAAATGACTGATTTATTTGGCAAAGAACTGCACTGTTGACCGCATTTCAAGAAGTCAGTCACACGCCAATACTCACTTGGCCGCCAGAGGCACAAAACACGAAGCGCGTAAGTCCACTTCCCTGCCCAATGAGGCAACCCGACTAACTCACAACAAGCTCCCTCTCTTTCCAACCAAAGCGCAGAACAATGGCAAATTGCCGAGGCAACTGCCAAGCTGAAATGCTAATTGACAAAGAACCTCAGAGCGACTTAGAGCCAGTGAGATTTGAAACCAACCGTCACGACCTGAAAATGAAGCAACCCACGAACATTGACATGTTTTACGGGCTGAGAAATTCACAAACTTGGGCCGACAATGCGGATTTGCTGAGGCAACTCGAACGAACAGCCAGAGGGACAAAGAACATAGGTCGAATAAGCTTTAAGCCACTGAAATACAAGTAAACATAACGCCCGCTTAAGGGGCAGCCAACGCCACGACCAACTTTCCGCATAACACCGTAATCACAAAACCTAACGCATGCTAAAAATGCCACGCGTTGGCTGTCCCTCTTGAAGCGTTTGTTATGGCTAACAACTCACTGATTTAACGGGCAAAACTTTAAGAAAGGTCTATCCGTTCATCTCGACATTCGTAAGAACCCATTTCGAATTCTCGACAAATCCAAGGGCGATTTTCGTAAATTGTGCACATGAAGGTTTCACGATCTAGAGCTGAACACCAACCATCTGACAAACGCAGCATCGTTTCTCCCCCCCATTCATCGAATGCAATATGCTGCTCTGGTACACCTGTATCGGTAATGATCATAACCTCCAAACGGCAACAACAAGCATGGCAGTTTGAGCATGATATTTTCGGATTTGATACATTTTTAATTGGGATTGTCATCGAGTTCTTCAGCAAGTTTAATTGCAGAATAGTACTCCAATTTAAACCAACTTACCGACATTAATGATGAACTCAACTTGATAGCCATAACGCCCGCTTAAGGGGTTGACAACGCACCACTTAACTCAAAAAACACGCCGTAAACACTGAATTTCAATTTTGAACTAAAGTCGACGAGCGTTGGCAATCCCTCTTTAACCGTTTGTTATGCTTATTTTTTGAGCTTCACAACTTCACCACTCAATGCAACTCCAGCCATTACGGCTCCAGCACCACATTGAAAAGTATCGTTGCTTGAAGTGAGGTTATTTTTGTAATTTGATTTGATATTAACTACTGCATTTCCACCCTCTTTTATCGCTCTGTCTTTAAGAGCAATCATGGCGGAAAGAAATACCCAATTGCACGCTTCTTCATCTGTTTTATTGAAAGCGTTCGTTTTTTTACTGGTTTTAAATTCACCTAATTCTTTGAGAACTTTGCCGTAACTCTGCTCGCCAAAGTAAAATGAAACTTCAGTGCCTAATTTAGATTTAGCCACTTCAGAGCTCATTGCCTTTGTAATCGAATAATTACCCACATCATCTCTAGCAAAAGTGTTAGATGAGAAGAAAGCCAGTGATGAAAGAGCTAGAATTGTTAATTTTTTCATTGTGATAAATTCCAAAATAGTTTGATTGTGACTAGAGCATAACGCCCGGCTAAGGGGTTGACAACGCACCGCCAAACTTAAAAAACACACCGTAAACACTGAACTTCAATTTTGCACTAAAGTCGCCACGCGTTGGCAATCCCTCTTGAGCCGTTTGTTAGTTGCCCTTGCTCGATTCTAGTGCTAACATTTGTACACACGCAAACTTAGGGGGTTACTCATGGACACTAGAATTCAATTTCGTGTTGATGACGAAGTTAAACGCTTAGCTCAGCAAATGGCTGAGAGCCAAGGTCGCACACTCAGCGATGCTTGCCGTGAACTTACTGAACAAATGGCTGAGCAACAAAGAAAAACATTATCTCATGACGCTTGGTTAACTGAACAAGTAAACTTAGCATTTGAAAAGTTTGACTCAGGAAAAGCTTCATTTGTTGATCATGACTCAGCAAAAGCACTAATGGCTGAACGAAAAGCTAAGATTCGTAGCCGAGGTCAACAATGATTTTATGGGAAGAAGAATCGCTAAATGATCGTGAGAAGATCTTTGAGTTTCTTTATGACTTCAACCCAAACGCAGCAGACAAAACTGACGAAATCATCGAAGCTAAAGTAGAAAATTTACTTGAGCAGCCACTGATGGGTTTTCAACGTGATGGCATTCGAGGACGATTACTAATTATCCCCGAAATCTCAATGATCGTTTCCTATTCGGTTGACGGCTCAACAATTCGTGTAATGCGAGTTCTACATCAGAAGCAGAAATTCCCTACCGACTGATTGTAGTCGGTGGGCAAACTAACGCCCGGTTAAGGGGCAGCCAACGCCATTACCAAGCTTCCGCATAACAGCGTAACCACAAAAACCAACGCATAATAAAAATACCGCGCGTTGGCTGTCCCTCTTGAACCGTTTGTTATGGCTAACAACTCACTGATTTATTGGGTAAAACTTTAAGAAAGGTCTATACGTTCATCTCGACATTCGTAAGAGCCCATTTCGAATTCTCGACAAATCCAAGGGCGATTTTCGTAAATTATGCACATGAACGTTTCACGATCTAGAGCTGAACACCAACCATCTGACAAACGCAGCATCGTTTCTCCACCCCATTCATCGAATGCAATATGCTGCTCTGGCACACCTGTATCGGTAATGATCATAACCTCTAAACGGCAGCAACAAGCATGGCAGTTTGAGCACGACATTTCCGGATTTGATATCCGGATTTGATACATTTTTAATTGGGATTGTCATCGAGTTCTTCAGCGAGTTTAATCGCATGATAGTACTCCAATTTAAACCAATTTACCGACATTAATGATGAACTAAACTTGATAGCCATAACGCCCGGCTAAGGGGTTGACAACGCACCACCGAACTCAAAAAACACACTATAAACACTGAACTTCAATTTTGCACTAAAGCCGCCACGCGTTGACAATCCCTCTTGAGCCGTTTGTTAGGCCAACAGATTGACACTGAGACTTTCAAAACCAAAGAACGAGCTTTTTTTGTAAATTTGAAACAAACTAACCGATTCATTTATAAACCAAAATGCCAAATCAGAAAAGAAACAAAAAAACTCAAATTGAGCGATTTAGAAGAAAAGTGACGAGCGTAGCATGCTCGGCGGACGTTTGGATGCTGAAGGTTATTTTGCCGCTAAATTCACAACGATAAACAACCCAACGCGATCAAGAAACAGCAAATAGGTGATGACGATTTATTGCTTAAGTCCAGCCATGAGAACATGGAATTCGCCGTTCAATTCAAACCCGATTTGGCTGATAAAAACTCACTTTGCCTAACGCCCAATTAAGTGGTGAACAACGCACTGACCAAGCCGCTGTATTGCACCGTAAAGCACTTTACCTGACGCATAGTAAAACTGCCACGCGTTGAGAATCCACTTGAATTGCTTGTTATGTGAATTTTACCGTGAATTCAAAGTAAACCACCGTAGAAACAAAGGAATTTGAATAAGTTACGTACAAAAACGATGTTTACCAAAACCTAAATTTCACAGCGATCTTAGCCAAAGAGAGCCACTTACAGAATCAACAACAAAGAAAGCGCCCTTTCAGCAACCGCTAAATTTTTTGCGTCACCAGATTTTCAGAGCTGAGCTTCAGCAAGAAAATCAGTCAAAAAGACATTTCAATTAAAGCGATTTGAAACCAACGAAACTCAACACGAACCAGATCCAAAACTCAATTGAGGCAACCCAAAAACCTTGAAAACGATCAATCTCAAGTTGTTTAAGAATCCATTTCGACTAAGCCAACTTGCCGAAAACACGGAACGAATTATCAATGAAATCGTAGCTTTGACCTTAAAAACTCATCAAACACATAACGCCCGCTTAAGGGGCAGACAACGCTACTACCAAGCTTCCGCATAACACCGGAATCACAAAAACCAACGCATGATAAAAATGCCGCGCGTTGGCTGTCCCTCTTGAAGCGTTTGTTAGGTGTTTTGTTGCTTATTTTTTTGAAGCTTCCCAATATATCTATGGGCTATGTAAGATAATAATATTGCCAGAGCAAGATACAGGCCTCGGTGCAACGGTTGTTGCAGGCTCGAAAACAACATGTCTATCGAAAATAGAGGCACCAATACACAAGCCACCATCAAGACAACATTGCCTGTCGTTGTGCTAGATTCACCACCGCAATTTAGACAGACATGGTTTTTCCAACGACTAATTTTCCATGCTTTAAAGTAGCTAACTCTCACACCACAATATGGACACTTCATATTCTCTCCTTGAATTGACACTCCATCAATTGACACCTAACGCCCGGCTAAGGGGTTGACAACGCATAGCCGAACTCAAAAAACACACTGTAAACACTGAATTTCAATTTTGCACTAAAGTCGCCAAGCGTTGGCAATCCCTCTTGAGCCGTTTGTTATATTTT
>NZ_CAWPJM010000008.1:0-19659 GCF_963888495.1 Vibrio sp. 2-2(8) | reverse complement strand
CGCTGCTTCTAACTTAAATTCTGCGCTAAATAGTCGTCTTGTACGTTTTGTCATAATGTCACCTGTTAACTTATGAGGTGATGATATCACCTCTAACTAAGTGACCAAATTCACTATGCCACTACAACCATTACAATGTTGTTATAACGCAGATTGATAAAGATGATAAACGTCTTCACTAGTCAACGTTCGAGGGTTTCCTCCCATACAAACATCGTCCATTGCTTTTTGAACCCAGCCATCAATATCTTCTCGCTTAATTCCAAGTTGGGCAAGCCCTGAAGGGATACCCACTTCGCTTGACAACTTGCAAATCAGGTCCACCGCTAAAAGGGCTGCATCAGTGTCATCTAACTGAGAGGTATCTCCTTCCATCGCTTCTGCTATTGCTCTAAACGAACTTGGCGCTGTTTGAGCATTGAATGCGCTCACCACTGGCAACAAGATGGCATTACAAACGCCATGTGCTAGGTTATGCGTTGCTGATGGCTGATGTGACAAAGCATGAACCGCACCCAGCCCTGCAGAGTTGAATGACATCCCCGCTAAAAACTGCGCATCAGCAAGTGCCGATCGAGCTTCTATGTTAGACCCATCCTTTACCGCCACAGGCAACCATTTAGTTATCAACTTAACCGCCTCAAGTGCGGTCGGAAGTGTTAAACGATGTGCGCCAGGAGTCACAATTGACTCAATGGCATGAGTCAGCGCATCCATGCCCGTTGCAGCGGTAACAGAGGCTGGTAAGCCAATCATTAGTGAAGGGTCATTGACGGCAACATCTGGAATTTGTTTGGTATCGACGATTACCATCTTAACAAGATTCTTCTCATCAGTGATCACCGAGTTGGACGTCATTTCAGCCGCTGTTCCCGCTGTTGTATTAATCGCAATAAAAAACACACCGTTGTTTTTAACCAGGCCAACCCCATTAAAAGCGGTAATATCGCCGTCGTTTGATGTGACGATACGAATCGCTTTCGCGCAATCAATAGGGCTACCGCCACCAACTGCAATCAGGCAATCACACCCACTCTGTTGGTAAAACTCAGCTCCTTGATTAACCAAACTAACGGTTGGGTTCGGAGTAACCGCGTCAAAGGTTACATAATCGAACCCTTTGTCATCAAGCGCTCGATGAAGAGTATCTAATATCCCCAATTCAATCAGGTTCTTATCTGTCACTATCATGGCTTTTTTTACAGATTGGCTGTCCAAGACTGCAACAGATTCTGCCACCGCACCTACGCCGGATAATGATAGTTTTGGTAAATTTAATGCAAACACCATAGTCATTCCTTTTAAGTAAAAGCCCGACGGATCGGGCCGACATCAACTACTTCTCAACTCGCAAACCATACGTTTTGAACTTGTCGAGTACATGATCCATCTCTTGGTTTGGAAGAACTGGAACGTCTGGCTGAATCGCCGCACATTTGAGATAAAGCTCAGCCAGCACCTCGGTCTCATGGGCTAACCACAGTGCTTTTTTCAGATTCTCACCAACGGTGATCATGCCATGATGCTGCAGCAGAATGGATTTACTTTGACGAATGCCAGCATCTACATAATCAGCCAACTTAGGAGAGCCAAAGGTAGCATAAGGTACACAAGGTATTTCTGACGCGCCCGATGCCGCAACCATATAGTGGATCGCCTGGATTGGGCGATTGAGTATAGACACTGCTGTCGCGTTAATGGCATGGTTGTGAACAACGGCATGGCAATCCTCTCTCGCTTGGTAGCAGGTTAGGTGGAAAGCCCATTCGCTTGATGGAATTTTGCCTTCCTCAAATTCTCCGGATTCGCTGACAAAAACGATCTTTTCTGGTGTCAGCTTCTCATATTCAATACCCGTTGGAGTGATCAATAAACCATCTTCATAGCGCGCCGATACATTACCTGCGGTGCCTTGGTTCAATCCCAGCTTAGTCATCTCTAAGCATATATCGATAATTTCTTGTGCTAGTTCATTTCTTGTTATTGTCATCGTATTACTTCCTTAAGCTGGCGTTACGCCTTTCTTTAAAATGATGTTTCCGTATTTAGCGGTTTCGCCCGTCAGTACAATTGCAAAGCATTTTTCAGCGCGGTCGTAAAAATCAAAACGATCAATTTGCTCTAATGCAGGCTTGTCTTGCGTGGTCTTTGTAATTGCTGCCATGTATTTCGATTCAACCGTTGGATCGAGTTGGTCACCCTCTACCGCTTGCATCATGATCAACGGGCTTTGGCAGTACGCGTCTAACTCAAATAACGGCATTGTGCCTTCTAACAGCGTATCGATATTCACGCCATCGGCTCTGAGCACCACGTGTGATCCAAACGTCTCCGCAGGAAAATGGGCGTCGGCAAACAGAATTTCATCGCCATGCCCCATTCGACTTAATACGGCAAGCAGTCCTGGGCTTATTGCCGGATGGATTCCTTTAAGCATTGTGTATTTCCTTCAATAACTGGGCATATTGTTCACGGCTCTCAGACGGGGTGATAACTTGGTAAGAAGGCTTCATATTTTCTTGGGCATGATTGGCATCAATAAATACCTCAGCCCCTGCAAAGGCATACATCGCTGCCCCCGTCACTGTGGCTTCAGGCTGTTCAACCACATGGATAGGGATGCCAACAACGTCAGCTCTTATTTGGTTCCACAGTCTATTTTTAGACCCACCACCCACCACCATTAAACACTCGGTATTTAAGCGACAAGTCGTGGAAAGAGAGTGCAGACTGCTCTTGAGTTTGAAGGCCAGTCCTTCTAGCGCGGCGCGGTATATCTCACCCCTTGTGGTATTAATGGACAGGCCTGTAATCGCACCATTTCCTTTACCGTCGGCACCAAGTAAAAAGGATGGATCGAACCTAACGCCATTTGCACCGATAGGGGCCGCTTCCCCTTCCGAAACCATCACCGCGTATTTACTGCTGCTCTCGGCAATATCCGCAAAGTAGGTGTTGGCGACCCATTCCATTACTGCACTAGAGAGCCATTGGATTGCTGGGTTAAACAGACCATTTTTAGCATCAAGCTCCGTTGTCATGCCCTCTTTGAGATAGTCAGGTTTTAACTGAGGACGTGGCGAACGAGCCATCAAGATCTCCCAAGTCCCTGAGCTTAAGAAAGACTGATTCTCTTTGGCACCAGAGCCGAACAAAGCAAACTGAGTGTCGTGACCTGCTGAAATCACTGGAACTCTGTTTGGAATGCCAAGCAGGAAGGCAACATCGTCTTTTAAACAACCCACTATTTCGCCCGCTTCAACCATGGGAGGAAAGTGCGCCTTCGTCAGTTCTAGGTACTGTAATACCCCTTCATTCCAGTCACCGCTGTCTAGGTCCGTCATCATCGACGTGCCAGCCATGGTTCGATCGGTTGTTAATTCGCCCGTCAGCTTTTGTATCAACATCGACGAAATAAATACCCACTTGTCCATATTGCTATAGACTTTTGGTTCGTTGTCTTTCAACCACTTAAGCTTGAATAAGGTATTGAACGAATAGTCCCCGATGCCGTTGGCTAAATACAGTTCATTGCGGTCAATATCTTGCGAGATCTGGCTCATCACAGGCGCGGTACGAGCACATTTCCAAGAAATAATGGGATAGATCTGCTTTCCATCTTTATCGAAGGGCGCCCCGTCCACCCCAAAGGTAGTGACAGAAACGGCAACAATATCCGTCGAATTAATTTGAGCCGTTACATGCTTTGAACACTCAACAAGCTTTTTCCAAATCTGTTGGAAATCCCAAACATGTTTAGTGCCATTCTGTAGCGTTTCATTAGCAATATAGTGCGACGCAACGATTTCACCTTGCTGGTTAATTGCAATAGAGCGGACGTTGGTGGCTCCGCAATCAAGAATAATAGCAATCGACATAACTCACCCCTTTAAGGCCTACCCCAAGTTGGGGCAGGCAAAATTAGTTACCTATTGAATTACTTATAGATAGGACCGAAGTTCTGACAAGCGCGATAGTCCTGTCCCTCAACATCTTGACCAAATGCAGACCAAGTATGCGGACGGAAGATGTCTTGGCTATCCACGTTATGCATCGATACCGGAATACGCAGCATTGCAGCGAGAGAGATTAAATCGCCGCCAACGTGGCCTGAGGTGATAACACAGTGGTTAGCGCCCCAGTTTGCCATGACGTCATAAACCGATTTAAATGTGCCTTCGCCAGTCAAACGAGGGACGAACCAAGTCGTTGGCCAAGTCGCGTTGGTGCGTTCATTTAGGGTGTTATGAACATCTTCTGGCAGTTCGATAGAGTGCCCCTCAGCAATTTGCAGCACTGGTCCAATACCCGCGATAATGTTAATTCGATGCATGGTAAATGGCATACCACCTTCAGTTAGGAACTGAGACGAGAAGCCACCCCCACGGAAGTATTCTGCAATGGCTGGGCACCATTTCGTTGCATTGAGAGACGCTTCAACGTCAGCTTGTGTCAGTTCCCAGTGCGGTTTCATCGTCGGCTTACCATCGGCTGTTTTCGCTTTACCTGCCCCATCGAGCGCTGCTGATCCAGAGTTAACTAGGTGCAAGAAACCGGAATCTGGGCGAGTCCCTGTCACACGCTCTACCGCATCTTCAGACCAGTAGGTACGAACATCATGGAAGACCTGGGCCTCACCCGTCAGTAGCTTACCAAACATCATATTTACGCCGTTCAACGCGTCGTTTTCTGTTGCCACACAGATTGGCTCACGAATGCCGTTCCAATCAAATGAGGAGTTCAAGATGGCCTCTGAAAAATCGGCATTGGGCAAATGATCGGTCCAATGACGCTGACCTTGGAAGCCAGCCAGAATAGCATTGTGTCCTAGCGATTCTTCACCAAAGCCTAGCTCTGCAAGTTTTGGGTTGCCTTGCATCAAATCGCGCATAATCATGGTCATCTTAATGACGGTATCCCAATCTTCTGCTTTACGCTCTTCGGTGAACGGGGTGCCGTTATAATCTTTACCTTCCTTACACCAGTCTCGTACCCAAGCACGCGCCAGTTCAAACTCTTTCTTGTCATAGACTTCTCGATCCAAACGGCGTTTGATTTCTGTCATATCGACATATTCATTACGCATGCCCAGATACTTTTGGAAGAACTCAGGGTTAACCACAGAGCCCGCGATGCCCATAGATACAGAGCCCATCGAGAGATAAGATTTACCGCGCATTGACGCGACGGCTAAACCTGCGCGGCAGAAGCGAAGAATCTTGTCTTGTACGTCACTAGGGATTGACTCGTCTCCTGCGTCTTGCACTTCTTTGCCGTAAATTGAGAATGCCGGTAAACCCACTTGTGAGTGGCCTGCCATCGCGGCGGCTAGGTATACTGCACCTGGACGCTCAGTACCATTGAAGCCCCAGATGGCTTTTGGCGTATGCGGGTCCATATCAATGGTTTCAGTGCCATAACACCAGCACGGTGTTACTGTCAGTACAAGGCCCACATTTTCACGTTTAAATTTGTCAGCTGTCGCAGCAGATTCTGCCACACCACCAATACAAGAGTCGGCAAGGACACACTCCACTTTCTCTCCGCTAGCGTGGCGAATATTATCTTGAATAAAATAAGCTGCGCGCTGAGCCATTCCCATAGTTTGATCTTCAAGAGATTCGCGTACACCCATTTGACGACCGTCGATGGTAGGACGAATACCGATTTTAACTAACTGTGACATAATTGATGTTCCTTATTATTTCTTTAATTCAGGGGCAGGTTAATACTGCCCTTGTGGATAATTCTTTACTTAACTTGGTAACCTTTTGCGCCGTAGTACACTAGGTAAACAAAGCCAATGAATGGGATAACGAATGCGGCGCCAATGCCCGCTGCGTCTGAGATTTGCCCCATGATGGCGGTTAGCAGTGCACCACCCAAGATTGCCATGATTAGGAAGCTTCCACCAAACTTTGAATCAGACCCTAAATCTCTCAGTGATAGCCCAAAAATAGTTGGGAACATCAAGGACATACATGCAGACACACACACTAGTGCATAAGCCCCTGCTAGCCCACCCACTACCATGATTACAGCAACTAACATCGCAGCGAGCGCAGCCAAAGCAGCAAGTAGTTTTTGTGGTTCAATGTGTTTCATTAGCGCGACACAAACCCAGCGCATGACAGAGAAAATCACAATAGATGTCAGTAGATATGTTGATGCTTCCGCTTCTGTGCCACCGACTTCTTGCATCACGTAACGAATCGTCCATGACCAACAACCAATTTGCGCACCGACATAGAAAAACTGAGCTAACACGCCTTTGGTAAAGTGGCTTCGCTTGACAATACGGCGGTACGCCTGACCAAATGTAGACTCACCGGTAGTACTTGTGTCCTTTGCGGCCGGCATCTTAGTTTTAAGAATCAATAGCCAAATCAAAGCAATAACAACCGCTACGCCGATATAGGGCATCATTACTGCATACAGTTCGTCAGATTGAATTTTCACTAGTTCGTCAGCAGCCATGGACGCACGTTCACTATCCGTTGCAGGATTTAGTTGCGATAAGATGTAAAATTTGCCAATTAACACCCCAGTGATCGAGCCAATAGGGTTACAAGCTTGAGCAATATTTAGACGTCGCGTTGCGGTTTCTTCAGGTCCCATCGCTAATATATATGGGTTGGCACTTGTTTCTAGGATGGAGAGACCGCCAGCTAGAACAAATAATGCCAGCAAGAAAGGTAAATATTCCATTGCTTGCGCGGCCGGATAAAATAGCAGTGCGCCGGTTGCAAACAATCCAAGGCCCAAAAGCACTCCGGCTTTATAACTGTATCGCTGTATGAAAAGCGCAGCGGGAAGAGCCAAACAAAAATAAGCACCATAGAAAGCTGTTTGTACCAAACCGGATTGCATATCGGTTAAAGTAAATACTTTTCGAAACTGTGCAATAAGCACATCAGTCATGTTATTTGCCAAACCCCACATGGCAAAACAACAACATAGTAGCCAAAAAGCAAATTTAATTTCCTTTGGTATTACCTCTACATTATTATTCCTCTGCGTTTCAGACGAGATTATATTGAGAGTATCACTCATAAGATATCCTTATTATTAATTAAATTATTTATTTTTATTTTAAAGTTTGTTTTGTTTCACGTTATTACAAATCAGTTATTACTACATCTACCGATTCGTTATCACATATTTTAAGAAGACTTCTTTTTTTGTATTTAGATTTATCGGCAATAAGAATAACCTGATCAGATATATCGATAAAACTTCTTTTTATTTGATAGTTATATTCATTTGAATCCCAAACTCCTGAGTCATAATCAAACCCAACGCAGGAAAAGAAGCAGACGTCCAAAGACATATTAGCCAGTGTCTCCACCGCTAGTGGGCCATAGAAACTACTGTACTTCTCGGAATAACTGCCACCAGTACAAATTACACTAATATTACTTTTACCTTCAAGGGCAATAACATTCTGAAGAGAATTGGTAATAATAGTGCAACTGATATTTGGAATCTCTCGAGCAAGACACCAACTCGATGAACTTGCGTCTAAACCTATTACCATTTCTTCTTTAATATAATCTAGCGCTTTGCTTACCAGTAATTCCTTTTCTTCTATGTAGTCCTTAGAACGCGCATGAAAAGAAAGACCTTCATCAATTTCTTGAACACTAATAGCCCCACCATGAACTCTTTTAAGTGCGCCCGATTCATCAAGCTTTTTTAAATCTCGACGAATGGTTTCCACAGAAACATTAAAGGCTTCTGCTATTTCTTCGACAGTTGCACTTCTTTGATCATTTATTAGTTCAACAATTTGTAGGCTTCTCATAATGGTCTCCCTCTTGCTTGATTATTAATTTACCAATGAAGAAACGGCAAAACTGTGACGAAATCGCCATCAAGCCCGTTATTGACCGATTTGTGACCGATATTGTGGACTATAGAACACAAATGCCCGACTTCTATAGAAACAGTCATTTATTAATAAGGAATTGTATTTGTCAGACCGGCTTATAATCACCATTTACATAGCTTGGTTTAATTTATGAATACTTGTTTGTTGTTTATTTCAAACCAAAGCGCATAACGCAGAGGGGTCACAAGAGGTCTGCACAGAAAATGTAGTAAAAATCCACCTAGTAAACATGAAACCGACGATTAGCTGAACTTGGCCAACTAAAGAGGATAAAAAGCAGGGGAGTTAATACTCCAAGAAACTAGGGACTTAATCTAGACAATGCAACTGCTGCAATTTATGTGCTCACTAAGCGATTCTCTCCTACCCTTTCTCATTCTAACGTCATCAGTTTTCCACCCTAACCCCCCTTTAAAACTAGCAAGCTACAGGTTGTCACCGATCATGCAAAACTGATCCACTATCGATTCTCACCCTAAAACAAAAAATCTTCAGGCATATGTCATCAATGTGAATACCCACCATTGATTCCGACAGGAGCCCGAAATGAATCCCAAAACTTCCGATTACCAAAAGCAGCAACGCTATCAGGAAAATGAAATCCTAGAGCATGCCGCTGAGATACTAGCTAACCGCTACGTGCGTGGCGATGCCCTAACCAATCCGGATGCCACCAAAGAGTATGTGCGCTGTAAGCTAGGCAGCTATGAACGTGAAGTGTTTGCCTTATTGCTACTGGATAACCAAAACCGACTGATTGAGTTTAAAGAGCTGTTTCAAGGAACGGTGGATGCGGCCAGCGTCTACCCACGTGAAGTGGTGAAAGCGGTGTTGGAAGTCAATGCCGCAGCGGTGATATTTGCGCATAACCATCCATCCGGTGACTCAACGCCGTCTCAAGCCGACAGACGCATAACCGACAGACTCAAAGATGCGCTCGCGCTGGTGGATGTTCGCGTACTTGACCATATCGTGACAGGCGATACCTGCACCTCATTTGCTGAAAGGGGGTGGTTATGATTGAGCAACATTACGGTGAGCTTTCTATTGATGACGCTTTACATTCGTCACTGGAAGCTCTGTTGAATCGATACACTCTCCCAGAGAACGCTGAACGACTCGTGCTGAACTGCCGTCAGATGAGTTACTACCGACATCGACAAGGTTTACATCCGATAGAGGTGCAGCTTAAACGAGAGTCAGCCTCAAGCCCTTGGCTGGTGGTGTTCTTTGCCAGCTTCTCTTATCCCGATAACAACAGCACAACCGTTGAACCTGAGTTGTACTTTCACCTTGCTAATCGCTGGTGCTATCAACCCGATGTGGGGAGCACTGATTTATCCCACCCAGAGGTACAAGAGCTACTCTCGGTATGGATGAAAGCCTTTGCTCGTCACCTATCCAGAAACGTCTTTGATGACGTGCAACTGACGATGGTCGGCACTTTCAACTAAATCCTAATCTCTCATGTCTTATTTGAATCCTGAAACAAGGAGGACTCACTATGTCCAAATTAAACTTCACAGCATCATTACTACCTGTATCAAAGAAACTGCATAAGCTGTTAAGTGAGCAACTCACCGCTCACTTGCTGAGTAATGAAGCACTGACCACCAGCCGTTATCTGGTGTTTAACTTTCGCGATAAAAGTTACAGCGCGGAAGAAGGCGGCTTCCATCCGGTTGAGATGGCGATTTGCCAAACTTCAACAGGGGAATGGAGTATTGAGTACATAACCGACTTTGCTTATATGGGGAATTACTATCCAGAGCTAGAGCGCAACTTGGATTTTGATTTTCGGGTTGGGCAGTTCTTTGTTGCTTATCGTGGCTGGCTACCAATGCAAGGTAGCCGTGATGCCAAAGAGCTGTATCGGCTATGGGAGAATAACTTTCTTGCCTATGTCGATATGGACGCTTACAACGAGATAGCCGTCACCCCGCAATAACTCATGACTTCCCTTCTTCTACAAACCATCAAACTTGTCACTGCCCTCATCACGTTGTTTTCACTTTCCCCGTTCTTCGGCGCTATTGGAGCCCTATCCAGTTTAGGGTTTCTGGTGGTGCTGTTGATTGGGTTATTGGCAGCGATTGCAGAGCTCAGTGATAAGCATAAGCCTCGTTAATGTTAATCGGCTCACGCTTTGGTGATGCCGATTGATGCTGTTTTCACCGTTGGACATTATGTGTCTGACCCACCTCTATTCTCCCGACATTAAATGTCCGACTCCGGTGTGGAGCTTTGATGTATTGAGAGCGTAGTCATGAGCAATAAAACCAGCATTGAAGGGTTATCCGCTTTGCTGCACACGCTGATGCTTATTCCTCAACATCGATGGATTACCGTTAGGGAGTTGCAGCAGCAGTTAGCCCTACTCGATATCCACCGCACCACTCGCAGCATTAAACGCTACCTCGATGACATCATTGTGGACTTGTTTAACGTGGAGTGTGATTCGATGAGCATGCCCCATGTTTATCGCAAAACCTCAGAGCAATTACTGAAACTCAACAAGCAGGAAATGCTCTATTGGCAACTGACCAACAAGTACTTACTGCCGCTTGTTCCTGATGCACTGAATTATGGGCAAGGGTGCTCCTCGGAGAGAGACAAACCCTTACCACGCAAGGGTTCAGCACATTCAAAAGAGCAAGCATGGTTAGCAAAAATACATGTAGCTTTGCCCACGATTCGCGAGTGGAGTGACGAGCAACGGCACGTATTGAATGCGGTACATACAGCATTACTGCACAACCGTATGCTCAAGATATCTAGCCAAGTATTGCAGCAAGAGAAGGCGCTCATTGAGCCACTGGGACTCTCGGTTCAGTGTGACGCGCTCTTGCTGCTCTTTCGATTATCCGGTCAACACACGATACGCACCCTAGCCTTGCCTTTGATTGATGAGGCCAGTGTATCGACGTTTTCTTTTACCTATCCGACTGATTTCAATATTGAGCGGTTCATGCGTGAACACGATGAAGTCAGTGCGCCTGAATTTCACTCACCGATAAGGAGAGCACCGTTATGACATTAATCAACACCCTACTCCGATACACCGCTATGAGCGTGCTGTTTATCGGACTCACCGCTTGTGGCGACCAAGAAGAGACTCAAACAGCAACAGCAGATATTGAGGTATCGATATCTACTAATCCTCACTGGGGAACATTGGTCTTTGACCTGCAAGCAGTCGCCGACAATACCGTAATAAGTAATGTGGTGATTAACCGTGGCAACTGCCGATTACCCGCTGGCACAACCTCAGAGCTATCAAGAAACGTTTCATTAAAGTTCGGCCAAACCTACACCGGATACAGCAACAACTGACCGTAGACAGCGTGAAAGAAATCGAAGTCATCTCTACTTATCACGACAGCGTTAGCTTTCTCTACCTCTTCCGCCTTTGCTGGTGGAACACTAGGCGGTAATCCATCCTCGGATTCTGGTGCAGTTAACGTCAGTGTGGGCAAGTGCACTCAATACAAAATGGATGTGAAAGAGGCACAACAGAAAGGTAAGGACGTAGCGAGCATCACCGTTCCTAAAGGCTGTGAAGCCATCACAGAAAAGTAATACCACCAGCAACGATAAAAAATGACAATGGGGAGCTGTCACGCTCCCCATTCTTTTTTTGCTTCCATACCTAAGCTTCACAAGGCCTTGGCCATCCGCTTAAACACGTTAATTAGATGGTACGCCCCACACCTAAACTACACTCAGCATAATCGCTGCACTTCAGTCATGTCAGCTATCAAAACAATCGGTATCGATCTTGGTAAATCTACCTTTCACTTGGTTGGTCACGACCATTCTGGTCAAGAGCTTTATCGACATAAGTTCTCAAGGGCTAAATTAATTCAATTTATCTCTGCACATGAACCTGTAACTATAGTGATGGAAGCTTGTTGTGGTGCAAACTGGCTAGCTAGACGTTGCCAAGAATTTGGCCACAACGTTAAGCCTTATGTTAAAAGTCACAAAGATGACTTCATTGACGCCGACGCCATAACCGAAGCAGCGACAAGACCTAAAATGAGGTTTGTAACACCTAAATCTGAGCAAGCGCAGTTAGGAAGCGTAATTCGTCGAATTCGGACTTGCTATATAAGGGAAAGGACGGCTGTGATGAACCGAATTTCTTCAATTCTTGTTGAATTTGGTTTTAGCTTCCCTCGTGGTCATGCAAATATGAAACGGCTTTTTCAGTGGCTTGCTGACACTGGGCAGTCACTTCCTCCACTACTTGTTTTTGAGCTACGAGAACAACTCGATCATTACAACGAACTCAATGATAAGATTAAAAAACAAGATAAGAAGATTGAAACTCTTAATCATGAGAATGAACTGTTTACTTTGCTGCAATCTATTCCTGGAGTAGGTCCAATGACTGCTGCTTGTTGTCTGTCTGCCGTGTCAGATCCCAAAGATTTTTCCAACGGTCGTAATTTTGCTGCCTGGATAGGAGTAGTTCCATTTCAATATTCGACAGGGGGTAAGCCGAGGCTTCTTGGAATATCGAAACGAGGTAACAAAGAACTTCGCGAACTGTTTGTTCACGCAGCAAGATCAGTGCTGTGGCGAGATGCTACCGCGGAGAAATATTTTGGTACGTGGTTATTAGACTTGAAGCGTCGAAAACCTTTCAATGTAGCTTTAGTAGCATTGGCAAATAAGCTAGCCAAAATCGCTTGGTCAGTTATGGCAACTCATAAAACTTTCGAGATCAGAACATAAATCAAGTTTGCATATGAAAATGAAAGATGACAAAACGGTTAGACCACCAGATTGAAAACCTGATGTCCAGAACAGCAACCAATATGCTTCCACATTTTTGAGGACAATCTGGCGCGGATCTCATCGTGGAGCTAGGCTAAAGATAAAGTCTCAATTAGACTCCGAATACATTAGCGCAAACCAGCTCCCGTTATTTTGAATTTTTACTTGCAAAACGGGGCGTACCATACATTGGACATTTATCAGTCGGAGTTAAACCCTTATACAAAACCGGTAGCATAACATTTATTTAAACGTAACGCTGGCTCTCCCCATTGTTAGATTGCATAAATATTCAAAAAAGCAAGATTCACATAGTATCCTCGTCATTACTCATACCAACCGTCAGCTATCACTTCAGCTTACTCAAGTACAAGCGTGATTGTCGATGAACAAAGTTATGTCAATCATCATCGCCAAATTCACCTACTGAGGACTAGTTTTCAATCAAAGAGCAGTAAAACACCACCTTATTTACAGAAAGGTTGGTGAGCTTAATAAACTGTACTGCATTTCCTTCGCTCACTAGATTCGCTCTTCAATGTTAAGATCGGAAGCAAGATTGACACCTCGGTGTCGAGATTGACGATGTCTTAAGGATTTCAGAGAATGGCGAGACGTGAGGAACCATTATTCAATACCCTGAATACGAAAAACACTTTGGTTGGGATTGAGTTAAAGATGAATGCATTGAGACAAACGAAGAGTCTAATTACCTATCTTAGAGAGACACTGCGTTACACCATGAATTAAAGCACTTGTTTCGGCCCTCTGCAGAAATTAGTTAGAGTAAAATGTTTACTTGTCGGAGTATTTCCCTATGACCACCACAACCCAAAGACGTGAAGAGATCCTTCACTACATTCAAAATCACCAAAAAGGCGAAGTTAACCATTTTTCTGAACTTTATAATGTTTCAGAGGTTACGATTCGCAATGATCTCAATTATCTTGAGAAACAAGGCTGTGTAAAAAGATGTTATGGGGGTGCGCTGCTAAATAATCAGTTTGCTTTTGAGCGTCCATTGAATGATAAGAAGCAGCTCAACAGTAGTATCAAAGCTAAGCTCGGGAAATACGCTGCATCTCTTATTGCTGATGGCGATAAAGTCATTCTTGACTCAGGCTCGACGACCGAGCAGATTGCTTACCATCTTGACGCTAAGCATGACCTTGTTGTCATGACCAACGGTATCAATATCGCCTATCACCTTGCCAATAAAACTAATGTCACTGTTATGGTGACTGGTGGCACGATGCGTAAAAATTCCTACTCAGTTCATGGTGTCGGTGGAGAAGACTTAGTCACTGGCTATCGGTTCAATAAGGTGTTCTTGGGAGTTGATGGGTTTGATAAATCGGCAGGAATTACGACACCTCATCAAGGTGAGGCTGATATTAACCGGAAAATGTTAGAGGCTGCTCAAACCGTCATTGCGGTAACAGATTCGTCGAAGTTTGACCGTCAAAGCTTTTGTCTGATTGCTCGTCCAGAACAACTGAACATATTAATCACTGATAGCGGTATCCATCAAAGCTATGTCGACCACCTTACAGCATTGGGTGTTGATGTTCGAATCGTCGCATAATCTCACTCCTTAGTATTCCTTTATAAATCTATTTTAGTGCTTATAACGTGATTTTTTGAACCAGCCAAGCTCCGGTTGATTTAGCTGTTATTACGCTATAAAAATTCACTGATGCTCCAGTTTGTGATCTCAAACAGGTTGTATTTCGAAACCTAATCAATTGTGGCGGATTCATTCATTCTTTCAGTTTTAAAATAGTAAAAGTCAGCTTTTATGGTACTTACAAAGTACAAATTTAGACAAAAAGTGAAAGGTTTTTTGAGTCCAAACCGAAAGAAAACTGACTGTGATCCAGCTTTCACTTTTCCTCAACCCGTCCTGCTTTAATACCAATCAAAAGGAAATCGAAACATTTCATGCAGAAAATGAAATGTAACGAAAGAGGAATTGGTAGATGACCAGTGCAGAACGAAGACAGCAAATATTGGCATATATATGCAGCCATGGTTCAGGGAAAGTGGACGAGTTTGCAGAACAGTACAATGTTTCTGCGGTAACGATTCGCCATGACCTGAACTTGCTCGAGAAAGAAGGCTGTGTGTTCCGTTGTTATGGTGGCGCTACTCTCAATCCAAACTTTGCATTTGATCAGCCTCTTTATCGCAAAGATCAACTCAATCGCAGTGCCAAGCAGTCCATCGCGCAAGCCGCAGCCGAGCTCATCAATGATGGTGAGGTGGTGATCTTAGACTCAGGTACCACTATCGGTCTCATGCCTCAGTATTTAACTAACAAGCAGCAGCTCGTTGTTATGACCAATGCACTCAATACCGCTTATCAACTTAGCAAGCTAGAGAATATCGACCTCCATGTGGTTGGTGGCAGCCTGCGCCGCGCATCATGTTCACTAACGGGAAATCATGGGGAACAGCAAATTCGCTCTTACCTTTTTGACAAACTGTTTCTTGGCGTGGATGGATTCGATCTGCAAGCCGGTGTGACGACTCCTGATACTCAAGAAGCGCAAGTCAACCGAGCCATGTGTGAAGTTGCTCGCCAAGTCATCGCGGTTACTGACTCAAGTAAATTTGGTCGAAAAAGCTTTTGCATGATCCGTGCAGCTCACCAAATCGATGTGTTGGTAACTGATAGCAATATTCCCCATGCAACACATCGCGCCCTTCTTGAAATGGGTGTTGACGTGATTATTGCCGACCAAACCGTTAACTAGGAATAAAAATGAAAGCGTTACTTTCTCTAATCGAACAGCATAAGCAAGGTCAAGCAACGGGCATTTACTCTGTTTGCTCGGCGCATCCGCTAGTTCTTGAGGCTGCGATTAAGCAAGCTGCACAGGATCAACAACTGGTGTTGATAGAAGCTACCTCAAATCAGGTCAATCAGTTTGGTGGCTATACGGGAATGACACCGCAGGATTTTTCAAACCATGTTCTCGCGTTAGCTGAGCGTCTCGATTTCCCTATTGAGAAAGTGGTGCTGGGTGGTGATCACCTTGGTCCAAATTGTTGGCAAAACTTGTCTGCAAGCCAAGCGATGGAATATTCAGCGCAAATGATCCATGACTACGTTTGTGCTGGTTTTAAGAAGATTCATCTCGACTGTTCTATGCCATGTGCTGACGATTCATTGCCTCTGAGTGAAGAGGTGATGGCATCGCGAGCCGCACAACTATGTTTGGTTGCGGAAAAGGCTTGGAAAAGCGTAGGTGGTGAAGCCCCTCTATATGTTGTCGGAACGGAAGTACCTACTCCGGGCGGCGCTCTTGAATCGTTGCAGGATGAGTGTATTGAAGTGACTAAGCCAGAACAGGCGTTAGCAACACTAGATGCTCACCATCAGGCATTCAGTGATGTAGGGCTTGGTTATGTATGGCCACGTGTGATTGGTTTGGTTGTTCAGCCAGGTGTTGAGTTTGACCACCATATGGTACACCACTATCAGAGTGATGAGGCTCAGTTGCTGAGCAAGATGATAGACACTCAGCCACACCTTGTTTTTGAAGCTCACTCTACCGATTACCAGAACCCACCGGCATACCACCAACTTGTGCGCGACCATTTCGCCATTTTAAAGGTTGGTCCTGCTTTGACATTTGCTCTACGTGAGGCCTTCTATGGTCTTGAACGAGCAGAAAAAGAGTGGCTTGGAACCCATCATTCTTCGCACCTACGCGACACCATCGAACAGGTAATGCACGAGCAACCAAATTACTGGCGTTCACACTACTCAAGCAAAGGGCATCAACAATACCTTGATTGCAGTTATAGCTTAAGTGATCGCATTCGTTACTACTGGACTCATCCAGAAGTGAAAGCGGCGCAGCAGGCTTTGTTTGACAACCTAACTGTCCATCCTTTGCCAGTGACAATCCTTAGCCAATATCTGCCAAATCAGGCTAAGGCCATTTCTCAAAATCAAATTCAAAATCAGCCCGCAGAGATTGTTATGCACAAGATTATGGAAGTGACGCAAGTCTATTCCGAAGCCTGTTATGCAAACATCGTGGCTAGCAAGGAGACTATAAAATGAGTTCATTTCTAGGCTATGAAGTTCCATGGTTAGAGCAACACAATGGTATTCACACTGCTCAGGAAATTAGCCATCAACCTCGTTTATGGCGTGCACTGTCTGCAATATTAGAGCAGCAGTATGAAGCAGTGAGTGCATTTCTTACTCCACTGCTGCAACGCTCTGATTTGAGAATAATTTTGACAGGAGCAGGGACCTCTGCCTTTGTTGGTGATGCGGCAGCCCCATTTATTCAGCAAGGACTGGGCTTCCAAGTGGTGTCGATTCCAACCACCGATTTGGTTTCAAATCCCCAGCAGTATCTTGACCCATCGCGCCCGACTTTGTTGGTTTCTTATGCTCGCTCTGGCAACAGTCCTGAAAGTGTTGCAGCGGTAGCACTGGTCGATCAGTTGGTTACTGACTGTCATCACCTGTTTTTAACCTGTAATGGAGAAGGTGAACTTTCTCGCTATGCCCAAACGGCTGACAATGCTTACTGCATGCTGATGCCTGAGGGTTCAAACGATAAAAGCTTCGCTATGACTTCAAGTTTTACTTGCATGCTTATGGCAACGCTAACGTTATTAGGCGGTCAGTCCCCAAGCCAGTGGAACGAACAAATTGAAGCGACAGCCACATTGTGTGAGCACAAGCTACATCAGTGGCAACCCGCCATTAAAGCGCTTGCTGATCTTCCTTATGAGCGTTTGATCGTTCTGGGCAGTGGTGGTTTTGCTGGATTAGCCCGAGAAGCTTCACTGAAATCACTAGAGCTAAGTGCGGGTAAAGTAATGACGACATTCGATTCCTCACTTGGTTTTCGCCATGGTCCAAAATTTACGATTAACGAAAAAGCAATCGTTATCCAACTGCTGTCCAGTCAGGCGTATACGCGCCAATACGACATGGATCTGTTCAACGAAATTCGTCGCGATAAACAGGCGCTTAGCCACGTTGCAATCTCAGAAATTGCTCTTAACGAAGAAGATGTCTTTGAACTTGGGCGACTAGGCTTGGGCGATCAGTGGCTCTGCTTCCCATTTATTCTCTTCTGCCAGATGTTGGCATGTGAAAAATCACTTCAGCTTGGCTTAGGGCCCGATAACCCTTGCCCAACTGGAGAAGTAAACCGTGTGGTGCAAGGCGTCACCATCTACCCATTCAATCAGTAAAGATTTCTATAAGGACATTAGACCATGCCAAATATCGTTTTAAGTCGTATTGATGAGCGCCTTGTTCACGGCCAAGTGGGAGTGCAGTGGGTAGGTTTTGCCGATGCCAACATCATTGTTGTCGTGAATGACGAGGTTGCTGAAGACAGTATTCAACAAAACCTGATGGAAATGGTGTTAGCCGATGGGATCGCTATCCGTTTCTGGTCAGTGCAGAAGACGATCGACACCATCCATAAAGCGTCTGATCGTCAACGAATTCTTCTTGTATGCCGCACACCAAAAGACTTCCGCCAATTGGTCGAAGGTGGCGTACCCATTAGCAATATCAACGTAGGGAACATGCACTACGTAGAAGGGAAAAAACAAATTGCCAAAACGGTTTCAGTCGGAACTGAAGACGTGGCGGAATTTGAAAAACTAAAAGCACTAGGAGTGAAATGCACCATGCAAGGTGTACCCACTGAAAGTGCCACAGACCTCTTTACTCTTATCTAATAATAAGGACACCAACCATGGAAATAGGACTCTTACAGGCGTTGATGCTCGGCATCTTAGCCTTCTTTGCTGGCCTAGATTTATTCAACGGTCTCACTCACTTCCACCGCCCTGTAGTACTTGGGCCGCTTGTCGGTCTAATTTTAGGCGACTTGCAAACCGGTATCTTAGTCGGTGGTACGCTAGAACTGATTTGGATGGGTCTTGCACCGCTTGCAGGTGCTCAGCCACCAAACGTCATCATCGGTACCATCGTCGGTACGGCTTTCGCTATCACCACAAAAGTTGAGCCTAATGTCGCGGTTGGTGTCGCGGTACCTTTTGCGGTCGCTGTGCAAATGGGTATCACTCTACTCTTCTCGGCAATGTCAGCGGTCATGTCTAAGTGTGATGAGTACGCGCAAGATGCAGATACCAATGGTATTGAACGCGTTAACTACATGGCATTAGCTGTACTGGGTACTTTCTACTTTTTATGCGCATTCTTACCAGTCTACCTTGGAGCTGAACACGCAGGAAAGATGGTTGAAATCCTACCGAAAGATCTTATCGACGGCTTAGGTGTCGCGGGTGGCATCATGCCTGCCATCGGTTTTGCTGTTCTGATGAAGATCATGATGAAAAATTCCTACATCCCGTACTTCATTCTTGGTTTTGTTGCAGCCGCATGGCTACAACTACCAATCCTAGCGATTGCTGCTGTTGCAACGGCTATGGCAATCATCGACTTTATGCGCAAAACCGAACCAACACCAGTAACTGCACCCGCTGAGGACTTTGATGATGGAATCTAATGTAAGCAACGAACTCGACCTCCGTAGCCAAAACGCTGATGTGCAACCCGCTCCAGGTGTGGCTCAAGATGAATATGAAAACAAGGAAATTGGCGCAGAGCTAACCAAAGCGGACATTAACCGCATGGCATGGCGCTCACTACTGCTCCAAGCATCTTTCAACTACGAACGTATGCAGGCTTCGGGCTGGCTATATGGCTTACTCCCTGCACTGAAAAAGATTCACACTAATAAAGCGGACCTATCTAAGGCAATGCAAGGTCACATGGGCTTCTTCAATACCCACCCATTCTTGGTGACATTCGTTATGGGTATAGTACTGGCGATGGAACGTTCAAAACAGAACATCAACAGTATCCAAAGTACCAAGATTGCAGTTGGTGCACCCATGGGTGGTATCGGTGATGCGATGTTCTGGCTAACCCTACTCCCTATCTGTGGTGGTATCGGTGCTGACCTTGCATT
>NZ_CAWPJM010000007.1:0-22058 GCF_963888495.1 Vibrio sp. 2-2(8) | reverse complement strand
CGCTGCTTCTAACTTAAATTCTGCGCTAAATAGTCGTCTTGTACGTTTTGTCATAATGTCACCTGTTAACTTATGAGGTGATGATATCACCTCTAACTAAGTGACCAAATTCACTATGCCACTACAAGAGGGTTAAACAACCAAAAAATAGCGCAAAGAACATCGCTGAAACATCTGCGACACTTCCAACATCTTCCGCTCCGTTGAAATCCAAAACAACGACAGCAAGTAAACCCAATACAGATACAAAGAAGAATATCTTCAAGAAAAATCTTCTCAAAAGCTCATCTGGGTCTATGAGTTCACTTTGTTTACCTCTCTGACCTTTAAGGATTTCTATGATCTCTTTATCTGATTCCGTAAACGCCATAATTGTCCTATTCACATAACGCCCGGCTAAGGGGTTGACAACGCACCACCGAACTCAAAAAAAACACTGTAAACACTGAACTGCAATTTTGCACTAAAGTCGCCACGCGTTGGCAATCCCTCTTGAGCCGTTTGTTAGGCCAACAGATTGACAACTATACTTTCAAAACCAAAGAACAAGGCTTGTTTGAAAAATGAAAACCAACTAAGCGATTCATTTATAAACCAAAAGTTCAAATCAGCAAAGAAACCAAAAAACTCAAATTGAGCGATTTGAAAGAAAAGTGACGAGCGTAGCATGCTCGGCGGACGTTTGGATGCTGAAGGTTATTTTGCCGCTGAATTTACAGCGCTAAGCAACCCAACGCGATCAAGAAACAACAAATATGTGATGACGATTTATTGTTTAAGTCCAGCCATGAGAACATGGAATTCGCCGTTCAATTCAAACCCGATTTAGCTGATAAAAACTCACTTTGCCTAACGCCCGGCTAAGGGGTTGACAACGCACCGCCAGACTCAAAAAACACACCGTAAACCCTGAACTTCAATTTTGCACTAAAGCCGCCACGCGTTGGCAATCCCTCTTGAGCCGTTTGTTAGGCCAACCGATTGACAACGATACTTTCAAAACCAAAAAACAAGGCTTGTTTGAAAACTGAAAACCAACTAAGCGATTCATTTATAAACCAAAATCTCAAATCAGCAAAGAAACCAAAAAACTCAAATTGAGCGATTTGGAAGAAAAGTGACGAGCGTAGCATGCTCGGCGGACGTTTGGATGCTGAAGGTTATTTTTCCGATGAATTCACAGCGATAAACAACCCAACGCGATCAAGAAACAGCAAATATGTGATGATGATTTATTGCTTAAGTTAAGCCACAAAACATGGAATTTACTGCTCAATTTCAACTCGATTTAGCTGATAAAAACTCACCTTGCCTAACGCCCGGCTAAGGGGTTGACAACGCATTGCCGAACTCAAAAAAACACACTGTAAACTCTGAACTGCAATTTTGCACTAAAGCCGCCACGCGTTGGCAATCCCTCTTGAGCCGTTTGTTAGGCCAACCGATTGACAACGATACTTTCAAAACCAAAGAACGAGCTTTTTTGTAAACTTAAAACAAACTAACCGATTAATTTATAAACCAAAACCCTAAATCAGCAAACAAACAAAAAATTCAAATTAAGCGATTTGGAAGAAAAGTGACGAGCGTAGCATGCTCGGCGGACGTTTGGATGCTGAAGGTTATTTTGCCGATAAATTCACAACGAAAAGCAACCCAACACGATCAAGAAACAACAAATATGTGATGACGATTTATTGCTTAAGTCCAGCCATGAGAACATGGAATTCGCCGTTCAATTCAAACCCGATTTAGCTGATAAAAACTCACTTTGCCTAACGCCCGCTTAAGGGGCAGCCAACGCTACTACTAACTTTCCGCATAACACCGTAATCACAAAAACCAACGCATAGTAAAAATGCCACGCGTTGGCTGTCCCTCTTGAAGCGTTTGTTATGCGATTTTTCAAAGCGCGCTCTTAAGCCTCTGATCAAGCTCCCATAAAGCTATTTTGTTTGAATCATATTTCAAAAGTTCACTCGCTTCTTGAAAGCCGCACCAACGAAAATTTGTATGCTCATTTGATGACTTAGGCTCAGCAGACACTCGAACTGAAAAAGAATATTCAGGCACTACAAACCGATGATTAGCCCAATTTTCATGATCCGCATAGTACACTTTGGGGAGCATACACATTGAGTCCAATTGCTGCCAATCACAGCCAATTAAACTAGTTTCTTCTTGAAGTTCACGCTTTGCTGCTTCAAGAATAGATTCACTATCTTCACCACCGCCTGAAATAGCTTGCCATACACCATTATCACTTCGTTGGCCGATTAAGTATCGAGGTTGTTTTTCGAGCATTTGATACGGAAACACTAATACTTGAAATGGTGCTCTCATTATTGTCTTCCTCTAATCGCATAACGCCCGCTTAAGGGGCAGACAACGCTACTACCAAGTTTCCGCATAACACCGTAACCACAAAAACCAACGCATAGTAAAAATGCCACGCGTTGGCTGTCCCTCTTGAAGCGTTTGTTAGGTTTATTTTTTCGCACCAGTCACAGCTGTTAAATATGCATTGTGCTGATACTTGTTTAGCTCACTAGGCATATCTGTGTCATTCCTTTTTTGATACGAAGAAATCGCTTGAGAAGAAATTAATATTACATCTTCGACATCTGAATCTTGAATAATAGCTTCCATCTTAAAGGTATCAGCACCTCCAGCAAAATCTCCTTTTTTACTACGTTTTTTAATATAAACCTTACTTATGTCGTTAGTATCAAAAAACTCATTTATTTCATTTTTAAACTCTTTGATGCATTCTCTTTTTTCACTGTCTTTCAATGAAATTTTCTTTTTATCAATTGCTTTGACAGCAAAACTATCATCGCCTTGATTTTCTAAAACAGTGAATATTGCTTCATGTCCCTTTAACTCAATACCGCATATTTTACTCATTTGAACATCCTATTTATTACGTTACCTAGACAACTCAACTCTGACCTTTTCTAAATGATTCGCTGCAACTTTAAGTACGCCATCCGCGCACTCTTTGCATATATTAATTCTACCTGGATCATCGTATGCAAAGTGCTTTTCTCCTGCGAGAATCTTGTGTGAGGAGTTCGCATGGCACTTCCTTTCTGCCTTTGCTTCTTCTACACGAAAGTCCCTTACAATATTTCTAACTGCTGGCATATATCACTCCTATTTTGCCGTAAACCTAACGCCCAATTAAGGGGTGAGCAACGCTACCACCCAACCTAAAGCATTACACCGTAACCACTAAAAGTGAAGTAGAAGAAAAAATGCCAAGCGTTGGGAATCCCTCTTAAATTGTTTGTTATGCAAATTCAATAAGATAAGCTGACTTTACTCGATCAAAAACCACAATTGCAATAGTTGAGTGATTCAAGAATCAACCCAAGCAAAAGCCGTGATAAATAAGCCGCAAAAATAAAGTCTGCCTTTCAGCGACAAACTAGGCTTTTGAACCAAACTAACTCAACGAGCGAAGCCTTCAACAAATACAAAATGTTCGATTAACTTGCTCTTTCCACACTTTGCGCTCACTAAATTGACAACACGCCAACGCTAAAACCGATTGAGGCAAATAAAGAATCTTGCCTGTTTTACGGTTTGAGTTAACCATGAATTTGAGGGTAAAAATGCTCATTTGCCGACAGCTCAAAACGAATGGCCGGAGAAATCCCAAAAGATTGAACCCTTAAATTTACCTGAGTTGCATAACGCCCGCTTAAGGGGCAGCCAACGCTACTACTAACTTTTCGCACAACACCATAATCACCAAAACCAACGCATAGTAAAAATGCCACGCGTTGGCTGTCCCTCTTGAAGCGTTTGTTATATGCCTGACCACCAAGCCTAGTTTTATATCAATTCAAAAGCCGCACATGGCGTTCCTTGATGATACTTCAACTGCCAACAGCTACCAGTAAATGCCCAAATAGAACAACGTTTAGCATAATCGCTTACTTCACCAGATTCTTTGACTAAAGCTGATTCATATTTAAGAAGCTGAACTGACGGTTCAAGTTGAATACATTCGTAATTTTGCGAATGAACATGCAAATCCGAAGGCTTTTCTGAACTCATCATTTCGATTATCGAGTCAAAGTTAAAACTGTTACCTGATTTACCAACCTCAGTAAAACTCGGGTGAATTAGGCGTTCAATATCAGCTCTATTTTTTCGTATCTCATACTGGTGAAGTTCGATTTCTTGTTCTACCAAAATATCCATTTCTTCTCCTGAACTGATAAAGCATATAACGCCCGGCTAAGGGGTTGACAACGCACTGCCAGACTCAAAAAACACACTGAAAACACTGAACTTCAATTTTGCACTAAAACCGCCATGCGTTGGCAATCCCTCTTGAGCCGTTTGTTATGCAAATTCAATGAGATAAACAGAATTTACACGACCAAAAGCCACAATTGCAATGGTTGAGTGATTCAAGAATCAACCCAAGCAAGAACTGTGATAAATGAGCCGCCAAAACAAAGTCCACCTTTCAGCACCAAACCAAGCTTTTGTGTCAGGAAAACTCAACGAGCGAAAACGTCAGCAAGTACAAAATGCTCGATAAACTTGCCCTTTCCACACTTTGTGCCCACTGAATTTACAACGCGCCAACGCTAAAACTCATTGAGGCAAACAAAGAAATTTGCCTGTTTTACGGTTTGAGTTGACCACGAATTTTAGGGTGAAAAAGCTCATTTGCCGACAACATAAAACGAACAGCCGGAGAAATCCCAAAAGATTGAACTCCTAAATTTACCTGAGTTGCATAACGCCCGCTTAAGGGGCAGCCAACGCTACTACCAACTTACCGCATGACACTGTAATCACAAAAACCAACGCATAGTGAAAATGCCACGCGTTGGCTGTCCCTCTTGAAGCGTTTGTTATGCCGCTAGCTGAAGCGTGAAGCCAGCTTCTTATAAACAGCGTCTTTATCTCGTTTACCAACAGCGAGTACATAAACGACAACTTCATTGTCGATGACTTCATAAGCCAAACGATAACCAGATGTACGAAGTTTGATTTTGTAAACAGAATCATAACCTCGTAATTTTGATGATGGGACGTGGGGGTTTTCTAGCCTTTCTTTAAGTTTCTTTTTAAATTGACTCTGAATCGTTGGCGCTAGCTTACTCCACTCCTTTTGGGCTGCAGGCAAAAACTTTAACTTATAAGTCATCAATATTGATTTCCACAGCTTGCGACAAATCACCACGACGACTATCTACTATTTGGGAAAGCTCATAATCATCAAGCATATCCATCAGATACTCGTAAGTTTCAGCCGGTACAAGGTAAGCTGCGGGTTTGTTGTGGTTAAGGATCGCAATAGCTGAACCATCAGCCTCGTTCAAAAGAGCAGTTGGATTTTTCTTTAACTCTGAAATACTGGCAGAGCAATTCGCTAGTACCTGTCTCATAACTTCACCATATAAGCATTAAAATCAGACCTGATTTTAGACCTTAATTTAAGTAATTGCTAGAGGTTTACAAAAGAGGCATAACGCCCAATTAAGGTGTGAGCCACGCTACCACTGCACTCAACTAGGGCGCCGTAAACACTAAACTAAACCCAAACCAAAAATGCCAAGCGTGGGGAATCACTCTTAAATTGTTTGTTATATGCCTTTCGTGCGCCTATACTTAATGCGCACTAAAAATACGCATAGGTAATTATCATGAGAAACTCATATAGTACGCAAGCACCCAAAAAGGCTGCAAACTTAAGCTTAAACAGCGAACTACTCGCTGAAGCTAAGCGACTAAACATAAACCTCTCTGCAACAATGGAAAAAGCTCTTGAAAAAGAAGTTAAACAACGCCGTAAAACTGAGTGGTTAGAGCAAAATGCAGATGCTATTAGCGTTTGCAATGAACTAACAGAAAATCACGGCCTGTTTTCCGATTCTTACCGAGTATTCTAATGTCACAATTTTCACTATACCAAAATAACGATAAAAGCACTGCTACCGCTTACCCATACTTTGTTGATGTTCAAAGTGAAATGCTTGATACGCTGAATACCCGACTGGTGATTCCCTTAACACCGGTTGAAATGTTAGAGAAGAAAGCCCCTACCCACCTGTGCCCAGTGATCCACATTGATGAAGGCGACTTCGTAATCCTAACTCATCAAATGGCGAGTGTTCCAACTAAAATCCTGCGTGATCCTGTGAATGAGTTGAGCACTTTTAGAAATGAGATTATTGCTGCTATCGACTTTCTGATTACTGGCATATAACGCCCGGCTAAGGGGTTGACAACGCACTGCCGAACTCAAAAAACACACTGTAAACACTGAACTTCAATTTTGTACTAAAGTCGCCAAGCGTTGGCAATCCCTCTTGAGCCGTTTGTTAGGCCAACCGATTGATAACGATACTTTCACAACTAAAGAACGAGCTTTTTTGTAAACTTGAAACCAACTAACCGATTTATTTATAAACCAAAATTCTGAATCAGCAAAGAAACAAAAAATTCAAATTGAGCGGTTTGGAAGAAAAGTGACGAGCGTAGCATGCTCGGCGGACGTTTGGATGCTGAAGGTTATTTTACCGCTAAACTCACAACGAAAAATAACTCAACGCGATCAAGAAACAACAAATAGGTGATGACGATTTATTGCTTAAGTTCAGTCTGAGAACATGGAATTTACCGTTCAATTTCAACTCGATTTAGCTGATAAAAACTCACTTTGCCTAACGCCCGGCTAAGGGGTTGACAACGCACCGCCGAACTCAAAAAACCACTGTAAACGCTGAACTTCAATTTTGCACCAAAGCCGCCACGCGTTGGCAATCCCTCTTGAGCCGTTTGTTATAAGCAATTTTTAGTTGATCCTCTTGAGATGCTTTTGGCTCACCCAATAAAAAGACGATTTATAACGAATCATAGCCCAACCGCTGACAAATGAATGCACATACACTCTTTGACCTTTACTTAAAGTACCAACAATCTCTTTCGAACCAAATGGATTGTCGCGAACATTTAGTTTGGTAGCAGTTACCTCATAGTCGCCAGCTCTTATTTCACTTTGAGATGTATATTTAGATGACTGAACACTGGTAGAAGATTTGGGTGATGTGTAAGTATCTGAGGAGTAAGTGCCTATACGACAAGTTTTCTTCCATGAAATGCATGAGTTTCCACATGGCTGCCCTTTTTTACAGTTCTTGGCTTGAGCGTTGAACCCAAAAGTCAAACCAAGGAACAAAACTAAAAGAATCTTATATTTCACTCTCATTATCCCATAATTGCTTATAACGCCCGGCTAAGGGGTTGACAACGCACCGCCGAACTTAAAAAACACACTGTAAACACTGAATTTCAATTTTGCACTAAAACCGCCAAGCGTTGGCAATCCCTCTTGAGCCGTTTGTTAGCTGCTGCACTTTAGCTGGACATGTACTACCCAACGGCCAAATTTAAAACACATTATTGCTTTCAAGCGACAAAGTAAAACGGACAACTGAGAAACTAAAACCTAATCCATGAAACGCACTTGGCAAAGAAGAAATAACAGGAAAACTGGCGAGCTTCTAAGACTTAAATTTACAAAGAATCCTTTCGAAGAAGTCAACAACCAAGTGCGCGAAATCCATTTAGCGCAAAAGAGCTTCAAAACCAAAGAAGCCGCACCAAAGAAATAAACAAACACACCACTTCCCGTAAGAAGACTTCGGTTAGTTCAAACACTTCACGAACAGTGCCACTGGCGAGATACGTGGAAAAGTGCTGACTTTCAGGTGCAAAGCTAGAGCCTCAGACTAAGAAAAATAAACACGTAATTTGATGATTTTTCTTAACCTCAGCTAACGCCCGGCTAAGGGGTTGACAACGCACCGCCGAACTCAAAAAACACACTGTAAACCCTGAACTTCAATTTTGCACTAAAGCCGCCACGCGTTGGCAATCCCTCTTGAGCCGTTTGTTAGGCCAACCGATTGACAACGATACTTTCAAAACCAAAGAACGAGCTTTTTTGTAAACTTGAAACAAACTAACCGATTAATTTATAAACCAAAATGCCAAATCAGCAAAGAAACCAAAAAACTCAAATTTAACGGTTTGGAAGAAAAGTGACGAGCGTAGCATGCTCGGCGGACGTTTGGATGCTGAAGGTTATTTTGCCGCTAAATTCACAACAAAAAGCAACCCAACACGATCAAGAAACAACAAATATGTGATGACGATTTATTGCTTAAGTCCAGCCATGAGAACATGGAATTCGCCGTTCAATTCAAACCCGATTTAGCTGATAAAAACTCACTTTGCCTAACGCCCTGTTAAGGTGTGAGCAACGCAATACCTAAGCTACCGCATACCACCTTAAACACAAACGCAACGCACAGTAAAAATGCCACGCGTTGCGAATCACTCTTAAACAGTTTGTTATGTTTTTTATGACAACTGCTCCTGATTACCACAACTATTACAGCTAAATAGAGCTTCTTCACTATCCTCTGAAACCAATATTTCAAAATCCATGCTTTTGCAGACAGAACACTTAGGCTCGCTATCGAACCCAAGATATTTGAGAAACAAGTTTTGAATCAACGAGACTGCCGAACAAGTTAACAATAAGCATATTTTTGCGTCAGGTATATTTTTGTTTGGGGAATGCACAATTTCAGATGAATGATCCCATGCAGCTTCCATGACGTCCCTGCTACGCTTACGCAATTTGCAATTACTTTTCCCTGGAGCGTATATTGCAATTACTTCTCTCGCAATACCTTTGAAGTCAGCAGCTTTAAGCCCTTTTTCTTCAAGTAAATTAGGATTGTCATTCACCAACACTCCCGCTAGTTCAATTAAGCTTTCCCTACATGTCAAACCTATCGCTTGAAGATCTTCTGGCGCAGTTACGTCATTCAAAGCAACAGCTGCGTTATTAAGACGCCGGCTAATAGATTTTACATGTTCAATATCGAGTGGAACCTCATCAATAATGTGTTTGAACTCAAGATGATGACGTGCTTGAAGACGTTGAGAAATGCCAAGGTGAAATGAATAAGCCTCATCGGCTGAAAAGTAAAATTCGTTTTGTGGTGTACCCCACAAAAAGTAGACAGTACATAACTACATACTTTCGTACTCAACTGGGCTGACATGCCCCAACGCTGAGTGTCTTCTTTTGCGATTGTAAAATACCTCGATGTATTCGAAGATACCCATTCGGGCTTCTTCGATAGTTTGGTAGTCTTCTGCGTATATCAGTTCGACTTTGAGTCGACTGTAGAACGACTCCATCACCGCATTATCCCAACAGTTACCCTGTCGACTCATGCTCGGTACACCTCCATGCTTACGCATGAAGTCTTGATATTTATATGCCCTGTATTGTACACCACGGTCCGAATGAATAATGACGCCCTTAGGCGGCTTACGTGATTCAAACGCCATTTTTAGGGCATTGGTGATGAGCTCAACCGTCATCGTTATCCCTAGTGACCAACCCACGATACGCCTTGAATGCAAGTCCATCACTGTTGCTAAGAAGAGCCAGCGGCTCTTCACCCAGATATACGTGATGTCCGTGACCCACTTCTGATTCGGTGTCTCAGACTCAAAGTCTCTACGCAGTAAATTATCAGCTACATTGATCATAGCGGCCACATCCTTGCTGTATTTAAACCCTTTGCCATTCCGTGCCCTGATACCTTTCTCCTTCATGATATCAGCCACATAGTTCACGCAGCAGGCATAACCGGCTTCATTTAGCTCTTCGGTTATCCGCACTGAACCGTAACGTGCCCTATATTGAGCAAAGGTACACATGACTAGCTGTTCAAAGCGCTCTCGCCGCTTTGAACGCTCACTCGGCGTATGATGGCTCCATTTGTAGTAACCACCTCGACTCACTTCTAAAGTACGACACATTAGGCTAATCGAGTACTCACCGGCATAACTTTCAATGAACTCGTACTTCACTCTTGCTGCTTCGCGAAGTACGCCGACACCTTTTTTAGGAATTCCATTTCATCTTTAAGCCGCTTGTTCTCGCGCCTAAGCGCTCGAAGCTCTTCGGACTCTTTCTTCGAGTAATCGACACCGTCTAAGGTGTTAAACTGTTTATCAGATAGGCGTGTGAACTGGCGCTTCCAGTTCCGGATTTGTTGGGCACTGATGCCCAACTCCTTGGCAACGGAGACAGCTGTTCGGCCAGGAAGACTGGCAAGACGAACTGCTTCTTTGCGGAACTCTTCGGTGTACGCTGGATTACGATGTTTAGCCATAAATCACCTCTCAATTAGACCCTAGATCTAACTTAGCAAAGTGTCTACTAAACGTGGGGTACTCGGTTTGAGTGTATAGGTTCATTGGAACACCCTCACCTTCCACGATCCACCAACTACCATCGGTTTTGGTTTTAACATTCCAAACATGAATTTCACCGCCCATGTCTGTAAATGTCTGCTCAACTTGTATGAACTTAATGTCCTTGATATCTTGCCCTGAAAGGTAAGATTCAATTCTCTGTTCCGCATCAACACGATATTCTGGTGTCATAAAAACCTACAATAAACTGAAAAATTGAGTAAAAACATAACGCCCGGCTAAGGGGTTGACAACGCACCGCCAGACTCAAAAAACACACCGTAAACCCTGAACTTCAATTTTGCACTAAAGTCGCCAAGCGTTGACAATCCCTCTTGAGCCGTTTGTTAGCTGCTGCACTTTAGTCGGAGACTTACTACCCAATAGCCTAATTTAAAACACATTATTATTTTCAAGCGGAAAAGTAAAACGGACAACTGAGAAACTAAAACCTAACCTACGAAACGCACTTGGCAAAGAAGAAATAGCAGGAAAACTGACGAACTTCTAATACTTAAATTTACAAAGAATTATGTCGAAGAAGCCAACAACCAAGTGCGCGAAATCCATTTAAGCGAGAAAGAGCTTCAAAACCAAAGAAGCCACACCAAAGAAATAAACAAACACAACACTTCCCGTAAAAAGACTTCGGTTAGTTCAAGCACTTCACGAACAGTGCCACTGGCGAGATACGCGGAAAAATGATGACTTTCAGGTGTAAAGCCAGAGCCTCAGACTAAGAAAAAATAAACACGGAATTTTATAATTTTTCTTAACCTCAGCTAACGCTGCGTTAAGTGGTGAGCAACGCGACCACAATCCTAAACCATTGCGCCTTAAACACAAAACTCAACCTAGAGCCGAAACTCCCAAGCGTTGGGAATCCGTCTTAAACGCCTAGTTAGCTGCTGCACTTTCGCTAGCGAATTACGCCAAAATGCCAAATTTGAAACACATTATTGCTTTCAAATGACAAAGTAAAACGGACAGCTGTGAAATTAAAGCCTAATCCACGAAATGCGCTTGGCAAAGAAGAAATGACCGAGGAAATCCCCATTCCTGAGCATAGTAATTTGCAAAGAATTCTATCGGAAAAGCCAACGACAGAGCACACGAAATAAATTTTGGCATTCATGAATTTCAACAGCAAAGAAACCGCGCCAACGAACTTAACAAACACAACACTTCCCGTAAGCAGACTTCGTTAAGTTCAAACACTTCCCGAAAAGTGCCACTGGCGAGATAGTTGAGAAGCTGAGATTTGTCCGGTGTGTAGCTAGAAAACCGAAAGCCTTTCCACCCTAAATTCACCGTTTTTCTTAACCCCAGCTAACGCCCGGCTAAGGGGTTGGCAACGCACCACCGAACTCAAAAAACACACTGTAAACACTGAATTTCAATTTTGCACTAAAGTCGCCAAGCGTTGGCAATCCCTCTTGAGCCGTTTGTTAGGCCAACAGATTGGCAACGATACTTTCAAAAACAAAGAACAGGCTTTTTTGTAAACTTAAAACTAACTAGCCGATTCATTTATAAACTAAAACTTCAAATCAACAAAGAAACAAAAAACTCAAATTGAGCGATTTGGAAGAAAAGTGACGAGCGTAGCATGCTCAGCGGACGTTTGGATGCTGAAGGTTATTTTGCCGATGAATTCACAGCGATAAACAACCCAACGCGATCAAGAAACAGCAAATATGTGATGATTATTTATTGCTTAACTTAAGCCAGAAAACATGGAATTTACTGCTCAATTCCAACTCGATTTAGCTGATAAAAACTCACTTTGCCTAACGCCCGGTTAAGGGGCTGACAACGCAAAACACCGAACCTAAAATAGCAACCGTAATCACAAATGTTGATTTAAGCAAAAACCGCCACGCGTTGGCAGTCCCTCTTAAACCGTTTGTTATGGCTCAGTTCACTAAATATCAGATTTTACCATTGCCATGATTTTATGAGCTTTTCCAAAATGATCTAATTTGTGTTCTTGAATCCACCATGTGGCGGCTTCCATTAACAAATCTGGGTCGTCATTTTTATTAGCAAAAAATGCATAAAATGAAACGCCTACATTATCACCCTTCTGTTCAATCTTCTTGGAACAAACTGACGCCTAACGCCCGGCTAAGGGGTTGACAACGCACCGCCGAACTCAAAAAACATACCTTAAACACTGAATTTCAATTTCGCACTAAAGTCGCCACGCGTTGGCAATCCCTCTTGAGCCGTTTGTTAGCTGCTGCACTTTAGCCGGAGATTGACTACCCAAAGGCCTAATTTAAAACACATTATTGTTTTCAAGCGACAAAGTAAAACGGACAACTGAGAAACTAAAACCTAATCCACGAAACGCACTTGGCAAAGAAGAAATAACAGGGAAACTGGCGAGCTTCTAGGACTTAAATTTACAAAGAATTCTTTCGAAGAAGCCAACAACTAAGTGCGCAAAACCCATTTAGGCGCGAAAGAGCTTCAAAACCAAAAAAGCCACACCAAAGAAATAAACAAACACACCACTTCCCGTAAACAGACTTCGGTTAGTTCAAGCACTTCACGAACAGTGCCACTGGCGAGATACATGGAAAAGTGCTGACTTTCAGGTGTAAAGCTAGAGCCTCAGACCAAGAAAAAATGAACACGGAATTTTATGATTTTTCTTAACCTCAGCTAACGCCCGGCTAAGGGGTTGACAACGCACCACCGAACTCAAAAAACACACCGTAAACACTGAACTTCAATTTTGCACTAAAGCCGCCAAGCGTTGGCAATCCCTCTTGAGCCGTTTGTTATGCAAATTCAATAAGATAAATCGACTTTATACGACCAAAAACCACCATTGCAATGGTTGAGTGATTCAAGAATCAACCCAAGCAAGAGCCGTGATAAATTAGCCGCCAAAACAAAGTTCACCTTTCAACAACAAACCAAGCTTTTGAATCAGGAAAACTCAACAAGCAAGACTTTCAGAAAAGGCGAAATGCTCGATTAACTTGCCCTTTCCACACTTTACGCCCGCTAAATTCACAACAAACCAGCACCAAAACTCATTGAGGCAAACAAAGAACTTTGCTTGTTTTACGGCTTGAGTTCACCATGGATTTGAAGGTAAAAAAGCTCATTTGCCGACAATACAAAACGAATGGCCGGAGAAATCCAAAAGATTGAACCCCTAAATTTACCTGAGTTGCATAACGCCCGGCTAAGGGGTTGACAACGCACAACCGAACTCAAAAAACACACCGTAAACACTGAACTTTAATTTTGTACTAAAGCCGCCACGCGTTGGCAATCCCTCTTGAGCCGTTTGTTAGGCCAACCGATTGACACCGAGACTTTCAAAACCAAAGAACGAACTTTTTTGTAAACTTGAAACAAACTAACTGATTAATTTATAAACCAAAAACCTAAATCAGCAAAGAAACCAAAAAACTCAAATTGAGCGATTTGGAAGAAAAGTGACGAGCGTAGCATGCTCGGCGGACGTTTGGATGCTGAAGGTTATTTTACCGCTAAACTCACAACGAAAAGCAACCCAACGCGATCAAGAAACAACAAATATGTGATGACGATTTATTGCTTAAGTTAAGCCACAAAACATGGAATTTACCGTTCAATTCAAACTCGTTTTAGCTGATAAAAACTCACTTTGCCTAACGCCCGCTTAAGGGGCAGCCAACGCCACGACCAACTTTCCGCATAACACCGTAATCACAAAACCTAACGCATGCTAAAAATGCCACGCGTTGGCTGTCCCTCTTGAAGCGTTTGTTATGGCTAACAACTCACTGATTTAACGGGCAAAACTTTAAGAAAGGTCTATCCGTTCATCTCGACATTCGTAAGAACCCATTTCGAATTCTCGACAAATCCAAGGGCGATTTTCGTAAATTGTGCACATGAAGGTTTCACGATCTAGAGCTGAACACCAACCATCTGACAAACGCAGCATCGTTTCTCCCCCCCATTCATCGAATGCAATATGCTGCTCTGGTACACCTGTATCGGTAATGATCATAACCTCCAAACGGCAACAACAAGCATGGCAGTTTGAGCATGATATTTTCGGATTTGATACATTTTTAATTGGGATTGTCATCGAGTTCTTCAGCAAGTTTAATTGCAGAATAGTACTCCAATTTAAACCAACTTACCGACATTAATGATGAACTCAACTTGATAGCCATAACGCCCGGCTAAGGGGTTGACAACGTACCGCCGAACTCAAAAAACACACTGTAAACGCTGAACTTCAATTTTGCACCAAAGCCGCCACGCGTTGGCAATCCCTCTTGAGCCGTTTGTTATACCGTAATCCGATGCATATTGTAGGAACTTCTTTATCAATTGCCATAGTGCCGTATAATCGCGGCCAAATTACACCACAACAATCCATCAGTGAGTTGCAAATGTCCAAACTATTTTTCAAAGGTCGAATCGATGCTAGACAAAACCACGTCATTTCAGGCTACAACGTAAACCGTGATGTAAAAGCAGGCACTGACGAGGCTCCAATCAATGTTGTCGTCCCAACCGAGGCTCGTAAAGCAGAAATAGAAATATTACTTTCTGAGCACTCGATAGTGGCTGATATTGTTATTGACTCAAAGCAACCAGAGAACACAGTTGAGCTTAATACGCTATTAAACAAACCTAAAACTATTACCTATGACAAAACACCAAACCGTAATGAACCGTGCACTTGCGGAAGCGGGAAAAAGTACAAAAAGTGCTGCGCTTAAACCCTCGATAATTACGTCCAAAGCCGTCTTCTGACGGTTTTTTTATAAACTAGAACCTATACGATGCTCTGCGCGTAAGTTAAAACGGTATAACGCCCAATTAAGTAGTGAGCAACGCGACCACCACACCTAAACCATTGTGCCGTAAACACTAAAACCGATTCAAACCAAAAATGCCAAGCGTTGCGAATCTGCTTAAATTGTTTGTTATGCGAATTCACGCGCATAAGCCAAGTTGGGCAGATGAAGATTACCTTAGACATGAAAAACCACAAACAAACCAAACACTTTTTGTGATTCACCGAACAGCCGAAGTCACTATGTTACAGACCAGCTTCCCACAAGTGACTAATGGTGAATTTCAGCGCATGACTCTGCTTTTGCTTCGAGAAACTCAACGCTGAGAACAAACAGCGAAGAGGAACCGCCGATAAACTTGTCCTTTCAGCGCTTTGAGCCAACCAAGCTCACCACTAACAAGCTCCGAAAACAAATGAGGCAACCCAAGAAATTTGGCATGCTTTACGGCCTGAGTAATTCAAGAGCTTGGGCCGACAATGCTGACTTGCCAACACCATAAAACAGATGGCCAGAGAGAGCGAAAAAGAGAGACATAGAAGATTTTTTGCTTAGTCGCATAACGCCCGGCTAAGGGGTTGACAACGCATAGCCGAACTCAAAAAACATACTGTAAACGCTGAACTTCAATTTTGTACTAAAGCCGCCAAGCGTTGGCAATCCCTCTTGAGCCGTTTGTTAGGCCAACCAATTGACACCGACACTTTAAAAACCAAAGAACAGGGATTTTTACAAACTTAAAACCAACTAACCGATTAATTTATAAACCAAAATGCTAAATCAACAAAGAAACAAAAAACTAAAATTTAGCGATTTGGAAGAAAAGTGACGAGCGTAGCATGCTCGGCGGACGTTTGGATGCTGAAGGTTATTTTGCCGCTAAACTCACAACGAAAAGCAACTCAACGCGATCAAGAAACAACAAATATGTGATGATTATTTATTGCTTAACTTAAGCCAGAAAACATGGAATTTACCGCTCAATTCCAACTCGATTTAGCTGATAAAAATTCACTTTGCCTAACGCCCGGCTAAGGGGTTGACAACGCACCGCCGAACTTAAAAAACACACTTAAACGCTGAACTGCAATTTTGCACTAAAGTCGCCACGCGTTGGCAATCCCTCTTGAGCCGTTTGTTAGCTGTTACACTTTAGCCGGAGATTGACTACCCAACGGCCTAATTTAAAACACATTATTGCTTTCAAGCGGTAAAGTAAAACGGACAACTGAGAAACTAAAACCTAATCCACGAAACGCACTTGGCAAAGAAGAAATAGCAGGAAAACTGACGAGCTTCTAAGACTTAAATTTACAAAGAATTATGTCGAAGAAGCCAACAACCAAGTGCGCGAAATCAACTTAAGCGCGAAAGAGCTTCAAAACCAAAGAAGCCGCACCAAAGAAATAAACAAACACACCACTTCCCGTAAATAGACTTTGGTTAGTTCAACCACTTCACGAACAGTGCCACTGGCGAGATACGTGGAAAAGTGCTGACTTTCAGGTGTAAAGCTAGAGCCTCAGACTAAGAAAAATAAACACGTAATTTTATGATTTCTCTTAACCTCAGCTAACGCCCTGTTAAGGGGTGATGCACGCAATACCTATGCCACCGCATACCACCTTAAACACTAAAATCAACGCATACCAAAAATGCCACGCGTGCTGAATCCCTCTTAAACAGTTTGTTATGAGCGTACTTACGTTGCCCACTTACCAGACAAAAAGTTTGAAGCAAACGAGGATAAATGCAACCGTGACAAGACCAATCCAACCGATTGTTCGTGTTACTGTTTCCGGTGATTGTGTATTGAAATGCGGAAACAAAATGGCCCCAAAAGATAACAGTGGCACAAAACCGTATAATTGCCCCATATGTGATGACGTACCCAAAGGGAAAGGCGGAACAAACAAATACAAAATCGTATATGCAATATAAGCAAACATTGCAATACACGCTTCCTTTACCGACGTATCACTTTCTCCATACCAAAAGTAGAAACCCACAATGACACAAAATACAGCCACACTGATCAACAGAACTATTCTCCTAATTACCCTCTAGCTCATAACGCCCGGTTAAGGGGCAGCCAACGCCACAACCAAGCTTACGCATAACACCGTAACCACAAAAACCAACGCATAATAAAAATGCCACGCGTTGGCTGTCCCTCTTGAACCGTTTGTTATGGCTAACAACTTACTGATTTATTGGGTAAAATTTAGGAAAGGTCTATCCGTTCATCTCGACATTCGTAAGAGCCCATTTCGAATTCTCGACAAATCCAAGGGCGATTTTCGTAAATTGTGCACATGAACGTTTCACGATCTAGAGCTGAACACCAACCATCTGACAAACGCAGCATAGTTTCTCCACCCCATTCATCAAATGCAATGTGCTGCTCTGGTACACCTGTATCGGTAATGATCATAACCTCCAAACGGCAACAACAAGCATGGCAGTTTGAGCACGATATTTCCGGATTTGATACATTTTTAATTGGTATTGTCATCGAGTTCTTCAGCAAGTTTAATCGCAGAATAGTACTCCAATTTAAACCAATTTACCGACATTAATGATGAACTCAACTTGATAGCCATAACGCCCGGCTAAGGGGTTGACAACGCACCGCCGAACTCAAAAAACACAGTGTAAACACTGAACTTTAATTTTGCACTAAAGTCGCCAAGCGTTGGCAATCCCTCTTGAGCCGTTTGTTATGCAAATTCAATAAGATAAACCGACTTATCACGACCAAAAGCCACCATGGCAATGGTTGAGTGATTCAAGAATCAACCCAAGCAAGAGCCGTGATAAATTAGCCGCCAAAACAAAGCCCACCTTTCAACAACAAACCAAGCTTTTGAATTAGACAAACTCACAGAGCAAGACTTTCAGTAAATGCGAAATGATCAGATAACTTGCCCTTTCCACACTTTGCACTAGCTAGTTTAACAACAAGCCAGCCCCGAAACTCATTGAGGCAAACAAAGATATTTGCCTGTTTTACGGTTTGAGTTGACCACGAATTGGAAGGCGAAAATGCTTATTTGCCGACAGCTCAAAACGGATGGCCGGAGAAATCCCAAAAGATTGAGCCCCTAAATTTACCTGAGTTGCATAACGCCCGGCTAAGGGGTTGACAACGCATAGCCGAACTCAAAAAACACGCCGTAAACACTGAACTTCAATTTTGAACTAAAGCCGCCACGCGTTGGCAATCCCTCTTGAGCCGTTTGTTAGGCCAACAGATTGACACCGAGACTTTCAAAACCAAAGGACGAGCTTTTTTGCAAACTTGAAACAAACTAACCGACTCATTTATAAACCAAAATGCTAAATCAGCAAAGAAACAAAAAAACTCAAATTGAGCGATTTGGAAGAAAAGTGACGAGCGTAGCATGCTCGACGGACGTTTGGATGCTGAAGGTTATTTTGCCGCTAAACTCACAACGAAAAGCAACCCAACGCGATCAAGAAACAACAAATATGTGATGACTATTTATTGCTTAACTTAAGCCAGAAAACATGGAATTTACCGTTCAATTCCAACTCGATTTAGCTGATAAAAACTCACTTTGCCTAACGCCGCATTAAGTGGTGAGCAACGCATACCACCAAACTCAAACACAACAACTGCAACCACCGCGGCTCATTGGGACTGGAAACGCCACGCGTTGACAGTCCCTCTTGAGGCGTTTGTTAGTTTCGTAGCCCATTGTTTAACAATGACTTTTTTAACACATTTGTTTGAAGATCATTTTACGCAAATGCATCAAACAAACACACGTCCAACACCAAAAGCTGTGAAGTTGGCAGCCAAAACTCAAAACGATCAAGGTTAAGTTGGCCACAGTTAAGAGTCCGCGACAAAGAAAACCAGATCACAGCGATGATGCAGCCTTTTATGAAACCAAACTGACTGTGTTGAACATCCAACAGCATTGAAGCATCGAGACTTGTTGGCTTTCAGCGACTTTGAAATAGCTGAACTTTCAGCGCTTTCAACCGAATCAGCATCGTCAAAAACTCAAAAGCTAAATTGTGCAGATTGAATGCTAAACGCTGATTTTTCAGAGCCTTGAGTTTGAATTTTTGATGGATTTTCCTAAGAGAAACTAACGCCCGGCTAAGGGGTTGACAACGCACCACCGAACTCAAAAAACACACTATAAACACTGAACTTCAATTTTGCACTAAAGCCGCCACGCGTTGACAATCCCTCTTGAGCCGTTTGTTAGGCCAACAGATTGACACTGAGACTTTCAAAACCAAAGAACGAGCTTTTTTTGTAAATTTGAAACAAACTAACCGATTCATTTATAAACCAAAATGCCAAATCAGAAAAGAAACAAAAAAACTCAAATTGAGCGATTTAGAAGAAAAGTGACGAGCGTAGCATGCTCGGCGGACGTTTGGATGCTGAAGGTTATTTTGCCGCTAAATTCACAACGATAAACAACCCAACGCGATCAAGAAACAGCAAATAGGTGATGACGATTTATTGCTTAAGTCCAGCCATGAGAACATGGAATTCGCCGTTCAATTCAAACCCGATTTGGCTGATAAAAACTCACTTTGCCTAACGCCCGGCTAAGGGGTTGACGACGCACCACCGAACTCAAAAAACACACCGTAAACACTGAACTTCAATTTTGTACTAAAGCCGCCACGCGTTGGCAATCCCTCTTGAGCCGTTTGTTAGGTATTTATTGCTGCTGAACGTAAATGAGCCGATTTGTATCAAAACCACGCTCTTTCGACATTTGAACGAACTTCTCCAGAATGTCTGGTTCGACTCTAGGCGTTCTTGAAAGTAACCACAGATATTCTGTATTCGGCCCTGACACGAAGGCATAACTGTAGTTTTCACGCTCTAACTCAAACACCACGTAAGAGCCATAAAACGGACCAAAAAATGAAACCTTCAGATAACCGTCTGTTGGACTATTTACAAAGTAAGCTTTGCCTTCAGCCTCTTTCCACTCACCTTTCTCTTCGGAATAACCACGATTAAGAACCGAAACACCGCCATCATTTCGAACACGGTATTCCGCAGTAACCTGATTTAAACCTCTTTCAAAGGAGTGATCAAGTCGAGCAACCTCGTACCATTTACCTAAATAATTGTTCAGTTCAAAATCCGACACTGGCTTTACTGATTTGGGCATGCCCAAGCAGCCGTTTAATAAAACAGTACAAATAATCAACAAGATTGATCTCATGATGCCTCCAAATACCTAACGCCCGGCTAAGGGGTTGACAACGCATCGCCGAACTCAAAAAACACACTGTAAACACTGAACTTCAATTTTGCACTAAAGCCGCCACGCGTTGGCAATCCCTCTTGAGCCGTTTGTTATGTGGCTATTCCACGTAAGCCAATTAGGTTACCAAATGGGTCTTCAACTTGGCATATCGACAACCCATTTTCGATTTCCATCGGTCCACGATATAACCTTGCGCCAAGAGCTTCGAAATGAGCCAAGGCTTCAACTAAATTAGCGACTGACCAATAGACAACAGTCCCTTTTTTACCAGAATCGACTTTCTCATCTGCTTGCACTATTTCAAGCGAGAAACCGTTTAAATCAAGCACTGTAAAATCGAACTCTGGGTGATATACCAGAACCGCTTCGGGGAAAGCTTTTTGATACCACTCAAGACCAGATTTCACATCAGAAACATGAACAAGAACAGCTACTGGGGTCACATTCTCTCCTGCCACATAACGCCCAATTAAGTGGTGAACAACGCACTGGCCAAGCCACTGCATTGCACCATAAACACTTTACTCAACGCATAGTAAAACTGCCACGCGTTGAGAATCCACTTGAATTGCTTGTTATGTGAATGTAACCGTGAATTCAAAGTAAACCACCGTAGAAATGAAGAGATTTTAATAAGTTACGTACAAAAATGATGCTTATCAAACCCTAAATTTCACAGCGTTCTTAGCCAAAGAGAGTCACTTACAGAATCGACAACAAAGAAAGCGCCCTTTCACCCACAACAAAACCTTTTGCTTCACCAGACTATTAGAGCTGAGCTTCAGCAAACAAATCAGTCAAAAAGACATTTCAATTAAAGCGATTTGAAACCACCGAAACCCAACACAAACCAGCTCCAGCACTCCATTGAGGCAACCCAAGAACCTTGAAAACGATCAATCTCAAGTTGTTCAAGAATCCAGTTTGACCAAGCCAACTTGCCGAAAACACAGAACGAATTCTCAATGAAATCGTAGCTTTGACCTAAAAACTAACCAAACACATAACGCCCGGCTAAGGGGTTGACAACGCACTGCCGAACTTAAAAAACACACTGTAAACACTAAACTTCAATTTTGAACTAAAGCCGCCAAGCGTTGGCAATCCCTCTTGAGCCGTTTGTTATGCAAATTCAATAAGATAAACTGACTTTACTCGATCAAAAGCCACGATTGCAATGGTTGAGTGATTCAAGAAACAACCCAAGTAGGAGCCGTGATAAATTAGCCGCCAAAACAAAGTCCACCTTTCAACAACAAACCAAGCTTTTGAACCAGGAAAACTCAACAAGCAAGACTTTCAGAAAATGCGAAATGCTCGATTAACTTGCCCTTTCCACACTTTGCGCCCGCTAAATTCACAACAAACAAGCACCAAAACTCATTGAGGCAAACAAAGAACCTTGCCTGTTTTACGGCTTGAGTAAACCACGAATTTTAGGGTAAAAATGCTCATTTGCCGACAACACAAAACGAATGGCCGGAGAAACCTCAAAAGATTAAACCCCTAAATTTACCTGAGTTGCATAACGCCCGGCTAAGGGGTTGACAACGCATAGCCGAACTCAAAAAACACACTGTAAACACTGAATTTCAATTTTGCACTAAAGCCGCCACGCGTTGGCAATCCCTCTTGAGCCGTTTGTTATGTT
>NZ_CAWPJM010000006.1:0-48186 GCF_963888495.1 Vibrio sp. 2-2(8) | reverse complement strand
TAACAGGCGATATCTCTCTACCAGAAGGCGTAGAGATGGTAATGCCAGGTGACAACATCCAAATGGTTGTAGAGCTAATCGCTCCAATCGCGATGGATGAAGGTCTACGTTTCGCGATCCGTGAAGGTGGTCGTACAGTAGGTGCTGGTGTTGTTGCTAAAGTTATCGCTTAATTGCTGATTTAGCCGTTTAAATACGAATAGTATTTGACTAACGACTACCAAAAAGGGCATCATTTGATGCCCTTTTTCTGCACTAAATTTGGCCGTTGTCGATTTGTTGGTCGATAAAGCCAGTGCAAAGGATTTAAGATAGAGACATTTCTATCTTGATGAGTATGTATAGGTAGCTTTACCTGTGCTATGGATTTGCCCTGCAACAGCGGGGTTGTTGTCGTCTATGTTAAGACTTGTAACAGGTTGGTTTATGAAAGCAAACAATGCTGAAATTCCTGATAGCTCAAGTGCAGCAGACACATTTAAGTGGATTGTCACTTTTGCTCTGTTAGCTGCCGCTGTTGTGGGTAATTACCTGTATGGTGAAATGTCTGTAGTGCTTCGCGCTGCAGGTGTGGTTGCGCTGATTATTGCAGCACTCGGTGTTGCTGCGACAACCACAAAAGGAAAAGCGGCGATTGCGTTTGCGCGTGAATCTCGTATGGAAGTTCGCAAAGTGGTATGGCCGACACGTCAAGAAACCATGCAAACAACATTAATCGTTTTAGCTGTAAGTATCGTAATGGCTCTAGCACTTTGGGGCATCGACGGCATTATGGTTCGTCTTGTCGCTTTCGTGACTGGGGTATAGAGGGTTTAATACATGAGTGAAGCTCCTAAAAAACGCTGGTATGTAGTTCAAGCCTTCTCTGGATTTGAAGGCCGCGTAGCGCAATCGCTGCGTGAGCATATCAAGATGCACGCAATGGAAGAATTCTTCGGTGAAGTTCTTGTTCCAACCGAAGAAGTTGTTGAAATGCGTGCAGGTCAACGCCGTAAAAGTGAGCGCAAGTTCTTCCCAGGCTATGTATTGGTACAGATGCTCATGAATGATGAGTCCTGGCACTTAGTTCGTAGTGTTCCTCGTGTAATGGGTTTCATTGGTGGAACCTCCGATCGTCCTGCACCTATCACTGACAAAGAAGCCGATGCGATTCTTAATCGTCTAGAGAAAGCGAGCGAAGCTCCGCGTCCTAAGACGATGTTTGAAGCAGGTGAAGTGGTTCGTGTTAATGAAGGTCCATTCGCTGATTTCAACGGCACCGTTGAAGAAGTGGATTACGAGAAGAGCCGCATTAAAGTGTCAGTATCTATCTTTGGTCGTGCAACTCCTGTTGAACTTGAATTTGGCCAAGTCGATAAGCTTGATTAAAAAAACACCTTTTAGGGTTGTTAAGGGCGTGAAATGTGATTATAATTTCGCGCCTTATTTACACGTCTTTATGACAAAGTAACCGGGGAGCTGATCAGCTGATTGGCGTTTGTACCCACATTTAGGAAATATCATGGCTAAGAAAGTTGAAGCTTATATCAAGTTGCAAGTTGCATCTGGTATGGCGAACCCAAGTCCACCAGTTGGTCCTGCACTAGGTCAACGTGGCGTTAACATCATGGAATTCTGTAAAGCGTTCAACGCAAGAACAGAATCAATGGAGAAAGGCTTGCCTACTCCAGTTGTTATCACTGTATACAGCGACCGTTCTTTCACGTTCGTAACTAAGACTGCTCCAGCGGCTGTTCTTCTAAAGAAAGCTGCAGGCATCAAGTCTGGTTCAGGCCGTCCAAACACTGAAAAAGTGGGCACGGTTACTGATGCTCAAATCCAAGAAATTGCAGAAGCGAAAGCGGCTGATATGACTGGTGCTGACATTGAAGCGATGAAACGTTCTATTGCGGGTACTGCTCGTTCAATGGGCTTAGTGGTAGAGGGTTAATATCATGGCAAAACTAACTAAGCGTATGCGCACTATCCGTGAGAAAGTTGACGCAACTAAAGAATACGAAATCAACGAAGCTGTAGCTCTTCTTAAAGAACTTGCAACGGCTAAATTCGTTGAGTCTGTAGACGTTGCTGTGAACCTTGGCATTGATGCTCGTAAATCTGACCAAAACGTACGTGGTGCAACTGTTCTGCCACACGGTACTGGTCGTGAAGTACGTGTTGCAGTGTTCACTCAAGGTGCAAACGCTGAAGCGGCTAAAGCTGCTGGTGCAGATTTAGTGGGTATGGAAGATCTAGCTGAGCTAGTGAAGAAAGGCGAAATGAACTTTGACGTTGTTGTTGCTTCTCCAGATGCAATGCGCGTTGTAGGTCAACTAGGTACCATTCTTGGTCCTCGCGGTCTAATGCCAAACCCTAAAGTTGGTACTGTAACTCCTAACGTTGCTGAAGCGGTTAAGAACGCTAAAGCAGGTCAGGTTCGTTACCGTAACGACAAAAACGGCATCATCCACACAACTATCGGTAAAGTTTCTTTCGAAACTAACCAACTTCAAGAGAACTTAGAAGCTCTTCTAGTTGCACTTAAGAAAGCGAAACCTTCTTCTGCTAAGGGTACTTACCTGAAGAAAGTAAGCATTTCTACTACGATGGGTGCTGGTGTTGCTGTTGATCAGAACACGCTAAACGCTCAAGCGTAATAATACATTTGATTAGGTGTGGAATTTGTGTATAATTCTGCGCCTAATATTTGTGGTTGGGGCTGATTTTAGTTCTTAGAACTATGACCCAGTCTCCGTCCAAGACCGTAGGCGTTATTTGTCTGTTTGATAAATGACTTAATCGTACCTACGTAGATGGTGCCCGAACTGACAGAAAGCATAATTTATTTTTTGAATAGATAAACTTTCTTCTGGGACTGCACCGAAATAACTCTCACTGTTGTGATAATAGTGAGTGGTGTAACGACAACCAGGAGTAAATCCAAGATGGCTTTAAACCTTCAAGACAAACAAGCAATTGTTGCTGAAGTCAACGAAGCGGCCAGTGGTGCACTTTCTGCAGTTGTTGCTGACTCTCGTGGCGTTCAAGTAGGCGCGATGACTTCTCTACGTAAACAAGCTCGTGAAGCGGGTGTTTACATGAGAGTTGTTCGTAATACTCTAGCACGTCGCGCAGTGGAAGGCACAGCTTACGAATGTCTACAAGACGTATTCGTAGGTCCTACTTTGATCGCATTCTCTAACGAGCATCCAGGTGCTGCAGCGCGTCTTTTTAAAGACTTCGCTAGAGAGAACAAGCACTTTGAAATCAAAGCAGCTGCATTTGAAGGCGCATTAACTGACGCAGAACTACTAGCGACACTACCAACTTACGACGAAGCAATCGCACGCCTAATGATGTGCATGAAAGAAGCTTCTGCTGGCAAGCTGGTACGTACTATCGCTGCTGTCCGCGATCAAAAAGAAGCTGCGTAATTCGCATTGCTTTTTATTGTTTGCTAAATAAACTTATTGTTGACTTAAAAGAGAATTGTTATGTCTATTACTAACGAGCAAATCCTAGATGCAGTTGCAGAAATGTCTGTAATGCAAGTTGTTGAACTTATCTCTGCTATGGAAGAGAAGTTCGGTGTTTCTGCTGCAGCTGCAGTAGTTGCAGGTGGCCCAGCAGCAGCAGCTGTTGAAGAGCAAACTGAATTCGACGTAATCCTAACTGCTGCTGGCGCAAACAAAGTATCTGTAATCAAAGCAGTACGTGGCGCAACTGGCCTAGGTCTTAAAGAAGCTAAAGCTCTAGTTGACGGCGCTCCAGCTGCAATTAAAGAAGCAGTTTCTCAAGCAGAAGCTGACGCACTTAAGAAAGAGCTAGAAGAAGCTGGTGCGACTGTTGAAGTTAAGTAATTATTACTTAATTTCTTAGCCGCAAGGCTAATGGCTGGTGGTTTATTGACCACCGGCCTTTTTGCGCTGTAGGGTATGGGTGAATTTTCCCGCTGTTTAGACGCTTATACTCGTGCAAAAGCACACAAACTATCATTTTTGAGTGATGTTGTGTTACTACAGTAAACAGCTGTTAGTCACTGTCCTATGACCCTTTATTTTTGAATAATTGGTGGGCAGTTTGGGTCACTTATCAGCGAGCTGAGGAACCCCATGGTTTACTCTTATACCGAGAAAAAGCGCATCCGTAAGGACTTTGGTACTCGTCCACAAGTGTTGGACATTCCATACCTGCTATCGATCCAGCTCGATTCGTTCGACAAGTTTATCGAACAGGATCCTGAAGGACAATACGGTCTTGAGGCTGCTTTTCGTTCTGTATTTCCTATTCAGAGCTATAACGGCAATTCTGAGCTGCAATACGTTAGCTATCGTCTTGGTGAGCCAGTTTTTGACGTTAAAGAATGTCAAATTCGTGGTGTAACTTATTCTAAGCCACTACGCGTAAAACTACGCCTAGTGATCTTTGATAAAGACGCGCCAGCAGGTACTGTAAAAGATATTAAAGAACAAGAAGTCTACATGGGTGAAATTCCACTCATGACAGACAATGGTACCTTCGTAATTAATGGTACTGAGAGGGTTATCGTATCCCAGCTGCACCGAAGCCCAGGCGTATTCTTCGACAGCGATAAGGGTAAAACTCACTCATCAGGTAAAGTTCTTTATAACGCGCGTATTATCCCTTACCGTGGTTCATGGTTAGATTTTGAGTTTGATCCAAAAGATAACCTATACGTGCGTATTGACCGTCGTCGTAAACTGCCTGCATCGATCATTCTTCGTGCACTTGGTAAATCGACAGAAGAGATCTTGGATCTGTTCTTCGAAAAAGTGAAGTTTGAAGTCAAAGACCAAACTCTTCTTATGGAGTTGGTACCTGAGCGCCTGCGTGGCGAAACAGCGTCATTTGATATTGAAGCAAATGGTACCGTTTATGTCGAAAAAGGTCGTCGTGTAACGGCTCGTCATATTCGTCAACTAGAAAAAGATAACGTTGATTTTATCGAAGTACCCGTTGAGTACATCGTAGGTAAAGTCGCTTCTAAAGATTATGTCAATGAAGCAACTGGTGAAGTCATCGTTAGCGCAAACCAAGAAATTAGCTTGGAAGCATTAGCGAATCTTTCACAAGCGGGCTATAAGAAACTTGAAGTTCTATTTACGAACGATCTTGATCATGGTCCATTTGTGTCTGAGACGCTCCGCATCGACAGTACGGTTGATCGTATTTCTGCGCTAGTAGAAATCTACCGCATGATGCGCCCTGGCGAGCCACCAACAAAAGAAGCAGCCGAATCGCTGTTTGAAAGCCTATTCTTCTCAGAAGAACGCTATGACCTATCAACAGTAGGCCGTATGAAGTTCAACAGCTCAATTGAGCGTGAAGATGCCGGCGAGCTTGGTACGCTTGACGAAACTGACATCATCGAAGTGATGAAGAAGTTGATCGCCATTCGTAACGGCATTGGCGAAGTGGACGATATCGACCACCTTGGCAACCGTCGTATTCGCTCTGTTGGTGAAATGGCTGAAAACCAATTCCGCGTAGGTCTTGTGCGTGTTGAACGTGCAGTGAAAGAGCGCTTAAGCCTTGGCGATCTTGATGCGATCATGCCTCAAGATTTGATCAATGCGAAGCCTATCTCTGCGGCCGTTAAAGAATTCTTCGGTTCTTCACAGCTTTCTCAGTTTATGGACCAGAACAACCCACTTTCAGAAGTGACGCACAAACGTCGTATTTCTGCATTGGGTCCTGGCGGTCTAACTCGTGAGCGTGCTGGCTTTGAGGTACGTGACGTACACGTAACTCACTACGGTCGTCTATGTCCGATCGAAACGCCAGAAGGTCCGAACATCGGTCTGATTAACTCATTATCAGCATTTGCACGTTGTAACGAATACGGTTTCCTAGAAACTCCGTACCGTCGTGTTGTTGATGGTGTGGTGACTGATGAAGTTGATTACTTGTCAGCTATCCAAGAAGGTCAATTTGTTATCGCGCAGGCAAACGCCATTCTGACTGAAGAAGGTACGTTTGCAGATGAGCTGATCACAGCTCGTCAAAAAGGTGAATCTGGTCTTCACCCTCGTGAACATGTTGACTACATGGACGTTGCGACCAACCAGGTCGTATCAATCGCCGCTTCGCTTATCCCGTTCCTAGAACACGATGATGCGAACCGTGCATTGATGGGTGCGAACATGCAACGTCAAGCGGTTCCAACGTTACGCGCTGAGAAGCCGTTGGTTGGTACTGGTATCGAACGTAATGTAGCGGTTGACTCTGGTGTAACTGCCGTTGCCAAACGTGGCGGTATGGTGCAGTCAGTTGATGCGTCTCGTATCGTAGTTAAAGTTAATGAAGATGAACTTGTATCTGGTGAAGCGGGTATCGACATCTACAACCTAACTAAATACACACGTTCGAACCAAAACACATGTATTAACCAACGTCCTACTGTGATGCCAGGTGAACCTGTAGCTCGCGGTGATGTCCTTGCTGATGGTCCTTCAACAGACCTTGGTGAGCTAGCGCTTGGCCAAAACATGCGTATCGCATTCATGCCTTGGAATGGTTATAACTTCGAAGACTCGATCTTAGTATCTGAGCGCGTCGTTCAAGAAGACCGTTTCACGACTATCCACATCCAAGAACTTTCTTGTGTGGCTCGTGATACTAAGCTGGGCTCTGAAGAGATCACAGCGGATATTCCAAACGTAGGTGAATCGGCTCTGTCTAAACTAGACGAGTCAGGTATCGTTTACATTGGTGCTGAAGTTAAGGGTGGTGACATCCTAGTTGGTAAAGTAACGCCGAAAGGCGAAACTCAGCTAACTCCAGAAGAGAAGCTACTACGTGCAATCTTCGGTGAAAAAGCCTCTGATGTTAAAGATACGTCATTGCGTGTACCAAACTCTGTTTCAGGTACCATTATCGATGTTCAAGTTTTCACTCGCGATGGCGTAGAGAAAGACAAGCGTGCGCTTGAAATTGAACACATGCAGCTAAAAGAAGCGAAGAAAGACCTTACTGAAGAGTTCCAAATTCTTGAAGGTGGTCTACTAGCGCGTGTGAAAGCTGTACTGATCAATGGTGGCTATTCTGAAGCGAAGCTTGATGCGATCGATCGTAAGAAATGGCTAGAACAAACACTAGAAAACGACGAGCTACAATCTCAACTTGAACAGCTTGCTGAGCAGTGGGATGAGCTAAAAGCTGACTTCGATAAGAAGTTCGAAGCGAAACGTCGCAAAATCACTCAAGGTGATGATCTAGCGCCTGGCGTTCTGAAGATTGTTAAAGTTTACCTAGCGGTGAAACGTCGTATCCAGCCTGGTGATAAGATGGCAGGTCGTCACGGTAACAAGGGTGTAATCTCTAAGATCAACCCTGTTGAAGACATGCCTTACGATGAAAACGGTCAGCCGGTTGATATCGTATTAAACCCACTAGGTGTACCGTCACGTATGAACATCGGTCAGATCCTTGAAGTTCACTTAGGTCTGGCTGCAAAAGGTATTGGTGACAAGATCAACCAAATGGTTAAAGAACAACAAGAGCTGTCTAAGCAGCGTGAGTTCTTACAGAAGGTTTATGATCTTGGCGATACGCGTCAGAAAGTAGATATTGCTGCTCTGTCTGATGGTGATGTTCGTACTCTTGTGAACAACCTTCGTGGTGGTTTACCGATTGCAACTCCAGTATTTGATGGTGCGTCAGAAGCATCAATCAAAGAACTATTAAGCCTAGCCGACCTACCAACTTCTGGTCAGCTAACACTGTTTGATGGTCGTACTGGTGATGCATTCGAGCGTCCTGTAACTGTCGGTTACATGTACATGCTCAAACTGAACCACCTTGTTGATGACAAGATGCACGCTCGTTCAACAGGTTCGTACAGCCTAGTAACTCAGCAACCACTTGGTGGTAAAGCTCAGTTCGGTGGTCAGCGTTTCGGTGAGATGGAAGTGTGGGCACTAGAAGCATACGGTGCTGCATATACACTACAAGAAATGCTTACTGTTAAGTCAGATGACGTTAACGGTCGTACGAAGATGTATAAGAACATCGTTGATGGTAACCATAGCATGGAACCTGGCATGCCAGAGTCTTTCAACGTATTGCTGAAAGAGATCCGCTCGCTAGGTATCAACATCGAGCTAGAAGACGAAGAGTAATCTTGGCGGTAAACCCTCTGGATTATCCTGGTAGAAAGGCGCTCGCCGAGCGCCTTTTAACTCCTTACAGGAGCTGATTGTGAAAGACTTATTAAACTTTCTAAAAGCACAGCATAAGACCGAAGAATTTGATGCAATCAAAATCGGTCTATCTTCACCTGACATGATTCGTTCATGGTCTTTTGGTGAAGTTAAAAAACCTGAAACGATCAACTATCGTACGTTCAAGCCTGAACGTGATGGTCTGTTCTGTGCGCGTATTTTTGGTCCAGTCAAAGACTACGAATGTCTTTGTGGTAAATATAAGCGTCTGAAACACCGTGGCGTGATCTGTGAAAAATGTGGCGTTGAAGTTACACAAACTAAAGTTCGTCGTGACCGTATGGGCCACATCGAGCTTGCATCACCGGTTGCTCACATCTGGTTCCTAAAATCGCTACCGTCTCGTATCGGTCTGCTAATGGATATCCCTCTACGTGATATCGAACGTGTTCTTTACTTCGAAATGTATGTAGTAACAGAGCCGGGTATGACGGATCTAGAAAAGAGTCAGATGCTTACTGAAGAAGAGTATCTTGACCGTCTAGAAGAGTGGGGCGATGAGTTCACGGCGAAGATGGGCGCAGAAGCGATCAAGGACCTATTGGGTTCAATGGATCTTGTCGCTGAAACAGAGATGATGCGTGAGGAGTTACAAACCACTAACTCTGAAACTAAACGCAAAAAACTGACTAAGCGTCTGAAGCTTGTTGAAGCGTTTATCAGCTCAGGTAATAACCCTGAGTGGATGATCCTGACTGTGCTTCCGGTACTTCCGCCAGATCTACGTCCTCTAGTACCACTAGATGGCGGTCGTTTTGCGACATCTGATCTGAACGATTTGTACCGCCGTGTGATCAACCGTAACAACCGTTTGAAGCGCCTTCTAGAGCTAGCAGCTCCGGACATCATCGTACGCAACGAAAAGCGTATGCTGCAAGAGTCTGTTGATGCGCTACTTGATAACGGTCGTCGCGGTCGTGCGATCACAGGTTCTAACAAGCGTCCTCTGAAATCTCTTGCTGATATGATCAAGGGTAAACAAGGTCGTTTCCGTCAGAACCTACTTGGTAAACGTGTAGACTACTCAGGCCGTTCTGTAATCACAGTGGGTCCATATTTACGTCTGCACCAGTGTGGTCTTCCTAAGAAGATGGCACTTGAGCTATTTAAACCATTTATCTACAGCAAGTTAGAAACTCGCGGCATGGCCACGACGATCAAAGCAGCTAAGAAAATGGTTGAGCGTGAAGAAGCGGTTGTTTGGGATATCCTAGACGAAGTGATTCGTGAACACCCAGTACTACTAAACCGTGCACCAACACTGCACCGTCTTGGTATTCAAGCGTTCGAGCCTGTACTGATTGAAGGTAAAGCGATTCAATTGCACCCACTTGTGTGTGCGGCGTATAACGCGGACTTCGATGGTGACCAAATGGCGGTTCACGTGCCTCTAACTTTAGAAGCACAGCTTGAAGCTCGTACACTGATGATGTCGACGAACAACATTCTGTCGCCAGCATCCGGTGATCCGATCATCGTACCTTCACAGGACGTGGTCTTGGGTCTGTACTACATGACTCGCGAAAAAATCAACGCACAAGGTGAAGGTATGTACCTGGCTGGCCCTAAAGAGGCTGAGAAGGCATACCGTACTAAGACAGCGGCGCTACACGCACGCGTTAAAGTACGTATCACTGAAACCGTTGTTGATGAAGATGGTTACAGCACAACTGAGACTAAGATGGTCGATACGACTGTCGGTCGTGCCATGCTATGGCAAATCGTGCCTAAAGGCTTGCCATACAGCATCGTGAACCAGAAGCTTGGTAAGAAACAGATCTCAAATCTATTAAACGAAGCGTATCGTAAGCTTGGTTTGAAAGATACGGTCGTATTTGCTGACCAAATCATGTACACCGGTTTTGCTTATGCAGCACTGTCAGGCGTGTCAGTTGGTATCGACGACATGGTTGTACCAGCAGCGAAATACACTGAAATTGCTGAAGCTGAAGAAGAAGTACGCGAAATCCAAGAACAGTTCCAATCAGGTCTTGTTACGGCGGGTGAGCGTTACAACAAAGTTATCGATATCTGGGCGTCTACCAACGACCGTGTTGCGAAAGCGATGATGGATAACCTATCTTCTGAAACCGTGATCAACCGTGATGGTGTAGAAGAACAACAAGAATCGTTTAACAGCATCTATATGATGGCTGACTCGGGTGCTCGTGGTTCTGCTGCTCAGATTCGTCAGCTTGCAGGTATGCGTGGTCTGATGGCGCGTCCAGATGGTTCAATCATCGAAACGCCTATCACAGCAAACTTTAAAGAAGGCCTGAACGTACTACAGTACTTTATCTCTACCCACGGTGCACGTAAGGGTCTAGCCGATACAGCACTTAAAACAGCGAACTCAGGTTATCTGACTCGTCGTTTAGTAGACGTTGCACAAGACGTTGTGGTGACAGAGCATGACTGTGGCACTCAAGAAGGTGTCGACATGATGCCTCATATCGAGGGTGGTGATGTTAAAGTTTCTTTAACTGAACTGGCTCTTGGTCGTGTTGTGGCTGAGGATGTGATGAAGCCAGGCACTGAAGAAGTACTTATTCCACGTAATACTCTGATTGATGAGAAGTGGTGTCAGATTATCGATGAGAACTCTGTCGATAATATGAAAGTACGTTCAGTGGTAACCTGTGATGCGGACTTCGGCTGTTGTGCGCTATGTTACGGTCGTGACCTTGCTCGTGGTCACCTAGTGAACCAAGGTGAGGCAGTCGGTGTTATTGCTGCTCAATCTATCGGTGAGCCGGGTACACAGTTAACGATGCGTACGTTCCACATCGGTGGTGCGGCTTCTACTGCTGCGGCAGAGAACAGCATCCAAGCGAAGAACAAAGGTTCTGTGAAACTTCACAACGCTAAGTTCGTTATCAACAAAGATAAGAAGCTGGTTATCACATCTCGTGCATCAGAGCTGACTATCATTGACGAATTTGGTCGCACGAAAGAAAAACACAAACTGCCTTACGGCTCTGTGTTGAGTAAAGGTGATAACGACGCGGTTGAAGCTGGTCAAACAGTGGCTAACTGGGAAGCGCACACCATGCCAATCATCACTGAAGTGGCTGGTCGCATCCAATTCGTTGATATGATTGATGGTGTAACGGTTTCTCGCCAAACAGATGACCTAACGGGTCTATCTTCAAGCGAAGTAACCGAAGCTGCCGCTCGTCCAGCAGCAGGTAAAGATATGCGTCCAGCTATCAAACTTGTTGATGCGAAAGGTAAAGATGTCATGATCCCTGGTACTGATATGCCAGCTCAATACTTCTTACCGGGTAAAGCGATCGTTAACATCGAAGATGGTGCTGAAGTTGGTATTGGTGACACATTAGCGCGTATTCCACAAAAATCTGGCGGTAACCGAGACATCACGGGTGGTCTACCTCGCGTAGCTGACTTGTTTGAAGCTCGTCGACCAAAAGAGCCTGCGATTCTTGCTGAGCACACAGGTACTGTGAGCTTTGGTAAAGAAACCAAAGGTAAACGTCGTCTAATCATCACTCGTGAGGGTGACGAAACTTATGAAGAAATGATTCCTAAGCATCGTCAACTTAACGTGTTTGAAGGTGAGAAGATCGAACGTGGTGACGTTATTGCTGATGGTCCTGAGACTCCGCACGATATCCTACGTTTACGTGGTATCCATGCTGTAACGTCTTACATCGCTAACGAAGTTCAAGAAGTTTACCGTCTGCAAGGCGTTAAGATTAACGATAAGCACATTGAAACTATCGTTCGTCAAATGCTACGTAAGTGTACGATTACTCATGCTGGCGACTCTGAGTTCCTAGCAGGTGAGCAAGTTGAATACTCACAAGTGAAAGTTGCAAACCGTAACCTAGAAGCCGAAGGCAAACAGCCTGCTCGTTTCGAGCGTGAGCTACTAGGTATTACTAAAGCATCTCTAGCGACTGAATCGTTCATCTCTGCGGCATCGTTCCAAGAGACAACTCGCGTACTAACAGAAGCGGCTGTTTCTGGTAAACGTGATGATCTTCGCGGTCTGAAAGAAAACGTAATCGTTGGTCGTTTGATCCCAGCGGGTACAGGTTTCGCTTACCACCAAGAGCGTCAAGCTAAACGTGCGGCACAGCTAAAAGGCCCGTCTGCTGAACAAGCGACAGATAACCTAGCGGCACTGCTAAACGCAGGTTTCTCTTCTGAAGAGTAATCTCAGCGCTGATTAAAAAAGGCACCTTCGGGTGCCTTTTTGTTGCGCTTAATTAATCTACGCGAATGATTACAGCAAAATATTCAATATTAAGCACCAGGAGGGATAGCCAAGCTGTCCGCGATAAGTTGAATCAAACTATCTTCCACTCCAAAACGCACCTCAATAATTTCACCAATTAGCGAAAGGTCGTTGTCAAAGTTTTCGAGATCATCCTCATCACTCACTGCCGCGTATTTATCTGTAAAATTGAGTAACGGCTCCGTAGTAACAATAATTTTTCCATAAGTCTGATTAATTTCATCGGTGGCTTCAAAGCCGGTTGCACGCCACCTATCCATCACCATATCGTAGATTTTGAAGTGACCTTCGGAAATATAATCGACCAGTTGCTGGCAAAAACGTTGCAGCTCTTCTGGCGAGGGAAGCCCGTTAACATTCGTTTTGGCGGTGCAAGGTTGCAGCGCGGCTAATTTGCAATACTCTACAATTAAGGTTTGTCGCGTGTTTAACCAGTGATCAATAACGTCACTGTAACCGCCCCATTGCTCTTGTGTGCGTTTTAGTTTTTTTAGCATGACCATGCCCTCATGATCGGGTCACAAAGCTGGTGACCGTTTCCTTTGCGTAGGGTTGCACTTCGTAGATACAACTCATTGTCCTTACTAGAATTTATAGAACTAAATTTGGAACGTTACAAATTCTGGTATGAATTTAGATTGCCAGTAAAATGGGGTAACTGCAAGAAGAGAGGTCGCAACATGTTGAAAAATAGTGATACAAAAATCGCTTATTGGTGTGTAGTTTCCGGAAGTGAGATCTGGACCATAAATGGTGAGTTACCGCTAGGATCTGCGGGTGAATATTCCCTGCCTTTAGAAAAAGCGGTGGTGGTAGATAGTTGTGATGGTTACCCAGTGATGTGGGTTAATGATGCCGATCTTGATGGCGAGCGAGAAATGACTTCATTACGCGAATTGTTGCATCTCAAACCAGAACTGTTTTTGGCGATCAGCAAAGCGCTTCAATATGGTCACATGAGTCAAACGTTACGTTTTTGTCCACAATGTGGTGGGCGAAATTACCTAAACCATAACCAATTGGCGATGCAATGTTCTGAGTGTCGAACGTTACATTATCCGCGTATCTTTCCTTGCATTATTGTCGCGGTACGAAATCAGGATAAAATTTTATTGGCCCAGCACCCAAGGCATCGTAACGGCATGTATACCGTCATTGCTGGTTTTCTGGAGGTCGGGGAGACGTTAGAGCAATGCGTGGCACGTGAAGTGCTTGAAGAAACGGGGATTCATGTGAAAAATATTCACTATTTTGGTAGTCAGCCTTGGGCATTTCCATCGAGTATGATGATGGGCTTTGTGGCGGAATATGACTCTGGCACGATAAAACCCGACTATAGTGAATTGAGTGATGCACAATGGTTTTTAGCAAGTGCTTTGCCTCCCGTTGCGCCCGAAGGGACGATAGCCAGAGCATTAATAGAGCACACGTTAAGCGAAATCGAGAAAGATTCACCGCCGCATTGCTAAAAAAACCCTCCGGTGAAGGAGGGGGTAAGTAAGATGTCGTTATGAGATGCCGAGTACAGAGTACTCAGTTTATAATTATAGTTTTCGCTAGCGAACAAATTTTTAACACCGTTAAAGGTTGCTTGCAAATTAACCATTGATTTAAAAGTTAATAACATGATCTCGCTTGCAAAGCACACCGTTTTTGGCGCTTATTCAGTGCTAGAATAACGCCACAAAAAATAACAAGCTTTAAATTGGAAGACGGAATGACTGAATTAAAAAATGATCGCTACTTGCGTGCACTGTTAAAACAACCTGTCGATTGCACCCCTGTATGGATGATGCGCCAAGCAGGACGTTACCTGCCAGAGTATCGCGCAACGCGTGCCGAAGCAGGCGATTTTATGGCGCTGTGTAAAAATGCTGAGCTAGCTTCTGAAGTGACATTACAGCCATTACGTCGCTTTCCATTAGATGCCGCTATTTTATTTTCTGATATTTTAACCATTCCTGACGCCATGGGATTGGGTTTGTATTTTGAAGCGGGAGAAGGGCCAAAGTTTGAACGCCCGATCACTTGTAAAGCCGATGTCGATAAAATTGGCTTACCGGATCCGGAAGGCGAACTGCAATATGTGATGAATGCCGTACGCCAGATCCGCAAAGATCTACAAGGTGAAGTTCCATTGATCGGTTTTTCAGGCAGCCCATGGACACTCGCGACTTATATGGTGGAAGGTGGCAGCTCAAAAGCCTTCACTAAGATCAAAAAAATGATGTACGCCGATCCTAGCGTGCTGCACGCCTTGCTCGATAAACTGGCAGACAGTGTTATTGAATACCTTAACGCACAAATCAAAGCGGGTGCTCAGTCTGTTATGATTTTTGATACTTGGGGCGGAGTACTGACGCCGCGCGACTACAACCTCTTTTCACTACAGTATATGCACAAAATTGTGGATGGTTTAATTCGTGAAAATGAAGGTCGCCGCGTACCCGTCACTCTGTTTACCAAAAACGGTGGCATGTGGCTGGAGCAGATTGCAGCAACGGGTTGTGATGCTGTAGGGCTTGATTGGACCATCAATATTGCCGACGCCAAAGCGCGTATCGGTGACAAGGTGGCGCTGCAAGGCAATATGGACCCTTCCATGCTTTATGCTCCGCATGATCGTATTCGCCAAGAAGTGGCGACCATTCTTGAAGGGTTCGGCCATGGTGGAACGGGCCATGTCTTTAACCTCGGACACGGTATCCATTTAGATGTGCCACCGGAAAATGCGGGCATATTTGTTGATGCGGTGCACGCCTTGTCTAAACCGTACCATCAATAATAGGTTTGCGGTGCCTTATCGCCGATAATGCACCGTTTCTCACTCTCATCCTGTTATTTGATAGGAGCAGGTTCACAGAGGTAAAGAGGTAATAAGACAAGATGAAGACCAAAGATAAGATCGTTTATGCTGCATTAGCGCTGTTTAATGAACATGGTGAAAGAACGGTGACCACTAACCATATCGCAGCACATATCGAAATCAGCCCAGGTAATTTGTATTATCACTTTCGTAATAAACAAGAAATTGTTCGTGATATTTTTGCTCTCTATTCAGCAGAGTTACTCGAACGTTTTCAGCCGATTGCGGCACAGCGCGAAAGCTTAACTCTGTTAAAGCATTATCTTGATTCGATCTTCACTTTGATGTGGAAATACCGTTTTTTCTATGCCAATTTACCGGAAATCCTGCAGCGTGATGAAGTACTACATGGTGAGTACATTCAAGTACAAGAAAAGCTGCAAACTAATCTCATTAATATTATGCACGCTTTTGTTGAGCTGAAATTGCTGTCTGTCGGAAAAGAAGATATGCAATCTTTAGTGACCACTCTCCATATGACGGCCTCGTGTTGGTTGAGTTATCAGTCAGCGATGTTTTCCAAAACGCAGATCACCGAGCAAGTGATTCATCAAGGCATGCTACAGATGATCGCAGTCGTTAAACCCAAAGCAACGGAACAAGGTCTTGAACAGCTTCTATTATTAGAGGAAGGTGTGCGGGCGATGCACGCATCATAATCTGTGCTTAGTTATAACCTTTGAGTATTGTTCTTAATCCTTTGAAGCTGTTAGCTTCTTAGCTATACATCTCTAAGGGTGGTGTTGATATGCACTATGACGTTTTTAACGGTGATGCTGATGGCATCATCTCTCTTCTTCAGCTGCGGCTTGCTTACCCTCGCACGACGACCTTAGTTACTGGGGTTAAGCGTGATATCAAATTGCTCCAGCATCTTAATCTTCAATCCCGAGATAGTCTGACCGTGTTAGATATTTCGATGGAGAAGAATCAGCAACCTTTACAGCAGGCTCTTGCGGCGGGGGTGACGGTGTTTTATGCCGATCATCACTATGCAGGCTCAGTTCCCGAGACCCCGCTGCTTGACGCCCATATTGATTTGGACCCTAATACTTGTACGGCATTAATTATTGATCAGTGGTTAGGTGGTCCGTTCCATGAGTGGGCGATTGTGGCAGCTTATGGCGATAATTTGATTGCTAAAGCGGATACTTTAGCGCGCAACGCGGGGCTAACTACCACTCAAGCTGAACAACTAAAAAACTTAGGCACCTTGATTAACTATAACGGTTATGGAGAGACGATAGAGCAGCTTCATTATCACCCCGCTGATTTGTACCAAGCCTTGCTAGTTTATCCTTCACCGTTTGATTTAATGAAGGATGACAACTCCCCTTTTTATCATTTGCAGCACGCTTATGAGCAAGATATGCAGCTTGCTCAGTCGTTAGAGCCTATCTATAAAAGTGCCTGTTTGAGCGTATACGAGCTGCCAGACTGTGCATCATCACAGCGAGTGAGTGGTGTGTTTAGTAATTGGCTAGCCAATCAAGCACCCGCCGCGGCACATATGGTTTTAACGGTAAATTCATCGGGTGGTTATACCGTTTCGCTACGTGCTCCATTAGCCAATAAACAGGGAGCGGATAGGTTATGCAGCGCCTTTGCAACCGGAGGCGGGCGAGAAGCAGCGGCGGGTATTAATTCGTTGGATAAAAGACAATTGACCCAATTCATTACTCAAGTAGAAGCGTACTATTCATCACACTAACGCTCGCCCGGATTAACTGGGTGATGAATGTGTTTTGCTAGCGACTGAGCCAGCGTGTTGGGTCTTCGGCTTTACTGTTGCGACGAATTTCGAAATAGAGCGCTGGCTGAGATTGACCGCCAGTGTCTCCCGCTAAAGCAATGGTTTCACCGGCGGTGACTTTATCGCCCTCTTTTTTGAGCAAACTTTGGTTAAAGCCGTATAAGGTCATATCGCCTTTGCCATGATCGAGCAAAACCACCAGCCCATAACCACGTAGATATTCAGCAAACACGACCGTGCCAGAATAAACCGCTTTGACGTTTTGACCATAATTGGCGTCAATGACTAGACCTTTCCAGTCAATTTGTCCACTTTGACGTGTACCAAAAGCATGCAGGATTTTGCCTTTGACTGGCCAAGGTAGCTTGCCTTTTTGCGGCGCTAACCCATCCATTAGTACAGCGTTACGTTTTGCTGCTTTGGCGATTTCCGCTTGTAATCGCGTTTCATTGCGTTGCAATTCCGCTAAGTAGACTTTATCACCGGAAATGCTTTTTTGAATTTTACCTACTGTACTGCGTCGTTCTGACTGCGTTTTTGCCAATGTAGCGCGCTTTTGGGTCTGCTGTTCTAATAGAGAGGCGATTTGGTCTCGTTCAAGTCGCAGCTGTTTTTCACTTTCATTGAGTTCTTTTTGCGTAAGTTCAAGCTGTTGGATGGTTTGGCTGCGTGCCTTCGCCAAGTGTTGGTAATACTGGCTGATGCGATCTTCTTCCACGCCATTATTGAGTATGTTGGATGAGGCTGTCGCTCGCTGAGTGGCGTAATAGGTTTTGATCAGTTGAGCTAATTTGGCGGTTTGCTGTGTTTGTTGTGTTTCTAAGGCTGTGATCTTTTGCTTGAGTTTAGCGATATTAGCGTTGGCCACTACTAATTCTGATTTGGTGTTTTTGATCTGATTTTCTAGACTTGAAATGCCCACTTCTTGCTTTTTAAGCGCATTTTGCAACGAATCGAGCTCTTTTTGTCGATTATTTAACGCTTGCTGCTGACGAGAAATTTCGCCTTTCACCCCTTTTAGCTCTTGTTGTGTGGCAGCCATTAACGGTGAGCTGGAGAGGCAAGCTAGCCCTAACACCATCACTAGGCTAAGTGCATGCCACCAAGTCGTTATAGTAAGTGGGTGTGGTGAAGGCTTGTTTCTCATCCGTTTTCAAGTCTCTATCGACAAATTAGTGAGTCAGTATACTCAAAGCCATCCGCGAGGCGAAAGCCCTATGTCAAAACTTGCAATCAAATCGAGTTCTTGGACGAAAAAAAGCCTCGATATTTATCGAGGCTCAACATCACGTGGTTGGTGAGTTATTTAAACAACACTTGACCAGACATTTCTGCCGGGATGTCCATGTTCGATAGAGCAAGCATCGTTGGTGCTAGGTCAGAAAGCTTACCACCATCTTTTAGCTTAAGATCTTTGCTACCGACGTAGATAAGCGGCACTGGCAGATTGGTATGAGCAGTATGAATGCCCCCTGTTTCTGGGTTCACCATCATTTCTGCATTGCCGTGGTCTGCTGTGATCAGTAGCTGGCCATCGACTTCTTTAATCGCTTCAACCACTTTTCCGATACACTCATCAAGCGCTTCGCATGCTTTCACGGCCGCTTCGTAAATACCAGTATGACCAACCATATCGCCGTTCGGGTAGTTACAGATAATCGCATCGTATTTACCCGATTTGATTGCCGCAACGAGTTTTTCAGTCAGTTCAGGTGCGCTCATTTCCGGTTGCAGATCGTAAGTTGCCACTTTAGGTGAAGCAACCAATTGGCGCTCTTCGCCTGGGAATTCGTTCTCAACACCACCGTTAAAGAAGAAGGTGACGTGCGCGTATTTTTCTGTTTCAGAGATGCGTAACTGAGTTTTACCCGCCTTTGATAGCCACTCACCGTAGGTGTTTTCTAGTGATGCTGGTGGAAATGCGCACAGCAGAGGAATGTCGGCGGCGTATTGGGTTAGCATCACAAAGTCAATTGCTGGGAACTTTGCACGTTCAAACCCGTTGAAATCTGGTATGAAGGCACGAGTAATTTCACGTGCACGGTCGGCGCGGTAGTTCATGAAAATCACGGCGTCGCCATCTTCAATCGCAGCAGAGTCTTGGCCTTCAGCTTTGATTTCTGTCGCTTTAACAAATTCATCATTTTCTTCACGTGCGTAAGCGGCTTCAAGGCCTGCCACGGCGGAATCAAAAGTAAATTCTGCTTTGGCTTCAACCAATAGGTCGTAAGCTTTTTGTACGCGTTCCCAGTTGTTATCGCGATCCATGGCGTAGTAACGACCAATCAGTGAGGCGATACGACCTTTACCTAATTTAGAAAATAGGTCTTGGAAGCGTTGCAATGAGGCTTCGGCACTGCGTGGTGGCGTATCACGGCCATCAAGGAAGCAGTGGAGGTAGATTTTCTCAGCGCCACGGGCAGCAGCCATTTCAACGGCAGCGTAGATATGATCTTCATGCGAGTGAACACCACCTGGCGACATTAGTCCCAATAGGTGAACCGCTTTGCCCGCTTTGATGGCTTTATCCATCGCGTTGACTAACACTTCGTTTTGTTGGAATTCACCATCAAGAATTGATTTAGTAATGCGTGTCAGGTCTTGGTAAACAATACGACCAGCACCGATATTGGTGTGACCGACTTCTGAGTTACCCATTTGACCATCCGGTAAACCTACATCCATACCAGAAGCAGAAATCAGAGTGTTTGGGTTGTTTGCAATTAAGCTATCCATGACTGGAGTATGTGCATTGCTGATTGCGTTGTGTGCGTTATCTTCACGGTAACCCCAACCGTCAAGAATTACTAAAGCCATTGGCTTCTTAGCTGACATAGTTATGACCTCGTCAAATTCAAAGTAACTTAAACAGAAATTAGCGTAATTTTACTACACTTTGAAGCGATTGCAGTAGGTTAAGATCAATGATTCTCCCTATCAATGCCTATAAAGGTAGCCTATTGATCAACATCGGTGCCTTTTTAGCGCCATTTAATAAACTAAAATTCCCGTCCCAAGCACGGCAAACAGTGCGCCGCACCAAGCGAAGCGGTTGGGCCGCTGTTTGGTATACATCCATAAAATAGGCAACAACATGATGGGCGTGGTTGAGGAGAGCAGGGCCACCATACCCACGTTGCCTTCACGCAGTGCGTAGAGAATTAATGTCATTCCGACCGCCATCGCAAGAAAACCGTTGATGGCAGTAATGGTCAAAATGGGCAGCGTAATGGCTTGAGTGGCGCGTGCTAATTTTGCACCAGTAGCCAGCAGTAAGCAGTGTGCGGTGAAGGCGGTGAGCATTCGAATTGCGGAAGCGGCGATGGGGTCGATCCCCGTTTGCATCACGGGTTTGGCGATGATCCCACCCAATGCTTGGCATAGAGCCGCGATAAGGCCAAGTGTAATGCCAACCCATACTCGGCCTTTAATTGTTTCCAATGCATTATGATTTTGCCCTCGGCGGCCAAAAAAGATGGCCGTTAGAACGCCTGAAAAGACAAAAGTCGCGCCCACTAGCTCTGCATGGCTCATGCTTTCGCTGAATAAAAAATAGCCGAGAATGGCCGAAAAAACGGCATGGCAGGAAAAGAGCAAACCCGCTTGTCTTGGCCCCATGCGATTTAAACACGCAAACAGCGCCGTATCGCCAATGAATATGCCAATCAACCCCGAATACATCATGGGTGTTACCATCTCGCTGTTTACCGTTGCCCAGCCGCCAGTTGCCAACGCCATGCTCACTAAAATGAGAGAAGTACAGCCCATGCGCCAACGGCTATAAGCAAAGGTTCCTAAATGGCGAGCGGGAGTAACAGACAGTAAACTGGCTACTGCCCAAAGAAACGCGGCAGCAAGCGCGAGCCATTCGTAGCCCATGTAAACATCCTTGAACGAGGGAAGGATCTCAATATGCCTTAAGCGCTAGGGGAAAACAAAGGGAATTTATGGGCTTGCCTCAATGTGATTAAAAGAGGCAAGCCAAGAGGATTTACACTTTGAAGCGGCGAATATCGTTACGCATGGCTTCTGCCGATAAATGCATTTCATGAGCGCTGTGGCTGCTCTGCTGAGTTTGGCTTGCAAGGTCATCAGAAGCGTCTTTGATACCTTGTGTATTGCGGCTAATGTCTTCGCTGACGGCTCGTTGCTCTTCAGCGGCACTGGCAATTTGCAAGGCCATATCATTGATCTCGGTAATGGCTTGCGTGATCCGCACTAAACTGTCGTGAGCTTGTTCGGCATAGTTAACACTGTGGTCGGCTAGTTTGGTGCTGGCTTCCATATTCTCGACCGCATGTTGAGTATTGCGCTGCAAGGTTTCAATCATGGTGCGGATCTCTTCCGTTGAGCCATGTGTACGTTGGCTGAGCACACGAACTTCGTCGGCTACCACAGCAAAACCACGGCCTTGGTCACCTGCGCGGGCCGCTTCAATCGCTGCGTTGAGTGCTAACAGATTGGTTTGTTCGGCAATACTTTGAATGGTGGATAGGATCTGGTTGATACTTTGAGCATTGCTCTCCAACTCTCGGATCACTTTGGCTGCACTATCGACCTGATTGGCTAAGTGAGTAATGGAATCTCGATTCTTTTTGATAACCGCCTGCCCGTCATCACAAGCTGAGGCCGATGCTTGCGACGCGCTAGCGGTCAGTTCGGCATGGCTAGCCACCTCAGCGGCGGTAGCCGACATCTCGTGAATCGCGGTGGCTATTTGGTTGACATCATTTTGTTGGTGCTCAACTCGCATGGAAGCTTGAGCAGAAAGGTCATTGGCATCTTGTGCTTGCTGGGAAAGTTGTTGGCTACGGCTGACGATCCCTTTCAGCATCTCCTGCATTTGACTTAAAAAGAGATTCACTTTCTCGGCCAATTCACCGATTTCATCCATGCGTCGAATGTCGATGCGTTGGGTGAGGTCGCCTTCTCCTTGCGCTAATTGCGCTAAAGCGTTCGACAATACCTGCAGTGGTTGCAGTAAGCGGGTTACAACCCAAGTGCTGATGCTGGCGATAATAATGTAGAGCACTAAAGAGGCAATTGCGGTAAAGGTTATTTGCTCAGAAACCGAGGCGTAGGCCATCTCTTTGTCTACCACAATGCCCAGTAACCAATCGGTATTTGGTATTTGTGAGACGTAAATTAATTTGTTGCCTTGCTTTGGCCAAGCGATGGTATCCACGCGATTTTCTCGGGCTAAGCTGGCCATGTGCTGAGAATCTAATTCGTTGTTTAAATTGGTTAAAGGTTTTTGGCTTAAAGCTTCATCTTGGTAGGCAACAATGTTGTTATTACCATCAACCAAAAACGCAAAACCTTGATTGTTCAGTTTAACATTCAGCACTTCTTTAATGAGATTGGTTACCGTTAAATCGGCGGCGAGTACGCCTTGTTTTTGACCTTTAAAAGCTTTGGCGAAGCTAACTACGATGCTGCCATCAAAATCTTGGTAGGGTTCGGTAATTATAAGCCCTGATTGTGCCATTGCATCTTTATACCAAGGGCGCGTTCTTGGATCATAATCACTTGGCCAATCTTCGGTTTTATCACCATAAGCAATGCTGCCATCACTAAAACCAGCATAAACAGAAAGAAAATCACCGCTCTTTTTAGTCACCAGCAACGCTTGGTCAGCATTGTTATTATTGGCAATAAAAGGTTCATTGGCCAACATCATATTGCTGCGGATCCCAAGCCAATCACTGATGTAATGGCGAGTAGCAAGACTGGTATTTTCCATTTCACTATTAATGGCATAGGTCGTTTCTTGCTGTAATTGACTGACGGAGATCCAAGCTTGGACGCCACTGACGATTGCGATGATGATGGCGATAGCGACTTGAATTTTAAATTTGATGGTATGTCTCATGGGTTATGTCCCTAGAACGGTTTGACAACCGCGTGTCGATAGCTCAGATCAGGAAAAGATGAATTAACGGCTCCTAAGCTTAGTTGCAGCGAAATGATGAAGCCGTTTCATGTTTCTTCAGATAAATGAATAAGTAAATCAGAGTAATCCTACGAGAATGTGGCTTTGATTAATATGATCGTGCTCGATTATTGTTCATCTCGTTGATTTGCTTTTACTTAGTTTTAGGCTGGAATGATTCATCTTTGCGACCTGCATTCAGTCTTGACGCTCAATGCAAGTCGCAGTCACCAAAGGTTAGGTTAGTAATAGCGCGGCAGTATAGACAATGCACAAGCCAACAACGCCAATAATCAGACCTGTTTTGGCCATGTCTTTACTCTCAATAAGCCCGGTAGAATAGGCCAGTGAGTTCGGCGGTGTTGAGACAGGTAAAATCATACCCAGTGAGGCAGAAAAGGCGACAACCACTAACAAACTTTGTATACCACCAATACTGGCCAAGCTTTCCATGGATGTGCCAATCGCGGCGGCGATCGGCATGAGTAAGTTAGCGGTCGCGGTATTGGACATGAAGTTTGCCATGATCCAACACACGAGCGACAGGGTGATGACGACCGAGATAGGCGATAGAGAACTGTAATCAATCGCGTGAGCTAATGCTGAAGCGAGCCCTGTTTTATCTAGCCCAATTCCAATCGCTATCCCGCCAGCCACTAGCCACAAGACGTCCCAGTTGATCTGTTTCAGTTCCTCTTTGCCCATAATGCCGGTGAGTGTAAAAACCGCCAAAGGAATAATAGATACCACATAGGTGTTCATGCCGTGTAGAGAGGTGGTCATCCACAGCACTATGGTGGCGGCAAAAGTAATGTAGACCACGATTGCACGCCAATTTTTTTGGAATGTTCCGTTGAGTTTCAGCACCATCTGTTTTTCTGAAGAGGGGAACAGTTTTTGTAGCAAAAACCAAGCTAACGTGAGCTGAATAATCACAAACGGCAAGCCCATCATCATCCAAGAAAAGAAATCAATGCTATTGCTTCCGGTGAGATATTGCAGCGCGATCGCATTGGGTGGCGTACCGATAGGCGTGGCAATACCGCCGGTGTTCGCTGCAATCGGAATGCAGAGCACTAAGGCTTTGATGCCTAAATCCCCTTTTGGAGCTGAAGCGACGATCGGCCCGAGCAGCGCCAGCATCATCACAGTAGTCGCGGTATTGGACATAAACATAGAAAATACCGCAGTGATCAACATTAGCCCCAGCATAATAAAGCGGGGTTGAGTACCAAAAGGTTTGAGTAAAACTCGGGCTAAGTTGTTGTCCAGTTCATATTTAGAAGCAGCAATCGCCAGTGCAAAGCCGCCCATGAACAAGATAATAATCGGTGAAGAGAAAGCGCTGAAAATATCGGTGTACTTCATTAACTCGCCGATATCATGCCCAGCGGGTGGCGAACGAAAGAGATGCAAGCCTTTATCTGAAATCATCACCAATTCGAGCGCAATGATCAAAATGGAGGTGGCAAATACAGGAACTGGCTCCAATACCCAAAGCAGAGCAGCCAATAAAAAAATAGCCAGTAATCGATGTTGAATTAAGGTTAAGTCATCAATCGGTATTGCATCAATGGGCATCAGTAAAACACCGATGGGCAGCAAAAAGCAGATCGCAAGCTTTATCAGCATTCCCGTATTCATGGTAGGCATATCACATGACCTTCATTAGGTTAACTTGAAGTAACTAGCGTAAATGATATGTGAATGAAGGTCTTAGACGCGGCTTGAAATTTTGAGTTTTAGCTAAGGAATATGCAGCAGCTTTGTTTTTTATCAATAAAGAAAAAAAGCGAAATATCTAGAGGCGTTAGCTCTGAACATGCAGAGCTAACGCATTCGGCAGGGAACATTAAGAGATGGCGATTAACGTTGCTGTGCGTATGGAGTACCCATAACCGTTGTAGCATTGTGTTGCATAGACTCATCAAAGCGAATTTTATCTTTTGCAAACAGGTTGATCACCGTTGAGCCTAGCTTAAAGCGACCCATCTCTTGTCCTTTTTTCAGTACAACAGAGGTATTGCCTTGGGCTGGATAATCCCAGCGATAAACGGTATTGCCGCGCGGAGGCGTGACAGTCCCTGACCAAACTAGCTCAATACTGCCAACAATGGTCGCTCCGACAAGCACTTGTGCCATTGGGCCAAACTCAGTATCAAAAATACACACCACGCGCTCATTGCGAGCAAACAGGTTCGGTACATTTTCGGCTGTTAGTGGGTTAACCGAGAAAAGATCGCCCGGAACATAAATCATTTGACGTAACACGCCATCGCAAGGCATGTGTACGCGGTGGTAGTCGCGAGGTGATAAATAAAGCGTGGCAAATTCGCCATCTTCAAACTCTTGCGCCAGCTTTGCATCACCACCGAGCAATTCTACCGCTGTAAAATGGTGGCCTTTCGCTTGGATCAGCTTGCCATCTTGAATCGGCCCGAATTGACTAACGCAAGCATCGGCCGGATGGGTGATTAAGCTATCACCGTCACTGATTGGCCGAGCATCGGCTTTCAATTCACGAACAAAGAATTCATTGAATGTTTTGAAATGGCTAGGATCTGAATGCAGAGCTTCATCCATGTTGACATTATATTGTTTAATAAACCAACGAATGACTGCAGTGGTTAGACCGCCAGCTTTCGCTGATGCGAGTTTACCCATCAGGCGTGTTAAGCCATGTTGTGGGATCCAGTATTGCAGTCCAACTTTAATTTTATCCATTGTCTCTGATTCCAATGTTAACTGTATGTTCTTCACTTTGGGCGCGAGATGTTACTGAAAAACTCTCACCATGTCAGCAGTTAGTCACCATTGCTTACGGATTATTCGATGGCGACAGATAAAAAATTTATCGATCAAGTCTGCGGACATTTGCCGGGGTAAAACTCGATGCTATTTATAAATCCGCTTTTTTGTTACGCGAATATTGGCGGTTAGCTTTGTTTTCCGACATGCTTTCTAAAATTCGGTGGTAGTTCTCAAAGCGCGTGTTACTAATATCACCTTTTTCCACGGCTTCACGTAGTAAGCAACCCGGATCGTCAGCGTGTTTACAGTCTCTAAACTTACAGCCGCCTAAGAAGGGACGAAATTCGACAAAGGCTTCGGTGATCGCTTCAGCTTCCAAATGCCATAAACCAAATTCACGCACTCCCGGCGAGTCGATCAAATCACCGCCTGTAGGGATATGATACAAGCGAGCCGCAGTGGTGGTATGTTGACCAAGTCCAGATGCTTGAGAAACTTCACCTTCTTCAATTTCATCTTCCAAATTTGGCATTAATGCGTTCACTAGGCTGGATTTACCAACGCCAGATTGACCAACAAATATGTTGATCCGTCCGCCAAGTTCCGCTTCTAACTCAGCAATCCCTTCACCGCTTTTTTTGCTGACAAAAAGCACTTTGTAGCCAATGCGTTCGTACACACGTAACGACTCTTGATATTGGTTACGCAATTCATCGCTGAGTAAATCAATCTTATTCAGTACCACTAGCGGCGCAATATTCACGGTTTCTGAAGCGATCAAATAACGGTCGATGATATTGAGTGACAGTTCCGGCAGTACGGATGACACAATGACCATCTGATCAATGTTTGCCGCTACTGGTTTCAAACCGTCGTAATAATCTGGACGAGTCAGAACCGATTTGCGCGGTTCAACCGCTTCGACAACGCCAGAGATACCCGCCATCGATTCGAGTCCAGGTCGCCAAATAACACGATCTCCTGAGACCAGCGTTTCAATGCCTCGGCGTAAATTACAGCGGTGGATGGTGTGAGTCTCTAAATCTTCAACATCGGCATGTTGGCCAAAACGAGTAATCACTAACCCAGTTTTTGCGGTGCCGAGCATGGCTTCATCCCACGAAACTGTGTCCTCTTTTTTGAGTCGTTTACTCTGATTATTACGAACGCGTCGTACTTGACCTTTCGTCAGCTTCTTTTTCTTTGCCACGATTATCTACTTCATGATTATGATACGTTTTGATCCAACGTTGAGATTTTACTCAAAATCATACCGTTTGGATCCAATGTCCAAAGGTATCTTGGGGATCTGAATTTGGGTATAGTACCTTTTTTATCTGCAAACCAATATAGGCAACGTATTTATGTCTTTTAGCGATCAAAACTTGATTTGGGTTGATCTTGAGATGACAGGCTTAGACCCTGAAACTCACAAAATTATCGAGATTGCCACCATTGTAACTGATAGTGAGTTGAACATTTTGGCTGAAGGCCCAGTGTTGGCTGTTCATCAATCAGAAGCTGAATTGGCTAAAATGGATGAATGGTGCACCACCACACATACCAAAAGCGGTTTGGTCGAGCGAGTACGTCATGACTCAGTGACACAACAAGAAGCGGTTGAACAGACCATTACGTTTTTGGAAAAGTGGGTGCCTAAAGGTAAATCTCCGATTTGTGGCAACAGTATTGGGCAAGATCGCCGCTTCCTTTATAAACATATGCCTGAGCTGGAAGCCTACTTCCATTACCGTTATGTGGATGTCAGTACGCTAAAAGAGCTGACTCGCCGTTGGAAGCCAGAAGTATTGGATGGCTTTTCTAAGCAAGGTAGTCACCTGGCTTTAGATGATATTCGTGAGTCTATTGCTGAGCTTCAGTACTACCGTAAGACCATATTCAGTATTTAATTTTCAGAACTGCATTTTTTGCTGATGGCGTGTTAACCAGTTTTTGTGATTAATACGCCATATTTGCGTTCTTTTTCGTCAAAAAAAAAAAAAAAAGATTTTTTGTCAGTAAGGGCTTGCATCATAAGAAAATGCTCTTATAATTCGCAGCCCTGAACAACGGAAACGTTGTGAATGCGACACTAGCTCAGTTGGTAGAGCGCAACCTTGCCAAGGTTGAGGTCACGAGTTCGAACCTCGTGTGTCGCTCCAGCTTCTTTTGTTAGAAAGCTTAAAGCGCTCATCATGCTTTGAATGATGAAATACGGACGCGGGGTGGAGCAGCTTGGTAGCTCGTCGGGCTCATAACCCGAAGGTCGTTGGTTCAAATCCAGCCCCCGCAACCAATTTCGATTAAGTGCAATAGCGTTTAATCATGCGACACTAGCTCAGTTGGTAGAGCGCAACCTTGCCAAGGTTGAGGTCACGAGTTCGAACCTCGTGTGTCGCTCCAGCTTCTTTTGTTAGAAAGCTTAAAGCGCTCATCATGCTTTGAATGATGTAATACGGACGCGGGGTGGAGCAGCTTGGTAGCTCGTCGGGCTCATAACCCGAAGGTCGTTGGTTCAAATCCAGCCCCCGCAACCAAATTTAGATTAAGCGTGAATACGATTAATCATTGCGACACTAGCTCAGTTGGTAGAGCGCAACCTTGCCAAGGTTGAGGTCACGAGTTCGAACCTCGTGTGTCGCTCCAAATTCTTTTCGAAGAAAAGAATAGCGCCGCACAACCTAGTTAAGGTTGAGGTCACGCCTATTTGTTTAAAGAAAGTGAACCTCGTGTGTCGCTACAAATTCTCTTGTTAGAGAGTGTAAGTTTTCACCGTACTTAACGGTGACACAATACGGACGCGGGGTGGAGCAGCTTGGTAGCTCGTCGGGCTCATAACCCGAAGGTCGTTGGTTCAAATCCAGCCCCCGCAACCAAATTTAGATTAAGCGTAAATACGATTAATCATTGCGACACTAGCTCAGTTGGTAGAGCGCAACCTTGCCAAGGTTGAGGTCACGAGTTCGAACCTCGTGTGTCGCTCCAAATTATTTTCGAAGAAAAGAATAGCGCCACGCAACCTAGCTAAGGTTGAGGTCACGCCTTTTTATTTAAAGAAAGTGAACCTCGTGTGTCGCTCCAGATTCTTTTCGAAGAAAAGAATAGCGCCGCACAACCTAGTTAAGGTTGAGGTCACGCCTCTTTGTTTAAAGAAAATGAACCTCGTGTGTCGCTACAAATTCTCTTGTTAGAGAGTGTAAGTTTTCATCGTACTTAACGGTGACACAATACGGACGCGGGGTGGAGCAGCTTGGTAGCTCGTCGGGCTCATAACCCGAAGGTCGTCGGTTCAAATCCGGCCCCCGCAACCAAATTCAGATTAAGCGTGAATGCGATTAATCATTGCGACACTAGCTCAGTTGGTAGAGCGCAACCTTACCAAGGTTGAGGTAACGTTTATGTGTCGCTCCAGCTTCTTTCAGAGTATTCTCTGAACTCAAACCAGTATTTGGTTTATGCTCCTTCTTTAATGCTGTGAAGCATAACTCCCTAAAATAAAAATAATCTGCAGTTCTAAGCGGATTTATTGCCGTCTTGATAACTTACGTGCTGAATTTCAATACACAGGTTAGCCTCTGTAGAATCTGGCTTTTCGTCGCTATTTATTCGTATTCATTAACAGAGTTATCCACAAAAATTAATTGTGGATAAGTTGGTGTATAACGTGTTTTTAGTGAAGTGCTGGTAAGCGTCAGTGAAAGATCTTTTAATGCGGCTCTGTTCTCTAATCTTGCTGTCTTTCTGTGTAACTAATTGTTTTTAAATTGATTTTTGTTATTTTGTCACCATTAGGTCAACTAACTGTATGATCATTAATATCAAGATCTTTGATCCTTGTCATTAATTGCTGATGTGGCTAACTTTTCTTAATTATAGAAAACAGTGTCGTGTTTAAAATTTTGTCCACAAATTGGTATTTTGAGATACATATCAAAGTCTGTGCTCATTAGTTATGCAATTACCTCATTTTTTACGCATCACGCGGTAACCCTTTCTCGACAATTCGAATTAAGCGCTGCTGCTTCTTATTGCTAGAGCATGCACTCGCTGGCTCCGATGATTTTCGTTTTTGTTCTACTAGCGCCCAATGTATATGTTCGTCTAATAAATCAGACAAGCCTAACCTCGTGTTTAGCGCTGCGATAATGCGTTGTGAATATGGCGCGTTTCCTAAAGCGATGGAAATATTACGCAACCATTGCTGGTGGCCAATTCGGCGAATAGCCGAACCTTCCATATAACGTAAGAAGGTGGCCTCATCCCAAGCAAACAGTTCAACTAAGTCTGGTTCATCCAGTGCTTGACGGCGATGAAAATCACTTTGTTGAGTGAGGTCGGAAAAGCGATTCCAAGGGCAGACCAACTGGCAATCATCACAGCCGTAAATGCGGTTACCCATTGCCTTGCGAAACTCTTCAGCAATTACGCCATCATATTCTATGGTGAGGTAAGAGATGCATCGGCGAGCATCAACAACACCGTCTTCCACGATGGCTTGTGTAGGGCATGAGGTGATGCAGGCAGTGCATTTGCCACATTGATTACTGCTTGGTGTATCGATTGGCAGCGGCAAATCAATCAGTAGTTCACCAAGAAAAAACCAAGAACCACTCTCTTTATCAAGGATAAGCGAATGCTTGCCAGTCCAACCAAGTCCAGCTTTTTGTGCTAAAGGCCGCTCTAGTATTGGGGCGGAGTCCACAAAAGGGCGATAACCGAGTGCCCCCACTTCTTGTTCAATCTTTTCACCGAGTTTTTTGAGCTGGTTGCGTACCAGTTTATGGTAGTCACGCCCCAGAGCGTAGCGGCTGATATAAGCGTAATTGGGATTATTCAAATCACTGGCAAACCGAGCATCTGGGGGTAAGTAATTCATGCGTGCGCTGATCACACGGACGGTGCCGGGAAGGAGTTCATGTGGCCTAGCTCGCATCATGCCATGGCGCGCCATCCAGTCCATTTCACCGTGAAATCCAGCATCCAACCATTTCTGCAAAGGCTCTTCGTGCTCACTGAGATCGATATCGCAGATCCCGACCTTTTCGAAGCCAAGTTCACGTGCCCAGATTTTAATTTTGTCTGCCAGTACTTGGTAGTCCATTATCGATGAGCTCGTTGCAAAAAGGGGCGAGGATCTTAACGGATCCTTTATTGAGGATCTAGGAAATGATCGTCTGTGATGTGGATTAAACTGACATAAAAAGCGAGTTTTTTCCTTTTACTTACAGAAGAGAGCTTGTCTCTCAATTCCAACCCAGTTTACTATTCGAGTTCTTTTGATTTTTATATAGTCAATTTTCGACACTTGAGAGCGGTAATTCATGAGTACTAAGATCTTTACCTTAAAAGACGAACAGCAAACGGTAAAATTAGGCGCAGCTTTGGCTAAGCGATGCTCTGCGCAAACCACGCTTTATTTGCATGGTGATCTCGGTGCTGGAAAAACAACCTTCAGCCGTGGCTTCATCCGCGCATTAGGCCATGTTGGCAACGTCAAGAGCCCGACTTATACCTTAGTTGAGCCTTATCAACTAGCCGATTGGCAAGTATACCATTTTGATCTTTATCGCTTGGCCGATCCGGAAGAGTTGGAATTTATGGGTATTCGTGACTATTTCACACCGGATGCGATCTGCCTTGTTGAGTGGCCAGAAAAAGGCAGCGGTCTACTTCCAACCGCAGATATTGATGTTGAGCTACGCTACGATGGCGAACAAAGGCAAGCTTTTCTGAGTGCAAACAGCCCCTATGGATCCTCATTGCTGAGTCAGTTGGAGTTATGTTGAACATCATCCATTTGTTACGAACGATAACTCTATCGCTTGCGGTTTGGGGCTGTGCTTTATTTACTTCAACGACGCACGCGAATACATTAGAAGGCGTGCGCGTTTGGCCTTCTCCAGATGAAACTCGAGTGGTTATCGATCTCAAAACTGAAGCGGATTATAGCTATTTCACTTTAAGCAGCCCCGAGCGTTTGGTGGTGGATTTGAAAAACACCACGCTTAATACAAAATTGCCGCTTAAAGTCGCGGATAGTCCTGTTCTCAAGCAAATTCGTAATAGCTCGCCTCCGGAGAAAGGGACGTATCGCTTGGTGTTTGAGTTACAGCGCAAAGTGAACCCTCAGCCATTTAAACTTGCGCCAACGCCGGGTGGTCAGTATGGGCATCGATTGGTGGTTGATTTACCCCACAATTTGGATAGCGACAAGGCGACAGTAAAACCGGCCAGCCAAACTAAAGTAAGCCGCGACGCTTCGCAGTTATTAGGAACCGAGGATATCGTGGTGGCTATTGATGCTGGTCATGGTGGAGAAGATCCCGGCTCGATTGGCCCGACCAAAAAATATGAAAAAAATGCCACCTTAAGTATCTCCAAGAAGATCGCAGATCAAATTAACGCCGTACCGGGAATGAAGGCGGTCATGACACGCAGTGGCGATTACTTTGTCAATCTCAATAAACGTTCTGAAATTGCGCGTCGTAATAAGTCACACCTACTCGTCTCCATTCACGCCGATGCGTTTCATACCCCGCAACCCAGGGGGGGCTCGGTGTTTGTGTTAAATACCAAGCGTGCGAATACGGAAATTGCTCGCTGGGTTGAGAACCACGAACAGCAATCAGAACTGTTAGGTGGGGCAGGTGAAGTGCTGGCAAAAAACAATAGCGATCGAAACGTTAGCCAAACCTTGCTGGACTTGCAATTTAGTCACTCACAAAAAGAGGGTTACAAGGTGGCAACTCATCTGCTAGGCGAAATGGGAAAAGTAGCCCATTTACATAAAGCAGAGCCAGTCAACGCAAGTTTGGCGGTACTTAAGTCGCCCGATATTCCTTCGGTGTTGGTTGAAACGGGTTTTATTTCTAACCCTACCGAGGAACAATTGCTATTTCAGCGCTCGCATCAAGATAAATTGGCTCGCGCATTGGCAACCGCCATCGTCAAGTATTTTGAAGAAAACCCACCCGAGGGCACTCTGTTTGCTAATCGCGGTAAGACGCAAAAGCACAAAGTGCAGCGTGGTGAATCACTCTCGGTTATCGCTAATAAATATGGCACCTCGACTCAAGCATTAATCGCAACCAACAAACTAAAAAATGCCAATTTGTCGATTGGTCAAATCTTAACGATTCCGGCCACGTCAGCTCCGATTCGCGTTCCTGTGGTCAGCAACCCAGTAGAAACGGAAATTGTTACGCATGTGGTGAAATCTGGCGAGTATTTGGGCAAGATAGCGAGCACGTATAAAGTGAGTGTGGATGCGATTAAACGCGAGAATAACTTGCGTTCAGACACCTTAACGTTGGGGCAGAAACTGAAGATAACGGTGAGTTTGAAGGATAAGCCGCTGCGTAAGCATAAAGTTGAAAAAGGTGAGTTTTTGAGCAAAATTGCCAGCCAATATCAAGTGAGTCTGAATAGTATTCGCCAAGTAAACCAACTTCGGTCTGATCAGCTCGCCATAGGGCAAGTGTTGATCATTCCCAATAAGTAGTAATCATGATGACGATTAAGATTCTACCCGCACGTCTTGCTAACCAAATTGCCGCAGGTGAAGTGGTTGAAAGACCGGCTTCTGTCGTTAAAGAGCTGGTGGAGAATAGCTTGGATTCGGGCGCCTCTCGTATCGATATCGATATCGAAAAGGGAGGTACGAAGCTTATTCGTGTGCGCGATAACGGACAAGGGATAGTAAAAGAGGAATTGGCGCTCGCTTTAAGCCGCCATGCAACTTCTAAAATTCACACCTTGGATGATTTAGAGGCGATCGTCAGCTTAGGTTTTCGTGGAGAAGCGCTCGCGAGTATTAGCTCAGTCTCTCGGCTTACATTGACGTCCCGTCCAGCCACGCAAGAACAAGCTTGGGCAGCATACAGTGAAGGTCGAGATATGGCGGTTAATTTGCAGCCAACCGCACACCCGATTGGAACGTCTGTTGAAGTTCTCGATCTGTTCTTTAATACGCCCGCTCGGCGCAAATTTTTACGCACAGAGAAAACAGAATTTACTCACATTGATGAGCTACTAAAACGTATTGCTTTGAGTCGGTTTGATGTCACCATCAATGTGCGCCATAACGGCAAGATGGTACGTCAATATCGAGCGGCTAAAACGGCCGCTCAAGAGGAAAAAAGAATCGCGGCTGTGTGTGGCAACGCTTTTGTTCGCCATATGCTGAACATTGAGTTGGAACATCAAGGGCTTCGCTTGCATGGTTGGATAACGACTCCAGAAGGCGCGCGCCAGCAGAGTGATTTGCAATACTGTTACGTTAATGGGCGGATGATGCGTGACAAGCTGATTAATCATGCTATCCGGCAAAGTTATGAAACCAGCCTGAGAGGCGATCAGTTCGCCACTTATGTACTCTTCATTGAGCTCGATCCCCATCAAGTGGATGTGAATGTCCATCCCGCGAAACATGAGGTGCGTTTCCATCAAGCGCGATTAGTGCATGATTTTATCTATCAAGCACTCAGTAGTGCACTGGCTGAAAGCAAACACATTGAAAAGCCGCAGCTCAAACCATCGGCTTTTCATCAGCCCGATGCGGCGACTGTGGATCGCATTGAGAATGACACTGCAATTGGTAGTGTGTGCCAAGAAACTGAGGGGCATAACACCGTTCCAGAGCAAGTGTGGCAAGCTGTCGACAACACTCCCGCTTATCCACGAAAAGCAGAGCGAGAAAGCACAACCGCGCACGGCATAGCTGAAACGCCAAAGCGTAGCCATTGGCAGCAAAACGGCTCTCCATCTTCTTCTCGGGCGAAAGCTGAGCGCCAGCCAACGGGCTCACCTTCGAGCGGGGAAGTGAAGCTCTATCAAGAGCTGATGGCAACTCAACCGCCAGCTTCAGCAGTCGAACTTTCTCCTATCGCACATCAAGATCAAGGTGAAATGCTGCAGCTCGAACAGTTGGGTAAAGCTATTGCAGTAATCAAAGGGCAGTACCTGTTAATGGGGTCCAAACAGGGCGTCGTATTGCTTTCTCTTATCAAAGGAGCATGGCTGAAAACTCGCGGCCAATTGCATACCGAACAAGGCGGCTTGAAAAGCCAACCTTTACTCGTGCCGCTCTCCATCAAGCTCTCAGCACAAGAACATCAAGCGTTAGCGCATTGCCAGCCGATGTTGAATACGCTAGGGATTGAGCTTAAAGAACGTCATGGTTCAAGCATCATGGTGATGGGCGTACCTCAACCGTTGAGGCAACAAAACCTGCAAAACTTAATCCCAGATCTGCTATCTTACGTGTCCGCTAATTTTACGGCTGATGATGAACCTATTACGGTGGATCTTGTTGCCGATTGGCTGGCTGAACACATCACTGTGGTAAAAAGTGACTACACTTTGTCTGAAGCCATCCAAATGATTTCGGAACTTGAACAGCTTTGGCAAGGGCAACTTCCTCTTCATGATGCGAGTTTTGTCCGCCCCGTTGATTTTTCTACCACCATAGCGGCCTTGTTGGCATAACGAATTAAAAGAATGATGAATCAAACACAACCATTGGCTCTGTTTTTAATGGGCCCGACCGCATCAGGTAAAACAGATTTGGCGATTCGTCTACGCCAAAAATACCCAGTGGAAATCATCAGTGTCGACTCGGCGCTGATCTACAAAGGCATGGATATTGGCACCGCCAAACCTAATGCACATGAACTGGCACTCGCACCTCATCGTCTGATCGATATTTTGGATCCAAGTGAAGCCTATTCGGCGGCGGATTTTCGTCGCGATGCATTACTTGCAATGCATGATATTACCGCGCAAGGTAAAATTCCTCTGCTCGTTGGGGGAACTATGTTGTATTACAAGGCTCTACTTGAAGGGCTTTCGCCACTTCCTGCGGCTAACCCTGAGATACGGCAACAAATTGAGCAAGAGGCTTTGGAGCATGGTTGGGGTCAGTTACACGATCAATTACAAACGATTGATCCGGTTTCGGCGGCAAGAATTCATCCCAATGATCCACAAAGATTGTCACGAGCATTGGAAGTTTACCGAATTTCAGGTAAAACTCTTACAGAGTTAACTCAAACGAAAGGTGAAAGCCTGCCATTTCGAGTTAAACAGTTTGCTATAGCTCCCAAGGAAAGGGCTGAGCTCCACCGTCGAATCGAACTCAGGTTTGAAAAGATGATCGAAGCTGGATTTGAAGAAGAAATGAAAGCACTTTATGCTCGAAACGATCTTCATCCGGATTTGCCATCGATTCGCTGTGTTGGTTATCGACAGATGTGGGACTATTTGGATGGGAATTGTACGTTAGAGGAAGCGGTATATCGTGGAATCTGTGCAACCCGTCAATTGGCCAAGCGTCAGATCACCTGGTTACGCAGCTGGGATGATTTAACTTGGTTAGATAGCGAAAACATTGATCATGCAGTAGAAACTCTCTCAAATGCCATAGCATCTGATGGAGTTAGCTGTGTATAATGTGATCGCTTTTGCGTGATGTACCCTGTAAAGGATCCGTTACTTGATATTTGGCATTATCGCCGTCATAACAAGTAGCAACGGGGTTTTTATTCATTTAGCTCAGATGCAAAGGCCGCACCAATAATGCAGTGCACCACTAGCTAAATAACTACAACAAAATACAAATAAGGAAAATAAAATGGCTAAGGGGCAATCTCTACAAGACCCATTCTTAAATGCACTACGTCGTGAGCGCATTCCAGTATCCATCTACCTTGTGAACGGAATTAAGCTTCAAGGTCAGATTGAATCCTTTGATCAATTTGTGATCTTACTGAAAAACACAGTCAATCAAATGGTGTATAAGCATGCGATTTCAACGGTTGTTCCTGCACGTGCAGTGAGCCACCACACTGCTGAGCCACGCACTGGGTCTGATCGTCCATCAGACAAATCAGAAGAGTGATTCTCTGATTAGTATTATTTACTTACAAAGGAGTTGGTTGCTTGTTTGACCGTTACGAAGCCGGTGAGCGAGCGGTACTTGTTCATATCAACTTCACGCAAAAGGGTGAGTGGGATGATCTCAGCGAGTGTGAAATGCTGGTTTCTTCTGCTGGAGTGTCGACACTGCAAATTATTACTGGCAGCCGTCAAACTCCACACCCTAAATATTATGTCGGTGAGGGCAAAGCCCAAGAGATAGCGCATGCGGTTCAACTTGTTGAAGCGGATGTGGTGATCTTCAACCACGCCCTTTCTCCTGCCCAAGAACGTAATCTTGAACAACTATGCCAATGTCGAGTGATTGACCGTACTGGCCTCATCCTCGATATTTTTGCCCAACGAGCACGAACCCATGAAGGGAAGTTGCAAGTAGAGCTGGCACAATTACGCCACATCTCTACGCGATTAATTCGTGGTTGGACGCACCTTGAGCGACAAAAAGGCGGTATAGGCTTACGTGGACCTGGTGAAACGCAGCTAGAAACCGACAGACGTTTATTGCGTGAACGTATTAAAGCGATATTACGCCGCTTAGAGAAAGTCGCTAAGCAGCGAGAACAAGGACGCCGAGCTCGAAATCGAGCTGAGATTCCCACCATATCGCTAGTGGGTTATACCAATGCGGGGAAATCAACGTTATTTAATCGCATTACTGAAGCTGGGGTTTATGCAGCCGATCAACTGTTTGCTACCCTAGATCCTACCTTGCGGAAAATCGAATTGGCGGACGTTGGTACTGCCGTTCTCGCTGACACCGTAGGATTTATTCGTCATCTGCCGCACGATTTAGTTGCAGCATTTAAAGCCACGTTACAAGAAACTCAAGAAGCTGACATTTTGTTACATGTTGTTGATGCCAGTGATGAGCGTTTTCGTGAGAATATCAAAGCCGTCCATGATGTATTAGAAGAGATTGACGCCCATGAGGTGCCAACGCTTGTCGTCATGAACAAGATCGATAATCTAGAAGGCCAACAACCTCGCATCGAAAAAGATGATGAGGGAATACCGAGAACCGTGTGGTTATCAGCCATGGATGGACAAGGTATTGATCTGCTTTTCGAAGCATTGACAGAGCGATTAGCGAGTCAAGTCATTCAATATCAATTGTGTATTCCACCACTGCACCAAGGTCGCATTCGTAGTGCATTTTCACAAATGAAATGTATTCAACAAGAAGAATATGATCCAGATGGTAATTTGTTGATTAACATTCGTATGCAGCAAGTTGATTGGTTTAGACTAGAAAAAAGAGAAGAAGCAGTTTTGCGTGACTTTATAGTTACTTAAAGGACTGCTACAGTATAACGTCATATCAAATGATGGAGCTTTCTAATGGCGTGGAATGAGCCCGGTAATAACAACGGCAACAATGGCCGCGATAATGACCCTTGGGGTAATAATCGTGGTGACAAAAATAAAGGTGGCCGTGATCAAGGACCGCCAGATTTGGATGAGGTTTTCAATAAACTGAGCCAGAAACTGGGCGGACGATTTGGTAAGAAAGGCGGTAAAGGCCCTTCATTCTCTGGTGGTAGCGCAATTGGCTTTGGAGTCATTGCTGCAATCGCAGTTGCGGTGTGGTTCTTTTCTGGTTTCTATACGATTGGTGAAGCTGAGCGTGGCGTCGTGCTGCGTTTAGGTAAGTATGATCGCATCGTTGATCCAGGTTTGAACTGGCGTCCTCGCTTTGTTGATGAAGTGACGGCCGTTAACGTACAAGCGATTCGCTCACTACGTGCATCGGGTTTGATGCTAACCAAAGATGAAAACGTGGTCACTGTTGGCATGGATGTACAATATCGCGTGTCTGATCCATACAAGTACTTGTATCGTGTGACTAATGCTGACGATAGCTTACGCCAAGCAACTGATTCAGCATTACGTGCCGTGGTTGGTGATTCTTTGATGGACAGTATCTTAACCAGTGGCCGTCAGCAAATTCGTCAAAGTACCCAAACGACCTTGAATCAAATCATTGATAGCTATGATATGGGCTTAATGATTGTCGATGTCAACTTCCAGTCGGCTCGTCCGCCAGAGCAAGTGAAAGATGCGTTCGATGATGCGATTGCGGCGCGAGAAGATGAAGAGCGTTTCATTCGTGAATCTGAAGCGTATAAGAACGAAATTCTGCCTAAAGCAACAGGCAGAGCAGAACGTTTGAAGAAAGAAGCGCAAGGTTATACAGAACGCACGATTAACGAAGCATTGGGTCAAGTGGCACAGTTTGAAAAACTGCTCCCTGAGTATCAAGCCGCGCCAGATGTGACACGTAATCGTCTCTACCTAGATACTATGGAAGAGGTGTATTCAAACACATCTAAAGTGCTAATTGATTCAGAATCCAGTGGCAATATGCTTTATCTACCGTTGGATCGAATTACAGGCCAAGACAGTAAGAATGACACCAAACGTCAAGATAAATCATCATCAACCTATGATCAGATAGAGCTTGATTCACCAACCAGCAGTGATACAGGTAATACACCGTCTCGCTCTAGCAATACACGTCAAGGGAGATACTAGTAATGCGTAAGTTAATGATCCCAGTATTAGTGATTGCACTGGTATTGATGTTGATGTCGCTGTTTGTGATTCCTGAAGGTGAGCGCGGTATTGTTGTCCGTTTCGGTCGTATTCTGAAAGATAACAATGAAATTGCTCGAATCTACGAACCGGGTTTGCATTTTAAAATGCCACTGTTTGATCGAGTAAGAACGTTAGATGCGCGCATCCAAACAATGGATGGCCGCTCTGACCGTTTCGTGACTTCAGAGAAAAAAGATGTGATCATCGATACCTATGTCAAATGGCGCATTGAAGACTTTGGTCAATACTACTTGGCAACGGGTGGTGGCAATGCATTGACGGCACAAGCACTGTTAGAGCGTAAAGTGACAGACATTCTTCGTTCTGAAATCGGTTCTCGTGAAATCAAACAAATTGTTTCAGGCCCACGTAATAAAGATGTCTTGCCGGAAAGTGCTGATGATGAAGTCGTCACGACTGAGGCTGCGAAACAAGCATTGGAAATCGATGGTCAGCGTGACCAAGTGATGGAAAATGTGTTGGAAGATACGCGTAAAGGTGCACTGAAAGATTTAGGCGTCAGAGTGGTTGATTTCCGTATTAAGAAAATCAACCTCCCAGATGAGATCAGTGAGTCTATCTATCGTCGTATGCGTGCTGAACGTGAGTCAGTAGCTCGTAAACACCGTTCTCAAGGTCGTGAAAAAGCCGAAGTCATTCGTGCTCAAGCTGAACTTGAAGTGGCGACTATCTTAGCGGAAGCGGATAAAACGGCTCGCGTAACTCGCGGTGATGCTGATGCTAAAGCAGCGAAGATTTACTCAGATGTGTACAGTAAAGATCCTGAGTTTTACGGGTTCTTACGTTCGCTGAAAGCCTATGAGAAATCATTTAGCGAGAAGAGTGATATCTTGGTGCTTGATCCTAAGAGTGATTTCTTCAAGTACATGAATAACACCAAAGGTTTGACAACGAAATAATTGATCGTTGTTTATTCAAAGGCTCCTTCAGGGAGCCTTTGTCGTTTATTGGCTTTAAGAGAGAAGGCACTATGTCGAATTCAATCTGGCTTGCTGTGGGGCTGGTGTTAATTGCAGAAGGTATTGGACCGTTAATCGCCCCTAATGGCTGGAGAAAGATGGTGGCAGAGCTCAGCCAGCAGCCCGATCATCAACTGCGCCGCATCGGTGGTTGTCTCGTCGTTGCTGGGGGCATCATTGCTTACTACTTCGCACGATAGTGATGCACAATAGCGCGGTAACCGATTTATTATGATCAGTTTATCACTATCAGTATCATCACTATCAATAGTGAGGTGGTGGAGTCTCTTCTGATGGATCCGCTAAATGTGAGGCATCCATATTTTTGACTTTACCAGCCACATATTTCATTTGGTCTTGCATTTTCGTTAGCATGAGCTGCTGTGTTGATAATGCTTGATTGAGTTCATCAATGGTTTGTTCTTGGAAAGCAAGTTGGCATTCCAAGTCACTAACACGCTGTTCTAATTGCTGAATATACTTATCGTTCATAACTAATCGTCGAGTTTCCAAGCTTGAGCAATACCTGCAGAGCTTCCGGTAATAATTCGTTGCTGATGATCAAAGGCCGCATCATACACCACCGCAGTGGGTGGGCGAGCATCTTTTAGCGGTTCTACTTCGAATCCTTGCTGTTTTTTACCACTTTGAGTATCCCAAACCGCGACTTGGCTTGAAGGATTCCCTGTCACAAGCAACCTGCCATCATCGGAAAAACGCGCCGTAGAGAAAATCAATTGTCGTGAAAAACTGCGCAATTTCGCCTGTTCCTTACCCGAGGAGAGATCCCAAATAATGGATTGATTACCACCATCGGAGGTAAAGGCTAATTTTCCCTCTCGCTGCAGCGCTACTCGATTCACCCGCTGCTCATGTTCAAACGATCGTAAAATTTGCCCACTTTGCGTATCCCAAAGGTAGGCAAAATAATCATTACCTCCCGTCAGAGCAAAGCGGCCATTGGGCGATAGGGCGACAGAATTCACTTTTTCTCGATGAGCAAGGAACTCTAGTCGACGTCCAGTGACTAAATCGACGTAAATCGCTTTACCATTGGATAAACCGAGTAGAACTTGTTTTCCGTTATTGGCAATGTCAATGTCTCGGATCAGCCCATCGGAGATGGACCACAAACCTTGAGCTTGTGTCCAACCTAAGTCCCATACGGCAAAGTTAATTTGGCTAGCGGTCACGGCAAAACGGCCATTATCGGAGAGTCGAATATGAGAAACGGTATTGGCTTGTGGGTCTTGAGGTCCCAATTCGGCTAAGGTTTTGTTTTGTTCAAGATCCCATAGAACGAGTTGTCTTTGTTTGGAATAGAGTAGCGCAAAACGACCATCGCGGCTTAAACCGAAACTGGTCGAACCGTTTGGTTCTATATCCCAACGTTGTACATCGCTGTTAGAGAAAAAACAGCCATTTAACATCAAGATGACAATGCAACCTAGGATTGAATGAGAAATTATTCGCATCAAGTCTAATTATCCGCTTTGAGTGTAAAGACAATCTATCAACATATCGCTATATTGGTACAACTCTGTTTAGCGCACCAGTTTTTCACTGAAATTTGTGCGTAATAACAAAAGGTTTGCCTACAAATTGGAGAAATAAATGAAATCATTGTTTAAAGTGTCACTGCTTGCGGCAACCGTCATGCTTGCAGTTGGCTGCCAGAAAGATGAAGCCCCGAAAACTGAAGCAGCACCTGCAGCAGAACAAGTACAAACGGAAGCGGGAAAAACGGTTCACTTTAAAACAGAAGATGACAAAGCGGCTTACGCGATTGGCGTCTCTTTTGCAAATTACCTCAGCACCAGCATTGAAAAACCAGCCGAAATTGGTATCAATCTGAATAAAGATCTGGTTCTAAAAGGGATTGAACATGTCTTCGCGGGCAATACTGAGTTGAGTGAAGAAGAGACACGCGCAGCGCTAGAAGCTCTAGATAAACGCGTTTCTGAAACCATGCAAGCGAAAGCCGCTGAAAAAGCGGCTGCTGCTGAAAAAGCTGGTGACGAATTCCGCGCTGAATTTGAAAAACAAGATGGCGTAAAGAAAACTGAATCTGGTTTACTGTACCAAGTACTGACGCCAGCAAAAGGTGAGTCACCAAAAGAGACCGATACTGTTCAAGTTCATTACAAAGGGACACTGGCTGACGGTACTCAATTTGATAGCTCGTATGATCGTGGTGAGCCAGCGACATTCCCACTCAATCGGGTTATTCCTGGTTGGACAGAAGGTGTGCAACTGATGCAAGTGGGAGCAAAATACAAGTTTGTTATCCCGCCGCAACTGGCTTACGGCGAGCAAGATACGCCGACTATTCCAGCAAACTCAACACTTGTGTTTGAAGTGGAGTTACTAAAAATTGATAACGGTAGCGATGCGGCTAAATAATATCAGCCATTGTTGAACCGTTGTAACCAGCTCAAAGGCCTGATGAATCAGGCCTTTTCTGTCTCTAACGACTCACTAATTAGTTGTTCTAAATCACTTGTTAGTGACTTAACAGAGTTTTCGATTAAAATTTTCTGATAAACTTACGTCAATTTGTTGATTTTTCGCTCTAAGGCTAGATAACAGTGACAACGACAGAAACTCTAAACGCGGATATGTTGCTTGAAATGGAATCCGTGCACGTGATGCCATTTAGTGATCACGATAAAATCATTCTTCGATCTTATGAAGCTGTGGTTGACGGTATCGCCAGCCTGATTGGTCCTTTTTGTGAGATCGTTCTGCACTCATTGGAAGATCTCAATACCTCGGCGATTAAAATTGCCAATGGTGAAAACACGGGACGTCAAGTGGGTTCCCCGATCACCGATCTTGCACTGCGTATGTTGAAAGATATTGAAGGATCGGAGCGTAACTTCTCACGATCGTATTTCTCTCGCGCCAAGGGTGGTGTGTTGATGAAATCGATTACGGTCGCGATTCGTAATGGTGATAACCGAGTCATTGGCTTACTTTGTATCAACGTCAATTTAGATGCTCCGTTCTCACAAGTTCTGCAATCATTCATGCCGACTCAGGAAGCTCAGGAAGCCGCCTCATCGGTTAACTTTGCCAGTGATGTTGAAGAGCTGGTGGATCAGACGGTAGAGCGTACAATTGAAGAGATCAACGCCGATAAATCAGTGTCTAACAATACCAAGAATCGTCAGATTGTGATGGAGTTGTACGACAAAGGCATTTTTGACATCAAAGATGCGATTAACCGCGTAGCTGATCGGCTCAATATCTCTAAACATACTGTCTATCTCTACATTCGCCAACGCAAGACCGGAGATGAATGTTAGTGGAGCCAGTATTGAGTTACACATTATTGGTCAATGGCTCAGTGTATGGCACACAGGCAGCGCGTAGTGCTTATCTGTTTGCCTGTGCATTGCTAGAAAAAGGGCATTCACTCAAGCAAGTATTTTTTTATCAAGATGGTGTTTTCAATGGCTCTGCGATCACCGCGCCTGCGAACGATGAGTTTGATCTTGTGAAAGCATGGCAGAAGCTGTCTACTGAACACCATGTACGCTTAGAAACCTGTGTTGCTGCAGCGTTACGTCGTGGCATTATCAGTGAAAATGAAGCTCAGCAACACCAGCTCACTGCGCATAATTTGGCACAAGGTTTTGCACAAACTGGGTTAGGAAGCTTAGCTGAAGCGTTATTAACTCAAGATCGAGTGGTACAGTTTTGAAAAAAATCGGTTTTGTTTTTCATTCTTCGCCTCATTCTAGTTCGGCTGGAAGAGAAGGGCTGGATGCTGTACTGGCAGCCTCTGCCTATTGTGATGCGATCTCGCTCTTTTTTGTTGGGCTTGGCGTGACGCAAATCGTCGCCAACCAATCACCGCAACAACTGCTTAGCCGTGATTACATCAGTGCGTTTAAACTGCTTGAGTTATACGATATTGAACACCTTTATCTGTGTGAGCAAAGCGTTGAAGAGTTGGGGTTAGCATCGGCTCAATGGGTAATTGATGTTGAAAAAAAATCGCCTCAGCAAATCGCTCAGTTACTTCACGAGTGCGATCAAGTACTAACTTTCTAAGGTGTACCTATGCTGCATATTGTAAAAGACACGGCAAAACTGGCCTTAGCGCAGCGTTATTGTTTGGCTGAGGATAGTATTATCTTGGTTGAAGAAGCGGTTTATATGAGTAACCCTAGTGCGGGCTCTTTTTTACTACTCAACGATCTGAACAGGGTTTATGTCTTACTTGAGGATCTCTGCGCGCGTGGGGTGCAGGATCTCTGCTCAGTACAAATTACCAAAGTGGATTTCTCTGGTTTGGTTGAACTTACTACTAATCATGAAAAATCAATCACTTGGTAGATTTTCTTATCACTATTACCCCTCTATTACCCACCCTTTACTTATGGTGGTTAAAAAAGATCTGTATATTTCTTGACACACCTCTCACTGCTGCATAGAATTTTGCGTCCCTATTTGTACTAAGTGCACTAGGGACTAGATTTTTCACAAAGCTTACTTTAAGTAAATTCAGGAGCTAGTTAATGGCAACTATTAACCAGTTGGTCCGCAATCCTCGTGTAAAGCAAGTTGTTAAAAGCAACGTGCCAGCACTAGAAGCGTGCCCACAAAAACGTGGTGTATGTACACGTGTTTACACTACTACACCTAAAAAACCTAACTCAGCACTTCGTAAAGTATGTCGTGTTCGTCTAACGAACGGCTTCGAAGTGACTTCGTACATCGGCGGTGAAGGTCACAACCTTCAAGAGCACTCAGTTGTTCTTATCCGTGGCGGTCGTGTAAAAGACCTTCCAGGTGTGCGTTACCACACAATCCGTGGTGCACTTGACTGTGCAGGCGTAAACGACCGTAAACAAGCTCGTTCTAAATACGGTGTGAAACGTCCTAAATCTTAATGGATTTCCGTTAAGTAAGGCCAAACACTAAATTATTTAATTTTTGAAGAAACTGAAAAGTTTTGGATAACCTGAAAAAGACAACGGAGAATATCCATGCCACGTCGTCGCGTTATTGGTCAGCGTAAGATCCTTCCAGATCCAAAGTTCAAGTCTGAACTGCTGGCAAAATTCGTTAACATTCTTATGGTTGACGGTAAAAAATCTACTGCAGAGAAAATTGTTTACACTGCACTAGACACTATGGCTGAGAAATCTGGCAAAGGTCACTTAGCTGTATTTGAAGAAGCTCTTGAAAACGTACGTCCAGCGGTCGAAGTTAAATCTCGCCGCGTGGGTGGTTCAACTTACCAAGTGCCAGTAGAAGTACGTCCGGTTCGCCGTAACGCACTTGCTATGCGTTGGGTAGTTGATGCTGCGCGTAAGCGTGGTGAAAAATCTATGGCTGCTCGCCTAGCTGCTGAAATGCTAGACGCGTCAGAAAATAAAGGTACTGCTGTTAAGAAACGTGAAGACGTTCACCGTATGGCAGAAGCGAACAAAGCATTCGCTCATTACCGCTGGTAATACCTTCTGTGCTGCGAGGTTCTCTCGCAGCACATTTTCATACTCTAAGGATTACCTTAGTAAGAGGATACAATCGTGGCTCGGAAAACTCCTATTGAGCGCTACCGCAACATCGGTATCTGTGCTCACGTAGATGCAGGTAAAACAACCACTACTGAGCGTATTCTGTTCTACACTGGCCTTTCTCACAAAATCGGCGAAGTTCACGATGGTGCTGCAACCATGGACTGGATGGAGCAGGAGCAAGAACGTGGTATCACTATCACTTCTGCTGCTACGACAACCTTCTGGCGTGGTATGGAAGCACAGTTCCAAGATCATCGCGTAAACATCATTGATACCCCAGGACACGTTGACTTTACAATTGAAGTAGAGCGTTCACTTCGTGTGCTTGATGGTGCAGTGGTTGTATTCTGTGGCTCATCTGGTGTTGAACCCCAGTCTGAAACTGTATGGCGTCAAGCTGACAAATACGGTGTTCCTCGCATGGTGTTCGTTAATAAAATGGACCGTGCTGGCGCAGACTTTTTACGCGTTGTAAACCAAATTAAACATCGTCTTGGTGCGACTCCGGTTCCTATTCAATTAAATATTGGTGCGGAAGAAGAGTTCAAAGGTGTCATCGACCTTATCAAGATGAAAGCCATCAACTGGAATGAAGCCGATCAAGGCATGACGTTTACTTACGAAGACATTCCAGAAGATATGCTTGAGTTGGCCGAAGAATGGCACAACAACCTAGTAGAAGCGGCAGCGGAAGCTAGTGAAGAGTTAATGGAAAAGTATCTTGAAGACGGCGAGCTGACAGAAGCGGAAATCAAACAAGCGCTACGGACTCGTACCATTAACAATGAAATCGTATTGGCCACTTGTGGTAGTGCCTTTAAAAATAAAGGCGTACAAGCGGTATTGGATGCGGTTGTTGAATATTTGCCTTCACCGGTAGATGTACCAGCCATTAAAGGCGTGGATGAAAACGAGAACGAAGTAGAACGTCACGCTGACGACAACGAACCTTTCTCGGCACTTGCATTTAAGATTGCCACTGACCCATTTGTTGGGACATTGACTTTCATGCGTGTTTACTCTGGTGTGGTGAACTCTGGCGATGCCGTTTACAACTCAGTGAAACAGAAAAAAGAACGTTTTGGTCGTATCGTACAGATGCATGCCAACAAACGTGAAGAGATTAAAGAAGTTCGTGCTGGCGATATTGCGGCTGCGATCGGCTTAAAAGATGTCACGACAGGCGATACGCTGTGTAACCCAGACCACAAAGTGGTTCTTGAGCGCATGGAATTCCCTGAGCCAGTGATTCAAATTGCGGTAGAGCCTCGCTCTAAAGCTGACCAAGAAAAAATGGGTATTGCGCTAGGTAAACTGGCGGCAGAAGACCCATCTTTCCGTGTCGAAACCGATAAGGAAACAGGTCAAACGTTGATCTCTGGTATGGGTGAGCTTCACCTAGACATCATTGTTGATCGCATGAAGCGTGAGTTCAGTGTGGACTGTAACGTTGGTAAACCACAAGTGGCTTACCGCGAAACTATCCGTGGAAAAGCGGAAGTAGAAGGCAAGTTCGTTCGTCAATCTGGTGGTCGTGGTCAATATGGTCACGTTTGGCTTAAGATTGAACCTGCGGAACTCGGTGAAGGCTTTGTCTTTGTCGACGAAATCGTTGGTGGTGTGATTCCTAAGGAATACATCAGCTCGGTTGCGAAAGGTATCGAAGAGCAAATGAACAACGGTGTGTTAGCTGGTTATCCGATTCTGGATGTGAAAGCGACATTATTCGATGGTTCATATCATGATGTCGACTCAAGCGAGATGGCGTTTAAGATTGCTGGTTCGATGGCGTTCAAGAAAGGTGCTTTAGAAGCGCAGCCTGTTCTTCTTGAACCAATGATGAAAGTTGAAGTAACTACTCCAGAAGATTGGATGGGTGATGTTGTGGGTGACTTAAACCGTCGTCGCGGCATGATTGAAGGTATGGATGAAGGCCATGCAGGCCTTAAGATTATCCATGCTAGAGTCCCTCTATCGGAAATGTTTGGTTATGCAACAGACTTACGATCTGCCACTCAGGGTCGCGCCTCTTACTCCATGGAGTTTGCAGAGTACGCTGATGTGCCAAAAAATGTTGCAGAAGCAATCATTGCAGAACGTGGTTAACTGTTATTTGTTTAATAACGAATCTATTGCGCTGATGAGAGTTGGCGCATAAAATAGCAATTTCTGGCGCGTCTTGAGCTATATGTGACTCAAGACGAATCATAACTAGGAAGGAACACGATCGTGTCTAAAGCAAAATTTGAACGTACGAAACCGCACGTAAACGTTGGTACTATCGGCCACGTTGACCACGGTAAAACAACTCTAACTGCTGCTATCTGTACTACACTTGCAAAAGTGTACGGTGGTGA
>NZ_CAWPJM010000005.1:0-50169 GCF_963888495.1 Vibrio sp. 2-2(8) | reverse complement strand
TGCTTGGCGACCATAGCGTTGTGGACCCACCTGATTCCATGCCGAACTCAGAAGTGAAACACAACAGCGCCGATGGTAGTGTGGGGTCTCCCCATGTGAGAGTAGGACATCGCCAGGCTTTGAATATCGCTTACATATCATTAAAAATATGAAAGCAAAACTAAAAATATAGCATTATCAAAGTAAGACTAATTTTTAGTGACAATTTGTGGAGAGATGGCTGAGTGGTTTAAAGCACCGGTCTTGAAAACCGGCGATGGTTAATAGCTATCCTAGGGTTCAAATCCCTATCTCTCCGCCACTTTTAAAGAAAAAACCGCTGTTTTTACAGCGGTTTTTTTTCGTTTTATATCAACATGCCAATCTGGAAAATTAATAGCTTAATTCAATCTCTCGAACATATCTTGATCACCCTATCTGTACTTTCCAAAAATCGATTTACACATTGAACACCTCAGACATAATGTCGTCGTGATCCGCAAAACTTTGTTGGTTAGCATGAGCTAACTGCACACTTGCTCTATTGGATTTAGCACGGTGAGTAGGAGGAAACGTGATGACACTAACATGACTAAACTGCACTTATATACCTACCAGCACCATTCATTATAACGACGGCCTCACCTATTCATTTTTAGGGGCATGCTGACCCAAGCCGACCCAAATAAATACGCATATTCAAATAGCTGTGGCTTCACAGTTCGAGGTTTTGTGCCGTGCTCGGCCTTAAGTCAAATGGCATTTTGATCAAGAAATTATCCAGGAAATCCCAGGTGTTCAAGCGGGTAATAGTAGAATTAGGATGGTTTTTGTTGGCTCGCCAGCGTTTTAAAATCGGTGCTATTAAGGCTATCCATCGTGATATTTAACAATAGCTAGATAGCCTTAATGAGATCGTACTTTTCTTTAATTGGTATAAGGTTATTTTTAGGTGCTTAGTTAGATTGCCATTTAAACATGCTCTATCATGGTCAGTGCCTTACGTGAGACTTCTGCGGCGGCTTTAGGGTAGTTTTGTTTTTCAAGGCTATCGGCAAGATAAGCGTAATCAGATACATTGGCACGGAGCGATAACGCTTTTTCCAAATGGCTTTGCGCCTCCGCCCATTTCTGCTCTCTCATATACAATTGAGCCAGTGCGCTGTGTGCTTCGGCGTTACCACTATCCTTACTAATGGCTTCTTGTAACAACAAAATTGCTGGGTATCTATCTGGTAAATTGAGCTCTGCCAATAATGAATACAGAGCTGGCATTGGGTGTTTTTTTAATGTTTCTTTAATGACGGTAAATGCTTCCGAGTCTGCTTTTCGTTGGATCAACTGTTCGATGAAGCATTGAGTTAAAATGACGTCGTTTTTGGTTTTCCTTGGGAGCTTGTCCCAATGATTGATTAAGCCTTCGCTACCTTGTTGCTGGGCCACGTTTTTTAGTAAACCGCATTGTGCTTTTTGGTTCAGTTGTTGGCTCTCGTCCGCATTAATCTGTTTTGCTTTTTGGAGCTTAGGTAAAAGCTCAAGCAGCGGTTGCCACTGTTCTAGGTGCACGTATGTTGTCTTGAGTAAGTTGAGCACGATGGTGTTATTCGGATGAGTGGCTTGTAATGCTGATAAAGTGCTTAGCGCCTGATCAAACTCTCCTTCTCGTACTTGCTGCTTGGCGCGAGTTAATTCAACGGCTAGGCCTGCATTACTTTGTTGACTGGCGAGATCTAAATAGTGATCTCGTTTTGCTCTATCGCCCATTCCCTGCGCGGCTTCCGATGCAACAAGATAGCAGAGCAGCGGCATATCATGGTGGTTCGCCCAGCGAGTGACTTTCTTTTCTGCCTGCTTCCAGTCTCCCTCTAGAAGTTTAATGATACCTTCATTGGTATAACGGCGAGAGCGCTTTAACTTACGTACGCTGAACCAGTTTAATGTGTTTGAACTGGCGTAGAATGCTTTTTTGAGGAGATATTCTAAGCTAAATAATCCAGAGAGGAGTGCAATCACAAAGATCACTAAGGTGGTCACGCTCATCTCTATTGTTCTATTAGCTATAGAGATAAGAACATAACCTTGCTGGCCAGCATATTGGGTTCCGACAAATAAACCGGTCCCTAATACTACAAAAAGAAAGATGACTCTAAACATTACTTATCCTCCGTAACGCTCATTGGAGAGACTTCACGGCGTAGGCGTTCAGTGATGACATCAGCAAGTTCGTGCTGAGTTTCAAATTTAACTGGATATTGCACTTGTATATTTTGTTTACTGAGCTGCAATAGCGCGTGATTAAACTGCTGCACACTCTGATCATCGGAATTAAAGAAGCTGACTGACCATTTATCTGCTGTGTTCAGTGCCGTTGTATAAATTTCTTGTTGTTCTGCGTATACGGCTTTAATGGCGGTTTCTAATTTTGCTTTGAGATTTTCTTTTAGATAGAAGTGCTGTTCAGGTGACAGTAGCGGAATGGCATTACCGTCTCGAGTGCGGAAGGTAATGAAGTTCTCCGAGAAGTCTTTCAATGAGCTAACGAGATTATTTTGCCAGTCGTTAATATTTTCGGAAACTTGTGGTGCTGATTGCTGCTGAGTTTCAGGCAACATGGCATTGGCCAGCGGTAGAGTGTCAACTTGTTGCTGTAAGATTGTTAAGCGTAACACTAGCCCTTCACGATCAATCAATGGGATGATTTTGAGCTGAGTAATGTCACGCGCCATGGCTTTGCGTAGCGGCACTAAGCTTGGGTCATTCAATTCAGCAATACGCTGATCAGCGCTTTCCATTAGCTTGGTCGCGCTGACGATGTCATGTTCTAGAAAAAGTTTACGGCCTGCTAGTTTCACTAAGTAGTCAGCTTCTGCTAGTAGCCAGTCGTTGGGACGGCGGCCTTTGATATCAGCTATCGCCAGTTGCAAGCTGTCGATACTTTTTTGCTGTTGATTCAAGGCTACGTCAGTTTTGTGAGTGAGTTGGTCCGCTTTGGCTTGTGTTTCTTGCTTTATTTGATTGATTTCAGCCGCGAGCTGACTTTGGGTTTGTGTTAATTGAGTCTGCAATGCGTTGATTTTGGCTTGGTAAAAGGCGTCTTTTTTCTGCATTTGATAGGCTATACCACCACTGAAAATGATGGATAAGCTAATTGCAATAACAGAAAGTTTGATACTGCGCTTTGCTCGTTTATCACTCTTTTCTTCAGGCTGAGACGTGGGATCCTGCACGTAACTTTTTGGTGAATCAAGGTTATCCGTTGCGTCTTTTTCTGTAACCAGAGGAGGTGTGGCTGCTTTTTCAGGTTCAATATGCGGGTTATTATTTTTGCTTGTCATGCTTAGAGTCCTGTCTAGATTGGCTAATACTAGCCGCGAGTTCTGTATTGGAGGCGCTTCCCACGTTCGTGACGCACCCAAATCCCATGTGCAGCGCCTCTTGTCGAATTCGCTCGCTTGGGACAAAAAGAGCTAAATTTAGCAGCCAGAGTCGTTGTGAATCAGAGAATTGATCCATCATAAAATTGAGTTGACCTGAGCTGGTGACAACTAACTGAGTGACTTGCTGTTGCTGCCACAGAGATATCGATTCGGCGGCAAAGAGGGTGATCGTATCGCGTCGATACACTTCCTTATACACCACATCAGCACCACGCTCGATTAAGCTGTCGTGGATGAGCTCACGTCCGCCATTACCACGTAAAATCATCACCTTAAGGCCCGATATTGATTGCAACTGCGGTAGGGCAAGCAGGTGTTCACTGTCACTTATCTGCGGATAGTGTACTTTTTGTTGGCTTAATTTGCTGAAAACATGTGCGGTTTTTTGACCAACGGCAAGGTATCTGGCGTCATTTGGCCAAAAATATCGATGATCTTGCAAAAATTGATGACTGAACGTCACCGCGTTTTGGCTAACCGCAATAATAATGTCGCATTGCTGAAGTTCTGGGAGTAAATACGGGAGATCGGCTCCTGCATTAATCTGAATCAGTGGATGGTGAACGGAGCGGATACCGAGATCCGCTAATTGTTGGCAAAGTTCAATCCCTTGATTTTTGGGACGAGTGACCAACACCGTCATGCTTTATTCGTGCTCGCAGTAGAGTTTGGACAGAATATCTCGCGCTCCATCATTGAGCAATTGATGGGCAAGCGTGACTCCTAGTTGCTTGGCATCGGAGCGGTGGCCGCGAATCTCACCTTGTACAATCTTAGAACCATCAGGCTCACCGACTAATGCTCTTAGCCAAATATGATCACCATCGAGCAATGCGTAGCTACCGATAGGTACTTGGCAACCGCCTTCTAATGTTAGGTTCATGGCTCGTTCACATTTCACGCGATCAGCCGTGTCAGAATGGTTGAGTGGCGCAAGCAATGCTCTTAAACGTTCGTCATCTAAACGGCATTCAATCCCGACTGCACCTTGCCCTACTGCAGGAAGCGATTGTTCTGGTTCAATAATGCTGCGAATGCGATCTTCAAGCTTCAAACGTTTTAAACCTGCTGCGGCGAGAATAATCGCATCGTATTCACCTGCGTCGAGTTTTCCAAGACGAGTACCGACATTGCCACGCAATTCTTTAATCACAAGGTCTGGTCGATATGCTTTGAGTTGGCATTGGCGACGTAGGCTACAGGTGCCGACGATGGCACCTTGAGGCAGTTGTTCAATGCTTTGATAGGTGTTTGAAACGAAAGCATCACGTGGATCTTCGCGTTCACAAATCGTCACTAGTCCAAGCCCTTGAGGGAAATCGACGGGAACATCTTTCATTGAATGCACAGCTAAATCGGCACGGCCTTCAAGCATAGCGACTTCCAACTCTTTGACAAAAAGCCCCTTACCACCCACTTTAGCTAAAGGCGTATCTAAAATGACGTCGCCTTTGGTTACCATGGTCACTAATTCCACTTCTAGGCCAGGATGAGCCGCTTGCAGCGCATCTTTAACATAATAAGCTTGCCAAAGGGCGAGCGGGCTTTTACGTGTGGCGATTCGAATGGGTGTTGCGTGAGTCATGATAATCCCGAGTGTAGGTAATGGATGGTTTAATCCTATCATTCCCGCTATGAAAGGTTTACTACTAGATCGTCGCTGTGAAGGATTGATGAAGAGATAGCATAAATTGGTCAAAATTGTGTGATTTATATCTCGTTTATATAATGAGCTATTACGACAAAGTGTAAATAGCTACGACACTATAGCCAAGGTCATTGGAGCGCATTGTAGGCATGCTCTGCTTGAGTGTGATATGCATCGAGAGGGCTTTACCAAATGGAAAGAAAATGTTAGATTGATCACGTTTTTTTGGTGCTTTAGAATAAAATATAATCAAAGCGCGTGTTAATGTTTCAACCAAGGAATCAACCTTGCAGGCTTACACCAAGACGTTAATTCAACGATTAGACAATCTCAACCAGCAACGTACCGAGCGTGCGCTGGCGCTTATGGATTTGCAAAGTCAACGTGTATTTCATTTCATTCCTGCATTACTGCACTTCAATCACCCGATTATTCCCGGCTACTACGATGCAAAAGTCCCTTATGGTGTCTATGGTTTTGAGCCTAACGGCATCCAACGTCAGCTGGTTGAAGATACAGAACTCACCTTAGGTCAACCCTTACCGACCGCTGATTCCCCCGCTATTCTTGCTCTGTATACCATGGGCAGTACCTCGTCGATTGGTCAAAGCACCTCGAGTGACTTAGATATTTGGGTATGTGTAGCATCGAGTATGAGCTGTGATGAGCGGGAAAGCTTAAGCAACAAATGTTTGTTGATCACTGATTGGGCAAAGAGCCAAGGGGTGGAAGCTAACTTTTTCTTGATGGATGAGCTACGTTTTCGCAGTAATCATTCTGAGCAGATGACAGGCGAAAACTGCGGTTCATCGCAACATCTCCTGCTATTAGACGAGTTCTATCGCTCTGCTGTTCGCTTGGCAGGCAAGCGTTTACTGTGGCAAATCGTGCCTCCTGAAATGGAAGAGTGCTACGACGAATACGTGCACGAATTGTGCAGCAATGATTACATTAATTGCAGTGAATGGATCGATTTTGGTAAGTTGAACCGCATTCCTGCTGAAGAGTATTTCGGCGCAAACCTTTGGCAGCTTTATAAAAGCATCGACTCGCCTTACAAGTCAGTGTTAAAAGCGATTCTGCTTGAGGCGTATTCGTGGGAGTACCCACACACGCAATTATTAAGCATTGATACCAAACGACGGTTTTTTACTCATGAACCTGATTTGTACAGTATGGATGCTTACTATTTGATGCTTGAAAAAGTGACGCGTTACCTTGAACGTATTGGTGATTCTGCCCGTCTTGATCTGGTGCGTCGTTGTTTTTATCTCAAAACGCATGAAAAGTTATCCCGTGAGCCGAGCTTAGGCTCAGTGGCATGGCGTCGAGAAGCATTAAGCCACATGATTCAGCAGTGGAATTGGTCGGAATCTGTTGTTCAAGAATTAGACAATCGCCGTAATTGGAAAGTTGAACAAGTTAAAGTCGTCCATCATGCGTTGTTAGATGCGTTGATGCTGAGCTATCGAAACTTGATCCAGTTTGCACGCCGTAATGACATCACCTCGGCCATTAGCCCACAAGATATTTCAATCCTCGCACGTAAGTTGTATGCGGTGTTTGAGGTGTTGCCGGGTAAAGTCACTCTGCTGAATCCACAAATTTCGCCAGATCTGCACGAGCCGGATCTCTCGTTCATTCAAGTTCGGGAAGGGCGAACCAATAAAGCGGGCTGGTATCTGTATAAGCAGCCTCTAGTTGCCCATCGTATGATTGGCCAACCTTTCCTTGAGCATAATGAATACCTCAGTAAGCTGGTCTCTTGGGCGTTCTTCAATGGTTTGATCACGGAATCAACTCATTTGCATTCAGTAGTACGTGACGCACAGTTGGATATTGATAAGTTCTATCAAATGGTTAGCGATTTGCGTAATACCTTCTCGTTGCGTAAGCGGCGGCCGACCATGCAGGCCTTAGCGAGCCCTTGTGAAATCAGCCAACTGGCGATGTTCATTAACTTTGAAAATGATCCTACCGCGGAATTAAGCGGTAAATCGCTCAAAATTGATTTGAAAAATATAGATATTTTCAGTTTCGGATCTGAGCAAAAAAGCTTAGTCGGTAGTGTCGATTTAGTGTATCGCAACTCGTGGCATGAAGTACGGACTCTCCATTTTACTGGCGAAACGGCGATGCTCGACGCGTTGAAAACCGTGCTTGGCAAAATGCACCAAGATGCGCTACCGCCAGAGTCTGTCGATGTATTTTGTTACAGCAAAAGTCTGCGTGGCGTGATGCGCAACATGGTGTACCAGTTGCTGGCGGAATGTATCGATTTGCGTTTGAAACCGGTAGAGCAAGAGAAACGTCGCCGTTTTAAAGCGTTACGCATTGGCGATCAAATGTATGGCCTGTTTTTTGAGCGGCGAGGGGTTTCGGTACAGAAGTTGGAAAATTCGGTAGATTTTTACCGCAGTATTTCAACCAACAAATTGAAAGGTTCACCGCTGTTAATGCTCGATCGCGATCAAGATTATCAACTGCCGGAAATCGTCGATGGTTTTGCTAGTGAAGGCTTAGTGCAGTTTTTCTTTGAAGATACCGATAAAGGCTTCAACATTTATGTGTTGGATGAGTCGAACCAAATTGAAGTCTATCACCAGTTCAGCGGCGAAAAAGATGAGATGATCACTAACGTCAACAGCTTTTATACCTCAGTGCGCGACGGTAACCCACTCTCCGCTAAACTTATTAACTTCAATCTGCCGCAGTATTATCAAATCGTCCACCCAGAAGAAGGGGAAAGCTATATTGTCCCTTATCGTAACGATTCCGCGCTCTATTCTCGTCCTTCAAAAGCGGTCAACGCTTAGTTCGGTAGCGCCAAGTCACACATCTGTCACTTGGCGTTGTTGCTTTACACCCAGTCGATCGTTTCGCCAGCGTGTTTTTCACATTCTTGTTTCACCATCGCAATCAATTCCAGCCCTGTTTTTGAACAAATCCAGTTTTGGTCGATCAGTTTGAAATGGAAACCGCCTGACTTTGATGCCAGCCAAATTTCATGCATTGGCTCTTGGCGGTTAATAATAATTTGGCTGCGGTCATCAAATTCTAACGTCATCACATTGCCTGAGGTTTCGTAATCAATGTCGGCACCTGCGTTGTCTATCGCTTGTTCAATGATTTCTAGCTGCTCATCGACAAGTTGGTGAAATTCAGTATCGTTCATCCTGTCTATCCTATTGCTTTTCCTGATTGTGGTGCGATTATAGGGGGCATTGACTCAATAATCACGACATGCAAAATGAAAAAATCAATCGCTGCACTTTTTATGTTGTCACTCCTTGCTCTCGCAGGGTGTGGTCAAACCGGGCCGTTATACATGCCAGCAGAGCCTGAGCAGAGTGAACAACCTCAGCCATAGTCATAGTCATTGATTTAGCTTAAAGGAAACGAATTTTGGATTACTTCAATTATCAGGACGATGGTCAGCTTTGGGCTGAAAATGTCGCATTAACAGAGTTGGCTGAGCAATACGGCACGCCTTTGTATGTCTATTCTCGCGCTACTTTAGAGCGTCACTGGCATGCTTTTGATAAGTCGGTAGGCGAACATCCTCATCTGGTGTGTTATGCGGTGAAGGCTAACTCAAACTTAGGTGTATTAAACACGTTGGCGCGTTTAGGGTCAGGTTTTGATATTGTTTCGGCAGGAGAGCTTGAGCGTGTTGTGGTGGCGGGTGGTGACCCGGCGAAAGTGGTATTTTCTGGCGTCGGTAAAACGGAAGCGGAAATGAAACGCGCGTTGGAGCTCAAGATTAAATGCTTTAACGTTGAATCCGAGCCTGAATTAGCACGTTTAAATAAAGTGGCTGGCGAGCTGGGTGTCAAAGCACCGATTTCACTGCGCATCAACCCTGATGTGGATGCACAAACCCACCCTTATATTTCAACCGGTTTGCGTGACAATAAGTTTGGTATTGCTTTTGACCGTGCACTGGATGTTTATCGCTTGGCACAAAGCCTAGAGAATCTCAGCATTCACGGTATTGATTGCCACATTGGCTCTCAACTGACCGCTATTGCCCCTTTTATTGATGCAACCGATCGCTTACTTGCGTTAATTGATCAGCTTAAAGAGGAAGGGATCACCATTAAACATTTGGATGTTGGTGGTGGTTTAGGTGTGGTGTATCGCGATGAGTTACCCCCGCAGCCTTCCGATTATGCCAAAGCCTTGTTGGCGCGTTTGAGTAACCATCAAGATCTCGAACTGATTTTTGAACCGGGACGTGCTATTGCGGCTAACGCGGGCGTGTTGTTGACGAAAGTAGAGTTTCTCAAACATACCGAACACAAAAACTTTGCCATTATTGATGCGGCGATGAACGATTTGATGCGTCCAGCGCTTTATCAAGCTTGGCAAGATATTGTTCCTGTTGTGCCGCGCCAAGGTGAAGCGCTAACCTATGACTTGGTTGGGCCTATTTGTGAAACCGGTGACTTCTTGGGTAAAGATCGTTCATTGGTCTTGGATGAGGGAGATCTACTGGCGGTTCGCTCAGCAGGAGCTTACGGTTTTGTGATGTCTTCGAACTATAATACACGTACTCGCGTGGCGGAAGTGATGGTGGATGGTGCACAAACCCACCTTGTTCGTCAGCGTGAAGCACTATCGAGCCTATGGGCATTAGAGCGTATTCTGCCGGAGTAAATTGAAGCATTATGCATTTCCATTTTTCTAAAATGCACGGTTTGGGTAATGACTTCATGGTCGTTGATTGCATTACACAAAACGTCTTCTTCTCCCCTGATTTGATTCGCCGCTTGGCGGATCGTCATACTGGTGTGGGGTTTGATCAGCTATTAGTGGTTGAAGCGCCGTATGATCCGGAAAGTGATTTTCACTACCGTATTTTTAATGCCGATGGCAGCGAAGTTGAACAATGTGGCAACGGCGCACGTTGCTTTGCTCGCTTTGTGCGGATGAAAGGGCTGACCAATAAGTACAGCATCGGAGTCACGACTAAAAAAGGCAAAATGGTTTTAAATGTTGAAGAGGATGATCAAATCACCGTCAACATGGGCATACCAGAATTTGAGCCTAATAAGATTCCATTTCGAGCCAAACAGGCAGAGAAAACTTACATCATGCGCGTTGAAGAGAAAACCTTGTTCTGCGGGGCGGTGAGCATGGGCAATCCGCATGTGGTGACAGTGGTGGAGGATGTGACGACCGCTGAGGTTGAAATTTTGGGTCCACTGCTTGAATCCCATGAGCGTTTTCCAGAGCGTGTTAACGCAGGCTTCATGCAAGTGCTGAATCGCAATGAAGTGAAGCTACGTGTTTATGAACGTGGCGCGGGTGAAACTCAAGCGTGTGGCAGTGGTGCGTGTGGCGCGGTTGCCGTTGGTATTCTTCAAGGGTTATTGGCGGAAGAGGTGACAGTACACTTACCTGGTGGCTCGTTAGAGATCCACTGGCAAGGGCCGGGTAAGCCACTCTATATGACAGGCCCTGCGACTCATGTGTTTGATGGTCAAGTCTCTTGTTAGGGTTAAGTAAGATAAGGAATCGTTTTGTCACACGTTGAAGCGGATGCACTCACAGCCGAAGTTGTGGCTGAATATTTACGAGATCACCCAGATTTTTTCCTCCAGCGTTCAGAGCTGGTTGACAGGCTCTCCTTGCCGCACCATCAACAAGGTGCGGTCTCTTTGGTGCATGTACAACTGAATCGTCAGCGTCAGAGAATTGAGGAGTTAGAGGAAGAGATCACAGCCTTTATGTCATTAGCGGCCAATAATGACCGCACTTTCCACGAATTTATGGATCTGCAAGAGCAGATCTTAAAATGTCATTCAATGCCGCAAGTATGTAAGGCAATAGAAAACAAAGCGCAAACCTTAGGTTTGGTAGCGTATATTCGTTTACTGGCCTCGCCTGAAACCGATTATCAATTGACCCAAGAGCAATGGCAGCGTTTTGCAACTAACCATTTTAATGGCAAAAATGCTTATTTAGGGCGTATGAAAAAGTTGGATCGCCAAGCGTTATTTGGTGAACAAACCGCTGCGCCAGAAATGGGTTCGTATGTGGTGCTACCATTAGGTAAGCGCTCATCACAAGGCGTGTTAGCGTTTGCAAGTGAAGATGGCGGCCATTTTCAACCGAGTATGGATACCCTCTTTTTACGTCATTTGGCGTTAGTTCTCTCTCATTTAATTGAGACTCTATCTTGGCAACCGATTGAGCATGACCGAATCAGCCACACCTCTGCCTAACGGCTTACAGCAGCCCTTAACTCGCTTCTATGAATATCTGCGGAGCGAGAAAGGGTTGAGCTTGCACACCCAACGCAATTACAAACAACAGCTGGAAACCATGGCGCAGCATTTGGTGCAGATGGGGCTGAATCAATGGCAACAAGTCGATGCCGCTTGGGTGCGACAGCTGGCGAGCAAAGGGATGCGTGAAGGGATGAAAGCCAGCAGTTTAGCGACGCGTCTCTCTTCATTGCGCAGTTTTTTTGATTTCTTGATCTTGCGTGGTGAATTGACAGCTAACCCGGCCAAAGGCGTTGCAGCACCGCGTAAAAAACGCCCGTTACCGAAAAACTTAGATGTGGATGAAGTCGCACAACTACTCGAAGTCAAGGATGATGATCCGCTATCAGTGCGCGATCGCGCCATGATGGAACTGATGTATGGTGCTGGGTTGCGTTTAGCGGAGCTCGTCAGCATTAACGTAAAAGACCTGAGCTTTAGCCGCGGCGAGATTCGAGTGGTGGGTAAAGGGGATAAAGAACGTAAGGTGCCTTTTGCAGGCCAAGCCAAAGAATGGGTGGCGCATTGGTTGAAAATACGAACGCAGTTTGCGAACGCTGATGAGCAAAGCTTGTTTGTTTCAAAGCTGGGTGTTCGTATTTCGCATCGCAACGTACAAAAACGTATGGCCGAGTGGGGGCAAAAGCAGGCGGTGGCTAGCCATATTAGCCCACATAAACTGCGCCACTCTTTTGCGACTCACATGCTTGAATCGAGCAATAATTTACGTGCTGTCCAAGAGTTGCTGGGTCATGAGAACATTTCGACGACGCAAATCTATACTCATTTGGACTTTCAACATCTTGCGCAGGCCTATGACCAAGCGCACCCAAGAGCACGTAAAAAGAAACAGAGCGAGTAACGCATGCACTTTTATCGCAATATCGGCCCCATTAAAGCGATGAGCTTTGATTTGGACGACACGCTGTATGACAACCATCCAGTGATCCGTCATGTTGAGCAGCAAATGGTCGTGTGGCTGCACACTCATCATCCACTTTCCGCGACGCGTCCGATAAGTTGGTGGCAGCAACTTAAACAGCAACTGGCGCTGCAAGAGCCACTGCTCGGCCATGATGTCACTCAGTGGCGATTTAAGCAGATAGAACAAGGCTTAATTCAGTTAGGCTATTCGCCGCAACTTGCTTTACAGGCTGCGCAGAATGCCATTGAAGAAGTGTTGCGGTTACGTCACTTAATCACGGTGCCAGAGAAGACGCACCGCGTGATGACCGAACTGGCAAAGCGCATGCCGTTAGTGGCGATTACCAACGGCAATGTTGACCCGTACAAAATTGGCTTGGGGCATTATTTTCAACAAATTTTTAAAGCGGGTCCCGATGGCTTGGCCAAGCCGTATCCGGATCTTTTTGACAAAGCGCAGGCTGCATTACAGTTACCTGCAGCCTCGATTTTACACGTTGGTGATCATCTGATAACCGATGTGCAAGGCGCAAAATGCAATGGTTTCCAAGCCTGTTGGTATAACGATCAAGGCCAAACCTTGCTCGCCAGTCGTAAGGCCAAAGTGTTGCCTGATATTGAAATCCATCAACTGGATTCATTACTGCAGCTTTAGGGCGTGACCGCTTTTATCCGCTTGAAAAGCCTTGAGATAGTAAGTGAAAAACGCGCGTAACTCTCTCGCATTATTTGGTTCTCCGAGAGAGTTGAGCAGCTCAACGCCCACTTCTAACGTGCATAAATGACCAGCATCTTGATTTCGCCTTAATCCATACTGAGAGATTTGATTTGGGGTGAGGTGTAGCTGCGGTAAATCGGATAACCAAGGGCTCTTATTGAGCATCTTCTTGGCTTCTTGCCATGTCCCATCCAGGATAATAAACACGATTTCTTGAGTGTCAGACGTTGAGAGAGATTGGTATTCGGTGAGCGATTGACTGCGCGTCGAAGGAAAAATAACCACAGCGTTTAACTTCTCATCCAGAATTCTCTTTTGTAATGATTTCGCCGTAGAGACTCGGTCCCAGATGTACACAGAGGAATTGGGCAAGCTACGCAGCAGCAGCTTGCCAGTATTGGTCGCTCGATGCGGTTCATTTTCATGCATCAGTAGTGCAATGCGCAGTTGGCTATCCAGTGTTGGTTGCAGTGAACAGAGGCATTGATAGCTAAAATGGCAAACTGGGCAAGGGCACGGTCTGGTCACTTATGGTGTCTCGATATTTTCAGAAAATAACGTTAAACCGCCATTGGCGATAGGGTAGAGTACATCGCCCACCTTCTCTTTTTCTGCTTTCAGTTGGTAACCAGTGCGAGTAAAGATACGTTCAGAAAGCAGATATTGTTGCTGGTGGCGCGTCATGACAACTTGGATCTGATTTAGGTTTAATGGTTGCCAAAACCCCTTTTCAACGGTCGATGGCTGACCATCGTTGTAGTCATAATGAGTGCTAGCAGTATGATCCGCATTCAGTTGCAAACGAATCGTGAAATCCCTATTTTGGGTCGAAGTAGCATGATAAGCCCCAACCCATGGAAGCGTCGCATCACTATTACCTAAGGTGGCACATCCCTGATAGCTTTTCTCACCGACCTTCAAGGTGGAACTCCAGCCGTACAGCGAGTCACTCATCCCGTCACTGCACATTTTTTGTGTGAGGAGCAGCGAACCTTGATTTATTTGGTACTCACGCTTAGTTTCAGATAGCTGACTTTTTGTGATAGCGAATGTTTGAGTTTCACCGCTGATGGTTTGAAAGTTAAGGTTTTTCCCTTCAAAGTGGATGGACCATGATGGTTCGTTGCCAAAAGCGCGTGTCGGTTTGAGTGGTTGATTGCAGCGTTTAGGATTTTCAGCACTGAGCATATTGATGCTGGTCACGTTGAAACGTGCGCTGGAATCGGCATCGAAGCCTGTGCGGCTTGGCGCTGATAAAGTACCGATGAGCTCTCCATACAAAGGCTGATAAGGCGAGCGAGCCAAACTCAAGGCTTGCTGAGTCTGCTGTGGCGTCAGTGCTAGCCAATATTGTTGATTGCTACCACAAGGTGTAAAGGTTTGCGCCTCATGACCTACCACGACTTCTCCACGCATAATAAAGGGCTGTGCTTTGATTGAGCTGGGTTTATCCAAACTCGCCATCGGTACGGCTGGTGGCTGTGATGCGTTGTGTGTCGCACAGGCTTGCAGCATTAATGTGGTCAATAACAGCGCGGAACAGTGAAGCACTTTCATAGCAGACTCTTTTTGGGCAATGAAACGAGGCTAGATTATGGCACAAAGGCGCTGGCAAATTGAACTGATGGGTGTGAATTTAACAACCCGCGGACAAGTATCAGAGATAAATCGCGAAGCCGTTATGAACAAAAAAACAGCGCTCAAATGGCGCTGTTTTTTTGTGACCGCTCGTTACTGCAGGCTGCTGTTACAATAAATGTTCACGCAAATAGTGAGCCACGGCGTCTTCTGCATTGCTACCAATCACGGTGTTATTAGGCAGTGCATTGAATACTTTTTGATGCGATGTGCCCATCACCAAGCCTTTACCAGCCATCGACAGCATTTCCACATCGTTCATACCATCGCCAAACGCAATACAGTTATCTAGGGTCAGGTTTAATGATTCTGCAACGGCTTTGAGCGCATCCCCTTTCGACACTTCTGCTGCCATCACTTCCAAACACCAAGGTGTTGAGAAGGCGACGTTCAGTTTGTCGCCAAAAATATCGTTTAAGCGTTCTTCAAACTGAGCTAATAACTCATGATCTTGCGCTGGGTGGGTGAAGAATATTTTGGCGACGCCCTCGGTAGGTGCGTTATTGACATCAAATACTTGGTAGCTAAAGCCGGATTCTTCGTGGAAATCACGCAGCGTTTCATCTTCTTTATTCAATAACCACGATTCATCTTGATAGATGTGAACAAAAATATCAGGGTTTTGCTTAAACACATCAATGACGGGCTGTACCAATTCTTGCGGTACATTTTTACTGTACATCAGGTTGTCATGTTGATCGTGAACGCGCGCGCCATTGGAAGTAATCATGTAGGCTGGAATGCCCGCTAACTGGCGAATACCCGCCACATCAACGTGATGGCGACCGGTAGCGAAGATGAAAGTAAAGCCTTTTTGGTGAAGCGCTTGTAGCGTTTGCTTGGTGAATTCGCTCAATTGGTGGTTTGGCGCAAGTAGTGTACCGTCGAGATCGGACGCCACGATATGAATCGCGTGCTCTTTACATTCGGTGGTCATAAAACCCTCATTATCATGGTCGATTTGGTTTGCAGATCGCAGATGGTGGAGAAACTTTGGTGTGGCCTAGTTTACGCCATCTTAAAGAGGAAAAAGAGGGTAAAACTCTCAATTGAAATTTCCTCTATTTGCTCAGTTCTAACACCGTGATTAAACCGTGTTCTCAAGAGATTGGAATTGCTTAAATAGCTCATCAAGTGCTTGGTTTCGATAGCAATCCTTTTCAAAAAAGAGCTCATGCTTTGCTCCTTCAATGATAACCAGCTTGCTAGATGGATTGGTTTTCGCCAGCTTAGTGACAAAGCGAATTTGATCCGCATTACTGACAATCTCATCCTGCCCTGCTTGCAAGATGAGTGTTGGTAACTTCACTTGACGAGTCATCAGTTGGCACAGCTTCGCTGCCATTAGCCCTTGCCATACCCAGCGCGTGCTAGGGCCGCCAACTTGCAATTCGGGTTTGCGTTGGTACAGGTCTCGAAACCATTGGTAACGCACCTGACTTTGACTTAATGGGTTAATCTCAAAAGGCTTTGCCGAATAGGCTTGATAGCCTGGCGCATAGGTTGGTTTGCTATACATCGCCGTCAGCACTTGGCTCAGTGTCATGGCGATAGGACGTAATTGCCATGGCATGTTGACACCAAACATTGGCGCGCTGAGCACCATAGCCGCAAATGGGTGTTGAGGGTATGTTTGTACATACCGGGTCGCAATGGCACCGCCCATCGAATGAGCGACGAGAAAACGTTGTGCATAATGGCTTAAGTCAAAGTGCTCAATGACACGCTGCATGTCTAAAATGTAGTCATCAAATTCACCGACATGGCCGATTTGTGGATCGTCGATTAATCGATCAGAAAGCCCTTGGCCACGGTGATCAAAAGAATAAATATCATAACCTTGTTGGAAAAAATCATAAAATAGCTCCTGATATTTCCAGCAAGATTCAATTCGTCCGTTGACGACGAAGATCGCCTTTGAGTGTTGAGGCGAGGTAAGTTTGCACCAATAAAGTTTTGTTTTATCAGCAGATTTGATAAAACCTTCTTCTCTGGAGTGCCAGAAATCGGCAATCGTGGTATTGATCACTTGCTCAAAGAAAGACTCTTGAGTATAAGGTGGGGAGTTTGGACTCGTCTGATTCATAGATTATTCTTATTGGACAGATTCGAGGAATAGTTCATTTTTAGGCTAGATTAGTCTAGTTGAGAGGAATTGCAATGGATACTCATGTTTGGCTTGCCTATGTGGTGACCGCGATACTGTTTAGTTTGGCGCCGGGTTCAGGTACGGTCAATTCCATCAGCAATGGCCTTAGCTACGGTACACGTAAATCACTAGCCGCGATTGTGGGTTTACAATTGGGTTTGGCTTTTCACATCATGTTGGTGGGAGCCGGAATTGGTGCCTTAGTGGCACAATCAGCCATGGCATTTAGTGTGATTAAGTGGGTTGGTGCTGCGTATCTGGTGTGGTTAGGTGTTCAAAAATGGCGCGATCGTTCAAGTATGATGGCCAATGCAACGGCTCAAATGCAAACGAGTTGGTCTTTATTGCGTCGAGCGGTGTTGATCAACCTGACAAATCCTAAATCCATCGTCTTTCTGGTGGCGCTTTTTCCACAATTTATTGACCCAACCCAAGATCAGTTCATTCAATTGTTGGTGTTAGGCGTGACCACGGTAACCATTGATTCGATTGTGATGCTTGGTTACACCTCCTTAGCCGCACGAATGGGGCGCTTTATTCGTTCAGAGAGTGTCATGAGTAAGATTAACCGAGTATTTGGCTCGATGTTTATTGGTTGTGGAGCGCTACTGGCAGTGGCGAAGTCCTAGATGGCTATGTCTCAATTATTAGTTGTTAATCACTAATGCATTATTCTTATGTCGCACGACAACCGATCTTAAATGCCAAGCAGCATACGCTTGGCTATGAATTGCTCTTTCGTGATGGGGAAAAAAACGCGTTTCCAGCGCACATTGAGTCGAATCGAGCCACGTATCGCTTGATCGTCGAAAACTTTCTTGCGGTGGGGATCAATCCCAATATTCCCAAATCACGTTGTTTTATTAATTTTCCCTACAAGAGTTTAATTCGCCGTCTGCCTTTAACGTTGCCGCGAGAACAAATTGTGGTGGAAGTGCTCGAAACCTGTGAGCCGACGGATGAACTGCTTGAGGCGATTAAAGAGTTGTATCGGCGTGGCTATCTGGTGGCGCTGGATGACTTTGTGTATGCGCCAGAATGGGAACGCTTTCTGAGTTATGTGCACATCGTCAAGCTCGATATTATGGCGCTGGGCTTAGATCACGCTTGCGAGTTTGTACGTCAGCGTTTAGCGGAAGGCAGTAAGCGCCGTTATTTAGCGGAACGAGTTGAAACGGATCACCAGTTCACCGTGACACGTAATGCCGGTTTTAGCTTTTTCCAAGGTTATTTCTTTAGCAAACCAGAAATGATCAAGCAGCGTTATGTTGGACCAGAGCAGATTATCGCCTTGGAGCTGTTTCGAGAAGTTTGTAAGCCAAATGCTGATTTTGAACGGATTGAATACATTGTCGCGCAAGATGTAGCGCTCTCATACAAGTTGCTCAGATTCGTCAACACTATGTCTGATCGCTTATCCGTGCCGATTTCCTCTTTTCGTCAAGCCTTGGTCTATCTTGGTCAAGACAAGCTCAAAACCTTTGTATCATTAGCCGTTGCTTCATTTGTTTCAGCTAAAAAGCCGAAAGAGTTGTATAACCTCTCTTTGCAACGTGCTCAATTTTGCCAATTAATGTCTGGGCATCCTTCATTTCGTCAACATCGCGAGCAAGCTTTTTTAATTGGTCTTTTTTCTGTGTTAGATGCCTTACTGGATATTTCAATTGAAGAGCTGGTTGCGCAGTTACCCTTGTGTGACGTGGTCAAACTAGCATTGCAAAAGCGTGAAGGACCCATTGGCGAGCTGTTGGCACTTGAGGAGTGTTTTGAGCAAGCGGACTGGCAAGGAGTGGAAAGCCATTGTGATCTGCTAGGGCTTGAATTAAATCAAGTCAGTGATGAGCTTTCGGCGGCGCAGCGCTGGAGTCAAGATATTCATCGTTTGCTGTAATAAATTTCGTGCGAATATAAAAACCGCCGTCATGAGCGACGGCGGTTTGCCCAAACTTAGGGTTTATTGCAGCCAAGCATTCAGCATCCATACCAGTTTCTCTTGTTCGCGGATGTAGTCACTCATCAGTGCTGAAGTGCCTTCATCTCCCGCCTGCGTTGCAATTTCAAGAATTTCTCGTTGCTGGTAGATCAATACACTGAATCCCTTAACCAATCCTTGCATGGTTTCTTGACCATTAGTTGCGTTAGTGTGTTCTGACACTTGCGCTGTTGCTAAATAGGCGCTGAAGCTATGCAACGGTTGATAACCTAAAGTCAAAACTCGTTCCGCTAACTCATCAATTTTGACCTGTATGTCAGTGTAAATCTCTTCAAATTTTGCGTGCAGTTCAAAGAACTCTTTTCCTTTGATATTCCAATGGTAACCACGAGTATTCATATAAAACACTTGGTAGTTAGCCAATAATTGGTTTAACGCTTGTGCAAGTTGTTGGCTTTGGTTGGTATCTAAACCGATCAAATTTGTTGTCATGTGTTCACCTCGTTGTCATGGATAAGTGATTTCTCTTGTTAAGCATTAGGTTGCACCTTGAAGTGAACAAAATAAATTCGTTTTGATTGATTTATTCGATAGGTATTAGCTATTAATTATAATGGCGTTAGTGATCCTTTACCGATAACTGACTTGCGGATTACATAGCCAACTATTTCAACTTTATAGTAGAAACCTTAAAACACTGTGGATAGGCACTATGACCAAACGAGTTATTTTTTTTGATTTATTGCGCTGTTTGGCGGCTGTAGCGGTGATCGGTATTCATGTGTTGGCCCCCTATCGGCAGCAACTCGGCGATATTCCTTTTGAGCAGTGGGTGGTTGCGGTTGGCATCAATAGTGTAAGCCGTTGGGCTGTGCCAGTCTTTATATTGATCACTGGAGCCTTAATGCTCAGTGATCGTCGCCCTTTTGATGCGCGTTATTATGTTCAGCGACGTCTTGGCAAAGTTTTGCTGCCATTTATCGTTTGGTCGCTCTTCTATGCTTATTTGTCCGGCTGGAGTGCGAGTGGATTTGATGGGCAAGTTGCAAAGGCGGTGCTGAGTAACAGTACGCACCACGCAACGTATTACCATTTAGGTTTTTTTTATTACTTTATCCCACTTTATTTTGTGATCCCTTTTCTACAACTGCTAGTCCGAAGAGTTGATGATAAAGCGCTGTACGCATTAGTTGCCGTGTGGCTGCTGACGACCACCTTATTTTTATGCGGTATTGATGGCCCTTGGAGCAATGAGCTATGGCTGTTTGCTGGTTATTTACCGTTGGGTTACTTGCTCTATCAGAAGGTGCCACTCAACCGGGTAACGCTATGTATGGCGATTCTGCTTGGCTGTCTGGCACTATTGACGACGGTATGGATGGTGGTTAGCCACAGTGTCGCAGCAGGTGAGTATACGATTGGTCGCTGGCTCTCTTATAAAACACTGAACGTTGTGTTAGCCGCCAGCATGATATTTATAGTGTGTCGATATTTTGCTGAGAGATTGCCCGCTCGTGCTAAGCAAGTCGTAAGTGTGATAAGCCAGCACAGCTTAGGCATCTATTTATTACATCCCATCTTTCTATGGCCTGTAAAAGAGTATGGGTGGGATCAAGGGAATCCCGCATGGGTGATCCCGTTATGGATTCTCGTAAGCGGCGCAGGATCACTGGTGGTGAGTATATGGGTTGCTCGCTCTGCAAAAACACGTTGGTTATTACCTTAACGTTTGAGTGCAAAGTGTAGAAACTTGTGTCCGCAATAAGTCAGCATTCCTTGGTCGCCTGGGTTAAGTGCATGGTAATAATGCACGCCGACTTGAAATTCCCGCTTTGGGCCAAGTTTGCCTTTTTGGACGTAAATCCAGAACTCCTGATCCTCTTCCCCAGGACGAGCATGAGGGATGACGATGGCTTGCTTGTCGATAATCGTGACATTAGCAGTGCGTTCGGGGGCGTTTTCGCCTTGTACATGGCGACGATAGAAATAGCTAAATACCCAAATAGCAGAGATAACTAACAAAGCGACAACGATAAGTAATGAAAGCGGCATGGTGAACTCCTTAGCGATGAAGGCGACATTTTAGCGTGCAACATATGGCAAAGGAGTGTTGCTTGCTACTAAAGCGTGAGTTTGATTGGTTTGACGGTTTTTTTTCCGGCGGATATCACATTTCCTCGGCAGGTTAGCGAGCAAAAATGCTCAACTATCTCGTGGGGAAGTATGATAAAAATAGATGGAGCGCCACCAGAGTTGGCACAGGAGGGCGATAATGTCAGATATTGAGAAAGTGGTTTTGCGAACGCGTCGATTGGAAAGCTTGTTGAGAGAGCAATATCACGCTGAGGGGAAGGGGTTACATCAATTGGTGACTAGCTGTGAAGAGCGTTTACCACATGATGTGGTGGGCAAGCTGAGGTTCATTGCCACTATTCGTAACAAAGTTGTGCATGAAGATAACTATCAGTTAGAAGATCGCAAAGCATTTCTTCGTGTGTGTGATGAATGTGAGAAGGAGCTGACTCCGCGCAGCGGTCGTTTTATTTGGCGCGTAGCCATTTCATTAATGACCTTAATCACGTTAGCGGCGCTTCTTTTTTACTATCTTCATTGGGAAGCCCTATCGAAACACGTCACAATGCCATAAATGGTATTAGGTTGTTTTACTCAATCGTTAGATAAAAAAAGAGGACACGAAAGTGTCCTCTTTTTTATTGGGAATTAGATACTTAGTACATCATTGGCAGTGTCATTAGGCCTACGATAACCGCGATCATTACAAGTCCCTGTTTTTGAGATGAAGAAATCATAACACTGCTCCTTTATTCTGTGGTTTCATTCTATGAATATGAGAATAGCACTACTTTGTTTAGTTGATCAACCTCAATTTGATGAAGTATCCAAAATAACACCTTAACATCATCATATTCAGGGAATATTGGCAATGTTTAGTGCTTGTTTTGGTGTGTTTATATAATGTTCTTCTTGGTGCTGTTTTAATCTGTATTTATTTAATTCGTTGAATTTGTTTAATTTTATTAGGTTAATGTGATGTTGCTTGTATGGTTTTTTTTGGTTTTACTATCTTAGGTGGCTTATCATTGTCAGAGTTTGGTGAATTCTCATTTTTCGAGAAAAATTAATTTAATAATGAGATGTTCTCGCAAATAAAATTGGTTAAACCAGTTTTTTTGCTAGTTAGTAAGTTAGTTGTTGCTGTTTTTTTATTAGAGGCTTTAAGTTCTAGTTTTTCTTTTGGTTTTTTGCCTAAATCATTGTTTTTATTTTTATTTTTATTTTTATAATTTCTGTTTTAGTGTCGTTTTTTGTTGGTTTTTCTTTGTTTGTGTATTGTAAATGAGTGGAATGTCTCTGGGTGTCATTGTGGTGATTGAAAGTGAGGGTTAGTGAGTAAAGAGTGAGCTTTGATTGTTTTCGCACTCTTTGTTGTTGAATAAAGCCAACGTTCCGATTCGCTAGCAAGATCCAATTTTTGCGTTCATCTGCTGGACTTCAATGATGACATGCCTACACTGACCGCAGATTTTTAAAGGGGAAATGAGATGTGGAGTTGGCTCTCCGTTGCTTTGTCTGGATTCATTAGTATTTCGGCTGTTGAAAGTAACAAAATCAAGCAAGCGGTAATGTTTAAAACACTCAGTATGCTGTTATTGGTGGCGATAGTTCTAAACCATACCACGCAGCTCACTTCTCCTATCTTATGGGTCACGCTCGGTCTGCTTATTTCCGCAATCGCGGACACATTGCATCTGTTGCAACGCTACTCAAAACTCTGTTTTGCTAGCTTTCTTGTCGCACAGTTGATGTACAGTAAAGCCTTCTGGGCGCAACTTTCTGACACTATGGTGTGGTGGCTACCTGCCCTTTTGATTGCGACCAGTATTGTGGCTTTTTTCCTATTGCTGCCGCAAATTGACACCTTGATCTTTCCCGTAACCATTATGGGTATGATGTTAGTTCAGTTGGCGTGGGCGGCGGGAGAGTTGTGGCTGCAGACGCAAACAGTGCCTGCCTTTGCCGGGTTTGTTGGCTGTCTGGTGTTGATGCTCTCGGCCAGTTTGTTAGCCATTCACGATTACCGCAGGCCATTGCCTTGTGGGCGCTATCTTATTTCTGGCAGCTATTTATTAGCGCAAGCGTTAATCTCCGCCTCGGTGGCCTTATAAACATTATCGCTTCATAAACATCGTTATTTTCAGGAGCATCGAAATCTCATGATTGGGCTGATATACTGCGGCCACTTTAAATCGATGTGAGTAGTGAGAGATGGATATTTTATCGGCGGCGACCATGCTTTTTTTGATCATGGACCCGCTTGGCAACCTGCCGGTCATGCTCTCCATCTTAAAACACCTTGATCCCAAACGTCGCCGTGTTGTGCTTGTGCGCGAACTTTGTTTTGCGTTGATCATTTTGATGCTGTTCTTGTTTGCTGGCAAAAACATCATGGGTTTTTTGCACGTGCAACCGGAAACTCTCAGCATTTCTGGCGGTATCATTCTCTTCATCATCTCGATTAAAATGATTTTCCCTAGTGCAGGTAGCATTACTGGATTAGCGGCGGGGGAAGAGCCCTTTATCGTACCGATGGCAATTCCGATGATCGCGGGTCCTTCAGTGATTGCGGCCTTACTGCTTCTTTCGACTCAGCACCCTGACAAACTCCTTGAGCTGTCAGCCTCTGTACTGCTCGCGTGGGGCGCTACTTTCATCATTTTGATGTTCTACGGTTTCTTCCACAAAGTGCTGGGTGAACGTGGTTTAAAAGCGGTCGAGCGTTTGATGGGATTATTGCTAGTTATGATCTCAACGCAAATGTTCTTAAATGGCGTAAAAAGCTATATGGGGCTGTGATTCGGGGATAAAAAAGCCGCCTATCGTGTGAACTTGAAGCGGCTTTTCCTATGTTGCTTTCTTTATGCCGTTAACTTACGTCATGTGTTTGCGGCGGATATCGAGCAGCGCGAAGACTCCAAATACCAGAATCGACCATTTTTCCCAACGGCTCATGCTGATCTTGTCACCAAACGCACCGATAAAAATCAGCATTTGTAGTCCGTGCATAATGAACAAAAATGCCGTCATAATATAAAGTGCAATCGCCGCTTTACCGGGGAACGGCATGAAGATATTCAGTAATAGAATCAACCAAACAAAAGCAATCGCCGCTTTTGCAAGTACCAGTAACACTCTCATTCTGAGCTCCTCTCAAATAGTCGATAACTGACTTGGCCTGCGTTTTTCTCACGGTGCAGATGCCAATTAGCAGGGATGCCTTCTAGCGCCAATTCTTTTTCCGTCTCAATATAAATCAGCGCTTCATCAGCAAGCCAGCCATTTTGTTCTAAAAGCGAGACGGCTTCGCTTAATAAGCCTTGGCGAAAAGGCGGGTCGATGAACACTACGTGATGAGGCGTCCCTTGCTGCTTGAGAAAGGCCAGCGCATCACTATTTATCGCTCGTAAGTTGGTCGCGTTGAGCGCACCAATATTGTGTTCAAGCTGTTTGAATGCCGTCGGGTTGAGTTCAATCAGCGTCACGGATTGTGCTTGCCTTGAGGCGGCTTCAAACCCAAGGCTGCCAGAGCCTGCAAATAAATCTAAGCAGTGTGCACCAGGGATCTCCTGTGCTAACCAGTTAAAAAGAGTTTCTTTGACGCGATCCGTCGTGGGACGCAGACCTTGGGCATCATGAACCGGCAGTTTACGACCTCTCCATAAGCCACTAATAATGCGAACAAAGCCCGTTGAAGGCTTATTTTGTGATGAGTTTTGTTGGCGACGTCTTACCATAGATTTTTTGACCGCTAATAAAGTGATACTATACCCAATCTGCCAACCCGAAACGGGTTTGGTATAGCCATTGAATTTCAATAATGACAAAGTTTACCAATCTAATTGGAAAGTTTTCACTGCTTTGTCATTTTTCTTTTTCTTACGAGGGATAATCCTTCAAGAAAAGGGTCGTAGTTAGTTAGGTAGATCTAGGATATCCCCAGATGACGGAAAAAAAGAAACGTGGATTACTCTCTTGGCTCGGTTTTGGTGACGAAGAATCAAGTAAATCAACCAGCGAAACAGAACAAGTGCTTGAGCCATCTACGCTTGTCGAACCAGTTGATGCTGAGCAAGAACAAGAAACGACGGCAGTTGCTCAACCCATCGAAGAGCCACACACTGCGTTAGCAGAAGCAGAAGCAGAAGCAGAAGCAGAAGCAGAAGCAGAAGCAGAAGCAGAAGCAGAAGCAGAAGCACGAATTCAAGAGCAAGAAAAACCCAGCGAGAGTTTTTTCGCACGCTTAAAACGCAGCCTTAGCCGAACCAAAGCCAATATTGGTGCGGGTTTCTTTGGTCTGTTTAAAGGCAAGAAAATTGATGATGAGCTGTTTGAAGAGCTGGAAGAGCAACTGCTGATTGCCGATGTTGGGATGGAAACCACACTCAAAATCATCAGTAATCTGACAGAAAAAGCCTCTCGCCACGCGTTGAAAGATGGAGAGGCACTCTACGGTTTACTGAAAGACGAAATGGCTGACATTTTGGCTAAAGTAGAGCAACCGTTAGTGATCGATAGCCAAAAAACGCCCTACGTTATTTTAATGGTCGGCGTCAACGGTGTAGGCAAAACGACCACGATAGGTAAGTTGGCCAAACAGTTTCAAGCTCAAGGTAAAAAAGTGATCTTAGCGGCGGGCGATACTTTTCGTGCTGCGGCTGTTGAGCAGTTGCAAGTGTGGGGCGAGCGTAACAACGTACCAGTAATTGCACAGCACACTGGCGCAGACAGCGCATCAGTGATTTATGATGCGATTGAGGCCGCCAAAGCACGTGGCGTGGATGTGGTGATCGCCGATACCGCTGGTCGCTTGCAAAACAAGAGCAACCTCATGGAAGAGTTGCGTAAAATTGTGCGCGTCATGAAAAAAATTGATCCATCAGCGCCGCATGAAGTGATGCTGACGTTAGATGCCGCTACTGGGCAAAACGCCATCAGCCAAGCCAAACTCTTTAGTGAAGTGGCCCCGGTGACTGGGATCACCTTAACCAAGCTGGATGGCACGGCGAAAGGCGGCGTTATTTTTGCGCTGGCCGATCAGTTTGAAATTCCGATCCGCTTTATTGGGGTTGGTGAAGGGATTGACGATTTACGTCCGTTTGAAACGCAGCAATTTATTGAAGCTCTGTTTAGCCGCGAAGAGTAAGTGTGCGTGGGTGCTCAATGAGCACCTCATCATCCAATGGAGACTGGTGAGAGGAATAGCGAGTGATTAAGTTTCAACAAGTCAGCAAAGCGTATCGCGGAGGCCGTCAGGCGCTGCAAAAGGTCGACTTTCACCTACGCCGAGGAGAAATGGCGTTTTTGGGTGGGCACTCCGGAGCCGGTAAAAGTACCTTGTTGAAGTTAATCTGTGCGATTGAGCGTCCAACCGATGGGCGCATCAGCTTTAACGGTCACGATATTACGCGTATTCCCAATCAAGATATTCCCTTTTTACGCCGCAACATCGGCATTGTGTTTCAAGATCATCGCTTGCTGATGGACAGAACGGTTTACGACAATGTGGCATTGCCAATGCGCATTGAATCGATTTCAGAAAATGAAATTAAGCGTCGCGTCTCAGCCGCGCTGGATAAAACTGATCTATTAGACAAAGCACGCTGTTTACCGAGCCAACTTTCTGGGGGTGAGCAGCAACGAGTGGGTATCGCAAGAGCAGTCGTGAACCGACCTACCTTACTGCTGGCCGATGAGCCTACGGGTAACTTAGACCCAGAGCTTTCTAACCGTGTGCTTAAACTGTTTGAAGAGTTTAACCGTGCCGGAGTCTCTATTTTGCTTGCGACGCACGACATCAGCTTAGTCAACACGCGTCCTCAATATCGTCATTTAGAACTTAACCAAGGTTTTTTAAGCGAGGTAGAAGACTATGGCCGTTAAGTCGTCGAATAAAAGGAACGCGAAAGCACGTGAACCGAAACGGGCCAAAACCGATAGTTTCTTAGCCATCCACTTTAAGCAGGCCAAGGCCTCATTTTCAAGTTTATGGTCACGCCCACTCGGCAATATTTTAACGCTCGCCGTTATTTCGATGGCGCTTGCGATGCCAGCCTGTATGTACCTGCTGAGCAAAAATATCGCGTCTGTAGCCAATAATGTCACCAGCCCTGCTCAGATCAGTGTCTATCTACATGAGCGCACACCTGAAGCACGAATTATGGTGTTGAAAGATGAGCTAGAAAGTTTGGCCGATGTCGCTAGCGTGGAGTACATCTCACCGCAGCAAGGATTGGATGACCTGAGTCAATACGCCGGGTTTGAACAAGCCATTAGTTTATTGGATGATTACGCTTTACCTAGCGTGCTTATTGTTACCCCGCAGGTTGAGCAGCAAGAGCAAATCAAAGCGTTGGCGAAAAAAATACAAGCAGAACAAGACGTCACGGATGTACGCTTGGATGAAGATTGGCTTGCTAGGTTAAACGCCATTCGAACTTTAGCGGCGATCATTGTCGCGAGTTTATCGGTATTGATGTTGGGCGCTGTATTTCTGATTGTGGGCAACACCTTGCGCTTTAACGTACAAGCCAATAAAGAAGAGATCCAAACCATGAAATTGATCGGTGCCACCGATCGCTACATTTTGCGCCCTTATCTCTATGCTGGCATGTGGTTTGGCTTGTTGGGTGCATTCGCCGCTTGGCTGTTAACCGCTTTTGTGACTATTTTATTGAACGGTGCCGTTGAAGATCTTGCCTTACTGTATGACAGCCGTTTTCGTCTTATTGGCCTAAGTTGGGATGAATCCTTACTGCTGTTGATGCTCGGTACTTTCTTAGGATGCGTAGCGGCAAAAGTATCTGCGCAGCGTCATTTAAAAGAAATTGAACCAGTTTAGTTGAATATTGTCATATGTAGGCAATAACTGTTGGCTAGCTTTAGCCACAGCACTTGTATAGGCGACTTGTTTATGCATAATAGTTTCCCCTTGCTTGAATCTTGTTCATTTTAGGTTCAAGATTGTCGGGTTAAAAACATCCATTACTCCAGATCAGAAATTGATGAGGAATTGAATGACAAACCAAACGTATCAAATGGCTCTCGTTTCACAAGACAGCTTAGACAGCTACATTCGTTCAGTGAACAGCTACCCAATGCTGAGCGCGGAAGAAGAGCGGTCACTCGCAGAGCGATTACATTACAAAGGTGAAATTGAAGCGGCGAAAGGGTTGATCTTATCGCACCTTCGATTCGTTGTTCACGTTGCTCGTGGCTATTCTGGTTATGGCCTGCCCATGGCGGATTTAGTTCAGGAAGGCAATATTGGCTTAATGAAAGCGGTGAAGCGTTTCAACCCAGAAGTTGGGGTGAGACTGGTTTCCTTTGCTGTGCACTGGATCAAAGCTGAAATTCACGAATACGTGTTACGCAACTGGCGCATTGTAAAAATAGCGACCACGAAAGCGCAACGTAAGCTATTCTTCAACCTACGCAAATCGAAAAAGCGTTTAGGCTGGTTTAATAGCGGTGAAGTGGAAGCGGTTGCCCGTGAGTTGGGCGTTGACCCGGCTGAAGTGCGAGAAATGGAATCACGCTTAGCCGCGCAAGATGCCACCTTTGAAATGTCGGCGGAAGACGATGATTCGAGCTCTTCTTACACGGCACCTGTGCTTTATCTCGAAGATAAGCATTCGGATCTTGCGGATAACATTGAAGCGGCGAATTGGGAACATCACACCAACAATCGTTTAAGCTTGGCGTTGGCTAGCTTAGATGAACGCAGTAAACATATTGTGCGCTCTCGTTGGTTGGATGATCAAAAAGCTACGCTACAAGAGTTAGCGGAAGAGTATGGTGTCTCAGCTGAGCGTATTCGTCAGCTAGAAAAAAATGCAATGAAGAAGCTAAAGGATGCTGTCGGCGAGTTCTAATCACTGACTCATTGTGAAGCGCATTAAAAACCGAGATCTTACGATCTCGGTTTTTTTATTTTTGATCACTTTAAGTGATCAAATTTTCAGCGCGCTGATTGTGGATAACTCTGTGACAAAATTATTCGTGAGCTGTCATCAAGTCGGTTAAATCAAGGCTTGAACACCGTTTTATATTTGGGGATATGTATTGTGTTACACACAGAAAAGTAAGGATCATCACTACATGTTGTGGATCTATTTCTCATTTACTACTTTATCAACGCAATCCACAAGATTATCCACAAACGGCGAAAAAGTGATCAGTGGTGGATAACCTTATAAAGGCCGTGTACTTGATTGCCTTGGGATAGGTTACAATCAAATGCTAAAAATAAAACCAATCAGAGGAAGCGATGGATCAGTTTCAACATATCAATGCTCAAGCAGCACAAGCTTTAATGGAACAACATGATGCGCAATTAGTGGATATTCGTGATGCGCAATCTTTTGCGGTTGCACATGCAAATGGCGCATTCCACTTAACCAACGACAGCATGGTTTCATTTATGGAAAAAAGCGAATTTGACCAACCCATTTTAGTGATGTGTTATCACGGTATTAGCAGCCAAGGTGCGGCACAGTATCTGATTAACCAAGGTTTTGAACAGGTGTATAGTGTGGATGGTGGATTCGAAGCTTGGCATCGTGCAGGCTTGCCCGTAACCAGCAATTAGGATGACTTATGTTAAGACTGATCACGCTCAATAACCCAAGAATGGCGCAAGCCTTTATTGATTACATGGCCTCTCGTGAAATTGAGATTCAAATGATGCCGGAAGGGAGTGGTCAATTTGCGTTATGGTTACTTGATGAGCAACATCAGATTGAAGCCGAAGCGGAACTCAACCATTTTCTGCACAATCCAAATGATAGAAAGTATCAAGCCGCTTCATGGGATGTGGCTGAAAGCCGCAAAAGTCACTTTCAATATCGTTCACCGAGCATGTTGGCGATGCTCAAAGCCAAAGCTGGGCCTTTAACACTGGGCGTGATGATGGTATGCGCCATTATCTTTGCATTGCAGCAGTTTGGGCTAGCCAATCAAGTATTTTCCGCATTACATTTTCCCGCCTTAGCTGGGCAGCAATGGCAGATTTGGCGCTGGTTTAGTCATGCTTTACTTCATTTCTCTGTGCTGCACATCGTCTTTAACTTGTTATGGTGGTGGCAGTTGGGGGGCGATGTTGAAAAACGGCTTGGCTCATTCAAACTTGGACAGCTATTTTTAGTGTCAGCACTGTTGTCCGGTGCGGCTCAGTACTGGGTTGAAGGTGCCAATTTTGGTGGTTTATCGGGTGTGGTCTATGCGTTGGTCGGTTATCTATGGATGCTAGGTTGGAAAGCCCCTCATCTTGGCTTGCAAATGCCCAAACCCGTGATCGGTTTCATGCTGGTGTGGTTGGTGCTCGGCTTTGTGCAACCCTTTATGGCGATTGCCAACAGCGCGCATTTAGCGGGTCTATTTGCAGGAATCGCCTTTGGATTAAATGACGCCAGCCGTCATCGAACTCGTTAAGCAAAAACATCAATAGAGCGACAATTGCTGCTCTATTGATAGATGTATTTAGTAAACAGTAGGTCAGCAATAATGGTTCGGCCTATTTCAGGCAGTAACACCGCGTTGAGCTCTGTGACCAACGTTTTTCTTAAATCTTCCCGACCTGCGAGTGATTTTATCGTCTCTTCGGTCTGTTTACCGAGTAGCTCGACGATGGCATCACGAATCAGTGGTTGGTGCCGTTCAACGGCGGGTAAATCGGCGTCGCTGGATACCATCACGTCGATACGAACTTGGATGTAACCTAACTTATTTCCTTTAGTGAAAAAGTTGGTGGTGAGATCCGGCTCTAAGGTAAAGTACGCCAGCCTAGGCGCTTTTTCATCTTGTGCATAACTTGGTAACGCACAAAACAAGCTTAGAGCGATAATTATTTGGGCTACATAACGTTTAAGCATATTTCTATCTTTTCTTTAGTTGGTTCACGATACTCGAATCGCTTGAGTCTTGTTACAATAGAGCATCGGATTGTAATCAAAATGCTTATCTCGTTGTTTGGAATATACCGCAGTTGTCGCTTCCCGTTTTTACAAGCGGGTTTTTAACCTCCAACCGAGGGATTCTGTGAGTGAGCGCTTTTTATGGTTGTGTTAACCAAAAATGGACCTTTATTGTATGTTGATAAAGCCACTAATTGAATACTAGTATGAATCAATCAATTTCGCTCTATCTGTCTGCTTTGCGAGAAGTAATTTGGCAACAACCTGACGTTTTTTCTTTTCCTGATCAGGTTTCTCAGTCTTGGCTTTTAGAGCAAGGATCATTATCTCGCGTGTTAGAGGCGCAGTGTCAGCAACTGAGCGTTGAACTACTGCACAATAAGCTCGTTGAGGCAGAAAAATTACAGGGCGATGAGATGGCTCTGTTATCTGATGAAGCCTGTTTGTTACGTCAGGTTGTGCTGCGTGGTGATCAACAGCCATGGGTTTTAGGCCGTACTTTAATTCCTCAATCTTCGATGCTGGGTCAGCAATATGACTTAGCGCGCCAAGGTGATATCCCGCTTGGGTTAACGGTTTTTCGTGCTGAGCACGTTAAGCGTGACGCACTACAAGTGGGCTGGGCAATGATGGAAGAGGGGCCGTTGCTTGCACGCCGTTCACGATTATGGATGAATAATAAACCGATGTTAGTTGCGGAGCTGTTTTTACCCTTTTCACCGATTTACTCTAAGGAGAGAGTGTCATGACTTTGGTTAAGGCGCGTGCTTATTGGCAACTGATGCGCATGGACCGGCCAATTGGTTCTTTGCTATTGTTGTGGCCAACCTTATGGGCATTGATTTTAGCCGCGCAAGGTTTCCCCGATCCTAAAGTATTATTGGTATTCGTGTTGGGGGTGTTGTTGATGCGCTCAGCGGGTTGCGTGATCAACGATTTTGCCGATCGCAGAGTCGATGGACATGTTAAACGAACCAAACAGCGGCCTTTGCCTGCCGGGAGTGTGACAACCAAAGAGGCGATTGCACTGTTTTTAACGCTAGGTATCACTTCTTTCCTGCTGGTTTTGACCATGAATCCACTCACGGTTCAGCTCTCCTTTGTTGGTATCGCATTAGCGTTTGTTTATCCGTTCATGAAACGTTATACACACCTTCCGCAGTTGGTATTAGGGCTGGCCTTTAGTTGGTCTATTCCGATGGCATGGGCGGCGCAAGCCAACGAATTGCCAGCGGTGATGTGGGGGCTATTTTTGATCAATGCGTTGTGGACTGTGGCGTATGATACGCAGTATGCGATGGTTGATCGTGATGACGATATCAATATCGGAGTCAAATCGACCGCTATTTTATTTGGTCGTTTTGATAAAATCATCATCGGCATTTTACAGTTATTGGTACTGGCGTTGATGATCGCACTTGGTGGCTATTATCAGTTAGGGGCGAGTTTTTATTGGTCAGTATTGGCTGCAGCGGCTCTGTTTGTTTATCAGCAGCGTTTAATTCGTCATCGTGATCGTGATTTATGCTTCCACGCTTTTCTCAATAACAATCACGTTGGCATGGTGTTAACGTTGGGCCTGCTTTTTGCGTTTTGGTAAGTAGTTCACTAGTTTTTGTAAGTACTTCACGAATAAAGTAAAGGCATCCATTGGGATGCCTTTACTGTTTCTTACGACCGATTAGTTCGCTTGGCAGAGACTTTCTTGAATGGTTAAGCGAATTTCAGGATAGAGCATCGAGTAAAGTAGGCGTGCTAGCTGAACGGTTGGTTCTAAATGGCAATTGCCATCAACATCCAAATAGCCCTGCTCTTTGAGCGTGACAAACATGGCGGAGAATACCCCTTTATCAAAAAACTCAGGGGCATTGATGCCATGCAAACGGCCAAGACGTTGTGCAATTTCTTGGCTTTTTTGCTCTAAATCAGATTTGCCCACTTCAGGGTTGGCAACCAATAGATTGAGAGCAATCGCGTAGCGTTGTAGGGTTTCTGAAATGGTACGACCGAGCAGCATCAACACTTGTGTTTTGGCTTGATTAATAGCCACGACACCCTCTTCTAGCGTTACTAATTGTTGACGTTGCAGTTCGTTAACGTAAGCGTTGACTACATCTGCGAGTTCATCTTGCGCAAAGCTTAAAAACAGCTCCTGCTTTAAGAAGGGATAAATCAGTGCCACATTGGCGGTTATCTGCTCTAGTGATAGCGTTTGCTGGCGGATCAACATCTGCGCAATCAGTGAGGGAATGGCAAACAGATGAATGATGTTATTGCGATAGTAGGTCATCAAAATCGACTGATTGCGGTCAAGAGAAATAATCTCACCCATGGTATCGGATTCAATTACAAACTTGTCGAGCGACTGTGCATGGTTAACCAGTTCTTCCGCACTGGCTTTAGGCACAGTGCAGGTTGCTGAGTAGCGCACGTTATTTAGTAGCGATAAATAGCAGTCGATTTGCTTAACCAAATTGTCACGAGCCAGTGCGCTTTGGCGTGAAGCAAGTAATGCGGTGGCACACAAAGTTAAGGCATTGGCCGCCGCCGCATCGTTAATGTGCGTCATCATCTTGGTGGCCAGTTGGTTAACAATAGGGTTGATCCACTGCGGCTTGGTGCTGCCCATAGGGTCAATATCTTGCGTCCATTCTGGCACTTGCTCGTTAAGGTATTGGTTCAACGGGATCGGTTCGCCGAAATTGACATAGCCTTGGCCAAAATTACGCAGCTTGCGAATCGTGCGCAGCACTAAACCCGCATTTTCTTTCTCTTTACTTTTGCCGCGTAGCTCTTTGGCGTAAGTGCTTACTTCCATCACGTGTTCATAACCGATATAAACCGGCACGAGGGTCACCGGGCGGTTAAGGCCGCGCAACATGGCTTGGATGGTCATCGCCAGCATGCCTGTTTTCGCTGGCAGTAAACGGCCAGTGCGTGAACGGCCACCTTCGCTGAAATATTCAACTGAATAGCCTTTGGCAAATAGCTCGGCCAGATATTCGCGGAAAATGGTCGAATAGAGCTTATTGCCTTTAAAGCTGCGACGAATGAAGAATGCGCCGCCACGGCGGAAAATCGGACCTGCTGGGAAAAAATTCAAGTTGATTCCGGCGGCAATATGCGGTGGCACCATACCTTCGCGATACAGCACATAAGAAAGTAAGAGATAATCCATATGGCTGCGGTGGCAAGGGACATAGACAATCTCGTGTCCATCTTGCGCAAGGCGACGTACGGTGGCGGCATTATTTATATTAAGCCCTTGGTAAATGCGGTTCCATAACCAGCCCAGTATGCGTTCTCCTTTCTTGATTAAGGAGTAAGAGAAATCAGCGGCAATCTCATCCATGATGTCATGCGCTTCTTTGCGCGCTTTTTCGAGGGAGATATTGTTGGCTTTCGCTTGATCTTCAATCGCTTTTTCAATCGCTTGTGATTTAATTAGGCGGTTAAACAGCGCTTGGCGATTGGGCAAATTTGGCCCAGAAGCTGCCAGCTTTTGGCGAGAGAAATGAATACGAGCCACTCGTGCCAATTTATGCGCGATAGATTCGTCGGTGCCGTGTGAATCAGCCATATAGCGCAGTGAAACGACGGGGCTAAAGCGCACCATGCAATCGCGTCCAGCAAAAATTACCGCGAGTGCTTTTTGTGGGCCATTTAAGGCTTGGAGATAGGGTTTCTCTTGCCCCTCTTTACCTGGTTTACGTCCCCAAAGCACCGTCGCTGGGATCATTTGAACGTCCAATTCCGTATCAAACTTATGTAGCTCAAGCAGTTCAGAAAAAAGAGCGATAGAGTCACTAGGAACGTGCTGATCATTGCGCATCAAGGTTGGGCGCGCCGAGATGAAAACATAACGGGCAAAACTTTTGCCGTTTAGCTCAAGTGGTTGCAGCGGATCAGGTAAACCCAGTTCTTTGGCGTGAGTTTGCAAGGTGAGCAAATCAACACTTGAGCGAAAAGGTAAGGCGTAAACAATCGGCTTGTGAATATCAATGCCGTGGTCTTCTATTGGATTAGAAGGGATCGCCGTGCCTTTGACCAACGCAGACAAAGGTAATTTTAGTAGTGAACGAGATAATGAGTGTCCAGAAGACATAAAGGTCGTCGCCTCAAGAATATTTCAATATGCTTAAGCGCATGTCCATTTCCCTGTGAGTTGATACTCAGAGAAATCGATATGCGCCGAAGCGGCTAGCTATTTTTGAGCCGCAAGGATACCAGAAACTGGTCAAACCTTTTAATCATTATTGTTTAGTAAAACAGCATCACTTGCGAGCGCGGTGAGTGAATCGGTGAGGTATTTATCGGTCGATTGCGGCATTTTTTGTAAATAGCCAAAAAATAAGCGTCCGCTCTTCCATTTATTCGATTACTGGATATACTCACAGTTAACTGTATAAACAGACAGGTGAGATATGAAGCCGTTAACGCCCCGCCAGCAACAAGTATTTGATCTTATCCGCAGTAAGATCGACGAAACCGGAATGCCACCGACTCGCGCTGAAATCGCACGCGAGCTGGGTTTTCGTTCCGCCAATGCCGCAGAAGAGCATTTAAAAGCACTGGCTCGTAAACAAGCGATTGAAATTATTCCGGGTGCCTCTCGTGGGTTGCGTATCTTACTTGAAGCTGCCAATGAGCCAGAAGATCTTGGCCTGCCTTTAATTGGTCGAGTCGCGGCGGGAGAGCCTATTTTGGCGCAAGAGCATGTCGAAGCGCATTACCAAGTGGATCCCAATATGTTTCGCCCTCAAGCGGATTTCTTACTGCGTGTGCAAGGCGAAAGTATGAAAGATATTGGCATTATGGACGGTGACTTACTCGCAGTGCATAAAACACAAGATGTGCGTAATGGGCAAGTGGTGGTGGCGCGTGTTGAAGATGATGTGACGGTAAAACGTCTAGAACGCAAAGGCTCTACCGTGTTATTGCACGCAGAGAATGAAGCGTTCTCACCGATTGAAGTGGATCTTAAATCTCAGCAGCTCACCATTGAAGGTGTGGCCGTCGGCATTATTCGCAATACCGATTGGATGTAATTTATTATTGAGATCCATTCTCAATAACTTGTTATTCTAACTGATATTCATTATCATCTTCTTTGTTGTTACATCGAGTTGCGACATAAGGAAGATGGTAATGCCTACCGATAAACATTCACTAACCCCACGTCATCATATTCCAACCAATTTAGTTCAACCGTTGTGGTTTCGTAGCCGCGAAAGTTTGGTTGATAACGGGTTAGTGTATGATCCGATCGCTGCAAAGGCCTGCCAGAGCTGTCACTTAGCCCCCGAATGTTTAAGCGGTGATATCGATCAAAAACAATTACTGCATGCCACCTTAACGCAATTGTGCGATCAACAAGTGCGCGCGTTTATTGAGCGTAACCCTGATGGATGGATCATTAATGTCGGTGCAGGGTTAGATACCCGTTTTTATCGGGTAGACAACGGGCGTTGCCATTGGATAGAACTCGATATCACCGAAAACCTGCTGTGGCGGCAGAAATTGTTTCATCGCAGTGAGCGTTATCAACATGTGTGTGGCAGTGTCGATGATCTTCAGTGGTTGGATGGATTGCCTATTGCGGAATCCTCAGCCGTTTTAATCGTTTGTGAGCATGCGTTATTAGATTGTACGGCGCAGCAACTCACCTATTTTATCCGCGCATTGGGTTTGCATTTTTCTAATGCGGCGGCTTGTTTAATGCTGGCTGGAGACAAAACTGCTTCCGCTTTAGGTCAGAAAATGGGCTCAGGCCATTACGGACATGGTTTTGCTAATCCAACCGAAGCGGTACTCAATGTCTTGCCTTGGGCTTCGTCGGCAAAAACGTTTTCACCGCTCGATCAACATTGTGGCCGCTGGAAATTATGGCAACGTTGGTTAAGTAAGGTGATGGTTTACAAGCTGCGCTTAACACCCGTTTTAGTTTATGTCCGTTGGTGAGTAACCGCTAGCCGTCCTCCTATCACTCCGCTACACTTTGCTCTCACCCATGAGAGGTCAACGTGTTGCAATCTATTTTACAAACGTTATCGAACCGTTCCGTACATCGACAAGTGTTGCTACTGGCGATACCTATGGTGCTGTCCAATATTACCGTACCGCTGTTAGGTTTAGTTGATGCGGCGGTGATCGGTCATCTGGAACACGCTTGGTATTTAGGTGGTGTGGCACTTGGCGGTACGGTAGTCAGTGTCACTTTCTGGTTACTCGGCTTTTTAAGAATGTCGACCACAGGCCTTGCGGCGCAAGCATACGGTGAACAATCGTCACAAAAACTGGCGTTAGTCTTGTTGCAAGGGCTCTTGATGGCACTGGCATTTGCGTTGTTGTTTTTGATTCTGCATCGATGGATTGGCGATGCGATTTTTTCAGCCAGCAGTGCCAGTGAGCAAGTAAAGCAATATGGGTTGCAGTATTTTGTGATTCGAGCGTGGAGTGCGCCCGCCGCATTGGCCAACTTTGTACTGCTCGGCTGGCTGTTAGCCACGCAAAATGCCAAAGCGCCAATGTGGATGGTAATCATCACTAACTTAACCAACATCGCGTTGGACATTCTGTTTGTGTTGGGTTTCGGCTGGAAAGTGGAAGGTGCTGCGCTGGCGTCGGTTATCGCTGATTATGCGGGCATGAGCTTTGGTTTACTGTGTGTTTGGCGCTATTGGTTGCGGCATCAACTCCCTTCGCCACTGCAGCTAGGTGTTTTAGTGACACAAGGTCTTAGCCGCTTTGTGAAATTGAATCGCGATATTTTCCTGCGTTCACTCTGTTTGCAGGCGGCGTTTAGCTTTATGACCTTTCAAGGGGCGGCCTTTGGTGATCAAACCGTGGCGGCTAACGCTGTCTTAATGAGTTTTTTGATGATGATCTCCTATGGCATGGATGGTTTTGCTTATGCGATGGAGGCCATGGTTGGCAAAGCGATTGGTGCAAAAAGTGAGACGCAGCTCAAAAGTGCTCTGATCGGCAGTTTTTTCTGGAGTGCGCTAATCTGTTTAGCGTTAACGGTGATGTTTGCGGTGTGGGGATCGGCGTTGATCACGCTGATCACTGACATTAACGCAGTTCAGCAAGCGGCTAACCGTTATCTACCGTGGCTGGTGGCGATGCCGTTAACCGCGATGTGGTGTTTTTTATTGGATGGTATTTTTATCGGCGCGACCAAAGGTAAAGAGATGCGCAACAGCATGTTTGTCGCGATGTGCAGTTTTTTCAGCGTTTTCTATCTGGCTCAGTCTTTGGGTAATCACGCCCTGTGGATGGCGATGCTCAGCTTTATGGCAATGCGCGGCATCAGTTTAGGTGTGCTATTTATCTCACAATGGCGACGCGGTGTTTTTCTCACTTGATCACCGAACCTATCCCTAAGCACTTCACTCACTAGGTTACCAAAAAGAAAGCCGCACTCGTTAGCGGCTTTCATTCCATTAGCAGGCAGAATTAGGTCGATGATTAGAACAATCGATTCAGGCCATTTAACGCCGCCACGCGGTAGGCTTCGGCCATGGTTGGATAATTGAAGGTGGTATTGACGAAATATTCGAGGGTATTGGCTTCGCCTTTTTGCTCCATAATTGCCTGTCCGATATGGATGATTTCAGCCGCGCGTTCTCCAAACACATGAATACCTAAAATTTCTTTTGTCTCTCGGTGAAACAAAATTTTCAAGCTGCCGATATCTTTGCCAGAAATTTGTGCTCGTGCGAGGTGTTTAAACGAAGAGCGGCCAACCTCATACGGAATTTTGGCCGCGGTGAGTTCTTGCTCTGTTTTGCCCACTGAACTGATTTCAGGAATGGTGTAAATCCCAGTTGGAATGTCATCAATTAAGTGCCCTTGCGCTTGACCATGAGCAATCGCTTGAGCGACAAATCGACCTTGATCATAGGCTGCGCTCGCAAGGCTTGGGTAGCCAATTACATCACCGACCGCGTAGATGTGTTCCACCGAGGTTTGATAGTTACGATTGACGGCCAGTTGGCCACGTGAGTCGGCATTCAGGCCCACCGCTTTGAGGTTCAATTTGTCAGTGTTGCCCGTGCGTCCATTGGCGTACAAGATACAGTCGGCTTTCATTTTTTTGCCCGATTGCAAATGAACGATCACGCCATCGTCAGTGCCTTCAATCTTTTCATGGGTTTCATCATTACGAATCACAATGCCGCTGTTCCAAAAATGGTACGAGAGTGCATCAGACGTTTCGTTATCCAGAAACGACAGCAAGCGGTCACGGGTATTGATGAGGTCGGTTTTGACCCCTAAGCCGCGGAAAATCGAAGCGTATTCGCAACCAATGACGCCTGCGCCATAAATGATGATGTGGCGAGGATCGTGTTTAAGCGAGAGAATCGAATCGCTGTCATAAACTCGTTCATGAGTAAAATCAACATCATCAGGTTGATAAGGGCGTGAGCCAGTCGCAATCACAAATTTGTCGGCGCTGTATTTTTCGATGCTGCCGTCAGCGTGCGTAACCGCCACGGTATTTTTGTGAGTAAACTTAGCGTTACCAAAAATCAGCGTACACTGATTGCGATCGTAAAAGCCTTGGCGCAAGCGAGTCTGTTTATCAATCACAGATTTAGCATGGCCTAAAATATCAGAAAAAGTGAGATGAATACTGGTGTTGTTTTTACAAAATAGAGGGTTACTGTTGAATTCGATGATGCGGCTGACCGCATGGCGTAACGCCTTGGAGGGAATGGTGCCCCAATGGGTACAACCTCCGCCAACACTACTCTCTTTTTCGATAATGGCGACATTAAACCCCGCTTTAGTCAAACCCATTGCGGCGCCTTCTCCGCCCGGGCCGCTACCAATTACGATGACATCGAAGTGGTTTTGGTTCGCCATACTCTATTCCTTGTTGTATTTGTTTAACATTGCTGTAGCGAGATTTTAACTGATCCATCAGTGCGGTAAACGATGTTGCCATCAGAGAGTGGAGAGGATCACGCTCGAGAGGTGAAAATGCCACTTTATGCTATTGCTTTGTCCATCTTACTGTGGCGAGTGATTGAAATTAGGTTAGGTGACTGTTTAATTGGTCACTTTGTCCAAAGAGGCGATGTTGTGGCTTAGACAACGTGCTCAATCACGTTATAGTATGGCTCAGATAGTAAAAGAGAAGCGACTTAATATGAAATCGATGGGAATTCGCGCATTACAAAAAGAAAAAACACGTCGTTCATTGATTGATGCAGCATTTAGCCAATTAAGTGCCGATCGGAGTTTTTCTAACTTAAGTTTACGAGAAGTGGCCCGCGAGGCGGGGATTGCGCCCACCTCATTCTATCGACATTTTAAAGATATGGATGAGTTGGGTTTAACCATGGTTGATGAAGGCGGTTTACTGCTGCGTCAATTGATGCGCCAAGCACGGCAGCGCATTGTCAAAGAAGGCAGTGTGATTCGCACGTCGGTTGAAACCTTCATGGAATTTATTGAAAGTAGTCCCAATGTGTTTCGCCTATTACTGCGAGAACGCTCAGGTACTTCTTGCGAGTTTCGTGCCGCGGTAGTGCGAGAAATACAGCACTTTTCCGCAGAGCTCACCGAGTATTTGATGACGACAGGCATGGGTCGTGACGAGGCATTAACTCAGGCCGAAGCTTCCGTTATTTTGGTGTTCAGCTCCGGCGCTGAAGCTTTAGATTTAGATCGACGTGAGCGAGATGAGCTTGCTGAACGTTTGATCATGCAGTTGCGAATGCTAGCCAAAGGGGCATTTTGGTATCGCAAAGAACGTGAACGTAATCGGCTCAAAGGGGGGATAGAGTAATGTCGAATGAAAACAACACAACCCATCGTGGTTCGGAAAGAAAAACACTTGTGCTAGCGCTCATCGCAGGTATGTGCGGCGATGCTTTGTTGTCTTGGGTAACCATTAGCCAAGTTCCGTTCTCCATTTTCCCATTGATTGCATTAGTGCTTTCTGTGCAGGCGTTGTATCAAGAATATTTGCGCCATCCGGTGGCGGAAGATCTTCCATTGGTAGCGCTTGCCTGTTTCTTTGTCGGTGCTTTTGGTCATTCGGCATTTATCAAAGCACAATATCCAGATTCTGGTTCTAACTTTTTCGCCATTCTCGTATTGCTGTTGTTGCTACTCTGGGTTGGAAGAAAATTGGGTTTTCTTGGTCGCCATCACGCCGACTAAGTCATCAATGACTAGGTAGATATAGCGTGCGATGTGACCGTCATCCAAGCCTATCAAAGACATATCACAGGGATGTGGACGCCGTTTTCTTGTCGTAGCGTCATGCATCCCGCTGTCACGTAATCGTTGTAAGTGGCGATAGCCGTTATCGGTGCGTTTTTAAATACGATGCGAAATTGCTTTGAACGATATTCGGTAAACGTAATTATTGCCAGTTAGCTGGAATTCTTTGTGCACACTAGGGCTCCAAGAATCATCACCACCCACGCCCATGTGCTGATGGTCTAGGCGCACATAAATGGTTTTTTCTGCCATTAAATCACAGGTGTGTTTTGCTTTTGCCAGCGTCTGTTGAGCATATTGACTGACACTAAATTGGAAATCGCCAGATATCGCCAGTTCGTTCACTTGCAGCCATTGAGTTCCACAACGCAAGCCACTGTCGGTTGGGAAAATGTACGGAGTATGCATCTCTTCTAGCGTTTGCGTGTGCAAGCCAAAACGTGCTGCAGATAGGCGGTCTGGGTAGTTCTCAAACGGACCTAAACCTTGCCAAGTGATTGGTGTACTCTGCTCATGCAATGGCAATTGCAACTCCAAGCCGATACGTGGCATGGGTGGTAGATCATCGGCAAGTGTCACATCAACGGTCAGCTGCATTTCGCCACTGTTTTTCAGCGTATGCGTCCAAGTGGTGATGGCTTGCACGGCACCGTTGAATTGGTAAGCGAAAGTTGATGTTACTTGCACGGCATGCGCCAACATGTCGCTATGGCAACTGACACATTCGCGTTTCCATTGGCCAATACCAGCCATATCCCAACGGCATACCCAAGCGTTCGGATCTACGTTATCCACTTCACTCACACCAATATCGTTATCCAGTGGCGCACGGAAGAAGTTATCTTGCGGTGCCGCCAGCATTTGCGCTTTGCCATCGACTTGCCAATCAATCATCAAGCCTGTTTGACTATCCCAGCACCATTGATGCTTCTCATTTAGGCTGGTGACTACGATCATGCCTTTTTGCTGGCTTATCGCTGGGGCTGGTTGCGTTTCCAATTTAGGCATGGCGAGACCTGAGGTATTGCGTAGCGCAAATTGCTCAGAAGCGCTCACATGTCCCGCGGGTGCCCAAAGTGTTTCTGCCATTAAGGTGATGTCAGTATTCAAGTGGTATCGCGCTTCTGCTTTAGGTGTAAATTCAAAAGCAATATCTACGGTTGCTTGGCTATCGGCTTTGATGTTCAGCACAACAGAGCCAGATTGAATCAATTTGCCATCTTCCAAAAGTGACCAGTTCAATTGCTCGTTGTCCGTTGCACGAAATAGGTTTTCGTTAGTTACTAATAGATGACAGAATCCTTTCGCTTGTTCTTGCAGCGACACGCGAATCATACGCTGGCAGTATTTGGCTTCTTCCAATGTTGGATGCACAGTGCGATCTGGGAAGATCAACCCGTTGATGCAGAACTGGCGGTCATTGATTTTATCGCCAAAATCGCCACCGTAAGCCCAGAAGTGTTGGCCGTTCTCGTCCCATTGGCTCAAGCCTTGATCTACCCAATCCCAGATAAAGCCGCCTTGAAGGCGAGGAAACTCGCGGAATGCATGCCAATATTCATTAAAACTCCCCAAACTGTTACCCATTGCGTGGGCGTATTCACATAAGATCAGTGGGCGAGTTTCGTTGGGTAGAGAAATCCATTTTTTGATTGGCCATTTTGGTACTGCTTCATCTGCAATCGTTGTATTCACACGGGCGTACATAGGCGCAATGATGTCGGTTGCTGCGGTATTGGCACCGCCACCTTCATATTGAACAGGGCGCGACGGATCGTAGTTTTTCGACCAAGCGTACATCGCATTGTGGTTGCTGCCGTGGCCAGACTCGTTACCCAAAGACCAGATGATGATAGAAGGGTGGTTTTTATCGCGCATCACCATTTGGGTGTAGCGGCTCATGTATGCGTGCGCCCATTGTGGATTGCTCGAAAGGCGATTCATCGGCTGCATGCCATGGGTTTCGATGTTCGCTTCATCGCACACGTACAAGCCGTATTGGTCACACAGTTCGTACCAACGAGGGTGATTTGGGTAGTGCGCTGTACGTACCGCGTTGAAATTGTATTGCTTCATCAAACAGATGTCGCGGATCATGTCTTCTTCTGTCATCACATGCCCAAGCTCTGGATGATGCTCATGACGGTTAACGCCACGGATCAGCAAAGGCCTGCCGTTGAGTTTCAACTGACCATCAGTGATTTCCACTTTGCGAAAGCCCACATGATAGGCTTCACTCTCTAGATGCATGCCGTTTTCATCTAATAGGGAAATGACTAGGCGGTATAGATTGGGGGTTTCTGCGCTCCATTTGTTTGGCTCACGCACATGCAATGTTTGAAATACTACGTCATCGTATGTGCCCCGCTCGTCAATACGGCGGTTGTGCGGTCGATCAATTCGCGGCTCAGTCACTGCGCATTCACCATCAAAGAGCTGCACTTGCACTTGGTAACAATCTGGCGCTGAAATGTGCGTCACGATTGATAGTGAACCATCGCGATAACACGCATCCAAATCTGGCGTGACGAATACATCTTCAATGCAGTATTGCGGTTTAGAAAGCAAAGTTACGTCGCGGAAAATACCACTTAGCCACCACATGTCTTGGTCTTCTAGGTAGCAGCCATCACACCAACGCATCACCATCACGGCAAGTGTATTCTCGCCAGCCACTAGGTAGGGTGATAAGTCGAATTCGGAAGGCAAGCGGCTATCTTGGCTGTATCCCACCCAAGTGCCGTTGCACCATAGGTGGAATGCTGAGTTCACACCATCGAAGATGATGCGCTGGGTATTGGCAAGATCGGCTTCTGAGCGGGAAATCGTAGTGCGGTAACAACCTGTCGGGTTTTCGGCGGGCACGAATGGAGGGTTTACTTCAAACGGGTATTTTACGTTGGTGTAAATTGGTTTGTCGTAGCCTTGTAGCTGCCAGTTGGAAGGAACCGTTATTTCATCCCAGTTCGTATCATTGAATTTGGTTTGAATAAACTCGCCTTCGACTTGTTCGGGCGAGTCGAACACTTTGAATTTCCATTGGCCATTCAGCGATTGACGTTGGGCGTAAACGTCGTCACGGGCATGGTCAATATCTCGGTAACTGGAAAGTGGGCTGTGTGCTTTTAAGCAGTGAATATTCACTGATTGTGGGGTTTCCCAGTCACGTCGTTGGAGAATATCTGAAAATGCCTTCATGGTTTTCCTACTTGATTTTTTGTTTCTAACCGTGTTGCACTACGGTAGTGAATACCGTAATGGATGACTTTTTTGCTCTGGTAGTCGACGCTAACGCGGCCAAAAACAGTGCCATACATAGAGTAGCTAATCGTTTTATTTTTTGAGTCCTAGCTTGCTACTTAGTGTAAATAAGATATGGAAACGTTTCCATGATGGGGTTTACATTTTCATAGTAATAACGGATTTATTCTTCTTTCGTGTGATTATCCTCTCTGGAATGTACTTTTAAGCAATTTTAACGGCGAGTGATGAACTTTCCTTGATGAGATTGGCTTTGGATCTGACGTTTATATCAAAATCAATCTGTAAACGTTCCCATGAATTTGGTTTGGCTCACCGATTATTTTGTTCTATTCATTGTGATGCGATGTAATTTCCTGCTTCAAAGTCAGACAAAATGACAGATAACCATTGATTGAATTAACCGGTGGGCAGGCTCTACTGATTGTAGAATTGGGTGAGTATGCAGAGATTCTGCATTGGGGACAGAAGGTAAGCGGCGATCTCAACGGTTATCGTATGGGCTCTGCATCGCCCGCTCTGATTAAACCGTTAGTCAGAGCGAGCAGCATGATAGGTAATGTTGTCAGTACGAATGCGTGAAAGCCGATTAAATCGAAATTTAAATATTGATTAAAAGTCTTATTTAATCTTCTCCAGCATTACACCTGCTTCCATGTGGTGGGTGTAAGGGAATTGGTCGAATAGAGCGAAACGAGTCACTTTGTGTGTTTCACATAGAGTGTCTAAATTCTCTTTTAAGGTTTCTGGGTTGCAGGAGATATACACAATCCGCTCGTAGCCTTGCACCATTTTACAGGTATCGATATCCATACCCGAGCGCGGTGGGTCAACAAAAATGGTGTTGCAACGATAGCTTTTGAGATCAACTCCCGCTTGTTGTAAACGACGAAACTCACGTTGACCTTCCATCGCTTGAGTAAACTCTTCGGCAGACATGCGGATGATTTGCACATTGTCTATTTTATTCGCCGCAATGTTGTATTGCGCGGAATCAACAGAAGGTTTGGCTAATTCGGTTGCGAGCACTCGCTCGAAATTTTTCGCCAATGCCAGTGAAAAGTTACCATTCCCACAGTAGAGCTCCAATAAATCGCCTTGGCTCTCTTGTGTGCAGTCAACGGCCCATTCCAACATTTTTTGCGCAACAGTACCGTTTGGTTGAGTAAAACTGTTTTCCACTTGTTGATAAATGTAACTTTGACCATGTACGTTCAGTTTCTCAATCACAAAATCTCGATCTAGCACGACTTTCATTTTACGTGCACGGCCAATCAAATTGAGGTTGAATCCCTCATCATTGAGACGCTGTTTTAATGCTTTTGCTTGGGTTATCCATTCTTCATCGAGTTGGCGATGATAAAGCAGAGAAACCAGTACTTCACCACTAAGAGTGGAGAGAAAATCGACTTGGAAAAGTTTACGACGCAGTGAGTCGCTGCCTTTAAGTGCATCGACCAAAAGTGGCATCAAATCATTAATTAAACGACTGGCTGCAGGAAACTGGTCAACGCGGTATTTTTCACGCGTTTCTTGGTTGAACATGATGTAATAAAGCTCATCACCTTCGTGCCAAACTCGAAATTCTGCACGCATACGGTAATGCTGCTCTGGTGATTCAAACACTTCCAACTGAGGCATGTTGTATTGTGCGAACATTTGGGTCAGACGCTCGGTCTTTTCCGCCAACTGTTGCTGGTAGTGTTGTGGGTTTACATCAAGAGTCGCCATGGTATTACCTTTGCTTGGGTATGGTGCATTCAAATAATAAAGAGCGCAGATTTTATTCAATCCCTCGCGCTTGTCCAGTTTTGTCCTGAATTAGTCATTAATTGCGAGCTAACAAAAATAGCTGACACCAATCAGTACTAGACAAATTATCAATAGAGCCATAGTATCGCCCTCAGCTGGTGCTATCTAGCGGTATAGATGGCCGAAAAGGGAATCTGGTGTGAATCCAGAACTGACGCGCAGCGGTAAGAGAGAACGAACACCCAATATGACACTGCAGGAAAATGCTGTGGGAAGTCGGGTTAGTAGGTCAAGAGCTCTCAAGTCCGAATACCTGCCAGCAGCCAAATCTATACCACCGTTTGGTTGATTTGGTAGGACTTACGCGAATTAGGATCACAATATGAATAAATCTATTTTAGCGATGACGATAGCATCGCTGCTTCCGTATGCCTCTTCTTATGCTCAAGACGTTACCACTGATGAAACGATGGTCGTTCTAGCTAAAAGTGACTTCAACAACTCTATCGAAGACATTCCAGCTAACGTAACTGTGATCAATTCGGACGATATTGCTGCAAGCGGAGCTAGGAGCTTAGACACGTTACTGCGAGCACGTGCAGGCATTCAGATTTCTGATAGTAACAGTGGCCCCGTCTTTGCCATCCGAGGTTTTACTGGTGGACAAGCAGCGAACAACACATTTATTCTCGTTGATGGACGTCGTTTGAATAAACAAGATCTGTCTGCGCCTCAAGTGAGTTCTATTTTGATTTCGCAGATTGAACGTGTCGAAGTTCTATCTGGTAGTGCCGCCGTGCTATACGGAGATCAAGCGGTGGGTGGTGTCATCAACATCATTACTAAAGGTGGCCATCAAGATGGTGGCAATGTTTCAGTAAGTGTTGGTAGTTTTGATTCTATCGCGGGTAGTGTTGACGTTTCTGAGCAGCTCAATGAACGTTGGAACCTATTCTTGAGTGCAAGCCAAGACAACAGTGATAACTATCGTGAGCATAATAAGCGTGAGACTGGTGCATTGCTTGGCCGACTAAACTATGAGCAAGACAAAACTGAGTTTTTCGTTGAAGCGAGCTATTACGATAACAACCGTGAATATGTTGGCTCATTAACCGAAGAACAATATAAGCAAGACCCAACTCAGGCTGGTTCGACAAATCCAACGGATTACTCTCATGAAATTACTAAAGCACTTCGTACAGGTTATAAACGTCACATAAGTGGTTCGTGGATTGTTGGCACAGACGTAATTTACGATAACACGTCAGGCTCTGGCTCAGCTTGGGGTAGTTCAACTACCAGCAAAAGCAAACAGTTATTTGGTTCAGTGAGCCTAGAAAACCAGTTCTCAACTCAATCTGGTGAAGGTAATATTCTCTTTGGCTTAGAAGGTACCGACAGTGATCATTCGTACAAATCCTCATCAACTGACAGAGCCAATGAGCAAAATGATTATAGTGTTTTTGGTCAGTTAAATTATCCACTTATCACAAACCTAACATTGACTACTGGTGCGAGATACAGCTCCGTCGCTGATGAGTTGTACGATGGTGCTATCTACCCAGAGGCTGAAAAGCTATCTGAATCTCAGGATGCTTACGAACTCGGACTTAACTACAAAATTAATCAGTTTCAGCGAGTTTATGTGCGCGGAGAAACGAACTTTAGGTTTGCTAAGATTGACGAGCAAGCTTATACCTCACCCGGTGTTTTAGGTTTGAAACCTCAAACAGGTAAATCTTTAGAAGCTGGCTGGGGGCTTTTGGGGGACGATTACAGTATTAAAATAGACGTATTTAACCTACAGCTAGAAGATGAGATTGTTTTTGATAACAGCGCACCAACACCTATTGGTGGCTTTTTTCCTGGCGCTAACGTCAATGCTGATGAATCTGAACGGAATGGTATTAGTGTTAGCGGCGATCTATACGCAAATGAAAATCTTCAGTTAGGGCTAGAGTACAACCTTATTGATGCTGAATTTTCAAGTGGTGGTGATAAAGGTAAGACATTGCCTTGGGTCGCTCGCAATACTGGGCGAGCATTTGTAACATATGATATTAGCTATGAATGGCAGTTGTTTGTTGAAGGTGTTTACACGGGCTCTCGTTATAAAGATGGTGATACATCAAACAGCTTAGATAAGTTGCCCGCATATTGGCTAAGTAACCTAGCGGTAAGTTATATCAAAAAAGAGTGGTCAGCGACTCTACGTGTCGATAATGCATTTGATAAAAAATATGCAGAAAATGCCAACAACTGGGGAGCTTACTACCCAGGAGATGGGCGTAAAATTATGCTCACAAGCTCTTACCAATTCTAATCACCTCAAACCGCCTTTGGGCGGTTTTTACTTTGCAACTGTGATGATGAAAAAGGACGTTATTGTCAGTTGATCCAGTAGCTATCGATCAGGAAGAGCGTTTTTGTCACCAAAGATACCGAGCAAGAGCATTGCCAATTGATAAAGAGCGAGTATGATCGGAACGTTTTCATTATAAGGTGCTCAGAGTGTCGCAACCGTCTCAGCTTAATGTGCTTATCTTTGACTCTGGTGTTGGTGGGTTATCGGTTTATCAAGAGGTCCAAGCCAAACTACCACAATTAAACTACATCTACCTGTTTGACAATGAAGCTTATCCTTATGGAGAGCTCAATCAAGAGGTGTTAATTAAGCGTGTGGTTAGGTTGGTAAGCGATGTCGTTGTGAAAGAGCGCATTGATTTGGTCGTTATTGCTTGTAATACCGCAAGCACCATCGTCTTACCCAAGCTGCGTTCTTGTCTTGCTGTACCAGTTGTGGGGGTTGTCCCTGCGATTAAACCGGCCTCGTCACTGGCAAATAAAGCCGTGGGACTCATTGCTACCCCAGCGACTATCACTCGTCAATACACTCACGATTTGATTCGAGATTTCTCATCTGACAAGAATGTTGAATTGCTAGGGTCAACGCGCTTAGTGGATATGGCAGAAGAAAAATTGAGGGGCAAAGCTGTCGATCTTGCAGAATTAAAAGAGATTCTTAGCCCTTTGGTGAACCGTATTGATGTGGCGGTCCTTGGCTGTACACACTTCCCATTAATAAAAGAAGAGATCCAAGCCGTATTAGGGAAGAGTGTCGTGCTAGTTGATTCCGGAGAAGCTATTGCTCGTCGTGTGCAAGAGCTATTGGGTGTGAAAAGCGAGCCACAATGCAAAATCAAACAACACAAGATATTATCAAGCGCACCTCCTTGGGAAGAAAGCGCGCTCAATAGCCGATTAGCTCACTTAGGTTTTACTCCTGTTCAAACATATCGTCATCAGGATGTTTAGGATCATTCGCCACACGTACCTTCAATGTGCGCTGCATATAGTCTTTCTCATTCAAAGCTGAAATAGCACCATCTACATTTGCAGAAGCCATCACAACAAAGCCAAATCCACGCCTTTTGCCCGTTCGCTTATCTTTCATCAAACGTACGGCAAAGACCTCTCCATATTTGGCAAAAAGTTCACGAACATGAGCTTCATTCGCTTTGTATGGCAAGTTACCGACATACAGTGTTTTCGTTGAGAGTTTTGACTCCTCATCATCGGTTAGCGTTTTGCTGCCAAAAAATTTAAAAACAAGAGCGGAAGAGACAACACCAAGAACAAAAGTAATTGCGGGAGAAAGCGCGACCAGAGAAAAAAGGATTGCGCCTATTATTGCAAGAGATGCAACCAGTAAAATCGATTTATTAGAGTTCATATTGGAATACTACATATCAAGTAAAAGAAGAAGGATGTCTAGGATTAACAAAATAGACACATCAATCTTACGTTTATGCTTGGTGTTTTTCCAACCAATTGCTGTGATAACCTTCAAATGTTGAAGTTTTATTCAATAAAACGCGACATTGGTGGCTTTTTAAGCGAATGAAAGGTGATTTTAAAAAAGAACTTGTCACATTGTAAAACCTCCCTATAATGCCGCCTCACTGACACGGAGTGAGGCAAGCCTCACAAACGAGTTACTAGTTGAAAGAGAAAGATAGTTAAAAATAACTCTTGACTCTTAAAAGCTAAAGCGTATTATTCGCACCCCTAGCGACACGGACTTAACGGTCTTGTTCGACAGGAACGCTCTTTAACAATATAAACCTATCAATCTGTGTGGGCACTCGTTGATGATAATCAAAAAAGATTTATCAATGAACTGAGTGACCAATCAGAATCAAGTTTACTTGATTTTGGCACAGTCAATT
>NZ_CAWPJM010000004.1:0-67888 GCF_963888495.1 Vibrio sp. 2-2(8) | reverse complement strand
GTGCCAAAATCAAGTAAACTTGATTCTGATTGGTCACTCAGTTCATTGATAAATCTTTTTTGATTATCATCAACGAGTGCCCACACAGATTGATAGGTTTATATTGTTAAAGAGCGTTCTTCGCTGGCTTGCCGAGGCTTCCTTTGAAGAGGCGGCCATTCTAGCGAGATAATGAAAAGTGTCAAACACTTTATTAAATTATTTCGTCTTACTGATTTGACCTACTGATTGGCTGGCTAATTGGGCTTGAACCCTTACTGGCTGTGCCGTGTCAGTGAGGCGGCATTATAGGGAGAACGAAGATGAGTGCAAGCGGTTTTTAATAAAAAATAAGAAAAACATCTATTTTGTTTAAATAGCAGCCACAAAGCATCAAAAGAGAGCATTTCGCTCTCTTTTGATAGGCTTTAATCTCTCTCGATCTTAAATAAAAGCGTAGGCATCAGCAAACATGTGATCGCTTTTTGCATTTTTGTATTGGGTAAACTGTTCTCTTGCTGCTCCAGCCATATCAAAACGACCTGCAATATAAATGTCGTACGCTTCTAACGACTCGAAATCATCATTGATCGCTTGGAGTACATTGCCAATCTTGCCATTCCAACCTTCATCAGCCGTTTCAACAACAGGTACAAAGTGGATGTTCTCAAATTGCTGAGCAATCTCACTCAGTTCTGTTTTTGCATAGAGTTGGTAAACGTCTTTTGCTCCCCAGTACAAATAGATAGCGTTACTTTTCTTTTGGCTAATACAGTGATCTAAAATCGAGCGTACGTAGCTAAAACCTGTTCCTCCAGCAATGAGTAGTAGAGGGCGCTCATTTTCTTTTACCCACGCATCACCATGAGGTGCATCTATATTGACTAAACCCTTGTTGCTTAATGCCGTTCTCATTTTCTCAACCACTTCCTGTGCATAAGCATTGTGCTCGGCGGCACCAATGTGCAACTCTAGTTCACCAGTACGGCAAGGGCTGCTTGCGATAGAAAATGGACGTTTATCTTTCTCACCCATTTCTACCATGAGATATTGCCCAGCTTTAAATGCAAGAACGCTTTCAGGTTGGAGGATGATTTTATAAGTATTAGAGGCTAATGGCTCAATTGACTTTACTTTACATTGGGTGGTCATGTTTTTCCTCTGACTTACTCTGCAAAAGTAAGTACTAAGTTACTTGTTGCAAAGGCTTGGCAAGGGAATATCCAACCTTGTCGCTGCTCTTCGTCAGTCAACATCGGTTCTAAGTTATATTCCACTACACCTTCTAATTTTCTGCACATACACATAGCGCATGCACCTATTTGACAACGGTGTGGAAAAGAGATGTTCTTGTTGAGCGCAGCTTCCAACACCGTTGTACCGTCTTGCACTTCAAAAGTATCGCCTTTCGGCAGCAAGATCACCGTATAAGTCATAAAATACCTAGCTCATCCCAGAGCGAGTCTATTTTGGTGACGACCTCGTGATCTTTTTGGATTGGCGTCCCCCACTCTCGCTGAACTTCACCAGAGAGTTTGTTGGTTGCATCCAGCAGGAGCTTGGAACATTGCCCTTCATTAGCTTCTATACGATCAGTATCTCGAGACGGATCCATACGCGTGGTTATCGCCCAAATCACATCATTCCAATCTCGGATATTCACATCATCATCACAGAGCACAACAAACTTCAGGTTTGAAAATGTCTCTAAAAATGCCCATATCTTTTTTAACAGCTCTTGAGATTGACCAGCGAACGCTTTGTTCATGGATACCATCAAGAAACCATCATTAGAAAATGGCACTAAATAGATATCAACAATCTCAGAATGCTGTGCTCTAAGCTGATCCAAATGCTCAGCTTTGATCTGAGGAGCCGTTGATGGTGATGACTGTTGTCTTGTACCGTCACTCTCGACATCCCATTTAATGGTAGCATCTAAGCCCATTTTGGAGCCTAGCCCCACCACTGGAGAGGCAAAATCAAGTGAATCAATCGGTGTATGTTCGATGAATAAAGTGTCTCGGACTGGGTCCATATGTGTTGTCATTGCATTGATAACTGAATTCCAATCACGAGCATCGACTAATTCATCGCACACCACCACATATTTAGTGTACATAAACTGGCGAAGGAACGACCAAACTCCCATCATGACTCGCTTTGCATGACCAGGGTATTGCTTTTTCATCGTCACCACCGCCATTCGATAAGAACAACCTTCCGGCGGTAAATAGAAATCGACGATTTCAGGGAACTGTTTTTGGAGTATAGGTACAAACACTTCATTTAACGCAACACCAAGCACAGCTGGTTCATCAGGTGGGCGTCCGGTATAAGTGCTATGGTAGATAGGATTGCTGCGCATTGTGATATGCGTAACCGTAAAGACACGATGCTTTTCAACTTCATTATAGTAACCCGTGTGATCACCATAAGGCCCTTCGTCAGCATATTCGTTTGGATCTATGTAGCCTTCCAGCACAATTTCCGCACTAGCAGGCACATCTAGATCATTACTGAGCGATTTAACCACTTCTGTTTTACTGCCTCGTAGCAATCCCGCAAAAGCATATTCAGAAAGCGTATCTGGCACTGGTGTCACCGCGCCTAGAATGGTTGCAGGATCAGCACCAAAAGCCACTGAAACGGGGAAATTCTCTCCGGGGTGAGTGTCCATCCAATCTCTTAAATCTAGAGCACCACCACGATGCGCCAGCCAACGCATGATGACTTTGTTTTTACTGAGTTTCTGTTGGCGATAAATCCCGAGATTTTGTCGCTTCTTGTTTGGCCCTTTAGTGATGGTCAGCCCCCAAGTTAGAAGGGGTGCCACATCATCGGCCCAACAACTCATCACTGGGATTTTGTCTAAGTCAACATCGTTGCCCTGCCAAACAATCTCCTGGCAAGGAGCCTTGCGTAGTCGTTTGGTTGGCATGTTGAGCACTTGCTTAAATAAAGGCAATTTATCGATAGCATCTTTGAAGCCCTGTGGTGGCTCAGGCTCTTTGAGATAAGCCAGTAATTTGCCGACTTCCCTTAACTCTTGGACATCTTTACGCCCCATGCCGATCGCGACGCGTTTTGCGGTGCCAAACAAGTTAGTGAGCACCGGAACCGTATAACCGATCGGGTTTTCAAATAGCAAGGCAGGACCTGCGGCACGCAAAGTGCGGTCGCTAATTTCCGTCATTTCATAATGAGGGTCAATCGGGCAAGTAATGCGTTTTAGTTGGCCTGTTTTTTCCAGATGGTCAACAAATTCACGTAAATCCTTAAAGCTCATAGGCCTACTACATCGCTGATTAAACTGCAGGCAGTATAACAAAAACAACCCATTAACGATCCCCAAATTTCATAGGGTTATTGAGAGAGGGCTTGCAAAATACCACGACTTTTCACCTGAGAATTACTCACCAGTAAATCCTTTAGCCAGCGGCTGTGTCCTTGCTCGACCAAAGCAGTGGCCACTAAATTGACCTCTTCATTGATTGACATTTTGGCTATCAGAAAGTCGCGGATATCAGAACGCATGGGGCTGATGCGAACTAATGCCTTAATCGCTTGTACTTTTAAACTTGGATTTTCACTGGCGGCCATGATCTGTTTTAGCGCAAATTCATCGCTTACGCTGGCTAATCGTGTGAGTTCCTGCTGAATGGAGAAATCGACCCGCATCAGCCACAGGAGTTTATAGATTTTAGGATCTTCACTAACTTGAGCTAATCGAACCATCACTTGTGTGGAAGGCAACCATCCGGTCACTGGCTCTGATGTCAGTTGCTCAGTGAGCGCAGCTAAAGCACTTGGGGATAGTGTATCTAACTCGCGGATCAGTAACGTTTCGCGAATTTTTACTTGATATTGAGTCCCTGACAACCATGTTTTCAGTACTAGCTCTTGGCGCTCCGCCTTCACCAAGAAATCGAGAATGGTTTGTTCCTGCCGCCAACGCTTTAATAAACGGCTGGCTATCGCAGAAGAGTCAAAAGCTGGGGTTGAGAATTCATAGCCTTGTTCTTTTTCGACAACTTGATAAGTGGGTGCAAGCGCTTGCTGCTCTTCAATGAATATCACCATATTCGGCGTTAGGGCGAGATCCAACTGCTCGATTTTTTGCAGCAACAGAAAACGTGCGGCTTCTTGCGGTAATAGCGCTAAACGTTGTAATGAAAAACGCAAAGAATCAAATTCATCATGTACCGCGTACTGCAATAACTCTGCACTTTTATGGCGAATTTGTTCTTCCTGAAGCCATTTCTGAGCTGTATCAGACGTTATTTCTATAGAGGCAGCACTTGGCCACGCACAAAATAAAAATAGCGAGAGGAGAAGCGACGACAACATTCCTTGTTGCATTTTAACCTCCTTGTAACATTTGGCCTATTGTGGAAGGTTAATGGGTCAAATGCAAACAAAAACGCCACCGATAAACGGTGGCGTTGGTCATACTAAACTTAGCGTCTATTATTGACGGCGCATCGCATCAAAAAACTCATCATTAGTTTTCGTCATCGCGAGCTTATCAATTAAGAATTCCATTGCGTCACTTTCACTCATTGGGTGAACGATCTTACGCAAAATCCACATTTTTTGTAACTCATCAGGCTTAGTAAGCAACTCTTCACGACGAGTACCGCTGCGGTTGAAATCGATAGCAGGGAAGACACGTTTTTCCGCAATTTTACGGTTAAGGTGCAATTCCATGTTACCTGTACCTTTAAACTCTTCGTAGATAACTTCATCCATTTTAGAGCCAGTATCAACCAGTGCCGTCGCAATAATCGTTAAACTACCGCCTTCTTCTACATTACGAGCCGCACCAAAAAAGCGCTTAGGACGTTGCAATGCGTTGGCATCCACACCACCAGTCAACACTTTGCCAGATGACGGGATCACTGTGTTGTAAGCACGAGCTAAACGTGTGATGGAATCAAGCAGGATAACGACATCTTTCTTATGCTCAACCAAACGTTTTGCTTTTTCGATCACCATTTCTGCCACTTGTACGTGACGCGAAGCTGGCTCATCGAACGTAGAAGCAACCACTTCGCCTTTCACAAGGCGTTGCATTTCCGTTACTTCTTCAGGACGTTCGTCAATCAGTAGCACCATCAACACGCAATCAGGATGGTTGTTAGCAATACTTTGCGCGATATTTTGTAGCAACATGGTTTTGCCCGCTTTTGGCGGAGCAACAATCAAACCACGCTGGCCTTTACCAATCGGAGAGGCAAGGTCTAGAACTCGTGCCGTAATGTCTTCTGTCGAGCCATTACCACGCTCCATGATCATACGTTCATTGGCATGCAGTGGAGTTAAGTTCTCAAATAAAATCTTGTTACGTGCATTATCCGGTTTGTCGTGGTTAACGGTGTTAACTTTTAACAATGCGAAATAACGTTCGCCTTCTTTTGGTGGGCGAATTTTGCCGGATACTGAGTCACCGGTGCGTAAGTTGAAACGGCGAATTTGGCTTGGTGATACGTAGATATCATCAGGGCCAGCTAAATATGAACAGTCGGCGCTACGTAAGAAACCAAAACCGTCTTGAAGAATTTCCAAGACCCCATCACCAAATATATCTTCACCACTTTTTGCGTGCGCTTTTAGGATGGAGAAGATGATGTCTTGTTTTCTTAGACGCGCTAGGTTTTCGAGGCCTAGGCTCTCACCAAGTTTCACAAGATCAGACACAGGTCTGTTCTTCAATTCTGTTAGATTCATTGTGGTGGATACTTGTTTAGTCAAAATAGGATCTATTTTCTAGTTAAGATGGATTTTGGTCTCAGGATCGACCAAGAAGTGAACACTTGTCTAATTAACGTGCGATAAACTAGCACTAAATAATAGCCTAGTCTAGAGTTTGTTTCTTTTCAAAAAAACAAAGCCGTGCATCAGAAAATGTACGGCTTTGCGATACCTGTTATAGGTTTGCGTCCAAAAACTCTTTCAATTGAGTTTTTGATAACGCACCAACTTTCGTTGCAGCGACGTTGCCATTTTTGAACAGCAGCAAGGTTGGGATGCCACGAATACCAAACTTAGGTGGAGTACCTGCGTTGTGGTCGATATTTAATTTACCGATAGTCAGTTTGCCTTCGTACTCGCTAGCGATTTCATCCAAAATTGGTGCAATCATCTTACAAGGACCACACCATTCTGCCCAAAAATCAACAAGAACAGGGCCTGCAGCTTTGATTACATCGTTCTCAAAACCATCATCTGTAAGCTGCAAAATCTTATCGCTCATCTTCCACTCCAATATGTTTTTCTGCACTGATTATAAGCTAACCAGTAAATAGATGCTCTATTGGAATGTATTTACTTTCGTATTGCAAGCTTAAGCTGATATTCTATGGCGATGAAAAAGACACATATCACAGAGCAAAAGTTCGCCGATTTGGGATTACATCCTCAAGTTGTTGAAGGATTGGAAAAAAAAGGGTTCGATTACTGTACCCCGATCCAAGCCTTGGCGTTGCCGGTACTGCTCACCGGCCAAGACATTGCAGGCCAGGCCCAAACAGGGACTGGTAAAACGCTTGCGTTTCTCGCTGCTACTTTTAACCACTTACTAACAACCCCTGAACATGAAGGGCGAAAACCGACGCAGCCGCGTGCCATTATTATGGCTCCGACTCGTGAGTTAGCGATTCAAATTTATAACGACGCCGAACCTCTGATTGCCAGTACTGGCATCAAAGCCGCGCTGGCTTACGGTGGTGAAAGCTACGATAAGCAGTTGTCTAAGCTGCAAGATGGTGTCGACATATTGATCGGTACAACAGGACGTATCATAGATTTCTACAAACAACACGTGTTTAACTTGAATAATATTCAAGCTGTAGTGCTGGATGAAGCCGATCGCATGTTTGACCTTGGTTTTATCAAGGACATTCGTTTTCTGTTTCGCCGTATGCCTGAACCTAAAGAGCGCCTGAACATGCTGTTTTCAGCCACGCTTTCTTATCGCGTTCAAGAGTTGGCGTTCGAGCACATGCATAACCCTGAGCACGTGGTTGTTGAACCAGAACAAAAAACTGGCCATCGCATCCAAGAAGAGCTGTTCTACCCGTCTAACGAACATAAGATGGCGCTATTACAGACACTGATAGAACAAGACTGGCCAGATCGCGCCATCATTTTTGCCAACACAAAACACCGCTGCGACTCTATTTGGGGTCATTTAGCTGCAGATGGGCACCGTGTCGGCCTGCTAACGGGTGATGTACCGCAGAAGAAACGTGAAAAGATCCTTGAGCAATTTACTACCGGTGATGTCGACATTCTTGTTGCAACCGACGTGGCAGCGCGAGGCTTACACATTCCTCAAGTCACACACGTATTCAACTACGACTTACCTGATGACTGTGAAGACTACGTGCACCGCATTGGTCGTACAGGTCGCGCAGGAGAGAGTGGTCACTCGATTAGTTTTGCCTGTGAAGAGTACGCCATTAACCTAACCGCGATTGAAGAGTACACCGGGCACGCAGTTCCTGTTTCTGATTACGATGTATCGGCGTTGATTGAAGACTTACCACCGCCAATTCGTCTGCGTTCTCGTAATCCTCAGCAGCGCCGCACTAATAACAATGGCCCTCGTACTGGCAACCGTAAGCCACAAAGTCGTCGCCCACGTCAACCGCATCAAAGTAATAAGGGTTCGTAATCCATTTATGAGTAAAGCCGTCTCCTCGCCGCTCTACGCTGCCATCGACCTTGGGTCGAACAGTTTTCATATGCTCATCGTGCGTCATATTGATGGCAGTGTACAAACGATGGCCAAAATAAAGCGCAAAGTACGCTTGGCCGCCGGGTTAGATGATAACAACGCTCTTAGCCAAGAAGCGATGCAGCGAGGATGGGACTGCCTCAGTTTATTTGCGGAACGACTACAAGATATACCCGCCAGCAATATCCGTATTGTTGGCACTGCCACACTGCGTACAGCCACCAACGTTGAGCTGTTTTTAACTCAAGCCAACCAAATACTCGGCCACCCCATTCAGGTTATTTCCGGTGAAGAAGAGGCGGCCACTATCTATAAAGGAGTGGCTCACACTTCGGGTGGCTTAGGACGACGCTTGGTTGTCGATATTGGTGGGGCCAGTACTGAACTCATCATTGGTGAAGGGTTCGATGCCAAAGCGTTAACCAGTTTAAAAATGGGCTGCGTCACTTGGCTTGAGCGCCATTTTAAAGACAGACAGCTTAACGCGGCTAACTTTAATCGAGCGATCGATGCGGCAAAACAGACGTTAGCGCCTATCCTTGAGCAGTACACACAGTTAGGTTGGGATGTGTGCGTGGGTGCCAGTGGCACAGTACAAGCGTTGCAAGAAATTATGTTAGCGCAAGGGATGGATGAGGTGATCACTCATACCAAACTAAAACGCTTGCAAAAACAAGCGATGCTCGCCGATCACTTGGAAGAGCTTGATATTGAAGGCTTAACTTTAGAGCGAGCGTTAGTTTTCCCAAGTGGCCTCTCGATTTTAATTGCCATCTTTGAACTGCTCGAGATTGAATCGATGACTTTAGCTGGCGGCGCATTGCGTGAAGGCTTAGTGTATGAAATGGTCGAAGAGCTGCGCCAAGATGACATTCGAACGCGTACCATCAATAGCGTTCAGGTGCGATATCAAATTGATGTTGACTACGCCAAGCAAGTGGCTCAACTTGCCCAATCGCTGCTCAAACAGTGTGGGGGGGAAGATTGGATTGCGGAACCGCAAGCTGAAATGCTGCTCACTACCGCTGCACAATTGCATGAAATAGGGTTAGCGATTGATTTAAAAAAAGGCGGTGAACACAGCGCCTACCTGTTACAAAACCTCGACTTACCCGGCTATACCCGTGCACAGAAACACTTTCTAGGCGAAATTGCTCGTCGTTATCGCGAGCAGCTCTCTTCATTGCCAGAGCAGTACGCTCTGTCGGGCAACAGCGCCAAGCGGGTGTTACGTTTACTGCGCCTTGCCGTATTGCTCAGCCATCGTCGTAACGAGGCACTACAGCCTAAATTTACACTGCAAGCTCAAGGTGACCAACTGACTCTTCGGTTATCCGCCAAATGGTTAGCGGCCAATCCTCTCACCACCGCCGAGCTGGATATTGAAGCAAACCGTCAAAGCGACATTGGTTGGCCACTCATTATCGACCCATCATAGTTATAAGATGCAGACACATAAAAAAGCCCGAGCAGCACTTGCTCGGGCTTTGATTTTCTCTCTTCCTAGTATAATGGCTTGCTACTCCACTACTGAACATTTCAACTACTGAGCATTGATCCCAACGGTTCGAAAATCAGGGTTGACCGCTGTCAGCTTCCGGATCAAGTAATTGAGCAGCACACCGTACATCGGCACAAACAGGCCTAAACTGATCACCAGTTTAAAACCATAATCAACCAAAGCAATTTCGGTCCAATGTTCAGCCATGAACGGATCGGGGCTTTGATAGAAAGCAATCGCAAAAAAAGCGACCGTGTCTAATGCATTACCAAATAACGTAGAACATGTTGGCGCAACCCACCACTGCTTCATCTGGCGCAGACGATTAAACACATGCACATCCATAATTTGCCCTAGCAAATACGCCATAAAACTGGCAATAGCAATACGAGCAACAAACAGATTAAACTCATGAAGCTGAGCAAGCCCTTGGAATTGACCTTCAAAAAATAGCACCGAGAGTGCATAAGAAACAATCAAAGCCGGTAACATCACTAAGAAAATGATTTTACGAGCCAACGCTGCACCAAAAATGCGTACAGTGAGATCCGTTGCCAGAAAAATGAATGGGAAAGTAAATGCGCCCCAAGTGGTATGTAAACCGAATACAGTAAAGGGCAACTGAACCAGATAATTGCTCGATGCGATAATGATCAAATGAAATAGCACTAAAAGTGCCAAAGCTTTGCGCTGCTGCGCAAGGGTAAAGTAACTCATTGTGTACCTTTTTAGTTTGTTTTGGGGGCGAGGGAACCCAAATCGAAGAATTAGTCTTGCATTAATTTGTAGGCCTAACACGCGTTCATATTCAAATCACGAGCTCAGCGGCGGGCGATTATACAGCAATAAACCCCCTCGACAAGCCTTGAAATAAGAGCAAACGTTTACCCATTGAAGAAAATATCACCGTTTTAAAATTCCCCTTTCACAGCTAAAGGCCGACCTTTTTGTTGTAGACATCCATGGGAACGTGCTACTCTTCGCCTCCATTTTTTCTGGCCTTATTTTCATTTTCTAGGATGAAACTCTCTGGGTCAGTGCTATCTTTTAACATGCTGATAGACGCAAATATCAGCATTCAATCCTAACCTAACGTGGAACAGAACAGATGGGCAAAGGTACTCTTTATATCGTCTCTGCACCCAGTGGTGCAGGCAAATCAAGCTTGATCTCTGCGATGTTGGAAACCAACCCAACCTATGCGATGAAAGTCTCTGTTTCACATACCACACGCGGCATGCGCCCGGGCGAACAAGATGGTGTTCATTACCATTTTGTACAAAAAGAGCTGTTTGAAGAGTTGATTACTAAAGGTGAATTTCTCGAACATGCTGAAGTATTTGGCAACTACTACGGCACCTCTAAGGTATGGATTGAAAATAACCTTAACAAAGGCATTGACGTTTTTCTTGATATTGACTGGCAAGGCGCGCGTCAAATACGCGACAAAATGCCGGATGCAAAAAGTGTGTTTATCCTTCCTCCTTCAAAAGAAGAATTGGAACGCCGCTTGAATGCTCGTGGTCAAGACAGTGAAGCCGTCATTGCTAAACGTATGAATGAAGCTCAAGCTGAAATCTCGCATTACACCGAATACGACTATGTCATCATAAATGATGATTTCGATGTGGCATTAATGGATTTCAGAGCTATTTTACGTGCTGAACGATTGAAGCAAGACAAGCAAGCTGCTAAATATAACAGCATGCTCAACGCGCTACTGGCGGAATAATCACCCGCTCAAACAAGGCAAAGTCTATCGCTAGTATAAACAAAGATTAGACTGTATACTTTCTCGTCATTTAAAAATTTTTAGTTAACTATTTGGAGTTCTCATGGCACGCGTAACTGTTCAAGACGCTGTTGAAAAAGTGGGCAATCGTTTCGACCTAGTTCTGATTGCGGCTCGCCGCGCTCGTCAAATGCAAACTGGCGGTAAAGATTCATTGGTGCCAGAAGAGAACGATAAGCCAACCGTTATCGCTCTGCGCGAAATCGAAGAAGGTCTTATCACGAAAGATGTGCTTGATGCTCGTGAGCGCCAAGAGCAGAAAGAGCAAGAAGCCGCAGAATTGGCCGCCGTAAGCAGCATCGCTCACAACCGTTAATTCTGCCATTCAAATTCAACAACCTTCCGGGCCTATAATTTGTATCTATTTGATAGCCTTAAAGACGTTGTCCAAGAATACCTAACAGAGCCTCAAATTGAGGCTCTGCGTCAATCTTATGTGGTCGCACGTGAAGCCCATGAAGGGCAAACCCGTTCTAGCGGCGAACCTTACATCATTCACCCTGTTGCGGTTTCTCGAATTTTGGCTGATATGCGCCTTGATTTGGAAACGCTACAAGCAGCGTTATTACATGATGTCATCGAAGATTGCGATGTCACTAAAGACGATCTTGAAGCGCAATTTGGTCACGCCGTGGCGGAATTGGTAGACGGGGTTTCTAAACTCGACAAGTTGAAATTTCGTGATCGTAAAGAAGCTCAAGCCGAGAACTTTCGTAAGATGGTGCTGGCAATGGTGCAAGACATTCGCGTTATTCTCATCAAACTTGCTGACCGCACACACAATATGCGTACCCTTGGCGCATTGCGCCCGGATAAAAAGCGTCGTATTGCCCGTGAAACGTTAGAGATTTACGCGCCTCTTGCTCACCGCTTAGGGATTCATAACATCAAGACTGAGCTAGAAGAGCTTGGCTTTGAAGCATTGTACCCAAATCGTTATCGCGTATTGAAAGAAGTGGTAAGATCCGCTCGCGGTAACCGCAAAGAGATGATCCAACGCATCCACAGTGAAATTGAAGGCCGCTTGCAAGATTTCGGTTTGAAAGCACGCGTGGTCGGCCGTGAAAAGAACCTGTTCTCCATCTATAACAAGATGAAAACCAAAGAGCAGCGCTTTCATACCATTATGGACATCTACGCTTTTCGAGTCGTGGTCGACACTGCAGATACTTGTTATCGTGCATTAGGCCAAGTTCATAGCTTGTACAAACCTCGCCCGGGGCGCATGAAAGATTACATCGCCGTGCCCAAAGCGAACGGCTACCAATCTTTGCATACCTCGATGGTCGGCCCACACGGCGTCCCAGTTGAAGTGCAGATCCGCACTGAAGACATGGAACAGATGGCCGACAAAGGTGTTGCTGCTCATTGGTCTTACAAAGGTAATGGCGAACGCACTGGCACCACCGCGCAAATTAAAGCACAGCGCTGGATGCAAAGCCTACTTGAACTACAACAAAGCGCTGGCAACTCGTTTGAGTTTATTGAGAACGTTAAGTCGGATCTTTTCCCTGATGAAATCTACGTCTTCACCCCCAAAGGCCGCATCGTTGAGCTGCCTGTCGGGGCAACTGCGGTTGATTTTGCCTACGCGGTACACACCGATGTCGGTAATACCTGTGTTGGAGCTCGTGTTGATCGAAACCCTTATCCGTTAAGTAAATCACTGAAAAACGGCCAAACGATTGAAATCATCAGCGCACCTGGGGCTCGCCCTAATGCCGCTTGGCTCAACTATGTGGTCACATCTCGCGCTCGTACTAAGATACGTCAAGTGCTCAAAACCATGCGCCGTGAGGAATCGATCACACTTGGTAGACGTTTGCTCAATCACGCGCTGGGTGATCTTTCACTCAGTGACATCAGTGACGAGAACATTAAGCATGTGATTGGTGAGCTTAAAATGGCCACGGTCGATGATCTGCTGGCCGCAATTGGTTTAGGCGAACTGATGAGTATTGTCATTGCGCGTCGTCTGCTTGGCGATGCTGATGAGCTGACCGAAGTGGAAAGCAATGATGGCAAACCGAAAAAGAAACTGCCGATCCGCGGCGCTGAAGGTATTTTGCTCACGTTTGCTAACTGCTGCCACCCCATCCCAGACGATCACATCATTGCGCATGTATCTCCGGGTCGTGGTTTAGTGGTGCATCGTGAAACCTGCCCTAATGTTCGTGGCTACCAAAAAGAGCCGGATCGTTACATGGCGGTTGAGTGGTCTAAAGATTACGACCAAGAGTTCATCACCGAACTGAAAGTGGACATGCAAAACCACCAAGGTGCGTTAGCGGAACTGACGAATGTAATCTCGAAAACAGGTTCCAACATTCATGGCCTCTCCACCGAGGAGCGTGATGGACGTTTGTATACTGTCACTGTGCTGCTGACCACCAAAGATCGCATTCACTTAGCAAACATCATGAAAAAAATTCGTGTGATGCCTCATGCACTGAAAGTGCGACGCCGGAAAAATTAAACTATCCAAATAAATAAAACCCCTTGCGGCTAACCACTCATGGGGTTTTTTATTTTCCGACACCCTACCTCCATCTTGCATTTTAGGCGTCACTATTCAAATTAGCCGATGGCCTGCCGCTTATCGACCATTACATGATTTTATGCTGTACAAAAAAACAGTTCGATGGTTGAATAATAGATAACGATACTGTTAATGAGCCCTGTTATGTCACAGCTACTGTCCGCGATTCCTCTCACCTCACTCTCTGGCGTGGGCGCTAAAGTGGCTGAAAAACTGGAAAAGGTTGGCTTAATCAGTGTGCAAGATCTGCTGTTCCATCTCCCTTTACGTTATGAAGACCGAACACGGATCTACCCTATCGCTAAATTGCATCCCGGGCTTTGGGCCGCTGTGCAAGGTAAAGTCATGGCGGTGGATACGGTTTTTGGCAAACGCAAAATGCTCACAGTAAAAATAAGCGATGGTAACGGCACCATTACGCTGCGTTTTTTTAACTTTACGGCTGGGATGAAAAACAATTTTGCTGAAGGTAAGTTAGTGCACGCTTACGGTGAAATTAAGCGTGGTGGATTCGGCCTTGAAATTGTTCATCCTGATTATAAATTTTATGCTCCTCAGCAACAGCCAGATGTCGAAGCTAACTTAACACCCGTTTACCCAACAACCGATGGCCTGCGCCAACTCACGCTACGCACACTCACTGATCAAGCATTAAGTTTACTCGACAAAGCCGCCGTACAAGAATTGCTACCTGCCGGGTTATATGATCACCAAATTACGCTCTCTGAAGCGCTGCACATCATTCACCGGCCGCCGCCGGGCATTAACCTGCAACTGTTTGATGAAGGGAAACACCCGGCGCAGGTTCGCTTAATTATGGAAGAGCTGTTGGCACAAAACCTCTCCATGCTGGCTGTACGCCATCAAGGCCAGCAAGATATCGCATTGCCACTGGCTGGGTCTGGCAAACTCAAACAACAACTGCTTTCACAACTGCCTTTCTCTCCCACTAAAGCACAAACACGTGTTGTGACAGAGATCGAAGTCGATCTGGCACAAGCTCACCCCATGATGCGTTTAGTACAAGGTGATGTGGGCTCAGGGAAAACCTTGGTCGCAGCATTGGCCGCCGCACATGCTATCGAACATGGCTATCAAGTAGCATTAATGGCACCGACGGAATTGCTGGCCGAGCAGCACGCGATTAACTTTGCCAACTGGTTTGAAGCAATGGGCATCCAAGTCGGCTGGCTGGCGGGTAAATTAAAAGGCAAAGCGAAAGAAACAGAACTGGCTCGCATTGCCAGCGGTGAGGCAAAAATGATAGTGGGTACTCACGCTCTTTTCCAAGAACAAGTTGAATTTCATCACCTTGCGCTCGTCATCATTGATGAACAACACCGCTTTGGCGTCCACCAGCGTTTAGAACTGCGTGAGAAAGGGGCGAAGCAAGGCGCGTATCCGCACCAATTGATCATGACCGCAACGCCGATCCCACGAACTTTAGCGATGACTGCTTACGCTGATTTAGAAACCTCCGTTATTGATGAACTGCCACCGGGACGAACGCCCATTCAAACTGTCGCAATCCCAGATACAAAGCGTGATGATATCGTCGAGCGCGTACGTCATGCCTGTTTGAGTGAAGGAAAACAGGCTTATTGGGTCTGTACTTTGATTGATGAGTCTGAGGTGCTAGAAGCGCAAGCCGCCGCCGACACAGCGCAAGAACTACAACGCACTCTGCCCGATGTCAAAATCGGTTTGGTGCATGGCCGAATGAAGCCGAGCGAAAAACAAGCGGTGATGCAAGCCTTTAAAAACAATGAACTGCACTTGCTGGTTGCCACAACGGTGATTGAGGTTGGCGTTGACGTGCCGAATGCGAGCTTGATGATCATCGAAAACCCTGAGCGTTTGGGCTTAGCACAGTTGCACCAATTACGCGGCCGCGTAGGGCGAGGCTCTGTCGCCAGTCATTGCGTATTGCTTTACCATGCACCACTATCGAAAACCGCGCAAAAACGCTTGGGTGTACTGCGTGAGAGCAATGACGGTTTTGTGATTGCCCAACGAGACTTAGAAATTCGCGGTCCGGGTGAGCTGCTTGGTACCAAACAGACCGGCCTCGCGGATTTCAAAATTGCGGATTTAGTCCGTGACCAACGTTTAATTCCTGAAGTACAGCGCATTGCTCGCTACTTACACGACCATTATCCAAGCCACGCGACCGCCATTATCGATCGCTGGTTAGGAGAGAAGGACATCTACGCCAAAGCATAAGATTGTTCGTTCTGTATTCCCCTCTCCCTTACACAGCAAAGCAAACGTTTGCTTTCTTGCGTAAACCCTCTATAATTTCGCCAATTTTTTTAGTGAACTACTCACTTATCCAGTCCGAGCAGATTCTGATTAACAGCAATCACAGATGACGTGTCTGCTCCACTTAGTGCTCCCACTCAGCGAACGCTAAGACAACAACGCACCATTAGGAAAACAGTATGACTATCCACAACGCTTCGCGTAAGTCTGATTTGGTTTATCAACTCAACGATAGGCCACCGCTACCCCAAACCATTTTCGCCGCTTTACAACATTTGCTAGCCATGTTTGTTGCGGTCATCACCCCTTCGCTCATTATTTGCCAAACACTTGGTGTTTCTGCCGAACAGACTAACACCATCATCAGCATGTCGCTGTTTGCATCTGGCTTATCCTCCTTTATCCAGATCCGCACCATTGGCCCGATTGGCTCCGGTTTACTTTCTATCCAAGGCACCAGTTTTAACTTTCTTGGGCCAATTATTGGCGCAGGCTTGTCATTAAAAGCGGGTGGTGCAGATATCAGCACTATGATGGCGGCGATCTTTGGCACCATTTTAGTCGCTTCTTTTGCTGAAATCCTATTATCACGAGTGCTGCAATACGCGCGCCGCGTGATCACGCCGCTGGTGTCGGGCATTGTGGTCACCCTGATAGGCTTAACACTGGTACAAGTTGGTTTAGTTTCTATGGGTGGCGGCTATGCTGCGCTCAGCGATGGCACTTTTGGCAGCTTAGACAAACTGGCATTGGCGGGAACCGTGCTTGGGCTTATCGTGTTGCTCAACCGCTCAAGTAACCCATACATTCGCGTAGCATCGATTGTGATTGCGATGTTCGTCGGTTATATCATGGCTTACTTGATGGGGATGGTGAACACTGATTCACTGAGTGAAACTGCCCTGATTGCACTACCAATACCTATGCAGTTTGGTTTGGGTTTTGATTGGTCACTCTTTATTCCTCTGGTACTGATTTTCTTGATCACCGCATTGGAAGCGATTGGTGATATCACCGCCACTTCTGAAGTGTCGGGCGAGCCTGTCAAAGGGCCGATTTACATGAAGCGTATTAAAGGTGGTGTGCTGGCTGATGGTTTGAACTCTGCGCTGGCGGCGGTCTTTAACAGTTTTCCCAACTCGACCTTTAGCCAAAACAATGGCGTAATTATGCTCACCGGGGTTGCCAGCCGTTATGTGGGTTACTTTATTTCCGCCATGCTGGTGTTGCTCGGCCTGTTCCCAGGCGTGGCAAGCTTTGTACAATTGATTCCTGAACCGGTACTTGGCGGTGCAACCATCGTCATGTTCGGCACCATTGCAGCCGCGGGTGTGCGTATTATTTCCCGTGTGGATCTCGACCGCCGCGCGATTTTAATCATGGCACTGTCGTTTTCGATGGGGTTAGGCATTGCGCAAAAGCCAGAGATTCTGCAATTTATGCCTGAGTTCATTAAGAGCATTTTTTCATCCGGCGTAGCGGCTGGCGGTATCACCGCCATTTTGCTCAACTTGCTACTGCCAGAAAAATTGCCACGCGAAGAAGAAGAACTCGAAGAGCTCAAAACCAACTGATTGCATGGATGTGTCCAAAAACTTCGGTCAGCAGCCGAAAGGGTATCAACCGCAAACACAATGGGCTCAACTGAGCCCATTGTGTTATTTAGTGAATAAGCCCTATTTGGTCGGGAAGCTCAGTTGCGCTTTGAGTCCACCTTCACTGCGGTTACTCACCACAACGCTGCCATGATGCTGGCTAACAATCCGTTTCACTATCGCCAAACCAAGCCCTGTGCCTTCACTGCCGCGCGCGGTATCACCACGCGTAAAAGGTTCAAACACTTTACTCACTTGGCTAGGATCAATACCCGGGCCATTATCCTCCACACAAACCCAAGCCATTTTGTTATCTGCGGTACTGCCCGTGCTCACCTTAACCCAACCATTGCCATAACGAATGGCGTTCACCACTAAGTTGCTCACCGCGCGTTTAATGGCGATCGCATTGCCAAAGGCTGGCTGCATTGGTAAATGCAGCGCGACATCGATTTTGATCTCGTAGCCCCCTTCGGCAGTGGCGACATCATTGGCGATCTCATTGAGATCAACGGCGGTAAAGGTCTGTTTATTGACCGGTTTAAGGTAGTCCATAAACTGACTGATGATCTCGTTACACTCTTCCGTATCACTGATGATCCCTTCGGCGAGATAACTCTCTTCTGGAGACATCATTTCCGTGGCTAAGCGAATACGAGTTAGCGGCGTACGTAAGTCGTGGCTGATCCCCGCCATCAATAATGAGCGATCCTCTTCAAGCGCTTGGATCCCTTTCGACATTTGATTAAACGCCAACGTCACCGCGCGAATTTCAGAAGCGCCTTTGAGCGGCAATGGTGGCGGGTTCTCACCTCGGCCAACGGCTTTGGCGGCTTTTTCTAAGGCAATTAAGGGACGATTTTGTAGACGAATAAACAGCCATCCCCCTAAGACGATCAGTAACGCCATCACCAAACTATTGTGAAATAGTGGCGCAAAATCCTCTTTTTGTAGCTCAGAAAGAGGGATGCGTATTAATGACCCCGGAAAAGAGTCCACTTTCATCCATAAAATATAACTCTCTTTACCCAAAATCATCCGCACATCGGTCGGCGAGCCGAGCTCATTGCTCATCTCCTCGCTCATCAAATCAATGCTGATGGCATCGTGATACTCTTGGGCCATCTCACTCTCTTCACTATGAATGGTGACGCCCAACTGTTCTAACACTCGGCGGCGCTGTAAGGCGTCCATTCCCAGCTTCGATGTATTGTTCGCCGCATCGTCCAGCATTAGGTTGATCTCATGGCCCAAAATCTTATTGAACTGCTGCAAACTGGGCATCAAAGCATAGTTAAATACGGCGTAATAAGAATACACTTGGCTGGCGATCAGCAATGAAAAGAAGAGCAAAATCGATTGAGTAAAGGAACTGCGAATGCGCATAGGAAAACCCGCTATGAACGTACTATCAAAAAGGCGACAAAAAAGCTCCTGTGGGTTAACCGACAGGAGCTGATTGAAATTTAAGACTCTTTACCATCTGGAACGAAGACGTAACCTAAGCCCCACACCGTTTGTATGTAGCGTGGTTTGCTTGGATCCACTTCAAGCATGCGACGTAAACGCGAGATTTGCACATCAATCGAGCGCTCCATTGCGGAGTATTCACGCCCTCTTGCCATATTCATCAACTTATCGCGCGACATCGGCTCACGCGCATTGGTGACTAAGGTCTTCAATACGGCAAATTCACCGGAAGTGAGCGGCATCGGCTCATCGCCACGGAACATTTCGCGGGTACCTAAATTCAGGCGAAACTCACCAAATTCAACCACCGATTCTTCAGCACTTGGCGCGCCGGGGGCTTCAATCACTTGGCGGCGTAGCACGGCTTTGATTCGCGCCAGTAGTTCACGCGGGTTAAACGGTTTGGGCAGGTAATCATCCGCACCCACCTCCAAGCCAACAATACGATCCACTTCGTCGCCTTTGGCGGTCAGCATTAAAATCGGCAACATATTATTGGCGTTACGCAAGCGGCGGCAAATAGACAAACCATCTTCACCCGGCAACATCAAATCCAGCACCATTAAGTGGAAGTTTTCACGAGTGAGCAGGCGATCCATCTGTTCGCTATTGGCGACACTACGCACCAGAAAACCTTGCTCTGACAAGTAACGCTCAAGCAATGCACGTAAACGCGCATCATCATCCACCACTAAAATTTTATAGTTTTCTTGCATTTATTCGTCCACCGATGATCTAACCTTACCAGTAAACTGGCTTTGGCAAAATGTAGCACTGATTCCCCTACCGTGAGCTAAAGAATTGTTACGCTTTATTACTTTCTTAGTCGATCACTAACAATCTAATCGATAACAGAAAACGCGGCCATGCCCTTTGTCACAACGTTGGTATCATAAGTTGAGTCGATGGTGTAACGAAGGGGAGTGAGTGAGTTACTACATTTCGCACGCGCTTCAATGGATGAGTTAGAGGCTTACGCACTGAACCGCTCTTAAATATAATGAAGCCCCAGAAATCATTCTGGGGCAGTTTTAGTTTATCTACGGAGATTAAAAACCTCCGATATTTGTCACCATTGAGGCTACAATAGTTATTGTGGATTAAGACCCAACTTTTCTAATACTAACTTAAAGTTCGCTCTACGCTCCGCCAAGTTATGTACCTCGCCCGTAGAGCAGGTTGAATCTGGGCAACCACGGTTAACAATACCTGACACGTCATCAATAAACGCTGACCCTTTTAGACCACTCTCAACGTACTTTTTCAGCTCGTTGTAGTAATTCCAATCTGCGTATTGCCCACCTTCATTCGAATACGCCTGCACTGAGGTTACCCAGTAGAACAAACCAGCAATCCATTTAATTTCTTTGTTCTCTTCAGAGCTACAAATCAGACCGGGGTTGGAGCAAAAATCCATTTCAGCATATAGTGGATTTTCGGGCGGCGCTTCAACGGTTATACCATCAATGGTTTGGCCAATCGTTTCAGGGTCAACATGTGAACGACCTAAGTAGTGGTTGAGCGTACCAAAGTTTTGACGCCCGGTGGTTTGGATAACACCGCGCCCCCACCAGCCACAGCCCTCTACGCTTTCTTGGCTGCTGCCGTCCCAAATGAACTTACCTGCTTTTTGACCAACGTAAGTCTTACACTCGTCACGCTCCCAAACTTGCTTAGACGTATCTACGTTTTCTGGAACATCGTTACAGTGGCCGTTGTTAGTCCAACGTCCTACCGCCCCGTTGACCAAGAGACCGCGCTCTTCTAGTACCGCATCAGGGGCGGCAAAAACTGGCGCTGGTGCACCGTACCATTTCGCATGTGTTAGCGCACTCATTTCCATTTTATTATCACGCGGGCAGGAATACGCATGGTCTAAGCCCGATGCTGGGTTGACACCGTAGTCTGCGTATTTCTGACCAAGCTGGCCACAACTGGCCGACATGGGATAGTCTGCAGGCGCACCATATTTGGTTTCAGACCAATTATTTTCGTCACAGGCGTTATAACGGATAGTTTCCTGCATACTTTGTGCAAGGAATGCGGCAATCGCGACTTTGGCGTATGTGATGTTGGTTGCATCATCAACATTCTCATCCATCAACCAGAACTTGTTGCCTGCAACGCCAATGTTGTGCATCGCATTCAGACCGTCTAGGAAGTCATTCCATTTGTACACCGTTGATGGCACCCAACCATTACTTGGCGTTTCATATAGGAACGCTTCGTTATCCATCGCATTTTCAGCGTCAGCTAACTGTTGGTTCAATGCTTCGATACGAGTCAAAGAACCGTTTTCTAGCTCTTCACCAACGTAGTACAGGGGTACCTTCGCCTCTTGGTAACGCTCAATTTTTGCCGTTAGCGCTTCACTGTCTTTATCAAATTGCAGTGCAAACACGTTACTAAATGCCGCTTTCCGCAGTTGAGGTTTACTTTCACCTTGGCCCATGAAGTAGTTAGCTGTTTGCTCTGTTGGCATGTTCGTCAACATTGCTGGCGTCTTAATGTAGTCTGTCACCTGCTTCACGTACTCTAACGCATTGTGCCACTGCTGAGCTGATAAGGCCTCTGTTACGCTGGATTTAGTAAACGCAACAAAGTCTGCTTTCGTCGCCACTTCAGCGTTGTACAGCTCAAACTTATCGAGTAATTCTGCTGTATCGCCTGATGCACTATCCCAAACTGACTGTCGACCTGAATGACTATCGTAGGCAAAATCACCAATGCTAAGAGTCCAGCCAAAAGGGGCGTTTGGTGCTAATGTTGAGAGAATAAGATGGTGAGCTTGAGCCCAACCTTTGACATCATCGCTCAAGGCTTGAATCGCATCCATATCGATTCGGTTGTCCGTTCCAGTGGAATTGACCGCACTCGTGAGGGCTTCTTTAACCGCAACGGAGCCAAAGAACTCGCCTTGATCTTGTGTTGCAAGGTCCAACACATCGCTGGTGATGATGATTGATGCTGTGTCTGCCTGCTCAGCTTGATTGATGATAGAGACAAACGCTTGCGTTAATTGCTCAACATCCGCTAATTCCTCACGATTGCTCGCTTCAATTATCAGTGTCTTCGGTGCATTAGTTGATGGGCTGGCAACCACAAACGTATTTGGCCAGCCTGCCACTTCTAAACGCACAGGATCCATTGGGTTTGGTAGTGAAAGCAGTGGCGCAGTACCAGGCTCTGAACCATCACAATTAAGATGCAAAGACCATGAGCCGTCGCTACCTGGCAAGGTTTGTGTCCAATGCGCTGCAGAATAAGCAATATTGTTATGCACCATAATGTCGCCCTGATTGGCATGATCACCGCTTGTCCAATTTGGATAAACATTAAACTCCGCACAGAGTTCATCTGGTGGAGTGACAGGCGGATCAACTGGATCCTCTGCAACCGTAAGACGAACACTCGCGCTAGAAAAAAGATTCTGAGCATCGGTGGCGATCGCATTTAAAGTGACGTCACCAGCTTGAATTGGCGACCAATCACAATCAAAACTATCCACCTCATTGGCCTCGTCGGCATTAAAAGTACAAATGGGTTGGCCATTAGCCTGCACAACCAGCGTGGATAAGTCATTATCCACGTCTGTTGCACGAACAGAAACCGAAACCTTCTCGGTAGGCTGAACCATCGCCCCGTTTACGGGGGTGATGAAACTCACCGCTGGAGCTGTAAAATCTTCTGTCACATTGGCTTCGATTGTAACAGACACCGATTGCTGTTTAATGACCTGATTACTTTTATCAAGCACCAACACCTTAATCGTCGCACTACCAGCAGCATCGGGTGTCCAACTCTGAGAGTAGTTTGTTTGACTTTGATCGATGTTTTGCAGACCTAGGTTCTGACTGTTCACCCAAAATTCCACTTTTGCGGCTAATTCGCCTTCAATACTAACTTGAATGGCCGTCTCGTCACCCGCCGTTACCAGTTGGCCTGATACAGGGGTAAGAATCGATAATTCGGTTTCGTCAGGGATGGCTGGCTGATCAGAACACTCAGTCACCTGCCAAAACCAAGAGTCCTCATTCGGAGTTTCCCATACACCAGGGCTATTTTCTGCAATAAAGCACTGATCGTTATAAGAAACAACTTGACCATTTTCAACTTGAGTTTCACCCGGAATAAAAGGAATGATATCGCCTAAATCAGGTTCTGGTTCAGGTTCTGGTTCAGGTTCTGGTTCTCCTGAACAGGCAGCACTATCCCAAAACCAAGAGCTAGCATTGGGAGTTTCCCACACACCAGGATTATTTTTGGCAATAAAACATTCTCCATTATAAGAAACCAGATCTCCATTCTGAACCTTAGTTTCACCTGGTATAAAAGTAACTATTGAATTGCTGTCAGCAGCATACAAATATCCGCTGAACATCACACTTGCCAGAACGGCAGTTATTTTATTTATTTTTTTCATTTATTTATCCTTTGGGATAAAGATGATTTAAGTAAGGCGCACGTAACAGATACGGCAACGGCACAACCACAATAAGGGCATTCGATTTATGCCTATATTTAGCACGAGATACTTATTACTCGAAATGAAAAAAATTGAATAACACCGGGCATAATAATAATGAATAGATTCAGTAACTAAAATACAAAGGATAACTACATTATTATCATAACACTAATGCATCAATACCTTAAAAATGATAATCAAAGAAGATAATGGTGAGTAATAACAAACTTCACCATATATCGCCAACGGTTAAAAGAGCGAGCAACTTAAATTACGGAAAAGCTAGTCAATAATACTAGCTTTATAAATAAGATGGACAAACAGTAAAATATTTCTCATTCAATATTTTACTGTTTGAGTTTGAGAATCGGTAAAGTACTCAACTAAATTCTATTTATTGCAATGTTCTACACTTATTCCTAAGTAACTGTGCACAGTTTCGAGCACATTAGGTGGCAACTTTCACGGCTGACATCGTTTGTCAGTTCGGCTCTTTATCAAAGCGGCCAAAACGATAGCGATAGCCTAAACCAAAGGCAATATCGGTGCTGTTGTTGGCATTAAACATATTTTCGACCACAGTAATTTCAATCGCTGAATGGCTCATTTGATAACGATACCCAAAAATAAACTCGGTCGATGGTTTAGAAAAGTCATCCTCCCCCGTTGAAAGGCCTTGATAGAATGAGACCTGCCCAATCAGATAATGGCGTTCTAACCACTGATATCGATAACTGGTACCCATCGACCAAGTGCTCGAATGATACTGGGTTTGGCCTGGTACATTGGTCGGGTTGCGAAAGGTGATAGCCAACAGCGTATCAAGTGCATGCTTACCTCTTCGGTAGCCATAATTAAGCTGCACCGCTTGTTCAAACTCAGACAGGTTGAATATTCCATGTTGTGGATCGTTGTAATAGAGTGAAACTCCCAATGACAAACCGTGATGAGGCTTATCCACCAGCTGGTACTGTAAATAGCTGGTCAACGCACGGCTCAATGTCTCGCCTCGGAACGCTTCCTGATCAATGCCGTACTCTGGCATTTGAATGATGAAGCGATCGTTATCGACATCCTCACGCCCATTTTGATCAATGCCAAACCAGTCATGAAAAGCAAGTGTTAAGCCATCTAAATGATTATTGGCAGCAAAGTTCCAACGATAATTAAACTCAACCTGCCACTTCGAAGTGAGCTGCCATTTACCGCCCATTGCAAGCTGATTCTGGTAATAATCCAAACTATAGTGGGGAGTGATCGCCCAAATGCTGGCGATAGTCGCGCTGGTGTAGAGCTCCACTTCTTCCTCTTGCATCGAAAAGCCGGAGCGAAGTTGTGCAGAAAGGCTATTGGTATGCAGTGGCGATTGCACATAGCTTTGCGCAGGCCCGTAGTCAATGTCCGCCCACGCCGAGGGGATGGAAAGAGAAAAGAGAATAAACCAACAAATGCACTTACACTCCGTCATGCATACTCTCCGGCCAAAGCAACCTTTTGAATATATTAGACAATCATTAACGCTTAGTGAGTGACCATATCCCTTAATGATGATCTACCGTACACATTAAGTGTATGCGCTAATTCAGAAATATCATGAGATAGTGCTAACTTTTTCCGCAAGCTAGGGCGTTTTCAAATTCGGATTATCAAATTTTTTTTGAAAATGAATTAAGCAAGAGGCGGTTTCTTGTTTGGACTCAGTCCGTTATCTTAGCGCCATCTCGAATGTTATCTTCCCTAGGAGGGAAAAATGAATATTGTTCAAGCATCGCAAGCGCGCTATTCCACCAAAGCGTTTGACACCAACCGTAAACTGACTGAACAGCAAGTCGCTGATATTAAAGAACTGGTACGCATGAGCGCCTCTAGCGTCAATTCGCAGCCTTGGCATTTTATTTTGGCGGCTAGCGAGGAAGGCAAAACGCGTATCGCCAAAGCGGCGCAAGGTCAATTTTCCTTTAACGAACGCAAAATTTTGGATGCGTCTCACGTGATGGTGTTTTGCGCCAAAACCGATATTGATGATAACTACTTATTGACGCTGCTGGAAAACGAAGAGAAAGATGGCCGCTTTGCCAATGAAGAAGCCAAAACAGGCATGCACGGCGGACGCAGCTATTTTGTTAACTTGCATCGAGAAACGCTCAATGACGCCGAACACTGGATGCAAAAACAAGTTTATTTAAATGTTGGAACACTGCTGCTCGGAGCGGCTGCGATGGGCATTGATGCTGTCCCCATTGAAGGGTTTGATGCCGAGGTGCTCAACCAAGAGTTTGGCCTGACTGAAAAAGGGTTCACCAGCTTAGTGATTGTACCGCTCGGTTACCACAGCGAAGAAGATTTTAACGCCAAGCTGCCGAAATCTCGCTGGCCAGAGCAAACCGTCTTTACTGAGTTATAAGCCATGATCCACTTATTAGCCGAAATCAAAGCCCTTCCCGACTCAATAGAGCGAGTGCAAGCTATGCTTGAAGCGCTGCTTGAACCGAGCCGCAACGAAACAGGCTGCTGCCAATATGAGCTCTATCGTGATAACTCGATTGACGGCTTATTCTTGATGCAGGAGATTTGGTGCTCAGAGGAGAGCTTGCAACAACACCAACAGAGTGCACATTTTCAGCACTTTCAACAACAGCTTAGCGAGCAAGAGGCATTGGAATACCTACAAATCCGCCCGCTAACGTTTGTTGGCTAATGCGGGATTAACTCTCACGCTGTTTGATGGCTGTCAGTACCGCTTGTCGTTGCTGGCAGCCTTTTCCACGAATAAATTCCTGAAAAGCGCGAATGGTTGGAGTGATCAAACGTCGATCTGCGCACACGATATAAATTGGCACTGGCCCACTTTCCCATTGCGGTAAAATGCGTACTAAGCGCCCATCAATAATATCCTGACTGATATCCATTAATGACTTATTGGCAATGCCTTTGCCTTTAACAGCCAATCGATGTACCACGTCACCATCGTTGCATGCGGGGTTTCCTTGCACTACCACACTCTGCGTTTCGCCCTCTCGGCTCAAAACCCACTTGTTATGCAGCGTGTCGGCCAGCATATAACAAAGACAATTGTGATGTTGCAGATCGTCAGGATGGAGGATAGGTGGATGCGTTGCCAAATATTCTGGCGAGGCGCACAACACGCGCTCGTTTGATTCACACAGCGGCATTGCAACCAAATTGGAATCAGCAGGATGGCCATAACGAATCGCAATATCCATCGGGTGAGCATACATATCCGCTAAGCGATCGGAGAGATCCAGTTTAACAATGACGTTCGGGTGCAAGGCAATAAATTCATCGATCCAATCCAGCAGTAAATTGCGCCCCAAATCCGAAGGGGCACTGAGGTGCAGCTTCCCCGCCAGTTGACCGCGCGCGCATGCTATCTGATCGAGCCCTTCTTGTAACGTGGCAAGGGCTGTCTGAGTTTTGGCGAGGAAAATCTCCCCCTCTTGGGTTAAGCGCATATGACGTGTCGAGCGGACAAAGAGCGGAAACTGCACCTGCTCTTCTAAGCGGCGAATGGCGGCACTGACCGCGGCCGTGGTCAGCGATACGCTGTTGGCCGCCTTAGAAAAACTGCCTTGGCGTGCGGTTTCGACAAACAAGTTCAGATCATTGAGTGCTTTCATATTCTCCGCCTATTGGGCTATTTCCATCGCTAAAATTTCCACGACAAGTGATATTAATCGGCTGATAGGCTTGCCAACACTTTTGCGCGCTAACATCACCGCCTTGCGCTTTACGCTGATAATGCTGTTGCAATTGCGTCAGATAACGCTGGGCAATCATTTTTTGCTCATCATTGGCCACTTGCCAGATCGATTCACCGACCAAACTAAGGGGGGGTAATTTTGGTTCTTTGCCTCGTACTGCAAGCGGATTAATCTGCACGTTCAGCAGCTCGTAGATACGCCGATTCTCTTCCACCAGTTGTTCCTGTTGTAATCTCGCGCCCAGTGTCATCAACTGTTCACGTAAGGTGTAGCCGTGATGCACAGGACAAAGTAGAAAATCGAACGAGCGATGCGGATAACGCTCAACCAGCGCGGCAATGAATTCACTCATTAAATCACCGCCAACCCCAGCGATGATCAGTAGATGCGAGCCAGAATGGCTATCAAGCGGCAAATCGCGCACATCCAGGCAATGTGTACGCCAGCGCGGTAACGCCGCCGTTGCAGGGAAATAGCGCGTTAAATCGAGCGTCACCTTTTCAATCAACGCTGGCACAATATCAACAAAATGCACCACACTATTTGGACAGCGCTTCAGTAATGCCGCGCCAAGCAAACCGTGATCGCAGCAGCAATCCCAAATATGATCGTAGTGGCGGTTGATCTGCTGTACTAACTGCGTGAGCCGTTTTCCTAATTTCATCTTTGCCCAACCAAGCCGCATGATACAACACGCCGCCGAATAAAAAGAGTGGCGGCCATTTTACTTGGATTTGAAGAAATGTTGCATAGAAAATAACAAACCCATCAATGAACATTTCTAGTTAACCTGTCAGTGATTTATAGTGAGCAACACTTAATCTATTCTGACAAAAGGAAATGTCATGGCAGCTCTGTTTTTCAAGTGCCTGCTTGGTGCGCTTGCCGTGTTGATCATCGCCCTGCTCTCCAAAAGCAAAAGCTTTTTTATTGCTGGTCTTGTACCGCTGTTTCCTACCTTCGCTCTGATTGCGCATTACATTGTAGGCACCGAACGCACGATGGAAGACCTGCGCACCACCGCGTTGTTTGGCCTTTACTCGCTTATCCCGTATGCGGCATATCTGTTGGCAGTATACTACTTCAGTTATTGGCTACCTCTCACCAGCACACTGGTATGTGCCACTTTGGTGTGGTTGGCATTCGCTGCATTATTGTTAGTAAGCTGGACACGTTTAAACCCTGCGATGGCCTAAATCATCATCCCCCGACGGTCATATCGATACGGGAGAAAGCCAAACGCAAGCACTACAACGTGAAGTGCTAGAGGAACGATGGCATTTACGCTGCACAATTTATTAAGGAAAGACATAATGTTCGGAAGAGCTTCTTTTACTCTGTTTATTCACATTGTGGTGATCGCAGCTGTTGCGGCGAGTGTGGGAAGCCTGCTCGCCATTCCGCTTTCTGAAATGTTTATTGCCGCAGCTTTAGTCATTGTGCTGCATAAAAAACGCCTCTTATCCATTCGCGTTCCTAACGGGTTATTGTTGACGGTGCAAATTGTGCTCGGCATCAGCGTTGGGGCGACCATCAGTTTAAGTCAATTGGGCGAAACCTTAACCCTACCGGTGATTATCGGTTTGGTTTGCTGCTTAAGCTTGCAGATCGCCAGCAGCTTTCTTTGGCTCCGCAAAAGAGAAGGTTGGTCACCGTTTGAATCTCTACTCGGTGCGGTACCGGGCGCGATGGCAGCGATTTTGGTGATCAGCGAATCAAGCCAGACTCCTTCAACCAAAGTGGTTTATTCGCACTCGGTGCGCTTGATGATCCTCACTTTACTGGCTCTTTTTATCTCCAATAGCACGCCCGACGCTGCCCCCGTTGAGAGCAGTTTAACGATTTACGCGTGGTTGATTTTCTTTGCGCTTGCGCTGCTTAGTCTACTGCTGGGCAAAGGCTCGACCTTGCTCGGCATTCCCGCGCCCTATATGTTGGCGGCACTGCTGGTCACGGCCAGTTTCAATAGTTTTTCGACAGGCATTGCGCTACAACTTCCAACATGGATGGTGGTATTCGCCACCGCACTGCTGGGTATTTTGATTGGCGCACGCCTTGCCGATACCACATTGCGCGAAGCCATGGCTTATTCGCGCGCAGGTGTGATGGTTACACTGATTGGTCTGCTGGTCGCCGTCGCCGTGTCTGGTTTGTTTGCGTTACTGCTGGATAAATCTTGGGTGGTATTACTTTTAGCTTGGGTCCCCGGCAGCGTAGAAGCGATGACCGCCGTCGCCCTACTTCTGGGCATGGAACCCGCGTTTGTGATGATCAACCACGCCCTACGGCTACTGCTGCTCTACTCGCTACCCGCCGTGTTGAAAAAGCCGTTAGAGGCGTTGCGAAGCAAGTGAGATGAGAAAAATGAGCGACCGAGGAATATTTTGGATAACCGAATACTCCGTTCACTGCCCTTTTTCATACTCAATCGAGTTAATAAACCACTCTTTGATACCGGTGGGTGTGGGCACTTGCACCTCGTCATCAACCTCTTTTTTCAGCAGAGCACGCGCCATCGGTGAATCGATGGAGATGTAATCTTTCGCGTCACCGTAAATCTCTTCTGGGCCCACAATGCGAAAGCGCTTTACATCACCCGCTTCATTTTCAATTTCCACCCAAGCACCGAAAAACACTTTCCCCTCTTGTTGAGGCGAATAATCAACTATCGTCACTTCCGGTAAAAATTTTCTCAAAAAACGAATTCGGCGATCAATTTGGCGCAGTAAACGCTTATTAAAGGTGTAGTCTGCGTTTTCAGAGCGATCCCCGAGGCCAGCAGCCCAAGTGACTATTTTGGTAATTTCTGGCCGTTTTTCATGCCAAAGATGGTCATGCTCTGCCTTTAATTTATTGTAGCCCTCACGGGTAATCAGTTTGGTCTTCAAGATCTTTTCCCATTACACACCGCCGCACATTCAAGGTAGCCGCGGGTTATACATTCATCACGATGGCTTGCTACTATACTGTCATTTTCGCTCGGCACCAACTGACTGAACTTATCTTTAGCCACCAAACTCATCTTCAGTTTTAGCGCTGCCAACGCTGAAAAATGACATCAAAATCACACGTGTTACGTGACCTCTTCGGCACAATCGGGTAGAAGGTTATCTCACTAATCTCATAACAGCGCGCCGTTAGACTAGAAATAAGTCTAACGTGCCCCAATAGTTACCCTATTCAAACCACCCTGAGTGGTGGTGCTACTGAACTACAAAAGAGAAACCACGGATGAGCCAAGCTATCTGCAAATTGATCGCACAAGAGCTAAATGTGCGTCTTGAGCAAGTGACAGCGACTGTCACACTTATTGATGACGGAAACACCGTTCCTTTTATCGCCCGTTACCGTAAAGAGGTCACGGGTGGGCTAGACGACACCCAACTGCGTACCTTAGACAGCCGTTTATCCTATCTGCGCGAGCTCGATGATCGCCGCCAAACCATTCTGAAATCGATTCAAGAACAAGGCAAGCTCACCGCCGAGCTAGCACAAGAGATCAACCAAGCGGATAGTAAAACTCGCCTTGAAGATCTCTATTTACCCTACAAACCTAAGCGTCGCACTAAAGGACAAATTGCGATTGAAGCAGGGCTTGAACCCCTGGCAGACAAGCTGTGGAATGAAGCGCAAACCGACCCTGAAACCGAGGCCGCACACTATGTGAACACCGAGAAAGGGATCAGTGATATCAAAGCAGCACTGGACGGTGCACGCGCCATTATCATGGAACGCATTGCTGAAGATGCCAACCTGCTGGACAAAGTGCGCCGCCATTTGACGCGCAGTGCCGAATTGGTCTCTCGCGTGGTCGAAGGCAAAGAGCAAGCAGGGGAGAAATTTAAAGATTACTTCGCGCATAATGAAACGCTCAGTAAAGTGCCTTCACACCGAGCATTGGCCATGCTTCGCGGCCGCAATGAAGGCTTTTTAAGTTTGAGCATGAATGCCGACCCAGAGCAAGAAGAGGGCGTGCGCCAATCGTATTGCGAAACGCTGATTGCACAACACTATGGCATTCACTTAAGCAGCGCCCCTGCCGATGGGTGGCGCAAACAAGTGATCAGTTGGGCGTGGCGCATTAAAGTGTCAATGCACATGGAAACCGAACTGATGGGCGCAATGAAAGAGCGTGCCGAAATCGAAGCGATTGAAGTGTTTGCCACCAACTTAAAAGATTTGTTGATGGCCGCACCGGCTGGCCCACGCGCCACTCTCGGCTTGGATCCTGGTTTGCGAACGGGTTCGAAAATTGCGGTAGTGGACGCCACGGGTAAAGTACTGGCGACCGAGACGATTTATCCGCATCAACCGCATAACCAACATGACAAATCAGCGAAAATTGTTGAGCAGTTGGTACGCCAATTTAACGTCGATTTGATTGCGATTGGCAACGGTACCGCATCGCGCGAAACCGATACTTTTGTCGCCGATGTCATTAAGCGCGGCAACCTGAAAGTGCAGAAAATCATTGTCAGCGAAGCGGGGGCATCGGTCTATTCAGCCTCTGAACTGGCAGCCAAAGAATTCCCCAATATGGATGTGTCGCTACGCGGCGCGGTGTCGATTGCTCGCCGCCTGCAAGATCCACTTGCCGAGCTGGTGAAAATCGATCCGAAATCGATCGGTGTGGGCCAATACCAACACGATGTCAGCCAGTCGATGCTCGCCAAACGCTTAGATGCGATTGTTGAAGACTGCGTCAACGCAGTGGGCGTGGATGTGAATACTGCCTCTGCCGCGCTGTTAACACGCGTGGCTGGCTTGTCTAACGCACTGGCGCAAAACATCGTTGATTATCGGGATGAAAATGGACGCTTCGCCTCACGCGCCACACTGAAAAAAGTCGCGCGCTTAGGGCCAAAAGCATTTGAGCAATGTGCGGGCTTCTTACGCATTATGGATGGTAAAAATCCACTCGATGCCTCTTCGGTTCACCCAGAAGCGTATCCAGTGGTGAAAGCCATCGCCGAAAAAAATAGCAAAGAGATCAAAGCATTGATCGGCAATAGTGAGTTTTTGCGCAATTTACACGCCGTCGATTATACCGACGAGCATTTTGGCCTACCGACTGTCACTGACATCATCAAAGAGCTCGATAAACCGGGCCGCGATCCACGCCCCGAATTTAAGACCGCGACCTTTGCTGATGGCGTGACTGAAATGAAAGATCTGGAAATTGGGATGATTTTGGAAGGCGTGGTATCGAACGTGGCCAACTTTGGTGCTTTTGTTGATATTGGCGTTCACCAAGATGGCTTAGTGCATATCTCTGCGCTGACTGATCGTTTCATTGCCGACCCGCGTGAAGTGGTGAAAGCAGGCGACATCGTCAAAGTCAAAGTGATGGAAGTCGATGTGCAGCGAAAACGCATTGCACTCTCGATGCGCTTAAACGATGAGCCGGGTCAAGATAACCGCAGCCAACGCTCTGGCGCAACAAGTGGCAACACGCGTTCGTATCAAAACAGTGGCCAACCGCAACGCCGTCGTGAAGAGCCACAACAAAACGCGGCAATGGGTGGAGCTTTCGCCGCCGCCTTTGCTAAAGCGAAAAAATAGCGGCGATGCGTAACTTACTGGATAAACGAATCACAGTGAAAAGCACCTAACCGCGTCGCTCATATCAGAGCCGCAAAAAACACAAATCCCCACTGCGGCCAACGCCTAAGTGGGGATTTTATTTATCGCGATAAGTCGCATTCATCGACCTACAACACCGCAATCACTTCAGAAGGCGTATTGGGTGCAACCGCGTGACCATAATAGTACTTAATTACAGTTCGCCGGCGCGCCATTTTGCCTTCGGTTATCGCAGCATCAATAATGTGTTTAGGTAACCTAAACCGCATCGTATAGCTTTTACCTTGATCCTTGCTGTAGGTGGCGAGAGCGAGCAAGTCAAACAGCCTTTCGAGCTCGCTTTTCTGCTCCTCTTGATAAGAAGTCGATGTTTCGTATTCGGTGCCAACCTCATAGCTTGGATGCTCTGAAGGGTCCCATGACGACTGTTTTCGTCTTTTATCATCCGCCTTTACCTTACGCTCAGCGTTGGTTTTAGCCAGTTCGACGGTTGGCATCACAGGGGCGCGGATCCGATTGTCACGCGCGGCCTGTTCCGTTTGCACATTAACCGATGGGGCGATAAGTGGCACACTTACGTTCGTTGGTGACACCATCATAGCCGAAACCTCCTCAGTATCGCCCGCCCCGATAGACCTGCTTTCGCTCAGCACTACTGGGTTAGACTTTATATCGACCAGATTGCTCAAACTTTTAGCAAATTTATTTTTAATTTAACATTTGCACCCAACGGCTTGACGTTTCAGGACGCTACAGATAAAGACAGCAAACGGGCGAATCCCCATGAGAGAGCAACGATGTGATTGAGGTGAGCCAACACAGCTGTAGCTTTAAGTAGAAAGACATTGCATGGGTATCAATGCCTTAACGTGCAAAGGCGATGAGCTGCTGGCAAAAATCGTCCAGTTCAGTGATGAACGGTGCGTGGGAGGAATTGCCAAAAATGTACTGCTCGCTATTGGGCAAGGTTTTTTGCAACTCTTGCGCCACCTTAACCGGCACCAAACCATCAAGCCGACCATATAGACGAAGCATGGGAATCGAGAGTGCTGTCAAAGGCTGGCGCAAATCCACCTCCGCCAACATGACCAAACCCGCTAACAATGATTGTGGGTTCGGCGCTGGCCGTGATAACACCGCTTGTTTTAGGTATTTGACATCTTGCTTTGCCTGAGGGCTGCCCATCGCTTGCAACGCCATAAAGCGCTCAACAGTAGCCTGAAAATCGTCCATTAACTGTTCAGTAAAGGCACTGAGCACTTGAGGGAGAATGCCACGCCACGGTTTCTGTGCCGCAAATTTGGGAGAACTCGCCACAGTGACCAATTTGCTCACATAACTTGGGTGATGCAGTGCCATATGAGTCGCCACTAACCCACCCAAAGACCAACCGACCCAAATGGCTTGTTTAGGCGCTTGCATGATTAGCGCTTGCGCGATCTCTTCTAGATCAGCGGCGTGGCTAGCGGCGCTGTGACCATAACCAGGCAAATCAACCACGTGCACACGAAAATGTCCTTTAAGCACATCGACCGCTTGCTGCCATACTGCACCATTCATCCCCCAACCGTGCACCAAGACAAGATCATCGCCCTCGCCTGAGGCTTGCCAATATAACGCTGTGGCCATGCTCACAAATTCTCCCACTAAATTCACACTTCTTCGCTGAAAAAATACCGATCATACACTCACTGACTTGAAATCACGGTCAACACAAAGACTGATTCAAGTTGCAAGAGTATAACCATACTTCGTTTCACAGCTTTGGTTGAGTTATGTTATCGCATTGGGTTCAAAAAACCATCACGCGCTTGGTAAGCCGTCAGTGTCTACTGTGTCGTTTACCGATTGAAACTCACCAAACTGGGGCTTGGTGTAAGACCTGCCTAACCTATTTTTCACCGCAACCTCGCTGCCAACAGTGCGGCCTGCCAACGCTTATTACCGTGCCTCAATGCGGGCAATGTTTAGCGAATCCTCCGCCTTGGCAACGCCTATACTGTGTCGGCGACTATATTTTTCCGCTCAGTCACACCATTCATCAACTCAAATATGAAGGTCAATTTTGGCAATCTCGCCATTTGAGTGCCTTACTGACGCCACGTATCGACACTCCCGCCCCGCTCATCACTAGCGTTCCGTTGCACTGGCAACGGCGCTTAAAACGCGGATTCAATCAAAGTGCACTACTTGCCTCTCAATTAAGTCAACAACTGGGGGCTAGCTGCGATAACCAGTTGATCAAACGCAATCGCGCAACGCCCCAGCAGCAAGGGCTTTCTAAATTACAGCGCAAACAAAATCTCAAACATGCATTCACACTACGGCACCGTCCCACGCACAAGCACATTGCACTTGTTGACGATGTAGTGACCACGGGCAGCACCGTGCAGCAAATCTGTCAATTACTGCTTGAAGTCGGTGTCGAAAGGATTGATATTTACTGCATATGCCGCACTCCTGAACCTAAAGATTAACCAACACGGTTTTATTTAGCGCGTAAAAAGGACTGGATCCGCCGTGTTTCAGGAGTAGAATGGCAAGTAATAACCTATAAATTTACTCAGGTATTCGTCGTGTCAAATTCTATTATTATTACCGAAACAGCCCAAACCCATTTCGGCAAGTTGCTTGGGCAACAGCCTGATGGTACTAACATCCGAGTTTTTGTAGTCAATCCAGGCACTCAAAATGCAGAGTGTGGCGTCTCTTACTGCCCACCCGAGGCAGTGGAAGCGACTGATACTGAAATTGCCTTTGAAGGTTTTTCTGCGTATGTCGATGAACTGAGCTTGCCGTTTTTAGAAGACGCAGAGATCGATTTCGTCACTGATAAAATGGGTTCACAACTGACACTTAAAGCTCCGAATGCGAAGATGCGTAAAGTGTCTGATGACGCAAGCCTGATTGAACGTGTGGAATATGCGATTCAAACTCAAGTCAACCCGCAGTTAGCTGGCCATGGTGGCCATGTCAGCTTGGTTGAAATCACCGAAGATGGTATTGCGATTGTCGCCTTTGGTGGCGGCTGTAACGGTTGTTCAATGGTCGATGTCACCCTCAAAGAAGGCATTGAAAAAGAACTGCTTCAACAATTTGAAGGCGAATTAACCGCGGTGCGCGATGCTACTGAACACGATCGTGGTGAGCACTCTTACTACTAGTGACTCGCTAAATACATGGATTACAGAAAAACGAAGCCGAGATGAGATTCTCGGCTTTTTTATACTTAAAATCATTTGCCGCGCTCAAGTCCTTTTCAATTAAGGTCATTTTCTCATATAGTTAGAAAAGTCATTTGCCTTACGGGAATTAGTGTATGCCAACCAGAAAACTGCCCGAAATTTTAGCCCAAAGAACGGCAGCTCAATCGACCCTGTTTACCATCGAATCATTAGATTTACGCTTTTCTAACGGCGAACAGCGCACCTATGAACGAATGAAACCGAGCGGCCGGCATGCAGTTATGATGGTGCCAGTAACGGCACAAGGAGATTTACTGCTGGTTCGAGAGTATGCCGCTGGCACTGAACGCTATGAGCTCGGATTCCCTAAGGGTTTGATTGACCAAGGAGAAAGCCCGCAACAAGCAGCAAATCGTGAACTCAAAGAAGAAATTGGTTTTGGCGCAAGCACCTTAACCCCCTTAAAAGAAGTGGTACTTGCCCCCTCTTACTTTTCGAGCAAAATGACACTCTTCTTAGCACAAGATCTATACTCAGAAGTAATGGAAGGCGATGAACCCGAACCTTTAGAGGTCATTCGCTGGCCTCTGGCCCAAGCAGAAGAGCTACTGACTCACCTCGATTTCTGTGAAGCCCGAAGCATTACCGCACTACTGCTTGCTCTGCGCAGCCTAAAATAACAAAGTAGAGCTATAGGATTGATGATGCCAACAGCCAATAATTTATCTTACTTACTGCCTGACGTAATTGAAATCGCTCGCTCTGCCGGGCAATTGATTCTCGATATCTACGAAAAGAAAAACTACGAAGCGTTCACCAAAAGTGACCACACCCCTGTCACCAGTGCCGACCTTGCTGCGCATAAACTGATCTGCGAACGACTGAGTGAACTCACGCCAGATATTCCTGTTTTGTCGGAAGAGGCGGCGGACATTAGCCTAGAAAAACGCAGCCAATGGCAGCGATACTGGTTGGTTGACCCGCTTGATGGTACGCAAGAGTTTATTGCGCGCAGTGGTGACTTTGCCACCATTATCGCACTGATCGAAGAAAACCAACCAGTGATGGGCGTCGTCTATGGGCCCGTTTCTGGCGTGACTTACTACGCCTACGCAGGCAAAGGCGCATGGAAGATCCCCGACATGTCTGAAAGCTTGCGTATTGAAACACACAAGCACGAAACCGTTGGGCAATCCATCGCGATTGCGATCAGTCGCCGCCAAGATATTAACCGTATTACAAGTTGCATGAGCAGCGCATGGAATTATGAGTTAGTGCCGCTGGGCTCGGCAGCGCTGAAAGCGTGTTTAGTCGCAGAAGGTGCTGTCGACTGCTATTTGCGCCTCGGCCCAACGGGTGAATGGGATACCGCAGCCACGCAATGCATCGTAGAAGAGGCGGGCGGACGCATCCTTAACACGCAACTGCAACCGCTGTCCTACAATGAGCGTGAAACGTTAGAAAACCCCAACTTTATTGTGTTAGGGGATGCCGATTTGCCTTGGAATACCATTTTACAAGTCAAACCATAACGGCCATTACCAATAAAAATGCCGATCAATAGACTCAGCATTTTTATTGGGGTATGAAATGATTACGGTTAAAAAACCAATCAAAGCTGGCCTTGATAATTAAACTGATATTTACCTTGGTTGTCTGGCGCTCCAATCCACTGTAATTGCTCCGCCATTTCGGGTGGGAATTGCGCTTCAGGTTTAAACCACGCTTTCGCACTGTAACTCATATCTGGTTGCAGCTGCAGGGCAAATTCACTGCTCATTTGCTCACTGTTTTGCTGACCGTTCAATGTCATCTGATTGCTTTGACATTGCAGATCTGCCACTACCGGACCAAGCGAGAGCTCTCCTAAAGGTGAGTCAACTCGGCCATGAGTCCACGCAAGTGAGCCTTCGGCAGATTCACACCACGGGCTATCATAGCGGTAATGGTTCAGGGACAACTCGACTTGCCCCTGAAAAGTCACTGGTACAGGCAGCGGAAACAGCGTCGCTAATTTATTAGCCGCGACAGAAACCACAACCTTGTCCGCATAAGGGCCAGAAAACCCCAGACCAAGATTGCCTTTGCCACGAACTCCCATATCACTACCGCGTCCAAAGCGTACCGCCACTTCAAACTTGGCCATCAGCAGTTGTGATACTTGGATGTCCCAGTTGAGATCGCCGACATTTTGCCCTTGCCAAAAGAGTTGCTGAGCACTACCAGACCACACCGTACCGTCAACACCAGTGACACGCATGACTTCGGAAGAGGAGAGTTGATTCATCACCAAGGAAGCCGGAATATGCGCGACCACACTGATGAGAAAAACCATTACAAGGAACCCGCTATAGAGCAATTTCTTTTTCACTCACCACCTCGCTTCAGTTGTAAGCGTTTTACTTCGACAACGCCACTTTGCTGAGCACGGTTGATGTCCATAAACTCGACATCGACACCTTGCTGCTCTTTTAGAAAGGCAAGCCAATCCACCAATTTAGAGAAAGGAAGTGGTTGTATCCAAACCTGCATCATTTCATCACGCGGTTGAATACGAATAAGCTCAATTTGAAAACGCTGCACACTTGATGAGATGACTTGATTGAGCGGTTGCGTCGTTGCCACCCCACCACCTTGTGCGCGCAATTGAGTAATGGCATCGGCCTTATCCGTCACCCAATTAAGCAATTGTCTTTCACTGATAATCCGGGCTTGCGCAAGCTCGGTTTTCTGATTAAGTGGCGCTAAAATGCCCCAATAAATGATCGCAACCACACACAACGATACACCACCTAACAGTAATTTCTGTTCACGAGGGGAAAAGGCCGCCCATCGTTGTTGAAGTGCACTCAGGCTATTTTTCATGTCACTCACCTCACTGGCTTTTCAGTATGAAGGTACCATTGACTACAGAACCCGAGCGGTTTAACTGCCCTTGCTCAACCACAAACTGTTTTTCCAATTTAAGGCGCGCTTGTTCAAAGCTTTCAAAATCATTACTTTGAACTTCAAGGCGAATTTCACCCCGATTGCCATCATATTTAACACTTTGCAACTGCATGTTCGGTACGCTGCCGACACTGCTGGGCAACTTCGACAACCACTCCAACATCGAACCATTGGCTTCGCCGCCAGAGAGCCGAGCCGCTTCATCATTCATCAGTCTTTTCAGGTAACTGATGGTGGGTATTTTCTGTTTATCAGGGAAAACCGCGCGAAAAACACGTTCACTCTCCGCTCGATAAGCATCGGCTTGCGCTTCGTAGTGCCCAGCTTGCAAAAGATGGTGGCTGGTTGAAATTACAATCAACACCGCGGCCGCTAATGCGCATTTTTGCCATACTTGCCAATGCTTCAAAAACGAGGACTTGGTTTTAAAACTTCCCGTCAGTAAAGTCACTTTGCTCGCTATCGCTTGCTGAGTCAGCAACGCCATGACTAAATGAGGCTCGGCCTGTTGCCAATGTTGCCCTTCAGCCAATGTCAGCTCAGGGAGCGGGGTATACGCCTCTAGCGGTAAATAGTGCCCCTCTTGCTTGACCCATTCTGAAGCACTAAACAGCGTTAACCACTGCGGTTCAATGCTCACCCCTAAATACTCACCTTTACGGATTAACCATTCTTGGCCGATCTGCAGTGCCGACAACCCCTCTGATGCAGGGATAGCCAACACATCCGGTAATACCTTTTTCACGTCAAAACCCGCGGCTTTGAGCTCATCTAAGCGGGTACGCAACCAAGCACGATCCACCCCGACAACGTAAGCAGTGGAAGCGGTTTTATGCAAAATTGAAAAATGCAGCTCATCCACATCTTGTGCGATCTCATCTTCGATTAGATAAGGCAACATTGACTCTAAGCGACGAGCCACCCCTGATGGAATCGCGACCTCAGTCAGAACTAAATCACTGGCAGCGAGCAGCACAATCGTGGCGCGTTCAGCCGCATAGCTAGAGAGCTGAGATAGCTGCTCCCATCCGGATATTTCACCGCTGGCAATCACTTCTTGCTGCTGTGTTGACCACACCAGCCAAGGTATTTCAGCGTCTTGTTGACTACTCAGCCGAACGGTCAGAAACTCGCTCACTGATCCCTCCAAAGCGACGGCGTATGACCGTTGCGGTTTCTCTATTATCACTAAACAATAAACTGCGAATACGAACTCGCGAGTCATCAACCAAGATTTGAGCATCCAGTTCAAAATAAGCACTATCGACAGCTAGGTACTGTTTCGCTTCTTCTTTCACTTTGCTCTCCACAGCAGCCAATGCGGCCTCTGCGAGAAAATTGTCTACCGAAGCCCAACCATCAAATGGTCGGCTCTCGAGTAAGTTTTTTGCATCCCCTTCACTTAAGTGCGGGCTGAACATCGCCACCAATAACTTGGCATGATCGGGTTCCAAGGTATTGATATTCAAACGCCAATCATCAGTGGGGAGAGTACAGATATAAGGCGCTATTTTATTCATTACATCACCGCTCACCTGCTGAACCGCGCGCAACTCACTGTTATCCGCAAGTAAACTATTCGCCGCCAGATAAGCAGGAGACATTGATTCATACTGGCTGTCTTCTACGCCATAAGAGGACTGCACATCTGAATCGCCATCAATATACTCCCAAGCCGAATCGGCAATCACTTCGGCTTGATAGCTGTCGACCTCAAGCTCTTCCAATAACCGTTGCAACACTTGCACTAAATAGGGTTTTTCGACACTCCCTGCCGCAGGTCTGGCTCTCGAGAGTACATTCAGGTTAAAACAAGCCTGTTTATCAAGGATGCGTCCTTTCAGAGTGCCGTAATCCAATGGATACGTTTGCTCTTTCATCGCCCAAGGTTGACTTAAGTTAATCGTTTCATTGTCTTTGTAGCTCTGCTCGATAGCGACTTTGGCTAAAGCTTCACTACCCACACTATACCAATAGGCTTGCTGGTAACTAATTTGATTATTCGCTCTTTGAAACTGTGTGAATAAACGCTCGGACATGGTTGCGGCAATCGACACCATAATCGCCAACAACAGCAAGATAACGATTAACGCTACACCGCGTTGGGCTCGATTAGGGTGCGCCATTATTATCAGCCTCTTTATTGGTCGAATTGATGCCACCACCAGCAGTAAGGTAGATACGCTCAATCTCGCCATAATCTTTCAGCGCCAATTTCACGGCCACCGCCTGTGGGATTTTCAAGGCATCACTCCACTCTTCACTCCATTTATCTTGGTTATAAAAGCGCAGCGATAGTGACTCAACATCATGTAACAACGGCGTGATGATCCCTTCTTGCCCTGCAGGAGTATCAGGATAACGCCACCATATACGCTCTAACACGCCCTCTTTAATTCGGTAGCCGACCTTAGTGACTTCCCCGCGTGGAAATTGCTGCTGTGGGTTATGCCAACCTAATCGTGCAAACAGCACTCCTTTTTGATCGGAGTCGAGCAAGTACTCTTTCCAAATCAGCATCTGTTGACTTGGCTCTTCACCATTGGTGCGAAATTGACGCGTTGCCATCTGCCGAAAATCGCCATCCATTAACACCATGGCGCGCTGCAATTCGTTCAAACGTTGGCTACGTTGGGCTGAAATCTCATTACTGCGCTGGACTTGGTTCAATACTTGGTAAGCACCAACGCTCAAACTAGCGAAAATCGCAATCGCCACCAGCACTTCAATCAGGGTAAAGCCTTTGCTTTGTTTATTTGGCGACATAACTTCTCACTGTCACCAAAGGTGATCCTTCTTTTTCACTAGCCACGCTAACATCAAAAGCTTTCAATAAATTATCCGCAGTGGGTACTAAAGTGACTTTCCAATACCAGGTTCGACCCGCCAATACTTCACTGCCATTTTTCGCTTGTACGTTTTTAGGAGTAAGCATCACTTGCGCCATCTGGTTATCGACCACCATGGCGGCAAACGCTTTTTCTTCCAAATAACTCACGGTATTGATGTGTTGGCTGACCGAACGGATCACACTGATGGAAGCGGTGGCAAAAATAGCCAGCGCCACCAAGACTTCTAACAGCGTCATCGCTTTTTGTTTACCCATCGATCGCATCTCCCGGAGCGAACAGCGTGATTTCCCCGTTTTCTTTCACTACCACTCGCCAGCCTTGCTCTGCATCTTGCTGATTAAGATGGATGCTCAGGACAAAAGGGGTCAGCTCACCACTCGATAAAATAAACACTTGTGGTGGTAGCTGCTTTTTCTGTTCGTTTTCATCAGCAAACTTATCGTCATCAAACAGACTGCCCGGTTTGAAGAGTCGATCGTCGTTTTTCCATGCACTTCCTCCCAGCTCAAACTGGAGAGATAACCCCTCAGGCAGTTGGAGCTGTGAAGCCATTTTCTTGCTCTCTAGCGGCTGCCATCCCTTGTCCTCCATCGATAGGAAAACCAGATGCGATTTTTTTTCATCGACCCGCAAACCAAAATCTTTGCCACTGAGAATGGCTTCTTCATTACTCAGTTGTAGACGCTGATAAAGGCTCATCGCGTACTGTTTCGCATCATCGTTGTTCGTGCTAGGTAGCGTCGATATAACGGCCACAGCACTGAGCGAGAGCAGCACGAGCACCAGCAGTATTTCGAGTAGGGTAAAACCGCGTTGAGATAGCATCAGATAAATGGGGCGGCTAAGGCCGCCCTCTCTCTTATTGGAAATCTTGCATGTTCCAGTTGCCTATGTCGGCACTGGCGCCTTCGCCACCTTCTTGACCATCAGCACCTAGCGTGAAGATATCAATCGTACCGTTATCACCAGGGCTTAAGTATTGATAAGGGTTGCCCCAAGGGTCATTTGGCAAACGGCGAATATAACCGTTATCGCGGTAGTTGCGTGGCTCAGGATTCGACGGCTTGGTCACTAGCGCTTCTAAGCCTTGATCTGTCGTTGGGTACACGCTGTTGTCTAATTTATACATATCCAACGCATTTTCGAGTGCGACAATATCGGTAATCGCTTTTTGTTGGTCAGCTTTTTCTTTATTACCGAGCAAATTAGGCACCACAAAACTCGCCAAAATACCCAAAATAACCACAACCACCATCACTTCAAGCAAAGTAAAGCCCGACTGTTTATTTGTTTTTGTTCTCATTCCAACCTCCAACATAGTTTGGTCGTTATCATTGCAGAATTCAGTCATGATCAACGACTCATTAAATTATTCATTTCTAAAATCGGCATCAAGGTCGCCATCACGATAAACAGTACCAACCCAGCCATCAATGCAATCAATGCCGGGGTAAAAATACCTAATGCGATGTTGACCGTCGATTCAAAACTCGCGTCTTGGTTATCGGCCGAGCGCGTCAGCATACTTTCGAGCTCACCACTTTGTTCACCACTGGCGATCATATGCAGCATCATCGGTGGAAATAACTTGGTTTGCTCAAGCGCTTTACGCAAGCTCGACCCTTCGCGAACATTGTCAGCCGCCAACAACACTTGTTGCTTGACGTATTTATTGGACATCACATCCACCGCCACACGCATCCCATCCAAAATAGGAATCGCACTGGAGGTACAAATAGACAAAGTTCGCGCAAAACGCGCAGTATTGAGACCGCGAGTGATTTTGCCAATCAACGGCATGCCGATGATTTTTTTATCCCACTTCAACCGCAAGTTCGGCTTGCTTAGCAACCATCGGACGAGATAAATCAAGATCACCAATAGCACCAGCAATTGGACACCCCAATGCTGGATAAAATCACTTGAGGAGAGTAAAAATTGAGTCGACTTCGGTAATTCTTGCCCCATTTGGACAAATTGTCCGACGATTTTAGGCACCACAGCCGCCAGCAAAAAAGCCACAATACACACCGCGAACACCACCAACACCACTGGATAAATCATCGCTTGTTGTAACTTGGAACGCATTTTTTGGCGATTCTCAGCATAGTCCGCTAAACGCTCAAGCACCGAATCCAAATGACCAGATTTTTCGCCCGCTTCAACCATCGAACGAAACAGGTCATCAAAGATATGTGGGTAATCACCTAAGCTGTCTGACAAGGTATACCCCTCAGTCACTTTGGAACGAACAGCGGCCAACATGGTGCGAATACGCGGCTTTTCCGATTGTTCAGATACCGCTTTCAAACACTCTTCCAGTGGCATGCCTGACTGCACTAAAGTGGATAACTGGCGAGTAATGAGCGCTAAATCCGGTGTACTGATACCTCGCTTAAAACTCAAAGGCGATTGCTCACGCTGAGCCGCTTTCGCTTGCGTCTCAATGAGTTCAATCGGTATAAGCCCTTGCTCTTTTAAGCGCTGGCGAACCTGCCGAGCATGGTCCCCCTCAATAACACCTTTTTTTTGTTTGCCTTTGGCGTCGAGCGCTTTATATTCAAATGCCGCCATTATGCTTCCTTCGTCACTCGCATCACTTCTTCAAGTGAGGTAATGCCTTTCAGCACTTTATCAAGCCCGTCATCACGAATGCTCGGTGTTTTCGCCCGCACCGCTTTTTCAATCGCTTGCTCTCCGGCTTCGCTATGAATTAAGGCTTGTACCTCATCATCAATCAGCAACAATTCATGTATACCCGTTCGGCCTCGATACCCTTTGTGATTGCATTTGTCACAGCCCTTCGGACGATACAGTGTCAGCGACTCTTTTTTCTTACAATTGAACAGTTTTTTCTGCTCATTGTCTGCTTGGTAGGCCTCTTTGCAATCTGGACATAAGGTACGCACTAAGCGTTGTGCCAATACGCCAAGCAGCGATGATGAGATCAAAAAGGGTTCAATTCCCATATCGCGCAAACGTGTTATCGCACCGATGGCGGTATTGGTGTGCAACGTCGACATCACCAAGTGTCCGGTTAAAGACGCTTGCACCGCAATCTGCGCGGTTTCTAAATCACGAATTTCCCCAACCATGACCACATCCGGGTCTTGACGCAAAATAGCACGTAATCCTCGTGCAAAAGTCATGTCCACTTTAGGATTGACTTGAGTTTGACCGATACCATCAATATCGAACTCAATCGGGTCTTCAACGGTTAAAATATTACGCTCGTTGCTGTTGAGCTCTTGCAGGCCAGCGTACAAGGTGGTGGATTTTCCTGAACCGGTTGGGCCCGTCACCAAAATAATGCCATGCGGTCGTTTGATTAATTGACGGAAGCTTTCGTGGTTAGCGGCCGTCATTCCTAGACTGTGCAGATCTAAGCGCGTAGCGTTTTTATCTAGCAAACGCATCACCACACGCTCACCGTGAGATGAAGGCATGGTTGACACGCGAACATCGACCGCTCGGCCGCCAATGCGCAATGAAATGCGTCCATCTTGTGGTACACGTTTTTCAGCGATATCAAGCTTAGCCATTACTTTGACGCGTGAAACCAGCAACGGCGCTAATTTACGACTCGGCGCTAACACTTCACGCAGTACCCCATCGACACGAAAACGAATCGACAAGATTTTCTCAAAGGTCTCAATGTGAATATCCGACGCGCCCTCTTTGATCGCTTCGCCAAGCATGGCGTTGATCAATTTGATGATGGGCGCATCGTTTTCTGACTCTAACAAATCTTCATTTTGCGGCAGCTCTTCGGCTAATGAGAAGAAATCATCACTGTCAGCACCGATATCTTCCATTAATTGTCGCGCTTCTGACGAGTCTCGTTGGTAAGCTTGGGTTAACTTACTTTCAAACTCGGCCAGTGAAATTTCAACCAAGTTGAGCGGCTGTTTCACGACTCGTTTCACTTCGACTAATGATTCGATAGCCAGCGGTGCGACATAAAATAACGTCGGCAGCTCGTTGTCTTCTACCAGCTCTAATACCAATTTAAAACGATTGGCAAAGCTAAACGGTAAACGACGGTAGTGAGGTTGCGACAAAACTTCGGTCATTGCTGTTTTTCCATTTGTTCGATAAAGGCTTGTACTTCCGCAGAATGAGTACGGTCATCACCAAACTTAGGCAGCACAGGAATATTGTCGTTCGCCATCAACTTCAAACCGCGATCAGCGTTATAGAGCTGCTCTGCACGAATGTAGTTGTACTTACGCTGAGTGATGCCATCGGCCGTCATGCCATCACGAATGATGGTCGGCTTAATAAAGACCATCAGGTTTTTCTTCTCAACTTGGGTACTGGTCGATTTGAACAAATAGCCTAAAACCGGTATATCGCCTAATAGTGGGACTTTGGATTCACTTTCGACCGCGCGCTCATCAATCAACCCCCCCAGAACTAACATTTGCCCGTCTTGAATGATGACCGATGTATTTAATTGACGCTTTGCAAAACGCACATCGACGGCACCATTCGCTCCTAATACGTTGGAGACCTCCTGTTCAATTTTCAGTTGAACTGAGTCGCCTTCGTTGATTTGTGGTACCACTTTCAGCTTGATACCGACCTCTTTGCGTTCTACGGTTTGGAAAGGATTATCGTTATTTGCGCCCGCGCTCGAACCTGTCAAAACAGGTACCTCTTCGCCCACGATGAAGGAGGCTTCTTCATTATCCATCACCGTAATACTCGGTGATGACAAGATGTTCGAGTTGGAGTCACTCGACACGGCGCTGATCAGCGCGGTCCAGTCGCCCATCACTAAACTCATGGCTGCACCATTGACCGCACCGAGCGCTGACGCCAAAGTAGAGTAATCCCCTTTCTTCGTTGTTTCTTCGTAGTATTTTATTTCGCCTGTTGAGCTATCTCGAATCGGTTTTTTCTCAACGCTATCTTTGGCTTCTTCTAAACCAATCATTACTTTACCGATTGGCGCGCCCGCGTTGCCATACTGAATCACAGAGCCGTTATCGAGTGAGCCCCATTGCACGCCTAAGTTGATGCCATCCCCTTCGGCCATTTCAACAATCAGCGCTTCAATCAATACCTGAGCGCGACGAATATCCAACTGCGCAACCACATCTTCTAGTTCTTTCATGATGTCTTGTGGAGCGGTAACAATTAAGGAATTGGTCGGTGCATGTGCTGAAATCATCACTTCGGTGCGTTGTGAACTTTGCCCTGTTTTTTGCCCAGACTGTTTTTCAGCCTGCAAGTTGTCAGACACCCCTTTCAGCACATCAACCAAATCTTCCGCTTTCGCATTCTTAAGATAAATGACGCGGTTATTGCCTCTGGTCGCCATCTCGACATCAAGCTGAGTGATCAATCGCTTTAGGCGTTCACGGACTTTAGGATCACCTGAGATCAAAATCGAATTGGTACGATCATCGGCCACCAGCTTAGGCTGCAAAAACTCTGGGGTATTTTTAGCATCCGTAGTTTTGTTTAATGCCTCCACAATACGCACCATTTCAGCGGCAGATGCATTACTTAGTTCCACCACTTCGATGTCTTTGTCACCGGCTTGGTCAACTCGTTTGATGATATCGGCTAAACGGTTGACGACCGCAGCACGACCTGTAATCAAAATGATGTTCGCCGGATCATAATGCACTACGTTGCCCGCTCCTGCGTTATCGATCAACTGGCGCAGCAAAGGTGAAAGCTCTCGTACCGAAACATTCCGCACCGCAACAACGCGCGTGATCACGCTATCACCGTTCTCTTTTCCTTCATCGCCAACGACAGGAATCGCAGACGTTTTGGCATCTTTCGACTTGATCACTTTGAGCACGCCGTTGTCCATCTCCACCACGGCAAAACCATACACTTCCAATACATTCAAAAAGAAGCTGTAGTATTGCTCTTCATTAAGCGTGTCATAGCTGCGGACATCGACTTTCCCCCGAACTGAAGGATCAACAATGATTGTTTTTTCAAGATTACGGCCCACGATATTGATGAATTCTTGAATATCGGTGCCTTTAAAGCTGGCACTAAAATCGTTTGCCATGGCTAACGGCGATGACAACAAGCCACCCATCAATAACCACGTCGTTTTGTTTAACCAATGCTTCACGTCTTACTCCCTAAACTCATGCTCATGCATCAGTCTGTCTAAAATTGGATATAAATGTCATGGGATTGCCCGTCTCTTTCGACTGTTAAGTTCATTTCGGTTAACTCAGAGACTGACTGAAAAATCTTATTCATGGCGTCCGGGTCCGTTAAATCCTGACCGTTTAACGCGATTGCGACATCGCCATCTTGTAGCCCTACCGACTCAAACAACTCAGGAGATTGCCCAGGGCTCACTCGGTATCCAAGCACTTTGTCATCACGTTTCACTTGCGACAGGCGTACATATTTAAAGATTTCTTGCGGATTGCTGGCAATAGCGGCGCGAATGTCATCCAACTTTTCTTCTGCAGACGCTGGGTTATTACCACGCACATTCGACGCAACAACGCGCTCAGGCGTTGCTACACTCGGTTTATGATAGTCAATTCCATCCAACATCAAGGTTTCATCGCGCCCTGAGTTGTCAATAATGACGCGATCATTGAACACCGCTTTCAATTTGACACGGGTTCCTTCAATGACTTCGTTAACACCATAGGTCGCTTGGCTACCGCGATTTGCGATTACCGCTAGACTCTTACTCGGTTCATTGCTCGCCACCACTCCAACCAATAATAAGCTAAGGCTGGTTTTAGGTGCATCTTTGACCACAGGCTGTGCGGCTTCGACCTTCTGCTCGCTATAGCGACCAAATAAACTTCCTTGTTGTAAAGAAGAGAGATCAAGCGAACGCGCCGCATTCGGCGTTGATGCGATTGCTCTTGGAGACCAAGGCGTTATATCAACCGCGTTTTGCTGAATCAGCCACACCATTTTTCCTAGAATCCAAGCCGACGTGACCAGCAATACTAAGGTAAGAAATTGGCTGATTTGTTTCTGCCATTGCGGTATTTTTTGTAGCAAACCTGCTTGCCATAAGCGAGATGAGGTCATACTGCTAAAATCGATTCGCCTCAAAAGATGTCCTTACTGATATTTTCTTACTTCAACCATGATATTTCACATTCATGAGCCGTTAGCCAGACGAAAACCGGCGGATTGGCCTCAAACTATACTTCCATTTCATTTAAACTATGCTTCCATTTAAATGGAACAGATACATAAGACCGCGAAGATCGCGCTACAAAAACACATTAATATATCATAGGAGACATTCTCGTCATTTTTACTGACATTATTTTGTCGGGTAGCTTGAAAATCTGGAACCAAAACACCATTGTAAAGGCCATAAAACGTACAAGACTAACTCCCTTTGAGGCACATTTGTAGTATGAGTTCTGCGACAGAGCAAATAAGATTGGATAAATGGCTATGGGCAGCACGATTTTATAAAACGCGGTCGATCGCACGCAGTATGGTCGATGGTGGTAAAGTCCATTATAATGGCCAACGCACCAAGCCAAGTAAAATTGTCGAGCTTGGGGCAACGATTACCTTGCGCCAAGGCCAAGAAGAGAAAATCGTCACTGTGATCAATCTGTTAGGGCAAAGGCGCAGCGCGCCAGAAGCACAAACCCTGTATTCGGAAACCGCAGCAAGCATAGCCAAACGTGCCCATCATGCCGAGCAACGTAAGCTCAACGCACACAACCCAAGCCCCGAACGCAGACCAGACAAAAAAGAGCGTCGTGACATCATTAAATTTAAACATCAATAAAAGCTGGACCATGTTCCGAGGAAATAGCTAAATGGCAAATAACATTTTAAATCGCTACTTATTTGAAGATCTATCCGTACGTGGCGAGTTGGTACAATTAGACGACGCGTATCAACACATCCTTTCGAGCCAGGAATATCCAGCCCCAGTACAAAAACTTTTGGGCGAACTGCTCGTCGCAACGACCTTGCTAACCGCAACGCTGAAGTTTGAAGGCTCAATTACCATGCAATTGCAAGGCAATGGCCCAGTTTCCTTAGTCGTTATCAATGGTGATAATGAACAGAAAGTGCGTGGTGTCGCACGCTGGAAAGGCGATATTGCCGATGATGCCGACCTACACACTTTGATGGGTAAAGGTCATTTAGTTATCACTATCGAACCCAAGAAAGGCGAGCGCTACCAAGGTGTGGTCGGTTTAGAGGGTGATAACTTAGTGGAAGTGCTGGAAGGTTACTTCATCCGCTCTGAACAGTTGAAAACACGCCTTTGGATACGCATTGGTACGCAAGATGGAAAAGCCTGTGCCGCTGGCATGTTGCTACAAACCATTCCGGACGGAACGGGTACGCCCGATGATTTTGAGCACTTAGAGCAGTTAACTAACACCGTAAAAAACGAAGAGCTGTTCACCTTAGAAGCCACTGATCTGTTGTATCGCCTGTATAACCAAGAGAAAGTTCAGTTGTTCACCCCACAACCCGTGGAATTCCATTGTGGTTGTTCACGTGAACGCAGTGGGGCGGCCATCATCACAATAGGCAAAGAGGAAATTTACGACATTTTATCGTCTGAAGGATCCGTTTCTTTACATTGTGATTACTGTGGCACCAACTACTCATTTGAAGAGGCTGAGATCGCAACACTCTACGCACAAGCCTCCTCAGGAAGCGACACAATTCATTAATTTGCATGAATTAACAAGCACGAAGAAAACGTATCAGAGCCAGCTTTATGCTGGCTTTTTTTGTGATCAAAACCCAGCAAAATCAAGCCTTAAACAAACAGAATGGCGTACTTATTTTTTTAAAAGTATTAATCTTATTGATCTAGCGCAAAGGTTTGCGTACGCGATAAAATAGTTGCGCCAATATGTGACGGGACACCTAAAACCACAGGAGTGTCATGGGCAATTTTTGAACTGTGTCCCTGTTTTATCCCCCACCCGTTGCTAGCATGGTGAGCAGATAACAATTACAAACATTATTACAAAATCCCTACAAAATCTCTTACAAGGAGCACCTATGACCGTTATGGAACATACAAAGGCTGCACAACTAGACCTGACCAAATACGGAATAACCAACGTAGTCGAAGTGGTTCGCAACCCAAGCTATGAACTGTTATTTGCCGAGGAAACTCGCCCAGACCTTGAAGGCTACGAAAAAGGCGTCGTCACTGAACTTGGCGCTGTTGCCGTTGATACTGGCATTTTTACAGGCCGCTCACCAAAAGATAAATTCATTGTCAAAGATGACACCACACGCGATACCCTATGGTGGACATCTGAACAAGCGAAAAACGATAACAAGCCGATTAACCAAGAAGTATGGAATGATCTAAAAGCACTAGTGGGTCGTCAACTATCCGCTAAACGTCTATTCGTTCTTGACGGTTACTGTGGTGCCAACGCAGATACGCGCCTTTGCGTGCGCTTCATTACTGAAGTGGCGTGGCAAGCGCACTTCGTCAAAAACATGTTCATTCGCCCAACAGAAGAAGAGCTAGCTAACTTCGAACCTGATTTTGTGGTCATGAATGGTGCCAAATGCACCAATGACAAATGGCAAGAGCAAGGCCTGAACTCAGAAAACTTCACTGTGTTTAACTTAACAGAAAAAATGCAGTTGATCGGCGGTACTTGGTACGGCGGTGAAATGAAGAAAGGGATGTTCGCAATGATGAACTACTTCCTTCCACTGCAAGGTATTGCTTCAATGCACTGCTCAGCCAACATGGCTAAAGATGGCGATGTGGCGATTTTCTTTGGCCTATCTGGCACAGGAAAAACCACACTCTCTACCGATCCAAAACGCGCGTTAATCGGCGATGACGAGCACGGCTGGGATGATGATGGCGTGTTTAACTTTGAAGGAGGTTGCTACGCGAAAACCATCAAGCTCTCCAAAGAAGCCGAGCCTGACATCTACAACGCGATCCGCCGTGATGCGCTACTGGAAAACGTCACAGTACGTAGCGATGGTTCGATTGACTTTGATGATGGTTCTAAAACCGAGAATACTCGTGTTTCTTATCCTATCTACCACATCGAAAACATCGTTAAGCCTGTATCGAAAGGTGGTCACGCCAATAAAGTGATCTTCCTATCCGCAGATGCATTTGGTGTGCTTCCACCAGTCTCTAAATTGACTCCAGAACAAACCAAGTATCACTTCTTGTCTGGCTTTACGGCAAAACTAGCGGGTACTGAACGTGGCATCACCGAACCAACACCAACCTTCTCAGCCTGTTTTGGCGCAGCGTTTTTAACGCTCCACCCAACACAATATGCCGAAGTGCTGGTAAAACGTATGGAAGCAGCTGGTGCTGAAGCTTATCTAGTCAACACTGGTTGGAACGGCAGCGGTAAACGCATCTCGATTCAAGATACCCGCGCCATCATTGACGCTATCTTAGATGGTTCGATTGAGAAGGCAGCAACCAAGCATATTCCAATCTTCAATCTTGAAGTGCCAACCTCACTACCTGGTGTAAACCCAACCATTCTCGACCCACGCGATACTTACGTGGATCCTCTACAATGGACAAGCAAAGCTGAAGATCTCGCCTCGCGCTTTATCAATAACTTTGCCAAGTATACTGATAACGCAGAAGGTAAAGCATTAGTGGCCGCAGGCCCACAACTCGACTAAAACTGATAAGTCAGTAGCAAGCCCCTTTAATAAGGGGCTTTTTTTGTTGCTGCGTGAGGTAATTTGTTTCACTCTGTCGCAGGTAACGATTTACGAGTAAGGACACCATGAACAAGGCTTTGGCATTGCTGATTGCGATCATCGCGCTATTTCTCACTTTCATGCTGGGTATGTTTGCACTGCTACATACCTCTTATGCTACTCCCGTTGCTCAAACTCTCGTTGAACGACTTTTGAAAGGCAACGTGACGTTTCAATCTCTTCAATACCAGTATCCTTTGCATTTTCAGTTCAACCAATTAACACTGCGGCAAAATAAGCAGTACATCCCGATAGAGCAAGCCGATATTTGGCTCAGCCCACAGCTCATTCGCGACCAAAAAATCGCCGTTGATAGCGTGCTACTTAGTGGTATCAGTCTACAAAATGGCCTTCCTACCGATTTGCGATCATGGCCCATTTCGGTGAGCCAAATCGCGCTCAATCACGCCGACATCGCCCAACAAGGCTGGCTAGCGCGCGGTGTTAACCTACAGATTAAAAATCCACATTGGCCGGATGCTCCAACAGCTCTGCCTTTCGGCGAGATACAACTCTCAGCTGAACAATTTTATTGGCAAGGAGAAGCGCTGAATAACCTACTGCTCGATATGGATTACAAACCTGCCAACAGCACCGTCTATGGGCTCTCGTTGTCATGGCGCGGCACGGCTATTTCAGGTCAAGCCGAGCAGTATCCTCAAGGTTGGTCGCTGATCAATGTGACACTGGAAAAACTCAATCTTAGCCGAGATATGAGTCATTCCTTACGCCAATCGGGTTGGTTTCAGCTCTTTGACAAAATAGACCATATCAATAGCTTAGATATTTTAAACAGTCAGATCGAGCTTGCGGATATCAGCTTGCGTAACGTCGATATTTCGCTGGAGAACATTTATCCACACAGCAATATTTGGCAGCAGCAACAAGGTAAATTATCGCTGCGAGCCGACGATACAACTTGGCTAGGTCAGCAGTGGGTGGAGCCGACCTTTAGCCTGCGCACCGAGCCGGGTAAACTGATTATTGAGGATTTTAGTAGTGAATTTAAGCAAGGTGATATTCAATGGGCGGGTGTTATCACCCCAACCTCAGCATCGCTGCAACAACTCACTATTCGCGGTGTAAAATGGGTGAGCGAAAGCAAAGATGATTTTACGTCGCTGAGCCAGCATTGGCCGGGGGTTGATAACCTCACCATCGAGCAACTCACCATCGCCAATAGCCAACTCATTCAATTGTTTGCGCCACCTTATTGGCAATTGTCTGGTGTCCATGCCAAAGGAAAGCAGTTAACTCTCGTAAAAGAGAAACGCTTGGGATTGTGGCAAGGCACGCTCAATATCAGCGCAAACAGCGCCAGCTACGATTCACTATTGAGCACGCAAAGCATCGTTGAGATGCGCAGCGAGCAAGGCCAATGGTACCTAGATCGTTTATTCATGCCGTTAGAAAACGGCTATATCGATGCCACTGCGCGTTGGAATTTCCAAACGTTAAGTCAGCCTTGGCAAGCCAACATTCATGCCGATGGGCTACCGCTAGCGGTGCTCAATAAAGTCACCCAGCTTCCCTTTACCATAGAGGGTCTCAGTGAATTGGAAGCGCAGGTCAACGGCCTCGCCGGAGACTACGCCACCTTCGCCCACACCCTCACAGGTGAAGCAACGCTCAATATTCGACAGGGCATATTAACGCTAAGCGATCCTGAGCAAAACCTCAGCCATGAGCCGTTTACGCTCGAAGGTTTAGTCATTCACTCAGACAGAGGGCGGATGATGATTAATACAACGCCGCTGGTTGGAAAGACGCTCAAGGCAAACCTTGATGGTTACGTGGATTTGGTCAAGTTGGAGAAAGGACAACTTAACCTTAACCTCCAACAGATGTGCCGTGAGATGCACTTCGAACTGCTCCACAACACACAGCACACCATCTATTCGTGTGATCCAGAAACCGACACTTACTCAGCCGATGATGCGGCGGCTAACAATGCCTTGTAATTGGGGATCAACATATAGGTTCCCGTAAATTCAACGGCGGGTTTACCGCCACTGGTGATAGTGACATTGACGACGATACGCGCTTTACGTCCACTGGCTAAACGATCTAAATCGCCACTGATGCCATCCAATGAAGTGAAGGCTAAAGGGTTATGCACCACAGGGTGACGATAGCGGATGCGGCTATCAACCAAAACAATATCGCCATTCAGGCTTCGCTCACGCATCAGCAACCATGCCATTCCCCATCCGGTCAAGGTGGCAAGGGTAAATGCCGAGCCTGCAAATAAGGTGTTGTGTGGGTTCAAATTCGGATTGAGCTGAGCGCTGCACTCAAATTGGTAGCCCGTATATTGAGTCACCTTAATGCCCATTTTTTCGCTGATAGGAATGTGCGTGGCCCAGCGTTCTTGCAGTTCAGTACACCATTCAGGTTTGCGAATCACATTGGCCATGGGATCAAGCGGTTTGACCATTTGTTGATGTCGAACCGGACCGCGTTCATCATTGAGCGAGCCCCTGCGTTCAAAGCCATTTTTTTCATAAAATGCAATCGCATCTTCACGGGCGCTACAGACTAGGCGCTTTGCACCTTCTTGACGAGCCAGCGACTCTAGCGCCACCAGCACCAAAGAGCCCATACCTTTATTGCGACGGCTACTTTTAACCGCCATATAGCGAATTTGCCCTTCGCAATCTGGCGTAATGTACAAGCGACCAATAGCAATCGGTCGGTTACGACCATCGACAATCATCCTGTGGTGGCTCATGCCATCATACTCATCACGCTCCGAGCCGATCGGTAGATGCCATGGCTCACGCAGCATTTGCCAGCGAAAATGGTAGTATTTATTCAGTTGGTTGTCGGTACTTGGCGTAATCAGTTTAAACATTTGGTTATCCCTAAATCACAGCCTCTCATACTCCGCATGATCCCAACGAAGGAGGCTCTATCCATTTCTTTATTAAACCTGAAGCCAGAATGTCACTGGGCCATCATTAATCAGCGAGACTTTCATATCTTGTGCAAAGCGGCCACGCTGAGTTGGCAAAATGTGCTCACACAAATCCGAAAAGTAATCATACAGACGCTCAGCATCAGCAGGGTGTGCACCTTTTGAAAATCCGGCACGCGTCCCCTTTTTGGTATCGGCTGGCAATGTAAATTGAGACACCACTAAAACCTGACCGTTCACTTGTTGCACGTTCAAGTTCATTTTTCCCTCTTCATCTTCAAACACGCGGTACTGAGTCACACGTTCGACTAGACGTTTGGCCTTTGCCTCATCGTCATCTCTTTCGACCCCAAGTAGCACCAGTAAGCCTTGATTGATTTCGCCAACAACTTCCCCATCAACACGTACCGCCGCTTCACTCACTCTCTGGATCAACGCTATCACTCTGATTTCCCTTTATCATTTGCTCGGAGATAGGCAATGAGTTTAGCATTTCTTGCTCATTGCTCCAGTGCTCTTTTTCACCCAAAGTCGCCGTCACCTCCGCCCCAACAAGCACAATCATCCAGCATAAGTAGACCCACACAAACAGAATAGGGATCGCCGCCAGTGCGCCGTAAATCAGTTGATAGGAGGGAAACTGAGTAATATAAGCAGCAAACCCTTTTTTACTGAACTCAAATAAAATAGCCGCCACCATTGCCCCGACCAAGGCGTGTGAAAGATGCACTTTTTTATTCGGCACCAGCAGGTACAAACCGACAAAAGCAGAGAATGACAAAATAAAAGGTAGCCAGCGCAGCAACAAATTATAAGCACCAGAGAGTGCTTCGCTGTCAATAATCTTGAGTGAGGTAATATACGAGGTTGCCGCAATACTTGCGCCGACTAAAATTGGCCCGAGCGTAAGAACCATCCAATACATTGAAAAAGAGAGCACCATGCGCCGTTTATTTTTAACTCGCCAAATGTAGTTCAAATTCTTGTCAATATTGGAAATCAGCATTAAAGCTGCAACGAATAAAAATGCCCCGCCCACGGCCGTCATCTTACCTGTATTCGCGATAAATTCGAGCAACGCCTCTCGCACTACATCGCCTGCGGCAGGCACAAAATGGGTGATCACAAAATCTTGAATAACCATACCGACATTGGCAAAAATAGAAAATGAGGAGAGAATTGATAACAGCACGGTAAGCATAGGTACGATCGACAACAACGTGATATAAGCCAAATAGCCCGCATTAACATTGACGCGGTCATGATCCATCCGGCTGAGTAAATAACGCGTAAACAGTAAACATTGTTTGCCAAGCTTTTTGATTTTCAAATGCCTTCTCCCTGCTTATTTTTATCATCAATCACCATTCTATACCTAAAACTGACTATATTGCAGATAAGCAAAAGGCGAGAAGTACACTCCTCGCCCTTAGATTAACTCGTTAACTTATACCATGACGGTATTAGCCACGGCTTGCACGTTTACGATCATTTTCAGTCAAATGACGTTTACGGATACGAATGCTCTGTGGGGTCACTTCCACTAGTTCATCGTCGTCAATAAACTCAAGTGCTTGCTCAAGTGTAAACTTGATTGCAGGTGACAATACTTGCGCTTCATCAGTACCAGAAGCACGAACGTTTGTCAGCTGCTTGCCTTTCAAGCAGTTCACTGTTAGGTCGTTAGAACGGTTGTGGATACCGATCACTTGGCCTTCGTACACTTCATCTGCGTGCTCAGTAAATAGGCGACCGCGCTCTTGTAGGTTGAACAGAGCGTAAGTCAACGCTTTACCTGTCGCGTTAGAAATCAACACGCCGTTGTTACGTTGACCAATGTTACCGCCTTTGTGTAGGCCGTAATGATCAAACGTATGATAAAGCAAACCTGAACCTGAGGTTAAGGTCATGAATTCTGTTTGGAAACCAATCAAACCGCGAGAAGGCATCATGAAATCAAGACGTACACGGCCTTTGCCGTCTGGAGTCATATTCGTCAGCTCACCTTTACGTAGGCCGATTTTCTCCATCACGCCGCCTTGGCTCTCTTCCATCACATCGATTGTTACGGTTTCGAACGGTTCCATTTTCTGGCCGTCTTCTTCCTTCAAAATAACTTCAGGACGAGAAACTGCAAGCTCAAAGCCTTCACGACGCATGTTCTCAATCAGGATTGATAAGTGAAGTTCACCACGACCTGAAACGCGGAAGCGATCTGGGTTGTCGGTTTCTTCAACACGCAATGCTACGTTATGAACAAGCTCTTTTTGCAGACGCTCAAGGATATTACGTGAAGTCACGTATTTACCTTCTTTACCTGCAAACGGTGAAGTATTGACTTGGAAAGTCATGGTCACTGTCGGTTCATCAACGGATAGCGGCACCATAGCTTCAACACAGTTTTGGTCACAAATGGTGTCTGAAATTTTCAGTTCACCTAAACCTGTTACCGCAATGATGTCGCCAGCGTTAGCTTGTTCAACTTCGTTACGCTCAAGGCCAAGATAGCCCAGAACTGTACCAACTTTACCGTTACGTTTCTTACCATCAGCGCCGACAACTGTTACTTGTTGGTTCGCTTTTACGCTACCACGAGTCACACGACAAACACCGATAACACCAACGTAAGAGCTGTAATCAAGTTGAGAAACTTGCATTTGTAGTGGGCCATCAAGGTCAACTTGTGGTGACTCTACATTGTCAACGATCGCTTGGAACAAAGGTTCCATATTTTCGCCAACTTCACCTTCGTTAAGTGTCGCCCAACCGTTCAGTGCAGAGGCATAAACCACTTTAAAGTCAAGCTGCTCATCCGTTGCACCAAGGTTATCGAACAGGTCGAACACTTGATCCATAACCCAATCAGGGCGAGCACCAGGACGGTCAATTTTGTTAATAACAACGATTGGTTTCAAACCGTGAGCAAAGGCTTTTTGTGTTACGAAGCGAGTTTGTGGCATTGGGCCATCAACCGCATCAACAATCAGCAAAACAGAGTCAACCATTGACATGATACGCTCAACTTCACCACCGAAGTCGGCGTGTCCTGGAGTATCTACGATGTTGATACGGAAATCATTCCAGTTAATGGCTGTATTTTTTGCAAGGATAGTGATACCGCGCTCTTTCTCGATATCGTTCGAGTCCATGACCCGCTCTTCCGTATTACCGCGAGACTCTAACGTACCTGACTGTTGCAGCAGTTTATCAACCAACGTTGTTTTACCGTGGTCAACGTGTGCGATGATCGCGATATTTCTTAATTTATCAATCTGTGGAGTAGCCATGGATTTTGCTTCACTTATTAAGGGAGTAACTCGCTTCGGCATGAGGCCGCAACGAGCATAGAACTTGATTAAAAAAACGGTCAATAATGTACCAGATTTTGGCGAAAAACCTAGAAATATGTGATCTATCGCGCTGATTTTCGCTCACCACAAGCTTAGTCCGCTACTTGCTTTAAAACAAATTGCATCAAAATGAACTAAATCAGCATTGACAAGCCTAGTAAACCTAGGCTGAATAGTGTGCGCTTTGGTAGTTAATGGTGCAACATAAAACTCAAGGCACCAAAATAGTGCAAATAAGGATCTTTTTGGTGCAGAGAAGCATTTAAATTCGACAAAGAACAACCAAAGCACTTGAAATTAAAGGATTAATTTAATTGGCACGAATTTAGCTTTGTTAGAAACAGCATCGATTAATAAGTTTAGAATGAAATTAATCAATGCTAGTTTCAATTCGATTCGGGCCATTACCGCTTTAATAACACTGGAGGTTATCCAAGATGTCAGTAGAAAACGTTCTATCGCTGATCCAAGAAAACGAAGTTAAGTTTGTTGACCTGCGCTTTACCGACACGAAAGGCAAAGAGCAACATATCTCTATTCCTGCTCATCAAGTCGACGCAGACTTCTTCGAAGAAGGTAAGATGTTCGATGGTTCATCCGTTGCTGGCTGGAAAGGAATCAATGAGTCTGACATGGTGATGATGCCTGATGCATCAAGTGCAGTTCTTGACCCGTTCACAGAAGACGCAACACTTAACATTCGTTGTGACATTCTAGAGCCTGCAACGATGCAAGGCTACGATCGTGACCCACGCTCTATCGCTAAACGCGCAGAAGATTACATGCGTTCAACAGGTATCGCCGACACAGTTCTTGTCGGTCCAGAGCCAGAGTTCTTCCTTTTTGATGACGTGAAATACACCAACAATATGTCTGGTGCCTCATTCAAAATTGATGATATCGAAGCGGCTTGGAACACTGGCGCTGAAATTGAAGGTGGTAACAAAGGTCACCGCCCTGGTGTGAAAGGTGGTTATTTCCCTGTTGCACCGGTTGACTCATCACAAGACATCCGTTCAGCCATGTGTTTGATCATGGAAGAGATGGGCCTCGTCGTTGAAGCTCACCACCATGAAGTAGCGACCGCAGGTCAAAACGAAATCGCCACTCGCTTTAATACGCTAACCACGAAAGCCGATGAGATCCAAATCTACAAATACGTGGTGCACAACGTTGCGCACGCCTTTGGTAAAACAGCGACCTTCATGCCTAAGCCTCTGGTTGGCGACAACGGTTCAGGTATGCACGTTCACCAATCTCTTGCAAAAGATGGTGTAAACCTATTTGCTGGTGACAAGTACGGCGGTCTATCTGACTTAGCGCTTTACTACATTGGCGGTATCATCAAGCACGCGCGTGCCATCAACGCATTTGCTAACCCATCAACAAACTCGTACAAGCGCCTTGTCCCTGGGTTTGAAGCACCGGTAATGCTAGCTTACTCGGCTCGTAACCGTTCTGCGTCTATCCGTATTCCAGTGGTACCAAGCCCGAAAGCACGTCGTATCGAAGCTCGTTTCCCAGATCCAGCAGCGAACCCATACCTAGCGTTTGCCGCTCTTCTTATGGCTGGTCTTGATGGTATCAAGAACAAAATCCATCCAGGAGAGGCGATGGATAAAGATTTGTACGACTTACCAGCAGAAGAAGCCGCTGAGATTCCAAAAGTAGCCGAGTCACTTGAAGTGGCACTGAAAGCACTGGATGAAGATCGCGAATTCCTGACCGCTGGCGGCGTATTCTCTGATGATTTCATCAACTCATACATCACGCTAAAAGCAAAAGATGTAGAACGCGTCAACATGGCCGTTCACCCACTAGAATTTGAATTGTACTACTCGGTATAATTCTTAGCTTTAGTACAAAATGTAACTTAGGTTACGGATTTATTAGGCTCGCCTCGCAGGTGAGCCTTTTTCATATTTGGGGTTAATTCCGGACGTCGTAACATTAGCGTTACAACAATAACGGCACTCAAAAGCCGATACCCTTGACGTGAAAACATCTCTATATAGGGGGATGACTGTGAATTTGATCCGAACTTTACTCCTAACACTCATCATGCTTTATTCCGCGACTTCAATTGCACAAAACGTCTATACGTGGGTGGATGCGAACGGCGTGTTGCATCTTAGCGATGTCCCACAAGATAAGGGAGCAAAGCAAATTTCGATTCCTGATTTTCAGGCCGATGCGCCTGAGCCAACCTTTGAAACCTCTCACCCCATCACTGACCTCACCAAAAATCTGCCACAGGAAAAATCCGCAACCCATGTCAACAAAATAGAACCGCTGACCATTGCAATTCGCTCTCCGGCTGACGATGAAACCTTACGCAGCAATGCGGGCGTTATTTCAATCAACGCCGAACTCAATCGCAACTTAACCGTCAGTGAACAGTTGCAATTAGTCATGAATGACAAGGCCTATGGCGCTCCCACCACTCAACCTACTTGGACGCTGAAAAATCTAGATAGAGGAACGCATCGCTTTTTAATTCAAGTAGTTGTAAACGGCAAGATTATTGCATCGTCTAACCCTGTGACGGTGCATTTACATCGAGCCAGCATCAAGTGATGAACTCTTCGCCAATAAGCTCGATATAACAACAGGTTTCACTTTTTCTTCTGACACCGATGCGCCATACTTAGTCATGCAATGCACCAAAGTTGTGCATTGCATCATTTGGGAACACGGACAAGGATGAAAACGTGAATTGTGAGCTAAGCCAAACGATTTTAAATAATATCGTTACCGCCACCTTGATGCTCGATGAGTCTCTTTGTATCCGTTATGCCAATCCAGCGGCTGAACAACTCTTCTCCCAAAGTGCTAAGCGAATTATTAACCAACCACTGTCAAAACTCATCCAGCACGCTTCTCTAGACTTAGCGCTGCTTTCTCAGCCGTTGCAAAGTGGCCAAAGTATTACTGATAGCGATGTTACGTTTGTGGTCGATGGTAAGCCACTGATGCTGGAAGTGACCGTGAGCCCTATATCTTGGCAACGCGAGCTGATGCTTTTGGTCGAAATGCGCAAAATTGGTCAACAACGACGGTTAACACAAGAGCTCAATCAGCACGCCCAACAGCAAGCGGCAAAACTCTTAGTTCGCGGGCTGGCGCATGAAATTAAAAACCCATTGGGTGGGCTACGCGGAGCGGCGCAACTGCTAGAAAAGATGTTGCCGGACCACAGTCTCACTGAGTACACCCAAATTATTATTGAACAAGCCGATCGACTGCGCGCGCTCGTTGATCGTTTGCTCGGCCCACAAAAACCGGGCAAGAAGTGCTCTGAAAATCTCCATGTAATTTTGGAAAAAGTCCGCCAATTGGTTGAGCTAGAAGCCAGCACACACTTGGTGGTTGAACGAGATTATGACCCCAGCTTGCCCGATATTTTGATGGATACCGATCAAATCGAGCAGGCATTACTGAATATCGTCAGCAATGCGGCACAGATTTTATCTCATGATCCGCATGGTAAAATCACACTTCGCACCAGAACAGTGCACCAAGCCAATATTCACGGACAGCGCCATAAGTTAGTGGCACGCATAGAAATCAGCGATAACGGCCCAGGCATTCCTACCGAATTACAAGACACACTGTTTTACCCCATGGTCAGCGGCCGTGAAGGTGGAACGGGGCTGGGTCTTTCTATCTCACAAAACCTGATCGATCAGCACAATGGAAAAATCGATGTTGAAAGCTGGCCAGGTCGAACCACATTTACTATTTATTTACCCATTTGACCGCTGTCAGATTGGGTTTGCTGCTAAGGAATGAACATTATGAGTAAAGGATACGTTTGGGTGGTGGACGATGATAGTTCGATCCGCTGGGTGATGGAAAAAACGCTCTCATCAGCCAACATAAAATGCGAAACGTTTTCCGATGCCGAAAGTGTGTTACTGGCGCTAGAAAGAGAAACGCCCGATGTGCTCGTTTCCGATATTCGCATGCCGGGCATGAATGGTATTGAGCTGCTAAACCAAGTTCATTCACGATCTCCTGAGTTGCCCGTCATCATCATGACTGCCCACTCAGATCTTGATGCCGCGGTGAATGCCTATCAAAAAGGTGCCTTTGAGTACCTGCCTAAACCTTTTGATGTCGATGAAACCCTCACCTTGGTTGAACGTGCCATTGCGCATAGTCAGGAGCAGCGCAAAGAACAATCCAATCAACAGATTGGCGTTGATAGTACACCGGAAATCATTGGAGAAGCCCCTTCAATGCAAGAGGTATTTCGGGCGATTGGCCGTTTATCACGTTCCTCAATCTCAGTCTTGATCAATGGTGAATCAGGAACCGGGAAAGAGTTAGTCGCTCACGCGCTTCATCGCCATAGCCCACGCGCCCAAAAACCGTTTATTGCCCTCAATATGGCCGCAATTCCAAAAGATCTCATCGAGTCAGAACTGTTTGGTCATGAGAAAGGAGCATTCACTGGTGCAAACAGTGTCCGCCAAGGGCGTTTTGAGCAGGCCAATGGGGGCACTCTGTTCTTAGATGAAATTGGCGATATGCCGCTCGACATTCAAACTCGGCTACTGCGTGTTTTAGCCGATGGTCAGTTTTACCGTGTAGGAGGGCATTCAGCAATCAAAGTTGATGTACGCATTGTCGCCGCCACTCACCAAAACTTAGAAAAACTCGTTCATCAAGGAAAGTTTCGTGACGACCTTTTTCACCGTCTCAATGTCATTCGTATTCATATCCCAGCACTGCGTGAACGAAGCCAAGATATAGAAAAACTGACCAAGCACTTTCTCGCCTCTGCAGCAAAAGAATTAGGCGTAGAAATGAAAACGCTGCATCCTAAGAGCATTGAAATTTTGAATCGTCTTGAATGGCCGGGAAACGTACGACAACTTGAAAATATGTGTCGCTGGTTAACTGTAATGGCCAGTGGCAGCGAGGTGCTACCCAGTGATCTTCCTTCCGAATTATTGTCGGAAAAGAAAAATAGTGACTTTGATAGTGCTATAAGTTGGCAACAACAACTCGCAAGTTGGGCTAAATCTTCATTAGCTTCAGGAGAAACAGAGCTGCTTTCTTATGCACTTCCTGAATTTGAACGTATACTTTTGGAAGCAGCACTTCATCACACCAATGGTCACAAACAAGACGCAGCTAAGGTGCTTGGGTGGGGGCGCAATACGTTGACAAGGAAGTTAAAAGAACTTTACTGATAATTTTTTAATGATCAGGTGCAGTGATTCACTTTCTGGCACAATGCAATCACCCACCACCTTGCGTGTTTTACCGATAATTTGTATGGATGCAGAAGACACGACATGTCATTTACGAATCAAATAACGTTGAAAACAGCCGTTGTTCTACCATTTGTTATGATTTTCCTCATAACGATTGGAGTGATTGTGGGTGTACAAAAATACAGTTATGAAGAGATGGTTGATGACATTAGCAGCAAACAGCTTTCATCATTAAATGCCAATGTAGAGCAGCGGCTGATCAGTTTTCTCGATGAACCTTTTCAAGCCAGCCTCGCTTTAAGCCACACGATCGGCTTTAGTCAGTTCTATTCTGCGGACGATGTCAGTAAAGTAGAAGGATATCTGCTTGCCAGTTTTGAAACGCTTTATCGACCGCTAGAACAAATTGATGTGATCGGATTTGGTGGCGAACAGGCGGAGTACGTGGGCTTTCGCAAAGAGATTGGTGATAGTTTTACCTTGATGGTGAAAGATAATCGAACTCAGCAAAACTTGGTAATCTACTCAGGAAAAACCATCAATCAAGATATTCGCTCCACCATTGCCGATTATGATCCAAGAACTCGCCCCTGGTATACTCCAGTTGCACAAAGTTTAAGCCCAAGTTGGTCGCCAATCTACACTAATGTTGATGAACGCCAAGAGATCACGCTCTCTGCTTTAGCACCCGTTTTCTCTATGAACAAGTTCATCGGTGTTTTGGTGACTGATGTGAAAATCGATACGTTCAATGCGTTTCTGGCCTCACTGCAACAGAAAACTCATGCCAACGTGTATATTATTGATCCAGAAAAAAGATTGGTAGCTCACTCCAATACCAGCACCGTTGTCTCTTGGGGGACCGAACTGTCGGCAAAAGGAGAGCGACTACTGGCTATCGAAAATGCCAACCCAGTGATCCAAGCCAGTGCACATTATATTGATAACCATGACAAAATGCTGTCAGCAACACTCAACAAATTCGAAACGGTAGTTGATGGCACCCGCTATTTTAATCATCTCACTCCCTTTAAAGATAAACATGGCATCGAATGGTTTATTGGTGTCTCGATTTCAGAAACCGATCTACTTGGTCGATTGCCAGAAAACCAACAAAACAGTTGGATTATTGGCGGCATTGTCAGCCTTATCGGCATTGGTATAGGGCTCATTGCCTTTAATCGAATCACCACTCCAATTACCGCTACCGCGGCTGCTGCTCAGCATCTAGCAAAAGGGGATTGGGAAAGTAACATGCCGAAAGCTGGCAATATTTATGAAACGAGTTTGCTTGTTTATTCATTCAATGAAATGGCCAACAACCTAAAAGCCTCATTTAAGGCATTGCATTCCCAATTGATCTACGATTCCCTAACCAAGCTCTATAGCCGTGAAGGTTTAATTGATAACTTTAGTCAATTAAATCAAATTAATGGCAGCCTATTGCTTATCGGCATCGATAAATTCAGAGATATTAATGACAGCTTGGGACATCAGCAAGGTGACTTACTATTACAAATTATTGCTGAAAAATTACGCACACTATTTGCAAGCACCTCATGTATTGCTCGTACAGGTGGTGATGAATTCGCTATTTACATCCCCTCTTTACAACAAAAGAATGAAGCCCAATCCGCGGCTAACAGCATATTACAAATGTTTGCTGTCCCATTCTCAATGCATAATGAAAAAGTGGTCGTCAATGCCTCCATTGGCATCGTGCTTCCTAATGACACACTCCATACTATGGCGCTATGGTTACGTAATGGTAGCATCGCACTCAGCCACGCCAAGCAAGAGCGCTCAAGGATCTGCTATTACTCTCCAGAGATGGACGATGTTTCTCGTAAACGTACGCAAATGCTCACTCAAATTAAGCTTGCCATAGAGAACAAAGAATATATTCCGTATTATCAACCAATTGTAAACTTATCAACGGGAGATATCATCGGAGCTGAAGCCTTGGCACGCTGGGTGACACCAAGCGGTGATATCATTCCCCCCTTGGAATTCATTCCTATCGCTGAAGAAAGCGGCTTTATTGGCCTGATTGGTGAGCAAATCTTGTATCAAGCGTGTTTTGACACGATGCAAGGCATCAAGATGGGTAAATGGGGATCGACGTTTAAAATGCACGTCAACCTCTCAGTGAACCAGCTATCTCAACCTCAGTTTGTTCATGAACTCAAAGCGACTTTGGAAAGAACGGGGCTTGAACCCAATAATCTCGCTTTAGAGATCACAGAATCAAGAATTGTTGATAACGACCCAGTTATTTTAGCAAACATGAACAAACTCAAAGAGCTGGGCATCCATATCGCGATAGATGATTTTGGTACCGGATACAGCTCCCTTTCTTATTTGCATCAACTTCCATTCGATTGTTTAAAAATAGACAGGGCGTTTGTATCGCAGCTCGAACAGACAAATCTCAGTAGCTCAGTCGTTGCGGCAATCATCAACATGACTCGTGGGTTTAATGTCGAAATTGTGGCAGAAGGTATTGAAACCAAAGAGCAAGTCCATCTCCTAACCATGCTTAACTGCACTCAGGGACAAGGCTTTCTGTTTAGTAAAGCCATCCCTTTTAACGAATGGTCAACAGATATGGTAAACATAAAAGCCAAATAAACAGAATTGGATGATTTAATACTCTTTGCTAGCTGACACTGGCCACATTGATTTTTATACTTGATGCCATACACACTTTCGGAAAAACATAATGATAACTAAAAATCTACCGCTTACTGATTTGCATCGCCATCTTGACGGCAACATTCGAACCAAAACTATCTTAGAACTAGGGCAACGATTTGGTGTGACGCTGCCAGCTGGCAACATAGAAGAGCTCACACCTCATGTACAAATCGTCGAAGCAGAACCATCATTGGTCGCCTTTCTATCAAAACTTGATTGGGGAGTTGCCGTATTGGGTGATCTCGATGCTTGCCGAAGAGTCGCCTACGAAAATGTCGAAGATGCCTTAAATGCTCAAATTGATTATGCCGAGCTGAGGTTCTCTCCTTACTATATGGCTATGAAACATCAACTGCCTATCGCTGGCGTTGTTGAGGCTGTAGTTGATGGGGTACAAGCGGGCGTTCGAGACTTCGGTATTCAGGCTAACCTAATAGGAATTATGAGCCGCACTTTTGGCACCGATGCTTGTCAGCAGGAGCTAGACGCTATTTTGACTCAAAAGCAGCACATTGTTGCAGTCGACTTAGCGGGCGATGAACTTGGGCAGCCGGGCGAGCGATTTATTTCTCACTTTAAACAAGTACGAGATGCAGGACTAAGAGTTACAGTACATGCTGGAGAGGCGGCGGGGTCAGAAAGTATGTGGCAGGCAATTAAAGAGCTAGGTGCAGAACGCATTGGACACGGAGTAAAAGCCGTCCATGACCCTAAGCTAATGGATTATCTTGCCAAACATCGTATTGGCATTGAGTCTTGCCTAACGTCAAACTTCCAAACGAGCACAGTAAACTCTCTTGCTCATCATCCTATAAAACAGTTTTTAGAGCATGGGATACTTGCTTGTTTAAATACTGATGACCCAGCGGTTGAAGGTATTGAACTTCCACATGAATATGAAGTTGCAGCACTTCAAGCAGGCCTTTCTCAAGAGCAGATCAGACAAGCGCAAATTAACGGATTAGAATTAGCCTTTCTTTCAGACTCAGATAAAAAAGCACTGTCAGCCAAAGCCGCTTTGCGTAGCTAAATCTCCTGAACCATGTCTCTCTAGCCGATGTTTAATACATCGGCTTTTTTATACCTAAGACATAGAGACCGAAAAGAATAAGAATAGATTGAACAAAGTGTAGCTACCACACGACTGTCCTGAGAGTGATAAAAAATAAAATGCTATTTTGCTCAAATGAAAAAAGCCCTGCTATTACTAGCAGGGCTTCTTAATAAGTGGCGGAGCGGACGGGACTCGAACCCGCGACCCCCGGCGTGACAGGCCGGTATTCTAACCAACTGAACTACCGCTCCGCAGCGTGTCTGGTTAGACAATATTCAAAGCCTGGCGATG
>NZ_CAWPJM010000003.1:0-75836 GCF_963888495.1 Vibrio sp. 2-2(8) | reverse complement strand
TGACTGTGCCAAAATCAAGTAAACTTGATTCTGATTGGTCACTCAGTTCATTGATAAATCTTTTTTGATTATCATCAACGAGTGCCCACACAGATTGATAGGTTTATATTGTTAAAGAGCGTTCTTCGCTGGATTGCCGAGGCTTCCTTTGAAGAGGCGGCCATTCTAGCGAGATAATGGAAAGTGTCAAACACTTTATTAAATTATTTCGTCTTACTGATTTGACCTACTGATTGGCTGGCTAATTGGGCTTGAACCCTTACTGGCTGTGCCGTGTCAGTGAGGCGGCATTATAGAGATCGCCGTCACGTTGGCAACCCCTTTTTGCTGTTTTTTTTGATTTTCTATTTGTTCGAACAGAAAAAAGCCAAAAGACGCTAAAAATCGACTTTTTATTTACAATTTTTTAAAGTTATCACTAAAAAGAGATACTTTTTGCCAGTTTGTGTATTCAACTTCTTTTGAGGTATCAGTTTCACCGCCAGTCAATGACATGATGAAACGAATCATCACCTTATCGAAAAAGTGATAACGTGGATAGTAAAGAGCACCAGCGAAAACTCCGATTAGCTTGGGTTGCCATGCTGATTTACTGAGAAAGGTTTTAATATAGACACTTCCTTCTGGAGTATCTTTACCCTGCGCTTCTTTTCTTGCAGTTAAGTTGACACAAAAGAACGCCGCTTTAGCGAGTGCTAATTGCTCGGCATGTTTTTCTATAAATTGATAAAGCTTTTTATTTAAATGTCCGTAGCGAATAGAAGCACCAATTAAGACTCGATCGTAAAGAGCTAAATCAATATCCTCAATTTGATGTAAATCGGCAAGTTCGCAATCAAACTCAGAAAGTTCCTCTTTTATATAGTTAAGAATTTTCTTGGTTTGACCTTCACGGGAAGAATAGAGAAAAAGAGCTTTTTGCACGGGATATCCTTAACTGCGCCAAAACGTAGGGGTAAGCAGTATTAATAGTGTAAAAATTTCTAAGCGACCAAAGAGCATCGAAACAACCAATACCCATTTTGCACTGTCATTAACATCCGCAAAGTGTACGGAGACTTGACCCAATCCAGGCCCTAAGTTATTCAATGTTGCAGCGACGGCAGAAAATGCACTCAGTTCATCCATTCCTGTTGCGATCAATGCCAACATACACGCCACGAAGACCAGTGCGTACGCTGAGAAAAATCCCCAAACCGCGTCAACAACTCGCTGTGAAAGAGCACTTCCGCCCACCTTAATCGTATACACGGCTCTTGGGTGGATAAGGCGTTTCATCTCACGAGCACCTTGTAAGGTAAGCAATAAGATACGGATCACTTTCATGCCACCGCCCGTAGAGCCAGCACACCCACCTATAAATGAAGAAAACAGCAATAATACAGGTAAGAATAACGGCCAATCTGCAAAACCTGTTGTGGTAAAGCCTGCCGTCGTCGAAATGGATACCGTTTGAAATAGCGCCTGATCAAAAGCGTCATAAAAAGAGTCGTAAGAATGGTGTTTGAGTAAAATCGAAAAGCAAACCGCAAACAAAATGACTTGTATAAGAGCGAAAGCTCTAAACTCTGGATCTTTAAGGTAATATTTTGGATGAACACCACCTGTCGCAAACGCCGCGTAATGGAGCGTAAAATTACAGGCTGAAATGAGCAAAAAAACAACTGTAATTAAATTGATCGCATAACTGTCAAAATACCCCATGCTTGCATCATGAGTCGAAAACCCACCAATAGCGATCGTAGAGAAGCTATGACAAATCGCATCAAATAGGGTCATCCCTGCTGCCCAAAAAGCAGTCGCGCAGGCAATCGTTAAGCTTAAATAGATGTACCAAAGTGCTTTAGCGGTTTCGGCGATTCTTGGAGTGACTTTAGTATCTTTGACCGGGCCTGGAATTTCTGCTCGATATAACTGCATTCCCCCAATTCCCAATACTGGCAAAATGGCCACCGCTAGAACGATGATCCCCATCCCACCAAACCATTGTAAAAACTGCCGATAGAACAAAATCGCTTTAGGTAATTCATCTAACCCAACAATGACGGTTGCTCCGGTGGTGGTTAATGCTGAAAACGATTCAAAAAACGCATCCGTCACCGATACATTAGGGTTATCCGCTAACCAAAATGGTAATGAACCCGCACTACCGATAACCGTCCAAAACAGTACAACGATTAAAAAACCGTCTCTGGCTTTCAATTCATGTCGATAGCGGCGGTTTGGAAACCAAAAAAAACCGCCACACATCAACAATACAAAAAAGGTCGTGACAAAAGGTACACCTGCACCATCGCGGTACAGCAAAGCCACCAGCGCAGGGGCAAGCATAGAGACACTAAATAGCGCGAGCAAAAGCCCGACGATACGAATAATAGATCGAATTTGCATTGCTTTTTCTGAAGCGAAGCTTCTGACTTCCTAATTATTTTTTATGGCGGTCACTACAGCTTTTGCACCGCTTTTATTAATGATAGTTTGAGTAAAGGCATCAAGATGGCGCAATTCTATCTCAACAAGAAATTTAACCTGTTCTTTATAATCGGCTTCGACTTCTAATGCTTCATACTGCGCGATGATGGATTGAGCAATCGGCACAAAACCGTAGTCTAACGTTAGGGATAATTTTGTGGTGATTTTTTTCTCAATAGTTTGAAGCTGCTTGAGTGCTTGTTGTACTCCGCCACCATAAGCTTTAACTAACCCACCAGTGCCAAGACGAATCCCACCATAATAACGAGTGACGACGGCCGTTAACTCCCCGACACTCGATCCGGCTAGCTGCGCCAATATCGGTTTGCCCGCCGTCCCTGATGGCTCACCATCATCACTAAAACCCCACAACATCGAATCTTCCGGTCGTCCGGCAACAAAGCCCCAGCAGTTATGTCTGGCGTCGCTATGTTTTGTCTTTATTTGCGCAACGAAGGCTTTGGCAGCATCTACACTCGGAGTATGGGCCAAATAGGTAATAAAGAGGCTTTTTTTGATTTCCTCTTCAAATTGGGTGGGCAACGCTGGAATTAAATAAGGTTGTTCGTTCATGTGAAATCATAGATCGAGCGGATGGCAAGAGTGTAACACGTGCACTTAAAAAAGCAGCGCTGATCTCCATTCGCACTCAATGTTAAACAGTTGTTTAAAAAATGTATTGAAATTAAACAATCCTCAGGTCAAACTAAACCGACTGGTCAAACCAGAACCATTAATACAACAAAAACTCTCACACACGATCTTAAGGTTGTATGTCACGGAGATAGACAATGATTTACCAAGCCAACACCCTACAGGTAAAGGAATTACAAGATGGTATTGCGGAGTTGCGTTTCTGCTCCAAGGAGTCAGTGAACAAACTTGACCTTGCCACTCTTGAATCGCTCAACCATGCACTTGATGCCCTAAAAGCCCACCAAGGACTGAAAGGCCTTATTCTTACTTCCGATAAAGAATCTTTTATTGTCGGGGCTGATATCACTGAGTTTTTAGGTCTCTTTGCTAAACCTGCGCAAGAACTCGACCAATGGCTGCAATTTGCCAATAGCATTTTCAACAAACTAGAAGATCTACCCGTTCCGACACTAGCCGCTTTAACAGGGCACGCGCTAGGCGGTGGATGTGAGTGTGTACTCGCTACCGATTTCCGTATTGGTGACGCGACCACCAGCATAGGATTACCGGAAACAAAGCTTGGTATTATGCCGGGGTTCGGTGGCTGTGTGCGTCTGCCTCGTGTAATTGGTGCCGACAATGCTATGGAAGTGATCACTCAAGGCAAAGCATGTCGTGCTGAAGAAGCCCTTAAAATTGGGCTGCTCGATGCGATTGTTGATAGCGACAAACTGCTTGAGTCAGCACTCAAAACCATCACATCGGCCATCAATGAAACCGTTGATTGGAAAATGCGTCGCCAGCAAAAAATGTCCGCGCTGACACTCAGCAAATTAGAAGCCATGATGAGCTTCACCATGGCCAAAGGCTTGGTTGCACAGCATGCCGGACCTCATTATCCAGCGCCAATAACCGCTGTTATTGCAATAGAAGAAGCCGCGCGCTGTAGCCGTGATGAAGCATTGGCCATTGAGCGTAAACACTTCGTTAAGCTCGCTCATTCTGAAGCGGCGAAATCCTTGGTCGGTTTATTCCTCAACGACCAATATATTAAAGCACTAGCAAAAAAAGCAGTTAAATCAGCCAATAAAGAAACCGGACGAGCGGCTGTACTTGGTGCGGGTATCATGGGCGGCGGCATTGCTTATCAATCGGCAGTAAAAGGCGTGCCTGTTTTGATGAAAGATATTGCTCAATCGTCCCTTAATTTAGGTATGACCGAGGCATCTAAGTTACTCAACAAGCAGCTAGAGCGCGGAAAAATTGATGGTTTTAAAATGGCTAGCGTGCTGGCATCGATTACGCCTAGCCTGCATTATGCGGGGATTGAGCAAGCGGATGTAATTGTTGAAGCTGTGGTTGAAAACCCGAAAATCAAAGCCGCGGTACTAAGTGAAGTCGAAGCCAATGTTGGTGAGGATGCGGTTATCACCTCGAACACCTCAACCATTCCAATCAACCTACTGGCCAAATCACTCAAACGTCCAGAAAACTTCTGTGGTATGCACTTTTTTAACCCAGTACATCGTATGCCATTGGTGGAAATTATTCGTGGTGAACACACTTCCGATGAAACCATCAATCGAGTTGTCGCTTACGCGGCCAAAATGGGTAAATCCCCCATCGTGGTCAATGACTGCCCTGGGTTCTTCGTAAACCGCGTACTTTTCCCTTACTTTGGTGGCTTTAGTTTATTACTGCGCGATGGCGCTGATTTCACTCAAATCGATAAAGTGATGGAGCGTAAGTTTGGTTGGCCAATGGGCCCAGCTTATCTTCTAGATGTGGTCGGTATTGATACCGCTCACCATGCACAAGCAGTAATGGCACAAGGTTTCCCTGAACGTATGGGCAAACAGGGCCGCGATGCTATTGATGCACTATTTGACGCCAATAAATATGGCCAGAAAAATGGCAGCGGTTTCTATCAATACACTTTAGATAAGAAAGGCAAACCGAAGAAAACTTTCTCTGAAGAGGTTCTCACTGTTCTTAACGTAGAATGTGGTGATAAACGTACTTTTGACGATCAAACCATCATTGAGCGCATGATGATTCCGATGATCAATGAAGTGGCACTCTGTTTAGAAGAGAAGATCATCGCCTCACCCCAAGAAGCGGATATGGCGTTGGTGTACGGCTTGGGGTTCCCTCCTTTTAGAGGCGGCGTATTCCGCTATCTCGATAGTCTTGGTTTACAAAACTACGTTGCAATGGCAAGCCAATACCAAGCATTGGGCGCGATGTATCATGTACCTCAACTGCTGCTTGATATGGCAGAAAAAGGCGAGACCTTCTACGGTACTCAACAAGCAAGTTCTATCTAAGGAGAGATGTCCAAATGACTTCACATAAGAGAAATGTCGTAATTGTTGATTGCCTACGCACCCCGATGGGTCGTTCAAAAGGTGGGGCATTTCGTCATACTCGTGCGGAAGATTTATCTGCACATCTGATGAAAGGCATTTTAGCCCGTAATCCACAAGTCAACCCAAAAGAGATCGAAGATATCTACTGGGGTTGTGTGCAACAAACCTTAGAACAAGGCTTTAACGTCGCGCGTAATGCGGCACTGTTAGCTGGCTTGCCGATTGAAATTGGTGCCGTCACCGTTAACCGTTTATGTGGTTCATCAATGCAAGCACTGCATGATGCCACCCGCGCCATTATGGTTGGTGATGCTGAAATCTGCCTTGTGGGCGGCGTTGAGCATATGGGGCACGTACCGATGAACCATGGCGTTGATTTCCATCCCGGCATGTCAAAAACCGTTGCCAAAGCTGCGGGGATGATGGGGTTAACGGCTGAGATGTTAGGTAAAATGCACGGCATTAGCCGTGAGCAACAAGATGCCTTTGCCGCTCGTTCGCATCAACGCGCTTACGCAGCAACCGTTGAAGGTCGCTTCAAAAATGAAATCCTTCCCACCGAGGCTCATGCTGAAGATGGTACTCTGTTCACGCTGGATTTTGATGAAGTGATCCGCCCGGAAACCACTGTTGAAGGGCTAGCACAGTTACGTCCTGTTTTTGACCCAGCCAATGGTACTGTAACAGCAGGCACCTCATCGGCTCTATCCGATGGCGCATCGGCAATGTTGATCATGAGCGAAGAGAAAGCCAATGCGCTTGGCTTAAATATTCGCGCGCGTGTGAAATCAATGGCCGTCGCTGGTTGCGATCCTTCAATTATGGGTTATGGGCCAGTTCCGGCTACCCATAAAGCGCTACAGCGTGCAGGCCTCACCATGCAAGATATGGATGTGATTGAGTTAAACGAAGCGTTTGCAGCTCAATCTCTACCTTGCGCGAAAGATCTTGGTTTGCTCGATGTAGTGGATGAGAAGGTTAACCTAAACGGAGGGGCGATCGCACTGGGTCACCCTCTCGGGTGTTCTGGCACGCGCATCTCAACCACATTGATTAACTTGATGGAAGCGAAAGACGCCAAATATGGTCTAGCAACGATGTGCATTGGTTTAGGCCAAGGCATTGCGACTATTTTTGAGCGCCCATAACCATTCTGTTTTTCTTCTCACTGAAGAGTCTTTTAAGAGCCAGCACTGCTGGCTCTTCTTATTAGGTTATTTAGCTTGAAGCCAATCACGATAAAGTTGATCGCTATTGCCCAGATAATTTACCATCCACTCGATCAATTTATGATTATCATCTTTGCGCCACACTAAACAGCATTGACTAAGCAGTTTATCAACAGTGAGAACTCGTTCAACCAACCCGCCATCAACAATCAAAGGTTGTGCAATGTGCCTTGGCATGTAGCCCACACCGACTTCATTTTTTAAGCATTCAATCGCACTATACCAATTCGGTAAAAGTAAGCGCCGTTGCTGCGGGTAGTGATCCGTATGCCGCTTGGGTAATACACTTGACGTGTCATCCAAACAAATCGCCGGGAACTGACTGACAAAATCTTCGCTTAAATAGGGCTCTTGAGCACAAGGGTGATGAGGAGACATTACAAATGCCCAATCCAACACACCCATGTCACGCACTTCAAAATCACCACCGACAGGAATCGCAGAGGTTGCACCAATCACAATGTCAGCTCGACCTTGCGCAATAGCTTCCCATGAGCCATTAAATACTTCCATGTTGATTTGCAGCTCAGCAAACTCAAATGTGCGATAAAAATCTTCCACCAGCGGTTTCATTTTGTCGAGTTTGACCACGTTATCAAGCGTCAATTTCAGCGTTTTCTGCCAACCATGCGCCGCGCGTTTAGTTTGTGAACGAATCTCTTCCATTTGCCTAAGCAACTGGCGAGCCTCCACCATAAACAGCTCACCAGCGGGCGTCAGTTCGACCTTTCTAGGTAAACGGCGAAACAGCAGCACATCCAAATCTTGTTCGACTTGGCGAACGCCGTAGCTGATCGCTGACGGCACTTTATGCAAAACCTCCGCAGCGGCAGTAAAACTACCCAGCCGAGCGACAGTATCTAGCATTTCTAATGAGGATTTAGAAAACATAAGCCTTCAATTTTTTTGATTAATAACTAATAAATTTAGCGTTTCATTTAATATTAAACGAAAAATAGAATAGATGAGTAGATAAATTAAGGTTGGCATAGATTAATGCTCGCCAAATATTGATTAATTTTTTTGAATGGTAATAAAAATGAAAGCATCAAAATTACAGTTGCTGTACTTAGCCGCGCTCTCTATGCTTGGCTTCATTGCCACAGACATGTACCTCCCTGCCTTTAAAGCGATGGAAATGGACTTTGCCACAGGGCCAGAGCAAATAGCCTTGTCTCTCACCGTTTTTCTGGTCGGTATGGCATTAGGTCAACTGGTGTGGGGCTTAGCTTCCGATAAATATGGTCACCGTAACACTTTAGCGGCTGGCCTAGTTCTCTTCACGTTGGCATCATTTGGTTTAGCTTTTAGCGAGCAGGTGTGGCAATTATTAGCGTTGCGCTTTGTGCAAGCTTTAGGGGTGTGTGCTCCCGCAGTGATCTGGCAAGCAATGGTAATTCAACGCTACCCAGCTAAAACAAGCCAGCAAATATTCGCCACCATCATGCCTTTGGTCGCGCTTTCACCCGCGCTTGCACCTCAATTAGGCGTCTTACTGGCCGATAACTTTGGTTGGCACAGTATTTTTGTGACATTGACATTAATGGGCGTTGTGCTTGTAGCCTGTACTTTTGCTCAAAAAAATGAACAATCACAACCCAAACAAACCTCAATTAAGCAAGATATCAAAGCTCTGCTCAGCACTAAAACCTACTTGGGTAACGTGATGATGTTTGCTTGCGCTTCTGCGGCCTTCTTTGCTTACTTGACTGGGATGCCAGAAATTATGGCACGCCTTGGTTATGCCGCTAAAGATATCGGTTTAAGTTTTATTCCTCAAACGATCGCTTTCATGGTTGGTGGCTACTTAGGTAAGGTTGGAGTGAATAAATTTGGTGACGAAAAAGTGCTCAAGCAGTTGATTGGCCTCTTTAGCGTTGCCACTTTATTAGTATTCATTGCATCACAGTGGCAACTGACCTCCATTTGGCCAATTTTGGCACCGTTTTGCTTAATAGCAGTTGCCAACGGAGCGCTTTACCCTATCGTCGTGAACCGCGCACTATCGAGTGCCAAACAAAGCCCAGCCACTGCAGCGGGTTTACAAAATAGCTTACAAATCTGCGTTAGTAGTTTAGCCAGCGCATTGGTCGCAACGTTGGCCAGCCAAGCACAAATGGTGACGGGTATTGCAATTATGATTTGTATGGGCGGGCTATGGATTGGTTATATCGTCTCGAACCGCGAACTTTCTCAACACTTCACCGCACCAGATAATGCACGCGTAGTCAGCGATGAAGAGTAAGTCTTTTAATAAGAACTGATACAAAAAGCCGCTCATGATGAGCGGCTTTTTAATCGTTCATTTGTTAGCTACGCTTAACAGGACGCTTCCAACCATTGATTTTGCGCTCTTTCGCGCGAGTGATGACTAACTCACCTTCAGCAACGTTACTGCTTAGCGTAGTGCCAGCACCAATCGTTGCACCATTGGCGATCGTTACAGGAGCAATCAACTGGCTGTCTGAACCGACAAACACATCATCACCAATTGTGGTTTTGAATTTATTGACACCATCGTAATTACAAGTGATAACGCCAGCTCCGACATTAACACGCTGGCCAATTTCGGCATCACCAAGATAAGTTAAGTGATTGGCTTTTGAACCTTCACCCAAACGAGTATTTTTTACTTCCACGAAATTACCCACGTGCGCATCATTACGCAGTTCAGCACCAGGACGTAAACGGGTAAAAGGCCCAACGGTACAGTTTTCTGCAACGGTTGCCCCTTCAATGACGCTGTATGGGCGGATCACTGTGTTGTCATCAATTTCGCAATCTTTAAGCACACAACCCATGCCGATAATCACGTTATCACCCAAAGAGACATTCCCTTCGATGATGACGTTTGCATCAATCTCAACATCCATCCCACACTGTAATTCACCACGCAGATCAAAACGCGTAGGATCTCGTAGCATCACACCTTGTTCTAATAGCTTTTTCGCTTGTGTTGCTTGATAAGCACGCTCTAAACGAGCCAGTTGAGCGCGATCATTTACTCCTTCCACTTCAATAGAGCTGGCAGGATGAACAGCCTCAACTGCGCGGCCTTCATTGTGCGCGGCAGCGATAACATCTGTCAGATAATATTCGCCTTGTGCGTTCTCATTACTTAAGCCTGACAACCAGCGCTTGAGATCGCGCCCCGTTGCCACCATCACGCCCGTATTGATCTCTTTAATTAACTTTTGCTCATCAGTGGCATCTTTTTGTTCAACAATTGCCACCACAGGGCCATGCTTACGCACGATACGGCCATAACCGGTTGGGTTATCCAGTACCACTGTCAGCAAGGCTATCCCATCATTAGGTTGTGCATCTAACAAGCTTTCCACGGTTTCTTCCGAGATCAATGGAACATCACCGTACAACACGAGGATCTTCTCATCGTCTTGGAAATGAGGCGAGGCTTGATCAACGGCATGGCCAGTTCCTAATTGATCCGCTTGCAGCACCCAGTTAACCGACTCTTCGGCAAGCGCTTGCTGCATTTGCTCACCACCATGACCATAAACCAAGTGGATATTTTGGGCACCTAAGCTATTGCACGTATCAATTACGTGTTTCACCATTGGCTTACCCGCCAGTGTGTGCAGCACTTTAGGCATATTAGAATACATTCGAGTACCTTTACCTGCTGCGAGGATCACTGCGCTAAATTTCATTGACAACCTATTGACGTTAAAAAAGTTAAGCCGCATTTTAGCGGTAATTAAAGAGATAGTTAATTTAACTAAATAATTTTCTGTTAAAAAATAAGCAAAAAGGCGACCTATAGGTCGCCTTTTTACATCACGTCTTAATTATAAAACACATTAACGACGTTTTTTGGTCAGCTCGATAACTCGTAACTGAGCCATGGCTTTAGCCAGTTCACTGGCCGCTTGTGCGAAGTTCATATCGCCATGCTGATTTGAAATATTCTCTTCAGCTTTGCGTTTGGCTTCTTCTGCCTTAGCTGCGTCTAGTTCTTCACCACGAATTGCCGTATCAGCCAGTACTGTAGCAGTACCCGGTTGCACTTCGACAATACCACCCGAAACATAAATAATTTCTTCGTGGCCGTGTAGCTTAACGATACGCACCATACCAGGCTTAATAGCGGTCAGCAGCGGTGTGTGACCATGGAAAATTCCCAGTTCACCTTCGCTACCGGTCACCTGAAACGTTTCGACTTGGCCAGAGAAGATTTTCTTCTCTGCACTGACGACGTCTAGGTGAAAGGTTATTGCTGCCATATCGCCTCCTAGTTAGCCTTATAGCTTCTTAGCATTCTCAATCGCATCGTCGATAGTACCGCAGTACATAAACGCTTGCTCTGGAATGTCATCGTATTCACCAGATAGAAGACCTTTGAAGCCACGTAGCGTCTCTTTTAGAGGTACGTAAACACCAGGGTCACCTGTAAATACTTCAGCTACGTGATAAGGCTGAGTTAGAAAACGTTCAATCTTACGTGCACGTGATACAACTTGCTTATCCGATTCAGACAACTCGTCCATACCCAAGATCGCAATGATGTCTTTCAGCTCTTTGTAGCGCTGAAGCGTCTGCTGAACACCACGAGCGATGTCGTAGTGCTCTTGACCTACGACAAGTGGGTCTAGCTGACGAGACGTTGAATCGAGTGGGTCGATCGCTGGGTATAGGCCCATTGCTGCGATGTTACGGTTAAGTACAACCGTTGCATCCAAGTGCGCGAACGTTGTGGCTGGAGACGGGTCCGTCAAGTCATCTGCTGGTACATATACCGCCTGTACAGACGTGATAGAACCTTGCTTAGTTGACGTAATACGCTCCTGAAGCACACCCATTTCTTCTGCAAGAGTAGGTTGGTAACCTACCGCTGAAGGCATACGACCTAGCAGTGCTGATACTTCCGTACCGGCAAGCGTGTAACGGTAGATATTATCGATGAACAGAAGTACGTCACGACCTTCGTCACGGAAACGTTCTGCCATTGTCAAACCCGTCAGTGCAACACGTAGACGGTTGCCTGGTGGCTCGTTCATCTGTCCGTAAACCATCGCTACTTTTGATTTTTCAGGCTCTTCGATGTTTACAACACCTGCTTCCTGCATCTCATAGTAGAAATCGTTACCTTCACGAGTACGTTCACCAACACCCGCAAATACTGAAAGACCTGAGTGTTGCAGTGCGATGTTGTTGATAAGTTCCATCATGTTAACGGTCTTACCTACACCTGCACCACCAAATAGACCGATTTTACCACCCTTAGAGAATGGACAAACCAAATCGATTACTTTTACACCGGTTTCAAGAAGAGCAGTTTCGTTTGATTGCTCTTCATAGCTTGGAGCTGGACGGTGGATAGAGTAAAGCTCTTCCGCACCGATTTCACCACGCTCATCAATCGCATCACCAAGCACGTTCATGATACGACCTAAAGTCTTAATACCGACTGGTACTGAAATTGGAGCGCCAGTATTTTCAACTACCAAACCACGACGTAAACCATCAGAGCTACCCATTACGATTGCGCGAATCACGCCACCGCCAAGCTGCTGTTGAACTTCAAGAACGAGACGTTCTTTTGAATCCACAACATTCAGAGCATCGTAAACACTTGGTACTTCGCCCTGTGGGAACTCTACGTCGACTACCGCACCGATGATCTGTACGATCTTACCTGTAGCCATCGTTAATCCTCTAAACTGTTTGTTTTACCTAAGCTTAAACCGCTGCTGCACCAGAAACGATTTCCGATAGTTCTTGTGTAATCGCCGCCTGACGGGCTTTGTTATACACAAGCTGTAAATCATCAATCAAGTTGCTTGCGTTATCGGTAGCTGCTTTCATCGCAATCATTCGAGCAGCTTGCTCACAAGCAAGATTCTCAACCACACCCTGATAAACCTGAGACTCTACATAACGCAGCAATAGTGCATCGAGTAGAGGCTTTGGTTCAGGCTCATAGATGTAATCCCAAGAATGTTCGCGTTTCATCTCTTCGCTATTCGATCTAGGCAAAGGTAGTAATTGATCGATCGTTGGTTCTTGAACCATAGTATTCACAAATTTGTTGAACACTACGTATAGGCGATCCAACTCACCTGCATCATATTTCTTCAGCATAACACCAACGGAACCGATCAAATCTTCCAAGGTTGGGCTATCGCCCAAACCAGAGACTTGAGCAGCGACTTTAGCGCCACTGTTTCTAAAGAAAGCCGTTGCCTTTGAGCCCACAATTGCCAGCTCAACCTCAGCACCTTTCTCCGACCAATCTTTCATGTCATGTAGAGCTTTTTTGAACAAGTTCACGTTCAAACCACCACACAAACCACGGTCTGTTGAAATAATGATGTAACCAACACGTTTGGCTTCGCGCTCTTCTAGATAAGGATGACGATATTCTAGATTTGCACTCGCCACATGACCGATCACTTTACGCATTGTTTCAGCGTATGGACGAGAAGCTTCCATGCCGTCTTGCGAACGACGCATTTTTGAAGCTGCTACCATTTCCATCGCTTTCGTAATTTTCTGCGTGCTTTTAACACTACCGATTTTATTACGTATCTCTTTTGCGCCGGCCATCGTTTTACTCTCTTTTAAGGTAATCCGTTATTGGTCAGTGGTGACCCTAAGGTCACCCACCAATTACCAGGTCTGGGTTGCCTTGAAATCGTCAACCAGTTTCTTGAACTGAGCTTCGATTTCATCGTTATAAGCACCCGATTTGTCGATATCTTTTACAAGATCAACATATTGACCACGAGCATACGACAGTAGAGCAGATTCAAAATCAGCCAGTTTATTCAACGCAACATCATTTAAATAACCACGCTCTGCCGCAAAGATAACCAACGCTTGGTCAAACACAGACATCGGAGCATATTGTTTCTGCTTCATCAGCTCTGTTACTTTCTGACCATGGTTTAGCTGTCTCTTCGTCGCTTCATCAAGATCTGACGAGAACTGAGCAAATGCAGCAAGTTCACGGTACTGTGCAAGCGCGGTACGGATACCACCTGACAGTTTCTTGATGATTTTCGTCTGAGCGGCACCACCTACACGAGATACTGAAATACCAGGGTCAACGGCTGGGCGAACACCCGCGTTGAATAGTTCAGTTTGTAGGAAGATCTGACCATCGGTAATCGAGATTACGTTAGTCGGTACGAATGCTGAAACGTCACCCGCTTGTGTTTCAATGATAGGTAGAGCGGTTAAAGAACCGGTTTTACCTTTCACTTCACCCTTAGTGAAACGTTCTACATACTCTTCGCTAACACGAGCAGCACGCTCAAGTAGACGAGAGTGGAGATAGAAAACGTCACCTGGGAATGCTTCACGGCCTGGTGGGCGTTTGAGTAGTAGTGAGATCTGACGGTAAGCAACCGCTTGTTTAGATAAGTCATCATAAACAATCAGTGCATCTTCACCGCGATCGCGGAAGTATTCACCCATTGCACAACCTGCATATGGCGCAAGGTATTGCAATGCCGCTGATTCAGAAGCCGATGCAACAACCACAACTGTGTTTGCAAGCGCGCCGTGCTCTTCTAATTTGCGTACTACGTTAGCGATAGTTGAGGCTTTTTGGCCAATCGCAACATAGATAGAGTAAATACCTGAATCTTTTTGGTTAATAATTGCGTCGATCGCCATTGCTGTTTTACCAGTTTGACGGTCACCGATGATAAGTTCACGTTGGCCACGACCGATTGGGATCATAGAGTCAACTGACTTATAGCCGGTTTGTACTGGTTGATCGACTGATTTACGGTCGATTACACCAGGTGCAATCATTTCAACAGGTGAAGACAATTTCGCTTCGATAGGACCTTTACCATCGATAGGCTGACCGAGTGTATTCACTACGCGACCTAACAATTCAGGACCAACTGGCACTTCAAGAATACGACCAGAACCTGTTACTTTCATGCCTTCCTTAAGGTCAGCATATGGGCCCATGACAACCGCACCAACCGAGTCACGCTCAAGGTTAAGTGCAAGTGCATAACGGCCACTCGGTAATTCAATCATTTCACCTTGCATCACGTCCGCTAGGCCGTGAATGCGAATGATACCATCGCTTACCGATACGATAGTACCTTCATTGCGAGCTTCACTAACAACGTCGAAAGATTCGATACGTTGTTTAATTAGATCGCTAATTTCCGTGGAATTAAGTTGCATGCTCCAATCCCCATCAAGACTGTAATGCATCGCTCAGGCGGTTTAAACGACCGCGGGCTGAGTTATCGATGACAAGGTCTCCGGCTCGAATTATAACCCCACCAAGTAGGGTCTCATCTATACTGCAATTCAGCTGAACTTTGCGTTCAAGACGCTGCTCAAGTTTGGTGCTGATATTGACAAGCTGTTCATCAGAAAGCTCAGTTGCTGAAATCACTTCAACATCCATCTGCTTCTCATGCTCTTGTTTCAGAGCAAAGAACTGTTCACTAACATCAGGAAGAGCCTTTAATCGGCCATTCTCAGCCATCACCTTTAACAGGTTCTGGCCATAAACATCAAACTGTTCGCCACAAATTGCGATGAAAATTTCCGCTAATTTCTCAGCCGAAACAGAGCCCGTTAGTAGCTCTTTCATTTGCTCGTTCTTTGCGACCTCGGCAGCAAAAGCTAACATCTGACCCCATTGGTCAAGTTGCTTTTTCTCTACCGCAAAATCGAATGCTGCTTTAGCATAGGGGCGTGCAATTGTAGTCAAATCAGACATAAAGCGCCCCCATCCTTAAAGTCTTGCAGTAATGTTGTCGAGAATATCTTTGTGCGCATCTTTATCGATAGAACGCTCAAGGATTTTCTCAGCACCAGCTACAGCCAGAGTTGCAACTTGTTTACGCAGCTCATCGCGGGCACGGTTACGTTCAGATTCAAGTTCAGCTTCCGCTTGAGCAAGGATTTTCTGGCGTTCTGCCTGAGCTTCCTCACGTGCTTCGTCTAAAATTTGAGCTTTACGTTTATTTGCCTGTTCGATGACCTCAGTTGCAGTGCGCTTCGCTTCTTTCATTTGTTCAGAAGCGTTGGCTTGTGCTAGATCCAAGTTTTTAGCAGCACGCTCAGCGGCTGAAAGACCGTCAGCAATTTTCTTCTGACGCTCTTCGATCGCATTCATGATTGGCGGCCATACATATTTCATGCAGAACCACACAAACAGTGCAAACGCGATTGCTTGACCTAGCAGAGTTGCGTTCATATTCACAACAGCTACCCCTCTATTTGTTCACCAACGAAAAGTATTAATCAACGACAAATCATCAATTTGTGTGATCGGTTGATTAACCTAGTTGACCAACAAATGGGTTCGCGAAAGTGAATAGAAGCGCAATTACGATACCGATCATAGGAACCGCATCAAGTAGACCCGCGATGATAAACATCTTAACTTGTAGCATAGGAGCCATTTCTGGTTGACGAGCAGCACCTTCAAGGAATTTACCGCCTAGAAGTGCGAAACCAATCGCTGTACCAAGAGAAGCAAGACCGACGATAATACCTACGGCGATTGCAGAAAAGCTCAGTAAAGTTTCCATTACTATCTCCAATTTATAGTTGTTGGCTTATGTGCCCAAATAAAAAGCTTTAAAAAATTAATGATCACTATCTTCGTGTGCCATTGATAGATAAACAATAGTCAGCATCATGAACACGAAAGATTGAATCAGAATTACCAGAATATGGAAAATCGCCCACGGTAGTGAACCCATCCATTGTAGCCACCATGGTAGCATCGCTGCGATAAGAATAAATACCACCTCACCTGCGAACATGTTACCGAATAGACGCATACCGAGTGAGAGAGGTTTCGCAAGTAACGATACCACTTCAATAAGTAGGTTAAACGGAATCATGGTCCAGTGATTGAATGGATGTAGAGCTAATTCTTTCGCAAAACCACCTAGGCCTTTCACTTTGATGCTGTAGTAAATCATCAGAGCAAATACGCCTAGAGCCATAGCCATGGTGATATTCACATCAGCTGACGGAACCACTTTTAGATAAGGGATACCAAGCCAATGTTGTGCTGGATACGGTAAGAAATCGATGGGCACTAAGTCCATGATGTTCATTAACAATACCCAACAAAAGATAGTCAGTGCCAGCGGTGCTATAAGTGGATTGCGTCCATGAAAGGTGTCTTTGACGTTTTGATCGACAAATTCTACCAATATTTCAACAAAACACTGCAGCTTACCGGGTACACCCGCTGTTGCTTTCTTTGCTACAGAGCGAAATATCCATAGGAATATTAAGCCAGTAAACAAGGAAAAAAACAGGCTATCGATATGTACGTTCCAGAAACTCGTCTCACTAATTGACAGCCCCAAATCGTAATGCTCAGAAATCTTCGCAAGAGAGAGGTTCGTCAAGTGGTGTTCAATGTATCCGGACGATGTTAGCGCTTCACCTGGCGCAGCCATAACTCATCCTATTTTTTGTTGTTAATGAATAGCACTGGCGCACAGATATTAATACCTAGAGCCAGCAAATAGGTTAGTTTGAGGGGAACGAGTTCCACCTGCATATACATGTAGGCAACACAGAACAGTGCAACTGTGATGAGGATCTTGAGTACTTCGCCAGTGTAGAAAGAGGCCGCGACTTGCTTCGCAGCACGAGCTCCACTAAACATAAAAGCACACAGCGCAAAAACCGCATTGGCAATGACAAAGATGCCACCCCCAATCAGCGCAGAAAAGCCCCATTCAGCATTTACAGCTACCGCCATCCCTGCCGCCACAAAAATAACCGCGCCAGACTGGATCATTAACAATCGCTTAGCAAGCTCTCGTCCTGGTCTAGCCAACGCAGCTACCATGTATTCGTACCTCTAGTAATATCCTCAGCTCATCTACAACATAGGGCTGGGAAATTGGCGAAAATTATACGGTGAGTCGAACTGATTGCAATTGAAAGACAGCAAAAAGTTACAATTTTGTTTACAAACCGACAACTTTCAAATAAAAAAACGTTTTTTGCATAATTGACTTAAATCAATTATCTCATTTAGCTTTCTAGCTTGGCAATTAGTTGCTCTAATTTGTGAGGCTCATCAAGACTAATCGTCATTTTGGCTTTGCCACCTTTTGAACGAATGATCGACACTTTAGCCCCTAACATTTCACTCAATCTTTGTGACATTTGTTGTGCATCTAAGTCTTCCGATGCCGATCCGTTCTCAGAAGGCTGTGTTAAACACTTTTTCACTAATTGCTCAGTTTGTCTCACGGTCAGCTGTTTTGCGGCCACACGTTGTGCAATTTCAATTTGTTGATCGCCTTCGAGCATCAATAATGCTCGTGCATGGCCCATTTCAAGCTGCTTGGTTTCCACTAAACGCTTCACGCCATCCGCCAATTGATTTAAGCGTAATAAGTTACTCACGGTAGTGCGTGATTTACCAATCACATCAGCCACCTGTTGGTGAGTGAGCTTAAATTCGTCTTGCAACCGCTCTAAAGCTTGTGCTTCTTCAATCGCATTCAAATCTTCGCGTTGAATATTTTCTATCAGTGCCATCGCAATCGCAGCGCGATCTTGGACATTTTTGATCAAACAGGGCACTTGCTTTAAACCTGCTTGTTTTGCAGCGCGCCAACGGCGTTCACCTGCAATAATTTCATAGCCGCCAAGCTCTAAACGTCTTACCACGATCGGCTGGATAATACCTTGCGATTGGATAGACGCAGATAGCTCTTCCAACGCTTCTGCCGACATATCTTTACGTGGTTGATACATGCCAGGTTTCAAATTTGATACCGCGATATCCATTAATTCGCCATCAGAAGAGAGTGCTTGGCTATGTGAGGCGGCTTGCTCCTTTTCACGAGCAAGAGAACTGGTTGCGAGCAATGCATCCAATCCTTTTCCTAAACCACGTTTAGTCATGTAGACGAATTCCTTTAGTTGAGATTATGCGGGTATTTCTTCTCGACGAAGCATTTCGCCAGCTAAGGCGAGATACGCTTTTGCCCCAGCTGAATACTTGTCGTAGTACATTGCTGGCTTGCCATAACTTGGCGCTTCAGCAAGACGGACATTACGAGGAATAACGGTGCGATAGACTTTGTTTCCAAAGTGCTTTTTCAGTTGATCGGATACTTCATTGGCTAGGCGATTACGCGGATCGTACATCGTTCGAAGTAACCCTTCGATTTTCAGGTTTTCGTTGACTACCGCGGCTAACTTGCTGATGGTATCCATTAACGCCGTTAAACCTTCTAATGCAAAATACTCACATTGCATTGGCACTAACACAGAATCCGCTGCGGCCATGGCGTTGATTGTAAGAAGATTTAAAGAAGGAGGACAATCAATAAAGATGAAATCATAGTTATCACGAACTGGCGCGAGGGCATTTTTCAAACGCACTTCGCGAGCAAAGACTTCCATTAATTTGATTTCAGCGGCTGTCACGTCTCCGTTCGCCGCAATCAAATCGTAGTGTCCCGTTGTTTTGCGACACACGACTTCATCAAAAGGGGTGTCTTCGACCAACAATTCGTACGCGGTTGCATCTACTTGATACTTATCAACACCACTGGCCATCGTTGCATTGCCTTGTGGGTCGAGATCGATCACTAAAACTTTACGCTTAGTCGCCGCCATAGAGGCCGCTAAGTTAATGCACGTTGTTGTTTTTCCTACGCCACCTTTCTGGTTGGCGATTGCTACGATTTTGCCCACGGTATGCCTCGCTGTTATCCCTTGCGAGATAAGATTACAAGATGACGGTCACCTTCCAACTCAGGAACTTTCAAAGCTTTGACATCAGTCACAGAACACCACTCAGGTAGTGTGGCTATTTCCTCATCTGGCCGTTGTCCTTTCAGGGCTAAAAATCGGCCCGATGTTTCTTTTGGTAAATGGTGACACCATTCCACCATATCGAGCATTGAAGCAAACGCACGGCTCAGTACGCCATCAAATTTTACTTCCGGCTGAAACTCTTCGACTCGACTTTGAATCGTGGTCACATTTTTAATACCAAGCTCATGCAGAACTTGTTTAATAAAACGAATGCGCTTACCTAAACTATCGAGTAAGTAAAAGGTTTTATCAGGATTCATGATAGCGAGAGGTATTCCAGGTAAACCAGGCCCAGTACCAACGTCGATAAAACGCTCACCCTGTAAGTGAGGACTTACCACTATACTATCTAAAATATGTTTCACCAACATATCCATAGGATCGCGCACTGAGGTGAGATTGTAGGCTTTGTTCCATTTATTCAGCAGTTCCACGTAACCGACTAATTGGCTACGTTGCTGCTCATTGACCTCGAGATCGGTTTGACCAATTAAATCATCGAGACGCGTTCTTAACTCGCTCATGCGGCGTCTTCCCCTTTCTTCAGTACACCTTGCTTTTTCAAATAAACCAATAAGATAGAAATAGCAGCTGGTGTAATACCAGAAATACGAGAGGCAATACCAACCGTTTCAGGCTTGGCATTGTTAAGCTTAAGGATCACTTCGTTGGACAAGCCTTTGACCTGTTTATAGTCAAGATCCAGCGGCAATTTAGTGTGCTCATGGCGCAATGATTTGTCGATCTCATCTTGCTGACGCTGAATATAACCATCGTATTTGATTTGAATTTCAACTTGCTCAGCCGCTTCACTATCGTTCAATGCTGGTGCAAATGACTCAAGCGACGTGAGCTGTTGATAGGTGATTTCAGGTCGACGTAGTAGATCTTCACCACTTGCTTCACGAGACATGGGTGTTTTGAGCAACGCATTCAGAGCATCAACACCAACGGAATTCGGGTTCATCCACGTTTGTTTCAAACGTTGACGCTCGATTTCCATGTTTTCCATTTTTTGATTAAAACGCGCCCAGCGCACATCATCGACTAAACCTAACTCTCTGGCTTTTTCGGTTAAACGCAAATCGGCGTTATCTTCGCGTAGCAGTAAGCGATATTCAGCGCGAGAGGTAAACATGCGATAAGGTTCTTTGGTACCCATAGTGGAAAGATCATCGATCAACACGCCCATGTAAGCTTGATCACGGCGTGGACTCCAGCCTTCTTTTTCTTGGCTAAATAAGCTTGCATTCAAACCAGCCATTAACCCTTGCGCTGCCGCTTCTTCGTATCCGGTGGTGCCGTTGATTTGACCAGCAAAGAACAAACCACTGATGAATTTGGTTTCATAGGTTTGTTTTAAATCTTGTGGATTGAAAAAATCGTACTCGATGGCGTAACCCGGACGAACAATATGTGCGTTTTCAAACCCTTTCATTGAGCGAACGATCTGCACTTGTACATCAAACGGTAAGCTGGTGGAAATACCGTTAGGGTAGAGTTCTGTCGTGGTCAAACCTTCAGGCTCGATAAAAATTTGATGGCTATTTTTGTCGGCAAAACGCATGACTTTGTCTTCGATCGATGGGCAGTAGCGTGGGCCGATACCTTCGATGACACCTGCGTACATCGGACTACGATCAAGATTGGCACGGATCACATCATGCGTTTTATCGTTGGTATGCGTGATGTAGCATGGTATTTGACGTGGATGCTGTTCACGTTGTCCCATGAAGGAAAAAACAGGCGTTGGGTTATCACCGTGTTGTGTTTCTAACACTGAGAAGTCCACGCTACGGGCATCGATCCTTGGTGGCGTACCCGTTTTTAAACGATCGACTCGAAACGGCAGTTCACGTAAACGTTGCGCTAATGCGATCGATGGAGGATCTCCTGCGCGGCCTCCTGAGAAGTTTTCAAGACCAATGTGGATCTTTCCACCAAGGAAGGTACCTACCGTCAATACCACCGCTTTGGCGTGGAATTTGAGGCCCATTTGAGTCACAACGCCCATTACACGATCATTTTCAACGATAAGATCATCGACCGCTTGTTGGAACAAAGTTAAGTTTGGCGTGTTTTCAAGCACATCACGCACATACGATTTGTAAAGCGCACGATCTGCTTGGGCTCGAGTCGCTCGAACTGCTGGCCCTTTTGAGGCATTGAGTGTTCTAAATTGAATACCTGCATGATCAATCGCTTGTGCCATTAGACCGCCCATGGCATCGACTTCTTTAACCAGATGTCCTTTACCAATTCCGCCAATCGCAGGATTGCACGACATCTGTCCTAGAGTCTCAATGTTATGGGTAAGCAATAGCGTACTTTGACCAGTACGAGCTGCAGCGAGAGCGGCTTCCGTTCCAGCATGGCCACCACCGACCACAATGACGTCAAATTTTTCGTGATAAAGCATGAACCGACCTCAGGTATTCAATGAAGCATGGACTGACAAAAGAGGCGTATTCTACCTGCTTTCCACTGGCTAGAAAATCGCTTTTCTGCTTTTTTAATCTGAGCTTGGTAAGTTAATAATATATAAGATCTATATAGAGATCTTTTATTAGATCTATTATTAGGATCGAGCATATCTGTGGATAACCGATAAATGATCAACAAGATCATGGTTTTTAAGAGGATCACAAGCTGTGATCCTGACATGATCTAATCGTGTATTAGCTGGGATCAAAAAGGCTAGTTATGCACAGGGTCGTAAAATGCATAAGTTATTAATTGGATAACTATAGGTTAATCACCGAATAACAGCATAGTTATACACATTAAAATATTTAAAATGGACTTAACTTTTCTATGGCGAGTATTGAGACAGTTATACACAGAGCTTAAGAGTACAAAAAAAGCGGCTCACAGGCCGCTTGGTGACTTGATGCTATTCGCTAGAATTGTTCTATGTGCTGTTTGAGCCATACTTCAGCGGCATCTTCAGGAACGGAATATTCTAATATATCTATGGTGAAACAGTCGCTAATTGGCGTTGCACCTATATCCTCAAGCAGTTGATATGCATGCTTACCTGCTGCGCAAAACGTGTCATAGCTTGAATCGCCAAGTGCTACCACGGCATATTTTAACTCGCTCGTATTCGGTGGTGTTGATTGCAAAGAAGCGATAAAAGGTTGGATATTGTCTGGGTAGTCACCCGCTCCATGCGTGGAGGTGACAATGAGCCAAGTCCCTTGTGCGGGGAGTTCACTTAAGTTGGGTTGGTTGTGGATAGTCGTAGTATAACCTTGCTCTTGCAGTAGATCGTTGAGATGATCGGCGACATATTCAGCGCCTCCTAAGGTGCTGCCAGTGATGATATGGATCATGAGATATTCCTATAATTAAGAGTGATCAAGCTTCTCACTGCGATCATTTGCCGATACAGAACGACGAAAAGATGCGCCCTAACAAGTCATCGGAGCTAAATTCGCCCGTTATCTCGTTTAGATGTTGCTGCGATAAACGCAGTTCTTCCGCTAAGATTTCACCAGCCATGTAGCCTTCGAGCTGCTGCTGACCAATCATGAGGTGCTGTGCGGCGCGCTCTAGCGCGTCCAAATGGCGTCGTCTGGCCATAAAGCCGCCTTCATTGCCCCCAGCAAAGCCCATGCACTCTTTGAGATGAGTACGCAGAGCATCAACTCCCTCTCCAGTTTTTGCCGACAGGCGGATTAAGGTTGGAGAATTAACATGACAGATACCGAGTGATTCTTTGGTTTGATCGACTTTGTTGCGGATCACCGTCATGCCGATGTTTTCAGGCAATCGATCGACAAAATCTGGCCAGATTTCTTTCGGATCGGTGGCATCTGTGGTGGTGCCATCAACCATAAAGAGCACACGATCTGCTTTTGCTATTTCATCCCAAGCACGCTCAATACCTATTCTTTCGACTTCGTCATTGGCATCACGTAGGCCAGCGGTATCGATGATATGCAGTGGCATGCCATCGATGTGGATGTGCTCTCTCAGTACGTCACGCGTGGTTCCTGCGATGTCGGTGACGATTGCTGAGTCTTTGCCTGATAAGGCATTAAGTAAACTTGATTTGCCCGCGTTAGGACGCCCTGCTATCACCACTTTCATCCCTTCGCGTAAAATGGCCCCTTGATTGGCCTCTTTGCGCACGGCGTCTAAGTTGTCGATGATATTTTGCAGATCTGCGGCAACTTTACCATCGGCAAGAAAATCGATCTCCTCTTCAGGAAAATCAATCGCTGCTTCAACGTAAATTCGCAGGTGGATTAGGGAATCGACCAAGGTGTGAATGCGTTTGGAAAATTGACCTTGCAATGAATGCAGAGCGGATTTGGCCGCTTCTTCAGAGCTGGCATCAATCAAATCGGCAATCGCTTCCGCTTGGGTTAAATCCATTTTGTCGTTTAAAAACGCACGCTCAGAAAATTCACCCGGGCGCGCTGCGCGCAAGCCACTGATAGCCAAAATGCGTTTGATCAGCATATCCATGACGACCGGGCCACCGTGTCCTTGTAGTTCGAGGACATCTTCGCCGGTAAAGGAGTGAGGGTTAGGAAAATAGATCGCGATGCCTTGGTCAAGTTCGGTGCCATTTTGATGCTTAAAAGGCAAGTATTCCGCATAACGAGGTTTCAGTGTTTTCCCGGTTACTTCAAGCGCGACTTGAGCTGCTTTCGGGCCTGAGACGCGAATAATCCCCACGCCACCTCGGCCTGGAGCGGTTGCTTGAGCAACAATGGTGTCTGTAGACATAAGGGTACCTAACATAGGGGTGTATGAGCGCAATTGTAATCAGCCAAAAACAAAAAGGCGACCAAAAGGTCGCCTTTGTTTCACTTGTCAGTGTGACTTCTTGCTGAAGTGGCTACTTAGAGTGTAAGCCTTTTTTCTCCAGCGCTTTGTAAATCAAGGTTTGCTGGATCAAGGTAACGATGTTCGATACCAACCAGTAAATCACTAAACCTGATGGGAAGAACAAGAAGAAGAACGTAAACATAACCGGCATAAAGGTCATGATCTTCTGTTGCATCGGATCAGTGACTGTCGTCGGGCTCATTTTCTGGATCATAAACATACTCACACCCATCAGCAGTGGCAAGATGTAGTATGGGTCTTGTGCTGAAAGGTCATGAATCCAACCAAAGAAAGGTGAATGACGCAGTTCAACCGATTCCATTAATGACCAGTAAAGCGCAATGAAGATAGGCATTTGCAGGAAGATAGGTAAACAACCACCGAGTGGGTTTACTTTCTCTTTCTTATACAGCTCCATCATTTCTTGGCTCATGCGTTGGCGGTCATCGCCGATGCGCTCACGCATTGCTTGCAGCTTCGGTTGCAGCATGCGCATTTTTGCCATAGAGGTGTATTGTGCTTTGGTCAGTGGGTACATAGCACCGCGAACAATGAAGGTTAAGCAGATGATTGCTACACCCCAGTTGCTAACGAAGCTTTGAATGAATGAAAGCAACATGTGTAGTGGTTTTGCAATAAACCATAACCAGCCGTAGTCGACAACTAGATCAAGATTTGGCGCAACTGCAGCCATCTCATCTTGCAGTTTTGGACCGACCCAAAGTGTGGCTAAGAATGTCGCTTTTTCACCGTTGGCGATGGTTTTATTTGGCATGCGAACACCAATATCACCTAAGTTGCCAATCACGCGAGTGTATAAGTTTGACCCTGCTGCATCACGTGGGATCCACGCGCTGGCAAAGTAGTGTTGGATCATCGCCGCCCAACCTTCACCGTTAACTAAAGGCAGTGACAAGTTACGATCTTGCATATCATCGAAACTGTATTTCTTATAACGTGTATCTTGTGTTGAGTAAGCACCGCCACGGTAAGTTGGCATAGCCAAGCTGCCTCCAGCGTCCAATAAATTTTGGCGTAGGTGTGCGTACATACCCAGTGTCGCGTTATTACCAGATTGGTTGACTACATCAAATTCAACATCCAAGGCGTAGCTGCCACGTTTAAGGATGAAGGTTTTGGTGTATTCAAGGCCATTGGCTTGATAAGTCATGGGAATGCGCAGTTCGTCTTGACCATCCGCTAGAGCAAAGGTGTCGGCGCTAACAGTATAGTTTGGACGATTGTTGCTGCTTAAATCGATCCCTTGCGGTCCCACTAAACCACTTTGCGCGATAAACTGGTGACCAGGAATGTCTTTAAGTAGCACAAATGGGTCTTCTGAATTGAGTTCAGCATCGTACTTATTCAGCTCGGCCTTCACTACATCACCACCTACCGTGTCAATTGACAGAGTCAGTACATCAGTCTTGACGGTGATGGTTTTTGCAGACGCATTGGTTACTGCTGGTGCTGGGTCTAACTCATCAGCCATAGATGGTGCAGTTAAAGTGCTGCTATTTTGTGCCTGCTCAACCGCTTGAGGTGCTGGGTTCTTTGCTACTTGCCATTGCTGGAAAAGTAAAAAAGAAACGAGTGCCAAGGCGATTAACAGGATATTACGTTGAGAATCCATCGTTAATTATCTCTGTCTTGTTTTTGGACTGGTGGCGGAACGGGGTCAAAACCCCCTTCGTTCAAAGGGTGGCATTTTAATAGACGTTTGCCTGATAACCAACACCCTTTTACAAAACCGTGAGCTTTCAACGCTTCTATCGCATAGTTTGAACAGGTTGGAGTAAAACGACAGCGTGGTCCAAGCAGAGGACTGATGATTCCTTGGTAAAAACGGACGAATCCGATTGCTAACCACGCGAAGGGCGAGACAGGCGATGCCATAATTTTTCAAATAGTTTGAACATTTCTTCATTGCTTAAATCTTGCGCGCTCTTTTTCGCAATCACAACAAAATCTTTGTTAGGAAGTTGATGCTGTTTATTACGGAAGCTTTCGCGAGCGAGGCGTTTGAAGCGATTACGGCCAACAGCAGTTTTGATCTGTTTTTTGGGGACGGCCAACCCTAACCTTGGGTGGGTAAGAGCGTTTTCGCGAGCAATGATAGTGAAATGGGGGGAGCCTGCGCTGTGCGCTTGCTGGAAGACTTTTTTATAATGTTCGGGAGTTAACAAACGTAACTCCCGATTGAACGCGTACGTATTCAAAATAATCGCGAATTATTTTGACAGGCGCGCGCGGCCTTTAGCACGACGTGCATTAATAACCTTACGGCCATTCTTAGTTGCCATGCGTGCACGGAAACCGTGAGTACGCTTGCGCTTTAGAACGGTAGGTTGAAAAGTGCGTTTAGACATGTGTAATTACCTTACTGATCAGTAGTTTTTAGGTTCAAATAAACCCGGCGTGGGCATATTTTCGCTTCTTTAATAGAAAGAAAGGAATCCGACGCCTCTCAACAAAGAGGCGGAATTGTAATCACTGTCACAATAAGTGTCAACGATTGGGTTCACTAAAATTCCGGTCGGGGGATTATACGCAGTCTCCTTTAAATCACAAGGATCCTTCGTCGATCCCCACCTGATTTAAAAATTTCTTGAGCTTAGGATCCTGTGGATTACCAAAGATATTCTGTGGAGAGCCTTGCTCTACAATTTGCCCATCGGCCATGAAGATCACGCGATCGGCTACCTCCTTTGCAAACTGCATCTCATGGGTAACCACCAGCATTGTTTGGTGATGAGTGGCTAATTTCTTCATTAAAGCAAGCACTTCGCCAACCCATTCAGGATCTAGTGCTGATGTAGGTTCATCAAATAGCAGCAATTCTGGTTGTAGCGCCATCGCACGGCCGATCCCAACGCGCTGCTGCTGGCCACCAGAAAGCGCTGCGGGATAACTATCTCCTTTATCCCCAAGACCGATGTCATCCAAAATCTGCTGCGCACGGGTCAGGGCGAGATCTTTTTTCCAACCGTGCACCGTAATGAGCCCTTCGGCGACATTTTGCCTCGCCGTCATATGAGCAAACAGCGCGTAGTTTTGGAAAACAAAGCCTGTTTTTCTGCGCAGTGCTAATACATCTGCTTTGGTCTGTTGCTGGGTGTCGACGGTGACATCATCAATAGTAATGGAGCCTTGGTCTGCGCGTTCTAGGAAGTTGACGCAGCGCAGTAAGGTCGATTTACCTGTACCGCTTGAGCCAATAATGACGATGATTTCACCTTTTTCTATTGCTAAGCTGATTCCTTTGAGCACTTCAGTATCGCCAAAGCGCTTATGAATATTATCGAGTTTAATCATCGTACATACGCCTTATTGAGCCTATCTTCAGCCCAAATTTGTACCCGAGTCAGTACCACCACTACGGCCCAGTAAATTAATGCAACGGCGAGGAAAGCTTCAAAGAAGCGAAAGCTTGACGAAGCTTCCATCTGCGCTCTGGCCATGATCTCAGCGACTCCTAATGTAAAAGCTAATGAGGTCGATTTGATCATATCAATGAAGTAATTCATTAATGATGGCAACGCGATACGAGTGGCTTGCGGCAAAATAATGCGGCGCATTGCTTGGCTTGTGGTCATACCCACAGACAAACTCGCTTCCATTTGGCTGCGATCAATACCCAAAATGGCGGCGCGAATACTTTCTGCCATATAAGCGGCGAAGTGAAGAGTTAGCCCGATCACCGCGGCGCTAAATGCATTTAAACCGACCATCCACGGTAACACTTGCGGCAGACCATAGTAGAGTAGAAATAGTTGTACCAGCAGGGGAGTACCGCGGAAAAAGCTGATGTACAGCTGGCTTAGCGGATCCAAAATGGGCACTTTGAACACACGAATATTGGCTAAAATGACCGACAGGATCAAAGCAAACACTAAGCCCCAAGTCGCCATCTCCATAGTGGTGCCTAAATACCTGAGCAGTATTGGCATCAGCTCAAGCATATAGTGAAAATCAAATCCCATCGGCTTACCTTTTTAAAACAAAAAAGGTGGAATGTGTGGTTCCACCTCAATCCTATCTTTTGATAATAGGGGAATTTACTTATTGGTGATATCGGCAGCAAACCATTTTTCAGAAATCGCACTCAGTGTGCCATCAGCGCGCATCGAGGCTAACGCTTGATTCACTTCAGCTTGCAGTTTTTGGCCTTGCTCGTTGTTAACAAACGGCCAAGCGTTTTCAATGGTTTCAAAAGGGTGACCAGCCAATTGCAACGGTAAGCCCGTTGTTTTAATCAATTCCAGAGCCGAAAGGCGATCCATCACAAACGCATCGGCACGGCCAAGAGCAACGTCATGTTCAATGCCAGTATCGTAAGTTTTGATGATGATTTTATTGTCTTTGTCAAAGCTGCGCAGTAGCTGCTCGAAGTTTGAGCCTAAATTGACCGCGACCGTTTTGCCGGCAAGATCGTCAATCCCTTTAATGCTGTCATTACCTTTGCGAACGGTAATTTGTGCACCGTCGATGACATACGGGTCAGCAAATAAGTATTTCGCTTTACGTGCTTCTGTGACGGTGATTTGGTTTGAAATGGTGTCAATTCGGCCAGTTTCAAGCAGGCCAAAGAGACCGGAGAAATTAGCAGTAACATATTTTACATCGTAATCATTGCGTTTACCTATCTCATCCCAAACATCCACTTCAAAGCCTTGCAGCTTGTCTTGTTTGACAAAAGTGAATGGAAAATAGCGCCCTGACATGCCGACTTTTATTTCCGTTGCCGCGTGTACGCTTGCAGCGGATAGTGCAATTGCAGTAATGGCGACTTTAACCCAGTTTTTCATCTTGAAACTCCTTATATTTATAGAGAGGGATGTTACTGGTAAAGCACTCAATAGAATAAATAACCAGTAGTTATTAACCATAACCGAACATAGTGACACAATTGGGGATAAGTATAGAGGATCCTTGTATATGTGGATCATCGTGTGGGTAAAGTGGTGCTAATTGTGAAGATCGACAAAAATCAAGCGCAAATTGTGTGAATAACTTCGATCTTATTCACTGGATCACGGATCAATCGCTGGCGATCTTGGTTATCAACAGGTAAAATCGCCAGTCTTTTCGATCATTTACTTAGGGTGAGGGCAACCGTGTCATCTTCGCTTTGGTTGCAATGTTTGCAACAGCTTCAAGAAGAGTTACCAGCAGCGGAATTCAGCATGTGGGTACGTCCGTTACAAGCGGAGCTCAATGACAATACTCTCACTTTATTCGCCCCAAACCGATTTGTGCTTGATTGGGTGCGCGATAAATACATCAACAGCATCAACCGACTACTGCAAGAGCATTGTGGCCACGATACCCCGAACCTGCGTTTTGAAGTGGGTAGTCGCCGGGTCAGCGCGCCTAAAGCTGCTCCCGTTCGTACTCAAGCGGATGTCGCGGCTGAATCTTCAGCTCCTGCACAGTTACAAGCGCGTAAACCAGTACATCGTACGTGGGAAAACGACACGGTTGTGGCAGACATTAATCACAGATCAAACGTTAACCCTAAACATAAGTTCAATAACTTCGTTGAAGGTAAATCGAACCAACTTGGTTTGGCTGCAGCGCGTCAAGTTTCCGATAACCCCGGCGCGGCCTATAACCCACTCTTCTTATACGGTGGTACAGGGCTAGGTAAAACACACTTATTGCACGCCGTTGGTAATGCGATTGTTGATAACAACCCGAATGCGAAAGTGATTTACATGCACTCAGAGCGTTTCGTGCAAGATATGGTGAAAGCGCTGCAAAATAATGCGATTGAAGAGTTCAAACGCTATTACCGCAGTGTTGATGCACTCTTGATCGATGATATTCAATTCTTTGCTAATAAAGAGCGTTCGCAAGAAGAGTTCTTTCATACCTTTAACGCATTGCTTGAAGGTAACCAACAAATCATTTTGACTTCCGACCGCTATCCGAAAGAGATCAATGGGGTGGAAGATCGCCTGAAATCTCGTTTTGGTTGGGGTTTGACGGTTGCGATTGAGCCACCAGAGCTTGAAACGCGTGTTGCGATTTTAATGAAGAAGGCAGAAGATCACCAAATTCATCTTGCCGATGAAGTTGCCTTTTTTATTGCCAAACGCTTACGTTCCAACGTGCGTGAATTGGAAGGCGCACTAAACCGTGTTATCGCCAACGCTAACTTTACTGGCCGTCCGATCACCATCGATTTTGTGCGTGAAGCGCTGCGTGACTTATTAGCTTTGCAAGAAAAATTGGTCACCATTGATAACATTCAAAAGACCGTGGCGGAATACTACAAAATTAAAGTGGCGGATTTGCTTTCTAAACGTCGCTCTCGCTCGGTTGCTCGTCCACGCCAGTTGGCGATGGCACTGGCTAAAGAGCTAACTAACCACAGCTTGCCTGAAATTGGTGATGCGTTTGGTGGCCGAGATCATACGACAGTGCTGCACGCTTGCCGTAAAATCCAGCAGTTACGTGAAGAGAGCCACGACATCAAAGAAGACTATTCGAATTTAATTCGTACCCTGTCTTCTTGATGCACAACCTTCTTATATCAGCTATTTTAACCCTCACATTTGGGGTTGCCCGATAACATCGTAAGAGCTAACTATGAAATTTACTATTGAACGTAGCCACTTCATTAAGCCACTTCAGCAAGTATCTGGAACATTAGGCGGACGTGCGACTTTGCCAATTCTTGGTAATTTGTTGCTCAAAGTGGAAGAGAACGAGCTGTCGATGACGGCGACCGATCTTGAAGTCGAACTGATTAGCCGCGTGACACTTGAAGGTGAGTGCGAAGCAGGAAGCATCACTGTCCCTGCGCGTAAATTTTTAGATATTTGTCGCGGCTTGCCCGATAGCGCCGTGATCACTGTGGTATTGGAAGGCGATCGCATTCAGATGCGTTCTGGCCGTAGCCGTTTCTCTCTGGCAACCTTACCTGCCAGTGACTTTCCTAATATTGAAGATTGGCAAAGTGAAGTGGAAGTGTCGCTCACTCAGGCAGAACTGCGTAGTTTAATTGAGAAAACCCAGTTTTCGATGGCTAACCAAGATGTGCGTTATTACCTGAACGGTATGCTATTTGAAATCGACGGTTCAACCTTGCGCTCTGTGGCAACCGATGGACACCGTATGGCGGTTTCGCAAACGGCACTCAGCGCGGATTTTGCCAATAAACAGATCATCGTGCCGCGTAAAGGGGTACAGGAACTGGTCAAGTTACTTGATGCGCCAGAACAGCCGGTTGTGCTGCAAATTGGTAGCTCAAATTTGCGCGCCCAAGTGAATAATTTCATCTTCACTTCTAAGCTGGTTGATGGCCGCTTCCCTGATTATCGCCGCGTTATGCCGCAGCAAACGACCAAAACCTTAGAAACGGGCTGTGATGAGTTACGTCAGGCATTTTCTCGTGCCGCGATTCTCTCAAATGAAAAGTTTCGCGGGGTACGGGTTAATCTTGCGGATAATGAAATGCGCATTACCGCCAACAACCCAGAGCAAGAAGAAGCGGAAGAGTTGTTGGATGTCACCTTTGAAGGCGACGCCATCGAAATCGGTTTTAACGTCAGCTATGTACTCGATGTACTGAATACATTACGTTGTGAACAGGTTCGTGTATCGATGTCTGACGCCAACGCCAGCGCGCTGATTGAAAATCGCGATGACGACAGCGCGATGTATGTCGTCATGCCGATCCGACTTTAAGTTTGCGCAATGCCGCTGACTCGTTTAATCGTCCAACAATTTCGTAATATTAAAGCCTGTGATATCCCATTATCATCAGGCTTTAACTTTCTTATTGGCCCTAATGGCAGCGGCAAAACCAGTGTATTGGAAGCGATTTACCTGCTGGGACATGGTCGCTCGTTCAAAAGCGCCTTAACCGGACGCGTCATACAAAATGAGTGTCAGGAGCTGTTTGTGCATGGGCGTTTTTTGACCTCGGATCAATTTGAGCTACCGATTGGCATTAATAAGCAGCGTGACGGTTCAACAGAGGTTAAAATAGGCGGTCAATCTGGACAAAAACTGGCGCAACTGGCACAAGTTTTACCTTTGCAATTGATTCATCCGGAAGGGTTTGATCTGCTCACCGATGGACCAAAACAACGACGTGCATTTATTGATTGGGGGGTATTTCATAGTGAACCTGCCTTTTATGATGCGTGGGGGCGTTTTAAGCGCCTCAATAAGCAGCGCAATGCGTTGTTAAAAACGGCAACCCATTATCGTGAACTCAGTTATTGGGATCAGGAGATGGCGCGCTTGGCTGAACAAATCGATGCATGGCGCACACATTATGTGACGCAAATGAAGTGTGTTGCCGAGGTGTTGTGTCGCAGTTTTTTGCCAGAATTTGATGTGCAAATGAAGTATTATCGTGGTTGGGAAAAAGAGACGCCCTATCAACAAATCCTCGAGAAAAACTTCGAACGCGATCAATCGCTAGGCTACACATTCAGTGGCCCGAACAAAGCGGATTTAAAAATAAAGGTCAATGGAACACCAGTTGAAGATGTTCTATCACGCGGTCAGCTTAAATTAATGGTGTGTGCACTGCGCGTAGCACAAGGACAACACTTAACCGAGCTGACAGGTAAGCAATGCATCTATTTAATTGATGACTTTGCTTCCGAATTAGATAGCCATCGTCGTAAGCGTTTAGCGGATTGCTTAAAATCGACGGGGGCACAAGTTTTTGTAAGTTCTATTACGCAAGGCCAAGTTGCAGACATGATTGAGTCAAACAGCAAGATGTTTCATGTGGAACATGGCACAATAGAGCACGGATAAAATAGTGAGAGAGTAACTCATGTCGAATAATTACGATTCATCGAGTATTAAGGTACTGAAGGGTCTGGACGCGGTTCGTAAACGTCCAGGAATGTACATCGGCGACACGGATGATGGCACCGGTCTGCACCACATGGTTTTTGAGGTGGTGGATAACTCAATTGATGAAGCGTTGGCAGGTCACTGTAAAGACATCGTAGTGACTATTCACGAAGACAATTCAGTTTCAGTTAGCGATGATGGCCGTGGTATTCCTACCGACCTTCACGAAGAAGAACAAGTTTCTGCCGCGGAAGTGATTATGACGGTTCTGCATGCGGGCGGTAAATTTGATGACAACTCATACAAGGTTTCGGGTGGTCTGCACGGCGTCGGTGTGTCCGTTGTCAACGCGCTGTCTGAAAAAGTGCTACTGACTATCTACCGTAATGGCGCTATTCACACACAAACTTATTGTCACGGTGTGCCACAAGCGCCGTTGGCTGTGGTGGGTGAAACCGATAAAACAGGGACAACCCTGCGTTTTTGGCCAAGTGCTGAAACCTTTACCAACATTGAATTCCATTACGATATTTTAGCTAAGCGTCTGCGTGAGCTCTCTTTCCTAAACTCTGGTGTATCCATCAAACTGTTTGATGAACGCGAAGAAGACAAAAAAGACCACTTCAGATATGAAGGTGGTATTAAAGCGTTTGTTGGCCATTTAAACCGCAATAAAACGCCGATCCATGAAAAAGTATTCCATTTCAGCTCTGAGCGTGACGATGGGATTACCGTGGAAGTGGCGATGCAGTGGAACGATGGTTTCCAAGAAAACATTTACTGCTTTACCAACAACATTCCTCAACGTGATGGTGGTGCCCACTTAGCGGGTTTCCGTGGGGCGTTAACTCGTACCCTAAACACCTTCATGGATAAAGAAGGCTTCTCGAAAAAAGCGCAAGCGGCGACCTCGGGTGATGATGCTCGTGAAGGCTTAACCGCGGTGGTTTCAGTGAAAGTGCCGGATCCTAAGTTCTCTAGCCAAACTAAAGATAAATTGGTTTCATCCGAGGTGAAATCTGCGGTTGAATCAGCAATGGGTGAGAAATTGGCGGAGTTTTTGGCTGAAAACCCAAGTGAAGCCAAGATGGTCTGTTCAAAAATCATTGATGCGGCTCGTGCTCGTGAAGCGGCGCGTAAAGCGCGTGAAATGACACGTCGTAAAGGTGCGTTAGATCTTGCTGGTTTGCCGGGTAAACTCGCCGATTGCCAAGAAAAAGATCCTGCACTATCTGAACTGTACATAGTGGAAGGGGACTCTGCTGGCGGTTCTGCCAAGCAGGGACGTAACCGTAAAAACCAAGCGATTTTGCCACTGAAAGGTAAAATTCTTAACGTTGAAAAAGCACGTTTCGACAAAATGCTTTCTTCGCAAGAAGTCGCAACGCTTATCACCGCATTAGGCTGTGGCATTGGCCGTGATGAATATAACCCAGACAAACTGCGTTATCACAACATCATCATCATGACCGATGCGGACGTCGACGGTTCGCACATCCGTACGCTACTGTTGACCTTCTTCTATCGTCAAATGCCTGAGCTGATTGAGCGTGGCTACATCTACATTGCTCAACCGCCTTTGTATAAAGTGAAAAAAGGCAAGCAAGAGCAGTACATCAAAGATGAAGATGCGATGAACCAATACCAAGTTGCTTTGGCATTGGATGGAGCCTCATTGCATGTTAACCCTCAAGCGCCAGCATTAGCAGGCGAAGCGTTAGAAACCTTGGTTAAGCAATACAATGTCGCCATTAAGCTGGTGGAGCGTATGAGCCGCCGCTACCCTTACGCCTTGATCCATGAATTCATCTATATGCCGCGTATCATTGTTGATCAATGCGCTGATTCTGCAGTAGTAGAAGCGTGGGGCAAACAGCTGGTAGAGCAGTTAAATGCGAAAGAAGTTGGCGCAAGCCAATACAGCATTGAAACTGAGCACAATGCAGAGCTTGGTATTTATCAGCCTAAGATAGTAGTGCGCACTCATGGTGTAACGCACCAACATCTATTAAGTGCTGATTTGCTCAATTCGAAAGAGTACAGCAAGCTGGCGGACCTTTCTGAAGCACTTTATGGCTTAGTTGAAGAAGGGGCTTACATTCAACGTGGTGAGCGTATTCAACCTGTCGATAACTTTGTTGATGCGTTGAACTGGTTAATTAAAGAGTCTCGTCGTGGCCTAAGCCTACAACGCTACAAAGGTCTAGGTGAAATGAACCCAGATCAGCTGTGGGAAACGACGATGGATCCTGAATCTCGCCGTATGCTGCAAGTCACGATTGAAGATGCTGTTGGTGCTGATGAACTGTTTACCACCTTGATGGGTGATCAAGTTGAGCCGCGTCGCGCATTCATCGAAGAGAACGCCTTAAAAGTTGCCAACCTCGATGTCTAAGTCGTTGCTATAAAGCAAATCCCAAAAACACCGTTTCGCAAGAGCGGTGTTTTTTTATGGTCAATACAAAGTCACCCAACGTGGGAGCAACCATTTTTAGCATCAACACTTTCTACTTATCTTAGGTTGTCTTCAAGGATAAAAGGTCATAAACGTTTTTTTATTGGGATTTTCTCTCAATAAAAAAAAGTATCTACTATTTTATTTTATTCCATGTTTTTAGCGGTTTTTATGAGCTTGAATTATATTTTTTGGCCGATATAGTATTCATTAATTACTTTTTAGGAGATGTGGTTTTGTTATTTATCTTACAGTAATAAATCCGAAGGTCTAACTTTCGGATATTATCTAATCTATTTTTGGAATTATTGTAAGGAGTAATAAATATCAACTTATTTAAGCGTTGGCTTGTTTTTTTCAAAAGTAAAATAATAACAAGCTTATTTGTTACCTATCAGTCTCCACTGGTTTTACTGACTCTTTTCGAGAGAATAGAAGCAGAATCATTGGCCAGATCTACGGCAGAGCGCCGAGTCAACGTTGGAGATAGGGTCAGCTTTGTTGATACAGAAAAGTGTCAACCTTATCAAATTATTATAGTGCTTGGTGAGCGGAATAACCCTAATGATGGTCTCGTATCACTTTACTCTTATTTAGGCGCTTCTATTTTTGGATTACGTGAACAAGAGTGTTTTAAATTATATATTTTAGGAAAAGAGCGAGAATATAAAGTGGTTAATATTCTTCCTGAAAAGTCACTAACGTGTGTAAATTAAATTTCTTCGTTAAAATAAGGAGATTACTATGAGTAAGAAAGATATGAAAAAAGCGCAACTTAGCCTAAAAGAAAAGCGGAAATTAAAGCAAGAAAAAATGGAAGAAAGCAGTGTAATTAAAGAAAGGAAAAAACGCGGAAAATAAAATAAGTTTTCATCGGTTAAAGTGCAAAATAAAGCCTAATGATATCGTTAGGCTTTTTTATGTCTCTGTATTGACTCTATATCCTGCTAATGAAGGCTTTGTAACTCTACGGAGTATCAGTTTGATTCGATGTCCTCTTTCTAGTTTCTGTTCGCTTTAGCGAGGACTAAAAAATTTTTCAAAAAATCCTTGAAAAGAATTTTAGTGCCCCTATATCTATCAATGAAGAGGATGCCGTAAGGACCTCTGGAATGGCGACACAGGTTTGCTCTCTTAAGAGGAGCCTTGTGTTGTGATCATTAAATGTGTTGTTAGCTCCATGTTGAAAGAATGGCTGCTAACGGCTTAAGGCTATTGCTTATGATGAGGATAGTATGATGAGAACAGTAGATTTCACTCCTTTATACCGCAACGCAATTGGTTTTGACCGTCTATTAAACATGATGGAATCCAGTTCAGCGAAGAATAGCTCTGCGGGTTACCCTCCGTACAATATTGAACAGCAAGACGACAATAAATATCGCATCACGATGGCGGTAGCTGGTTTTTCTGAAGAGCAGATTGAGATTACTCAACAAGAAAATACGCTGATTGTGCGTGGTGAACGTAAACCCGAAGAGAATAAAAACTACGTCTACCAAGGTATTGCTGAGCGCGATTTTGAACGTAAATTCCAATTGGCCGACTATGTCAAAGTGCTCGGAGCCACAATGGAAAATGGCTTGCTACACGTGGATCTTGAACGTGAAACACCTGAAGCGATGCAACCACGTAAAATTGCGATTAATGGTAAAAACTTAATTGAGAACAATTAAGTTACTGGCCACATTAAAGTAGTGAAAGAGCGCCTTTTGGCGCTCTTTTTCATGGCAGAAAGGATGAATTACTGTTGATACGCTAATGCCACTTCTTGAGCAATAATTTGAATGCCCTTTTGCATGGCTTCATCATCTTGCACGTAGTTCATGCGCAGACACTGATGCGCGTGTTGCCAATCGTCTTGTTGACCAATAAAGAAATATTCACCCGGTACAATCAATACTCCTCTGGCTTTTAGACGTTGGTAAAGTTCCATGGTGGTTATAGGGAGCTCATCAAACCAGAGCCATAAAAAGATCGCCCCTTCTGGTTTATGGATACGAAAGCGCGGGTCGCTAATGGCTTGCTTGAGTAACTCGACTGCTCTTTGTGATTTCTGCTGGTAGAAGGGCTTGATCACATCGCGACTGAGCCTTAATAGATCGCCTTTTTCAATCATATGATGAGCAATGGCTGGGCCGATGCTGCCTGGCGCTAAGCTAATGATGCCATTCATGTTGGTTAATGCTTGGGTAATGGTTTCGTTGGCAATGACGATACCGCAGCGCACACCGGGTAAACCCAGTTTCGAAAGGCTCATGCATAAAATGGTGTTGTCATTCCAAAAGGGTTCAATCTCTTCAAAAATGATGTTGGGAAATGGAACGCCGTATGCATTGTCGATAATCAGTGGGATATTGTTCTCTCTAGCCAGCTTATCGAGCTTGTGGATCTCTTGTTCTGTGAGCACATTTCCCGTCGGATTGGTTGGACGGGAAGCACAAATGGCGGCTACCGACGAATCCACGCTCAAGGTTTCGAAATCCACGTGGTATTTGAATAAGCCATTGTCGAGTAGTTCTATTTCTGGGCGATAGGAGACAAAAATATCTTCATCTATCCCGGCATCACCATAACCAATATATTCAGGCGCTAATGGCAGTAAAATTTTCTTATGTGAACCATCAGCTTGCTGGCCAGCAAATAGATTAAATAGATAGAAAAATCCACTCTGGCTGCCATTGGTTAAGCTAATGTTCTTTTCACTGATTTCCCAGCCATAGGTTTCTTTGAGCAGTTTTGCGAGAGATTTAACGAACAGATCTTTACCTTGTGGGCCATCATAGTTGGCGAGGGCAGCGATCAGTTCACCACTGCTAAGCATGTCAGCACTGGTTTGATGAAAGTAGTCAATCATGGCGGGAATGGCAGCTGGGTTACCACCGCCGAGCATAATGGCTCCGGGAGTGCGCAGGCCATCATTGAGATCGTCCATTAACTGGGTAATACCGGAATACTGATTAAATTTTTCACCAAATTTCGAAAACTGCATTGCTGACTGCCTAATTCATTCTTGTATTTGCTTGCATAAAGGGGCATGAAACGATGCCACGCCCATCGAGTAATCCTTGAACATACCCCAATGTTTTTGCGAGTCAAAGCACTATTTTTCGCCAAATAACACACTGCGGTCAGATAAAACAAAAAGCCCAGCGGATGGCCGCTGGGCTTTGATAGATTAATTTGTGTGCCGAAATATCAGCGACTACTTTTGCAGCAGTGAAATATCAGCAATTTGTAGGAACAGATTACGCAAGTTGTTGAGCAGCGTTAAACGGTTTTGTTTTAATGCTTCATCGTCTGCCATCACCATGACATTATCAAAGAAAGCATCAACAGGTTCACGTAGTGCTGCCAGCTTGCTCAGTGCTTGTTGGTAATCACCGGTAGCGAAAGCAGGTTCTAGTGCTTCGGTCATCACTTCCACTTCTTCCGCTAAGGCTTTTTCGGCCGCTTCTTGAAGAAGTGTTAGGTTGATTTCTGCAGCCAGTTCACCGTCAAATTTCGCTAAAATGTTACCGACACGCTTGTTTGCCGCCGCTAGGGCTTCAGCCGCTTCCAGTTCACGGAAGTGGGAAACCGCTTTAACACGTTTGTCAAAATCAGCGGGTTTGGTTGGACGACGAGCAAGTACCGCTTGGATGATGTCGACGCTAAAACCTTCATCTTGATACCAAGCACGGAAACGGCCAAGCATAAACTCAATTACATCGTGCTCAACGTTGTCGTTGGTAAGGCGATCACCAAACAGCGATTTCGCTTTTGCTACGAGGTCAACTAAGTCCAAGTTATAGCCGTATTCAACGATGATGCGCAGTACACCCAGTGATGCGCGACGCAGAGCAAAGGGATCCGAGCCTTTTGGTGCTTGGCCAATACCGAAGATGCCGACTATGGTGTCTAGCTTGTCTGCGATTGCCACAGCGGCGGAAACGCCATTGGTTGGCAGAGCATCGCCAGCAAAGCGTGGCATGTACTGTTCGTTTAGTGCAACGGCGACTTCTTCTGCTTCTCCGTCATGGCGAGCATAATGCATACCCATCACGCCTTGCGTGTCGGTAAATTCAAACACCATTGAGGTCATCAAATCGCATTTAGCCAGTAAGCCCGCACGTTTTGATTTTTCTACATCCGCGCCAATCTGTTCTGCAATGTAACCAGCCAGTTCAGTAATACGGTCAGTTTTATCTTTAATCGTACCTAACTGCTGCTGGAAAATCGCGGTTTCTAGTCGTGGTAGACGATCGACTAATTTGCTTTTGAGATCGGTATTAAAGAAGAATTCCGCGTCCGCTAAGCGTGGACGAACGACTTTCTCGTTGCCTTCGATAACATGGCGAGGCTCTTTCGACTCGATGTTAGAGACGAAAATAAAGTTAGGCAGCAATTGCTTATTCGCATCGCTCATCTGATGAGAATAAACCGGGAAGTATTTTTGGTCACCTTTCATGGTGTAAACCAAAGCTTCTGACGGTACTTTAAGGAATTTTTCTTCAAATTTCGCCGTCAGCACCACTGGCCATTCAACCAGTGAGGTCACTTCTTCAACCAAGTCATCGTCAAGATCGGCAACACCGCCAACCTGTAGCGCTGCTTTTTGTGCATCCGCAATAATTATCGCTTTACGCGCATCGTAATCGGCGATCACTTTACCGCGCTGTTCTAAAATCGCTGGGTATTGTTCTGCTGAATCGATGGTGAACTCTTTTTCGCCCATAAAGCGGTGACCACGAATGGTGCGCGCAGAAGCTACGCCTAAGATCTCACCTTCGATCAGTTCATCACCCATCAAAATAGTCAGAGTTTTTACTGGGCGGATAAATTGTGTTTCTTTATCACCCCAGCGCATGGGTTTGGCGATAGGCAAGTTTGCTAACGCTTTGGCGGCAAGTTCAACCACAATAGCTTTGGCATCTTGGCCTTTGACTTCCTGTTTGAACAGTAGCCATTCACCTTGTTCTGTTGTTAGGCGATCCGCTTGCTCAACAGTAATGCCGTTACCACGCGCCCAGCCTTGTGCTGCTTTGGTTGGATTGCCATCGGCATCAAAAGCAACAGAAATAGCGGGGCCACGTTTTTCGACCACTTTATCCGCTTGACCTTGGGCCAAGTTGGTCACTTTCAGTGCTAAACGGCGAGGGGTTGCAAACCATTTGATGCCTTCGTGTGCCAGTTCAGCGGTTTTCAATTCTGCGGCAAAGTTAGCCGCAAACGCTTCAGCCAAAGTGCGAAGTTGTTTTGGTGGTAGCTCTTCTGTGCCTAATTCAATTAGAAATTCTTTTGCCATCTTATTTATCCTCACCCTTTTTACACATAGGGAAGCCGAGTGCTTCACGAGATGCGTAGTACGCTTCTGCAACCGCTTTGGTCAGGTTACGGATGCGTAGGATGTAACGTTGACGTTCTGTCACCGAAATCGCTTTACGCGCGTCCAATAGGTTAAAGGCATGGCCCGCTTTCAAAATACGCTCATAGGCAGGAAGTGGCAGCGGTTTTTCTAGCTCAAGTAGATGCTTACACTCTTTTTCGCACTGGTCGAAGAAGGTGAATAGAAAATCGACATCCGCGTGTTCGAAGTTGTAAGTGGATTGTTCGACTTCATTTTGATGGTAAATGTCACCATAGGTGACTTTACCTAATGGGCCATCTGTCCAGACTAAGTCATACACTGAATCCACGCCTTGAATGTACATGGCAAGACGTTCAATACCGTAAGTGATTTCACCAGTTACAGGTTTGCACTCAAGGCCGCCGACTTGTTGGAAGTAAGTAAATTGAGTTACTTCCATGCCGTTTAGCCACACTTCCCAGCCAAGACCCCAAGCACCTAAGGTTGGGTTTTCCCAGTTATCTTCCACGAAACGAATATCGTGTACTAGTGGGTCAACACCGAGCACCTCTAAAGACCCTAAATACAACTCTTGAATGTTGTCTGGTGAAGGTTTGATGATGACTTGGAATTGGTAATAGTGTTGCAGGCGGTTTGGGTTTTCACCATAACGACCGTCCGTTGGACGACGAGAGGGTTGAACATACGCCGTTGCAATGGGCTCTGGGCCTAAAGCTCGCAGGCATGTCATTGGGTGAGAGGTTCCTGCACCAACTTCCATGTCTAATGGTTGAACAATGGTACAGCCTTGTTGGGCCCAATAATCCTGCAGCGCGAGGATCATACCCTGAAAGGTTTTGATATCGTATTTTTGCATAGTCAGGTTCGCGCGATTCTTCTGTCTGAATGGATGAAAATAACGAACAAGTATACCCAGATATTCGCTCAGCGAGTAGGGGTAATCTTGCTTAATTAATGGTCGAAAATCCGTTTTGGTCGAATTTATCGCATCGATTGTGCCAAATTCCTGCACATGAACGATTTTGACTTATTTCTAACTTGAGATTTTCACTCGGCCTGATTAGAATTGCGCCGTCTTTGGGGAGTAGCTTACCAGTGAGATTTCTTATCTTAACGGTTCGTTCGTCAACATAATTGGTGCCAAATCACCGTGGCGTTCGAGGCTAAAGTCATTTTAGCTTAGCAAGACCTTAGACAAACATCACAAACCGGGGTGGGGAGTGGCGTTTGTCTATGGTTATTATAATTATCCCGCCCCATTGAGCCTGTCGTGAGCGTATTAGCTATTTCAATTACTACCGTCGCCTTAGCTGAAATTGGCGATAAAACCCAACTGCTTTCTCTGCTGCTAGCCAGTCGTTATCGTAAACCTTTGCCTATTATTGCCGCCATTTTTGTCGCAACGATGGTTAACCATGCACTCGCTGCTTGGCTGGGCGTGGTCGTTGCCGATTACCTGTCACCAGAAATCCTTAAATGGGTGTTGGTCGCCAGCTTCCTTGCCATGGCGGGTTGGGTATTAATTCCAGACAAACTCGACGGCGATGAAAAAATTACCAATCGAGGTCCTTTTGTCGCTAGCTTCATCGCTTTTTTTGTCGCTGAAATTGGCGATAAAACCCAAATAGCAACGTCTATTCTTGGTGCGCAATATGCGGATGCTCTACTGTGGGTGGTGCTCGGAACGACAATTGGTATGTTGCTGGCTAACGTACCTGTGGTGCTGATTGGTAAATTATCCGCCGATAAAATGCCGCTAGGACTTATTCGTAAAATCACGGCGGTACTCTTTTTGATATTAGCGATCGGCGCGGCGATTTGGTAATTCCAATCGATTAGATGATTGGGCGAGTGAGCGTGACACAATTTATTACTCAACTTGTCGCCCAACGTCTACGGTTGCGTGATGAGTGACAAATTTATGCCATACTGGTCATGTTACTGTAGTGCTAGATGATGCAAGTCTAAGAGGGAATGCATATGCTGACACGTTATATGGGAATGACCGCCAAGAGCCAAAGTTACTTGTTTACGTTCGGTTTTGTGCTGACGTTGTTGGGTATGGCGTTGACGGAAATGTGGCTACCCATGGTGGCCGGCGCAATCATATTGTGTGGCTTAATGGTGGAATCTTGGATCCGAGTCGCGCACATTATCCCGATGCACGATGAAATTCGAACCCTGCAAAAGCAGATCACAAAACTGCAATCAGAGATCCGCACCATCGAGTTTAATGAGTAGTGTGCAGCGCAATGAATCAATGAATCAATAGCAAAAGGCGGCCTTTTTGAGGTCGCCTTTTCTTTTGCGTACACATCACTTAGATCGAGGCTTAACTCAATCCTTTCTTAATCAAATAGAGATAGGGCAATGTGTCCACTTTCTCCGCAATTAACTGATGATCCATAAAGCGGCAAAAACTGGGAATGTCTCGAGTGGTTGACGGGTCATCGGCTTTCACTAGTAAAATTTCGCCATCTTGCATGGTTCGAATGGTTTTTCTGACCATCATTACAGGCTCGGGACAGCGCAATCCTTCGGCTTCGAGTGTTTGTGTGGCAAGTGCCGGATCAAATGTCATATTCAAACCTAATCGATGTTATCGCAAGGCGTAGATAATACTGGCGAGGAAAAAATATTCAATAACCACTTGGCAAAGTGATCTTTTTGTTTTAACTTACTTAACAAGTTGATAACAATTTAGTGAGGCACTTATGTTAACAGCGCTTGATAGGTTAACCATTTATTCGGTTCTCTGCTTTATCTCATTTTGTGCCTTAGTGATGCGAACGCCTGCAGAAACGTCGTGGATGCCACTTTTTGGTGTCAGTGCGTCACTGGTTGGGATCTGGCTTGAGATGCATCTTTGGAAAGGCATCTCAGAAGAGCAGAATCACTAATCCATCACATATTGATCAACGCATTGCACTAATACGACACGTAACACATTCCGACACTATCCCCATTTTCTTGGGCTTCCCCGCTGAAAGGCGGGATTTTTTTTGCCTAACGCGTACACTGAGCCTATTTACCAATGACAAAAATGGGGTTATTGCATGGAGTTGGAAGATATCTATCGTCGTGATCTGAATTTATTGATTGCACTGAGAGTGTTGATAGAAGAGAGCAGTGTCAGTAAAGCGGCCCAGCGTTTAAATCTTAGCCAGTCAGCCATGAGCCGTGTATTAGGTCGGTTACGTGATCTGCTCAATGATCCTCTTTTTACGCGTCAAGGTCAGCATCTCATTCCGACTGAAAAAGCGCTGGAGCTTAATCGTGCCTTAGGCGAGCCATTGGAGTCTCTACGTCAAATCCTTTCACCTGTTGAATTTGACCCCCAGCAATGTGAACAAACCTTCACCATTGCCACGACAGATTACGCAATGCAGACCATCTTACCGTTTGCTTTACCAAGGATATATCAAGAGGCACCAAACGTGTCGTTTGAGTTTTTACCTTTGCAGCATGATAGGTTGGCCGATCAACTGACTTATGAAGGAGCTGATTTAGCGATTTGTCGCCCAACGTCGCCAGTAGCACCATTGATGAGTGAGGTGCTTGGGCGAGTCGGTGTGCTTTGTTTGCTCTCCCAACACCATCCGTTGGCGAATCGGCAGATCTCTTTAGCGGATTACCTGACATACCCGCATGCGATGATTGCGATCAGTGATGGTGTTAATGCCTTAATTGAACAAGCATTAAGTGGGCAGCCTAAACGGAAAATGGTGCTCAGAGCCTATCATTTAGAAGCCGCGCTAGCGATTGTTGATACCATGCCATTGATTATTACGGTGCCTGCGGATCTGGCCTATTTAGTGGCAGAGCGTTACGCATTGGTGGTGAAGCCGTTACCGTTTCAGTTTACGCCGTTTGACTACTCTATGATTTGGCACTCGCGATGTGAGCATTCTCCTGCCCAAGAATGGTTAAGGCAGATCGTCAAACAAGAGTGCAGCCGGTTGATTGCTAAGCGTATTGAAGAGATGCAGTTAGAGGGATAAAAATCATCAAGCTTTGAGTAAGACCAAAGCTTGATGAATGAATGGTTTAAAGCTTAATCACCACGCGACCAGTCACTTGACCATTGGTGATCGTTTCAGCGTACTGCGCTGTTTGTTCGAGGGTGATTTCCTCACACGCTTGCTCAAAGTAGCTTGCAGGTAGCAGTTTCGCTAAGCTTTCCCATGCTGCCATGCGTTTTTCTAGCGGGCAAGAGACGGAGTCGACACCTTGCAGGCGTACATTGCGCAAAATGAACGGCATGACGGTGGTGGGTAAATCAAAACCACCCGCTAAACCACACGCGGCAACTGTGCTGTTGTAGTCCATTTGGGCTAACACTTTGGCTAACATTTTGCTGCCTACTGTATCGACCGCGCCAGCCCAAATCTGTTTTTCCAGCGGACGAGCTGGCTCTTCAAATTCGCTGCGATCAATAACGCGGCTTGCTCCTAGTTTTTCTAGCAGTGGACCATTTTGTTCAACACGACCAGTTACCGCAGCAACTGTATAACCTAGCTTAGCTAATAGTGTTACAGCAACTGAACCCACGCCGCCACTGGCACCCGTCACCAATATTTCACCCTTTTCCGGTTGAATACCCGCATCTAAAATGGCTTGCACGCAAAGCATGGCAGTAAAGCCAGCAGTGCCAATCATCATCGCTTTTTTGCTATCAAGACCGTGCGCGAGTGGTACTAACCAATCGGCTTTCAAGCGTGCTTTTTGCGCCATACCACCCCAATGGTTTTCACCCACTCCCCAACCGGTTAGTACAACTTTATCACCGGTTTGGTAGCGAGTATCTTGGGATTCAAGTACGGTTCCCGCAAGATCAATGCCCGGTACCATAGGGAAATTGCGAATGATTTTGCCTTTACCTGTAATGGCTAAACCATCTTTGTAATTCAATGATGAGTAATCGACCGCGACTAAAACTTCACCTTGCGGTAATTGTGATTCGTCGATTTGTTCAATGGTGGCAACTGTGTTTTTTTCTTGTTGATTAAGGATTAACGCTTTAAACATTCGGATCTCCAGATTGGCACAGCAAGCATAAGATGTCGCTAAGTGTAGTACTGAATTAACTATGACTAAAATGAAACTTTAGCATTGGTTCTATGCGTATTATGCATCACTCATAAAAAATGCCAGTCGTGGGACTGGCATTGAGCTTTAGGATAAGAAGAACTGGTATGAAGGATTGTCCGTCTCATCTTTGCATTGGTAACCCAATTCTCTAAGGTGAGCGGAGAAGCGGTTTAAATCGCTCTCTTCGAGTTCAAAACCACACAATACGCGGCCATAATCGGCTCCATGATTGCGGTAATTAAACAAGCTAATGTTCCAGTGTGTGCCAAGCGTGCTGAGAAATTTCAGCAGAGCGCCCGGATATTCCGGAAATTCGAAGCTGTATAATCGCTCTTTTAGCGGCTTAGAGGGTTTGCCTCCAATCATATAACGGACATGCAGTTTGGCCATTTCATCATCCGATAGATCCACCACAGGGTAGCCACCTTGGCGTAAATCGTGAATGATGTTGTCGAGCTCTTCTTGCCCACTTAACAGGCGTACACCGACGAAAATGTTGGCCAGCTTGTCATCGTTATAGCGATAGTTGAACTCGGTGACCGCGCGACCGCCAATGATATTACAAAACTCAAAAAACGCGCCTTGACGTTCAGGTATGGTCACCGCCAAAAGCCCTTCACGTTTTTCGCCTAGCTCACATCGCTCCGACACGTAACGCAAGCCGTGGAAATTGGTGTTAGCCCCTGAAAGTACGGTGCCTAACTGTTTATCCACCAGCTTATGTTTTTCCGCGAATTTCTTCAGACCAGCCAGAGCAAGCGCTCCAGAAGGTTCGGCAATCGCACGCGTGTCTTCGAAGATATCTTTAACCGCCGAGCAGATTTCATCGCTTGATACCGTGATGTGGCCATCAATGTATTGCTGACACAAACGGAAGGTTTCATCACCAATACGTTTTACCGCGACACCGTCGGCAAACATGCTGACTTGGTCAAGCACCACGGGTTTACCTGCCTCGAGTGCTGCTTTTAAACAAGCAGAATCTTCAGGTTCAACCGCAATGACTTTGATTTCTGGCATCAGCTGTTTGATGAGCACCGCGACCCCAGCGGCTAAACCGCCACCGCCGACTGGTACAAAAATGTAATCAAGGTGGCCATTTTGTTGCAGCATTTCCATGCCAATCGTGCCTTGCCCTGCAATGACCAGTGGGTGATCGAACGGTGGGACAAACGTATAACCTTGCTCGTGAGCCAAGCGTTCCGCTTCGGCTTTGGCTTCATCAAAGTTGTTGCCATGCAAAATCACCAAACCGCCAAAACCGCGTACCGCTTCAACTTTGATATCAGGGGTAGTTTTGGGCATCACAATGGTGGTTTTAATGCCTAATTTTGTTCCCGACAGAGCCATTCCCTGCGCGTGGTTGCCTGCTGACGCGGCAATCACCCCAGCTTGTTTTTGCACCTCAGATAAACTCGACACCATATTATAAGCGCCGCGTAATTTAAAAGAGTGCACAGGCTGGCGATCTTCACGCTTGAGCTGAACGCGATTTTTGATGCGCGCCGATAAGCGGGGCATATCCTGCAGTGGCGTCACCGTTGCGACGTCATACACGGGGGCGCGCAGGATTTGGCGCAGATAGTCTGCGCCAGTTTGAGTTGCGTTACCTGAGTCGCTCATCCGCTAGCCCTCTAGCTTAGATTTGTCTCGAACAGCCCCTTTATCAGCGCTGGTGGCCATACTTGCGTAGGCTTTCAATGCCAAAGAGACTTCACGCTGGCGATTGACAGGTTTCCAACCGAGCTGGTCTTGTTTTACGCGGCGCTCAGCCAGTTCAGCTTCTGAAACGTTGAGCGTAATGGAGCGGTTTGGAATATCGATGGCGATAATATCCCCAGAATTCACCAAACCTATCGTTCCGCCGTTCGCAGCTTCTGGAGAAACGTGACCAATTGATAAACCGGAAGTCCCCCCAGAGAAACGACCGTCAGTCAGTAGCGCGCACTCTTTGCCTAGCCCCATTGATTTGAGGTACGTGGTTGGGTAAAGCATTTCTTGCATACCCGGGCCGCCTTTCGGGCCTTCATAGCGGATGACGACAACATCACCAGCCTTCACTTTACCACCTAAAATACCTTCAACGGCACTTTCTTGGCTTTCAAAGACCACGGCTGGGCCTGCAAATTTCAGGCTACCTTCATCAACCCCTGCTGTCTTGACAATACAGCCGTCAACGGCAATGTTGCCTGATAGCACGGCTAGGCCACCATCTTGGCTAAAAGCATGCTCTTTGGTACGAATACAGCCTTCTTTGCGATCGTCATCGAGGCGATCCCATCGGCATTGTTGCGAGAAGGCTTTAGTGGTACGAATACCCGCAGGACCGGCACGGAAAAAGCTTAAGACGTCTTCATCTTGCGTTTGCATGATGTCGTATTGAGCCAACTGCTCTTTCATCGATAAACCCAACACGGTGCGAGTTTGATTGTTGATGAGACCGGCGCGATCCAGTTCACCAAGAATCGCCATCACGCCACCCGCGCGGTGTACATCTTCCATGTGATATTTTTGAGTCGATGGCGCGACTTTACACAGATGAGGTACGCGGCGTGACATGCGGTCGATATCACCCATGTCAAAATCGATTTCACCTTCTTGAGCGCCTGCTAATAGGTGCAATACCGTGTTGGTTGAGCCGCCCATAGCAATATCGAGCGCCATCGCATTTTCGAACGCGGCTTTGTTGGCAATATTACGCGGTAAGGCGGATGCATCATCTTGCTCGTAATAACGCTTGGTTAATTCAACAATGCGTTTACCTGCGTTGATGAAGAGCGCCTCACGATCGGCATGCGTGGCCAACATTGAACCATTACCTGGTTGAGAAAGCCCCAACGCTTCGGTGAGACAGTTCATTGAGTTGGCGGTAAACATGCCAGAACAAGAACCACAGGTTGGGCAGGCCGAGCGTTCAATTTGTTCACTTTGTGCGTCGGAGACTTTAGGGTCCGCGCCTTGGATCATCGCATCGACTAAATCGAGTTTGATGATTTGATCAGAAAGCTTGGTTTTACCCGCTTCCATTGGCCCGCCAGAAACAAAGATAACGGGAATATTAATGCGCAGTGCCGCCATCATCATCCCAGGGGTGATTTTGTCGCAGTTGGAAATGCAGACCATCGCATCAGCGCAGTGCGCATTAACCATGTACTCGACAGAGTCTGCGATCAACTCGCGTGAGGGTAGTGAGTACAGCATGCCGCCATGCCCCATGGCGATACCGTCATCTACCGCGATGGTATTAAATTCTTTGGCGATGCCGCCGGCTTTTTCGATTTCACCCGCAACCAATTGACCCATATCTTTGAGGTGCACGTGGCCCGGTACGAATTGAGTGAATGAGTTAACCACCGCAATAATCGGCTTACCGAAATCTTCATCTTTGACGCCAGTGGCGCGCCATAATGCGCGCGCTCCAGCCATATTACGTCCGTGTGTCGTTGTTGCGGATCTATACTTTGGCATTGTCTATCGTCCTCTATTACTTCGGTTGTGGGTACACGTAATCCAACCAGCCCCACTTGTCTTCAGTGGTGCCGTTAAATAGGCCAAAGTAAGCTTCTTGCATCACTTTCGTGATTGGCCCACGTTTACCCTCTCCAACCGTAATTTGGTCTACGCTCCGTACAGGGACGATTTCGGCGGCGGTGCCAGTCATAAAAATTTCGTCAGCAAGATAGAGAGCTTCACGCGCAATGTTCACTTCACGCACTTCGTAACCCATTTCTTTAGCCAGCGTCATGATCGAATCACGCGTGATACCCGGCAAGATGGAGCTGGTGGTTGGTGGCGTGAGCAGCACACCGTTTTTGATGACGAAAATGTTTTCGCCTGCACCTTCAGATAAATAACCATCCACGCTTAAGGCGATACCTTCGGCATAGCCATGACGACGAGCTTCACCACCGACAAGCAGAGACGATAAATAGTTACCACCCGCTTTGGCTGCGGTTGGTATGGTGTTTGGCGCAGCGCGATGCCAGCTAGAAACCATCGCATCCACACCATTTTCTAGCGCTTCATCACCTAAGTAAGCACCCCAAGGGAAGGCGGCAATGATTAACTCCATTTCAGTATTCACTGGTGGGCAAACGCCAAGGCCAACGTTGCCAACAAAGCCAAGTGGGCGAATGTAGGCTGAATCCAGTTTATTGACGCGCAATGTTTCACGTGTCGCTTCCATGATCTCTTCTATCGTATAGGGGATAGGGAAACGGTAAATTTTTGCTGAATCTTTTAGGCGTTGAGCGTGCTCTTTATGACGGAAGACGATTGGACCTTTAGGAGTGTTATAACAACGCACACCTTCAAACACCGAAGTGCCGTAGTGCATTGCGTGTGTCAGTACATGAACGTTTGCATTTGCCCACGGAACCATTTCACCGTTGAACCAAATGTAATCTGCAGTTTTTGTTGCCATTTATTGCCTTCCTTATGCACAAATCTTTTGTTGTAAATTGTTATTCGGTAGTTCGTTATTTTTTATTGGGGTGACATCGACACTGCGAATATCCCATAATTTTTCAATTTGATTGATCAGTGTGCTGATGGGGCGATCACTATCAACAATGATTTCAACACTGGCGACTTTGCTGGCGTGGTTTTGCGTTGCGGCCACTTGTTTTATCACAAATCCACGATGGCGAATCACGCGCAGAACACGCTCTAATAGCACCGGTTTATCATCGGCTTTGATGTCTAATAGGTATCTATCCATTAGGTGTTCTCCAACATATCACTATTTGAGGCGCCCGGTGGTACAAGCGGCCATACGTTTTCTTCTTCATCAATCAAAACGTGAAGCAGATAAGCTGTTTTGCTGGCCAGCATTTCTTTAAGTGCTGGTTCAACTTCTTCTTTTTTGGTGATGGTTTTGCCAGGAATATCGAACGCCTTAGCTAGCATCACGAAATCTGGGTTGTCATCCAAAATCGTTTCACTATGGCGGCCATCAAAGAACAGCGATTGCCATTGGCGCACCATACCCAAACGGTGGTTGTTCAGTAGTACCATCTTGACCGGGATTTGGCGGCGCTTGAGCGTACCAAGTTCTTGAACATTCATCATGAACGAGCCATCCCCAGAAATGAGAATGGATTGATCATCTGGGCGAGCAACGGCAGCGCCCATTGAGGCGGGCAACCCAAAGCCCATAGTTCCAAGGCCAGCTGAGGTGATGAAGTTCTGTGGAGCACGCGGCTGAATGTGCTGCGCGGCCCACATTTGATGTTGGCCAACGTCGGTTGAGACGATGGCTGAATCGGGCATCATGTCGGACAGTTGTTTGAGTAACAATGGTGCAAAAATGAGATCGCCCGGGTGGTCATAGCGCCACTTAAAGCCACTGCGCAAACTTTCACTGTGGTGAACCCACGGTGCGATATCACGCGTCAGTTCCAGTTGTGGAAGAATGAGATTGATGTCACCACGTAGTGACGCATTGGCGATACGGAGTTTATTAAACTCGGCCGCATCGATATCGATATGAATCACTTTGGCGTGTGGTGCAAAAGTATCCAGTTTTCCCGTTACTCGGTCATCAAAGCGCGCTCCAACCACAATCAACAAATCACACTCTTGAACGACCAAGTTTGCCGCCTTAGTCCCATGCATACCAAGCATGCCAAGGTAGTGCGGGTCATGGCGCTCAATCGTGCCCAAGCCTTTTAAGGTACTTACTGATGGCATCGGATTGAGGCGTAAAAACTCGCGTACGGAATCGGTCGCTTTGGCCAGTTGAACGCCACCGCCAACATACAATACAGGACGAGAGCTTTGTGAAAGCAGTTGTTGCGCTGCGTGAAGCTGCTCTTGGCTGGCAACTGGCATGGCTGGCGCAGTGAACGCAGGTAGCTCAGTCACGGGGGTTTTTGCCAGTTGTACATCTTTAGCGATATCCACAATCACCGGGCCGGGGCGACCCGCTTTCGCTACCTCAAAGGCTTCGGCAAGGGTGGGTGCGAGATCGTGGATATCGGTAACGAGGTAGCTGTGTTTGGTGCAAGAGAGTGACATACCAATCACGTCCATCTCTTGAAAAGCATCGGTACCAATGTGTGAGCTTGCGACTTGGCCGGTGATGGCGACGAGGGGGATTGAGTCAAGAAATGCATCGGCAAGACCGGTGACCAAATTGGTCGCTCCGGGTCCTGAGGTGGCCATGCACACCGCGACATCTTGTGTCGAGCGCGCCATGCCAATCGCCGCCATGGCTGCACCTTGTTCGTGGCGACAGAGGATGTGTTCTACACCGCCATCGTATAATGCATCATAGATTGGCATGATAGCGCCGCCGGGATAACCAAAAACGGTTTTGATTCCCTGCTGCTTTAATGCGGCTACAACCAGTTGTGCTCCTGTCATCGTAACCCTCCCAAACTGTGTATGGCACAGTAAACCATGTTGTGTTTGCACTTCATGTGCGCTCCCATTCTTCCTGTCATATCGGGTTGGATAATCACCAACCAGTATGAACTTTTTAGTTTAATAGTTGTAAAAAAACCCCCGGACTTTTCAGTGCGGGGGTCTTTTGAATCTGGTGGTTATTTTGCGCTCACTAGCCCCCGCGCGGAATCAATAATGACCACGATAATCAGGCTTAGCAGTAGGTTAATGTGAGCGTTCAAATTCATCACTTAATTCTTAAAATAGTTGGCGTAATATCTTACGAAATTGTTTGCGTCTCTAGTGGTAACACACAATTCCGTTAAATGACAAGCAAAAACTCATTCTTTTTTCACATTCTTTCAGCATCACAACAAGCTATATAACAATCTCTCGTGTGCAAATAAGGGCGCAGAAACAGAACGAACACTTTTTAAACAACCACAAAGGAATGAAATGGGACTCGCAATTATTCACAGCCGAGCCAGTGTTGGCGTGCAAGCACCGACAGTGACAGTTGAAGTACATATTAGCAATGGTATGCCCGGTTTTACGTTGGTCGGCTTGCCAGAAACGACGGTCAAAGAGTCTCGTGATCGCGTGCGCAGCGCTATCATTAATTCCCGTTTTGAGTTTCCCGCCAAGCGTATTACGGTCAATCTAGCGCCGGCGGATCTCCCCAAAGAGGGTGGTCGATTTGATTTACCGATCGCGTTGGGTATTTTGGCGGCCTCACAGCAGATAGCGCTAACGAAGTTAGATGGGTATGAGTTTATTGGTGAATTAGCCTTATCTGGTGAGTTGCGTCCTGTTAAAGGTGTATTACCCGCCGCTTTAGCTGCGAATCGAGCCAAGCGCTGTTTGGTGGTGCCTCATGGTAATGGTGATCAAGCCGCGTTAGTGGCAAAGGATCAGCATAAATCGGCGCAAACGCTGCTTGAGGTGTGTGCTGATTTGTGTGGCCAGCAAACCCTCTCTCTTTTTCAAACCGAACCTAAACCGTGCCAAGCGAAAAATACTCGCGATCTGCAAGATATCATTGGTCAACAGCAAGGAAAGCGAGCGTTAGAAATCGCAGCCGCGGGCAACCATAATCTGCTTTTTCTCGGTCCACCCGGAACGGGTAAAACCATGCTTGCCTCTCGGTTGTGTGATTTATTACCAGAAATGAATGAAGATGAAGCGATGGAAACTGCTTCGGTTGCTTCTCTGACTCCACAAGACATCAACCAGCACAACTGGAAGCAAAGGCCATTTCGCTCGCCTCATCATTCCAGTTCAATGGCGGCGCTGGTCGGTGGCGGTTCTATTCCGAGGCCGGGGGAAATTTCTTTGGCACACAATGGGTTATTGTTTCTTGATGAAATGCCGGAATTTGAACGAAAAGTGCTCGACTCATTGCGTGAGCCATTAGAGTCAGGTGAAATTATTATTTCAAGAGCGCAAGGCAAAACGCGTTTTCCAGCTCGCTTTCAATTAGTGGGGGCGTTGAACCCCAGCCCAACCGGCTATTACGAAGGCACGCAAGCCAGAGCCAACCCGCAGAGTATTTTGCGCTATTTGGGACGCTTATCGGGGCCACTGCTTGATCGTTTTGACATGTCGATAGAAATCCCCTCGCTTCCCAAAGGAATGCTGGCAAATGGCGGCGAAAGAGGTGAAGCAACGGCTGTGGTTAAAGAAAGAGTGCTGATTGCTCGTGAACGGATGGTGATTCGTAATGGTAAGGTTAATGCTTTGTTAGGGAGCCGAGAAATTGAACAGTATTGCCCTTTAACTAAGGCTGACGCCGAATTTTTGGAAAATGCACTGCACCGCCTAGGGCTCTCCATCCGCGCGTATCATCGCATTATCAAAGTGGCACGTACGATTGCTGATTTAGAAGGGGCCGAGCAGATTGCTAAGCCCCATCTAGCGGAAGCGCTCGGCTATCGAGCAATGGACCGCTTGTTGAAACAACTGACCGCACAAGCGGTGTAATGAACTTAAAATTGGTAATTTAACCCTAGCGCTGTAAAGAGAGACGATTCGTCGTAAAACGAGAGGTTTGAGCTCGATTGGTTATAACCGGCTAAAGCGATTAATGACCAATCATCCCAATCCATAAATTGGCTGTATTCGTACGCGAAGAATAGGCTCAGTTCATCGTCATTACGCACAGTGTGATTAAACAGTGAATTTCCACCTTGATAGTCGCGCTTGGTATACCCAGCGGTCAGCGCCAGTTTATGGCGATTGATAAACGTGAAGTAGGAGAGATCGGCGGCGTAAGAGTGATGAGTATTGGCGTCGCCATCCGCTTGGTGGTTGATATAAGTGATGGAGGGCTGTAACAAACTGGTTGGGCTCAGAGAGTAACGATACTGCCCTTTTAGGTAGTAACTTTTACCATCACGAGCCAGTTCAGGGCTTGGAAACTGATCGTTGTCGATCTCTTTGGTCGCGTAAGCGACATCGATAGTCCATGGGCTGCCTTGAATACTATTGAATGTTAATCGGTAGGCATTTCCTGACTCATCGGTTTCTTGGCGCTGACTGTTTAGTTGGTAAGGGTTAGCCCAGGTTTTTCCAGACATCACGGTCGGTAAAAAAGCCACATCAACCACGGTACCTGTCTCCATCTCATATTGATACCCCAGCTGAAGCGCTAAAGTGCCGACGGCAATATCATCACGTGAGGTGCCTAGATAAACCTGTTGTTGACGTTTGTCCCCGAAGGTGTAAGCAAGGTTACCCAAAGGCCCAACGGCAAAGTTTGACTGCCGGCTACTCTTTGTTTCGAGTGATGTAATACGCTCATCTCCACCCGTATCAAACGATGATTGGGAAGATGCAAAAATAGTATTAATGGCAATCTCACCACTTAAACCTGTTTCTGGAGCCAGTTCGGCAGATACATGAAAAGCCAGAGCGCTAACAAGCGTCATGGACAGGTATTTATTCATTAGGAGTTTCCATACTTTGATTCAATAGTGGTTAAGTATATGAATAAACTTGGATGACGACACGATAAAACTAATCTGACCGTTTTATGAATGAAGAGTGAGCCTTGTCTTAGGCATACATAGTTTTGTGCTGTGATGGCTTGTGTTTCAAGATTGGTTGTATGAGAAAGCGCTGCAAGGTTGAACTTGATTAAGTAAAAATGAGGAGCCGTTGTGCTCCTCATTTGGGAATGATTACTTGGTCAGTAGGTAATTGACCAGTTCGAAGTATTCATTGGTCGATTTAACACCTTGTCCCTGCACCAAATAATGATTGTTAACCACGACAGCAGGCACACCTGAAAGGCCGCTTTCTTGGAACTGTTTATCAAAGCGGCGCACCATTGAATCGACGGCAAAACCATTAAAGGCGGCATCAAATTTTGCTGCATCAATACCTTCGTCTAGGAAGATTTGGCGTAGATCCGCATCATCTCTTGGTGGTTTACGCATCGTGTGGATGCGGTTAAACATCACGGGCACCATTTTGTCTTCAACTTTGAGGGCAAGCATGGTGGCGTAAGCTTTACTCATTGATTTACCCATAGAGCCACCCATAAAAGAAACATGGTTTTTCTGCAGAGTAACCCCTTGTGGGAGCTGCTTTTTCAGTTGGGCGATGATCGGCTCAAAGGTATTGCAGTGTGGGCAGTAAAAGGAGAAAAACTCCGTCACGGTTGGATTTTTAGAGGGTTCAAGATCAAGCACTTTATAATGCTCACCTTCTTTAAATTGGGCTGCATGAGCCGATAAGCTCAGCAGTAAGGTTGCAACCAGTGCAAAAAGCTTCTTCATTGTGTACTCCATTTATTGCTTCAAGGTGACTTACCATTGTGGCATTAGTGAGAGCGTAGGCTCGTCTAATGCTGCTATTTGTTCTTTAAACGCAAGCACTTGGCTTTCCCAATATTTAGGGTCATTAAACCAAGGGAAGGCGAGTGGAAAAGCAGGGTCCTGCCATCGTTTGGCCAACCATGCCATGTAATGCACCATTCGTAGACCGCGTAACGGTTCAATTAGTTTCAATTCGGCTGGATTAAAATCGTGAAACTCTTGATACGACTCTAAGATAATGTCCAACTGCATTCGCTTATCTTGCAATTCGCCATTGAGTAGCATCCACAAATCCTGTACTGCTGGTCCATTGCGAGCATCGTCTAAATCGACAAACATAGGCCCATCTCGCCACAAAATATTGCCTGGATGGCAATCACCATGCAAGCGGATGGCCGCGGATTTTGCTGGCCATTGCTGTTCAATTTTGTTGATCAATAACGATAAGTCACTGAAAAAGGTATTTTGCAAGTGCTGAGGTATAAAGGACGCATTTTCCAATAGCTGTTTGGGTTGATAAAGATACTCATCTAAGCTGATGGTCGGGCGATGAACAAATGTACGAGTGGCACTGATGTGATGAATGCGTCCAAGAAACCGGCCCACGCCTTCTAATTGGTCCATATTGTCCACTTCAAACTGCCGCCCACCCACACTGTTAAACAGCGCGAAATGATAGCCCTGATAGTGATGTAAGGTTGCACCGTTGATGAGCAATGGCTCAGCAATCGGAATTTCCGCCGCGTACAGCTCGCGTGTGAAATCGTGCTCCTCTTGAATTTGCTCAACACTCCAGCGCTGAGGTCGATAGAATTTCACCACATAGCGTTGGCGTTCTTCATCGATGAATTGATAAACGCGGTTTTCGTAACTGTTGAGTGCCAGAAATCCTGATTCAGCACGAATGCCGATGCTTTCTAAGGCATACCACATGGTATCAGGGGTGAGTGCATCAAAATGGAAAGAAGCTTTGGTCATGATTAAAAAGGGCCCATTACTGAGCCCTTTTCCATTCGTTACGAAGTTAGAGTTTATTAATAAACCGGCTCTCAACTTCTATCGTGAATTGGTTACTGTCCGTGAGTATAAACTGAATCGTCGCTATAGGAGAGCTGAGTTTCTCAGGAGCGACGCCAAGGCTGGTTGGTAGGTTCAATACCTCTCCTGGTTTGACTTGGATGGTTTGTTTACCATACCAAGAGACGTCCGATAGCCCTTTCACGTCAAGCTTATACTCTTGCGTTTGCTGAGTTTTGTTGATGACTTTCAAGGTGTAAGTGTTCTCAATTTCACCATTGCTGTTGGTTTTAAATAGCTGGTTTCTATCACGCAATACACTTAAGCCGACCGGATCAACGCTGGCCACTTGAGCGATGAATAAGCCAAACATCACCAGCAGTACCGTGCCATAACCGAGCAATTTAGGCCTGAGTATTTTGGTGTGGTGGCCGGAGAGGCGGTGCTCCGTGGTATAGCTGATGAGCCCTTTTTCATAGCCCATACGTTCCATCGTGGTATCGCACGCATCAATACAAGCGCCGCAGTTAATACATTCGTACTGCAAGCCATCACGAATATCGATGCCAGTCGGACACACTTGTACGCACAAATCACAATCAATGCAGTCACCTAAACCGAGTGCTTTGTGATCGGCTTTACGAGCGCGTGGCCCACGAGTTTCACCGCGTTTGCTGTCATAGCCAACAATAAAGGTATCTTTGTCAAACATCGCAGACTGAAAGCGAGCATAAGGACACATATGGATGCAGACGATCGAACGCATCCAGCCTGCATTTCCGTAAGTACAAAGGGTGAAAAAGAGTACCCAGAAGACGGGCCAGAAACTTTCATCGAGTGTGAAAAAGTTCACCACGAGTTCGCGTACCGGGACGAAATAGCCGACAAAAGTAAAACCAGTACCGAGTGCAATCGCCAGCCAAGCAATGTGTTTGATGGCTTTTCTTATAGCAAGATTAGCGGTGAGTTTTCCTGAGTCCTGCTTGCGGCGTTTATTGGCGGCGCCTTCGAGTTTTTCTTCAAACCAAATGTAGATAAATGTCCACACAGTTTGCGGGCACAGATAGCCACACCAGACACGGCCAAGAAAAGTGGTAATAAAAAACAGGCCGAATGCCGCAATCATAAACAACAGGGCAAGTAGAGTTAGGTCTTGTGGGTAAAGTGTGGTGCCGAAAAAGTTAAATTGCTGGTGGCCGATGTCGAGCAAAATCGCTTGGCGATCACCGTAAGAGATCCACGGTACTAAAGTAAAAAGCAGCAGTAAAAACCAGCCACCATAGCGGCGGAGTTGTTGATAAGTACCTTTACTTTCGCGCACATAAATACGGTTGCTGGGGTTAAAACGGTCACCGTTGCCTTTGTGAGTTTTGGGGTTGAATATTTTAGGAGTCACATCCTTTATATCGATTTTGTCCTGACTCATGAAATGATCCTTGTTGGGCTGTAAGGTGTGATTTCTTTTAGTTCACACTCTGCGACATTGCTGTTTTCTCTTTGGGTACAATACCAAGATGAGAAATTATCATTGTTCAATCTTTATTTATTAAGCGGCAAGTATAACGCCAATAACAATTTTATTTCTTTAACACTATCAACCTTTAACAATAAAGCCTCAACTCGTGAGGCTTATCGCTAATAATAAAAAAGCGACCTAATAAGGCCGCTATCTTGATCATTATCACAGGGGCTACATCATTTTATGATGCCACGCGCGCGTAAAATGGCTGTTTTAAAATCATCTTCCTGATCTTTCTTCAGGCCAGGAATCATTTCGTCTTTGGCGCTGTTGCGCATTTTTAGATGGTAGATCAATACATCATCTGTAAGCGCTTCTAATGGTCCTTTATAACCCGCTTCTTGAGCCAGTTTGGTGATGAATTGCATTAAGTTGAGCTGCTGATCTTTTTGCCATTCAGGCGCAAGTAGTTCAATTAGCTCTTCAATTCGATGACATTGCATTCTCTTTTCCCCAATTTTTATAAGTATTTTGAGTAAAGGTATCAAATTGCGGATTGAAGTCCAATTGAGCGCAAAGAAAAAGCGCAGGGTTTAGCTGCGCTTTTTAATTATGCTGCCTGAACAACATTAGTTGTGCTCGATGCAGTAAGGGCATTTTTTTCAACTAAAGTCATTGCTGGAGCGACTTTTTTTGCAGTCGGAGCAGCAGCAAAACCACTACGACGACGCATTGCACTACGGTTTGTGTGCGAAAACCTGACAGCTGTTGGGCGCATTCATTAACCTAACGGTCAGGCACATCCATTGCCAATCTAATGGCCTGAATCACCATGAGTTGAGCTTCATAATTGAAGGGTGGCTCTTCTGGCTCTCGCCAATCCAAATAATGATTCAGGAATAACGATATGCTTTCATATCGTAGTTAGATTAGCACCAAGTTTTGAATTGATCGATAGTTGAACGATAGTTGAGATGAATATTCTTGCAAATAAAGCTTAAAATTGTGTGAGATGCTTGGTTGAGTTTGTCATCTGATCGGCATTACATCGCGTTTTGTTAAATAGGAGGTACCTATGTCGTTTACAAAAAACTCGCGATTTATCGCTCTCCTTGATACCCGTTTCGTTACGAAATTTGTATTTAGGCTTACAACTGTAAGCTGAGTTGTGCAATACTAAGCCCACATTTTGTTGCTTTTGGTATGGTGTTTATGTCTGCTGTTGACAATGACGGCTATGGTGCTGGTGAAGAACGGGCGAATGCACTGAGTCATGGTTTGGGACTATTGCTTAGTTTTGTTGGTTTAGTCTTGCTGCTGATCAAGGCAACAAGTGCGCAGGCCGATGCATTGACTTATATCAGCATGAGTCTCTATGGTGGCAGCATGATAGCGTTATTCCTTGCTTCAACGCTGTATCACTCCGTTGCGACACCGAAAGCCAAACGCTGGCTAAAAACGTTCGACCACTGTGCCATTTATCTACTGATTGCCGGAAGTTACACACCCTTTTTGTTGGTTAGCCTTCGCACTCCTTTGGCAATAGGGCTTATGGTGGTGATCTGGCTGCTGGCGCTGCTCGGTATCATCATGAAAATTGCCTTTGTCTACCGTTTTAAAAAGTTCTCACTGGTGACTTATTTGGCGATGGGGTGGTTATCCTTGGTTGTGATCTACCAACTGGCCCTCAATATCGAGGTCGGTGGTTTGGTGCTACTTGCTGTTGGTGGTTTGGTCTATTCGCTCGGGGTGATTTTTTATGTAGCGAAACGCATTCCCTATAACCATGCGATTTGGCATTTATTCGTGCTAGGTGGCAGTGCTTGTCACTTTTTTGCGGTTTACCTTTTTGTTCACCCAGTAAGTGCTTAACGCATTTCGACCCGCTCAATGTTGGCCGAAATTTGATAGCCTTGCTGGCGATCAACCTGAAGGGTAATCGGCTTTCCTTGCGCTTGAGTTTGTGGGCGTAAATAGCTATCAGCCATCCGTTTAATGGATTGCCAAATGGGTAACTGCTGAGTGAGCAGTGGTTGACCTTGCTCGTCATAAAGAATGATGCTGAGCACTACCGCAATGACAGATTGCGAGCTTTGATTGGTGATGGCTGTTGGGATAACGAGTGTATCTCCTTGGTAGTAAGCCGCGCCGAGTACCACTTCCACTCCAGAATCTGACAGTTGTAAAATCGGTTTTTCACTCTCCATCTCAAAGGTGGTTGCTCGGGCTTTTTGAGCAATAGGGGCCGCGTGAATGACGGTTTCCGGCGACATTGATTGCGGTTCAACATATTGCCATGTGAAATCATCATTGAGTTTCACCTGGCGGCCATCTTCTAAGGTCAGAACTTGCGCGCAAGATACGGCGCTTGCTGTCATGCTTAACAGCATCATTATCACAGGTATTGTCTTCATCTTAACGTCGCCAAAATGCAGGGAAAAACAGAACGATAATCGTCAAAATTTCTAAACGCCCCATCAACATCCCTAAGCTCAGAACCCACTTTGCTGCGTCAGGCAGTGGTGCGAAGTTGCCCGTTGGACCAATCACCGAGCCCATTCCGGGACCAACGTTGGCCACTGCTGTGATGGAACCTGAAATGCTGGTGACAGGGTCAAGGCCCATTGCACTGAGCGCGCCTGCGATAGCAATGACAGTGATGAAAAAGGTTAAACCAAAAGCGACGACTGAGCGGACAATATCATCATTAACCGGACGATGATTATAGCGCTGTACGAAGATGCCTGATGGATGGACCAACTTCATAATTTGTTTATTGAGCAGCGTCATCGCAATTTGGAAGCGGAACACTTTAATCCCACCAGAGGTTGAGCCGGAACAAGCTCCTGCTGCCATTAAGAAGATGAACAGCGTGCTTGGCAGTGCGCCCCAGGCGGTGAAATCTTCCAAACCAAAACCAGTAGTCGTGACCACTGAAACGATATTAAACATCGCCACTCGCAGGGCGTCCAACCAGTAGTAGCCTAGTTTGAGATTCAGCCACAACGCAATGATGAGACTGGCAATTAGGAAAAGATAAGCAAATCCGCGAACTTGTGCGTCTTTTATGATCACTTTGATATTTTGTTTTCGGGCCGCAGCGACAAACAGTAGAAAGGGCAAGCCCCCCAAAAACATAAACAGCGTTGCTACCCAATGTGCACCGTTTGAGAAGTGGTTCATCGAACCGTCGGAGGTGGAATATCCACCAGTCGACAAGGTGGTGAATGAGTGGTTGATCGCTTCAAAAAGCGTCATGCCAGTGAGGATATAGCCAATCAAGCACAGTAAGGTCAGTACCAAATAGACCAGCACAATATTTTTCGCGACAGTTTTGGCGCGTGGGCTACTTTTATCGGACCAATCAGACGATTCGGTTTGGAACAATTTCATCCCACCCACATTGAGCATTGGTAATACCGCTACCGCCATTACGATAAACCCAACCCCACCAAGCCATTGCAGAATAGAACGCCACAACAAGATGCTGGGCGGCATATTATCAAGGCCACTGAGCACGGTTGAACCTGTAGTGGTTAACCCTGACATGGTTTCAAAATAGGCGTCGGTAAAGCTGATGTGGTTGATAAAGACGAAAGGGAGCGCCGCGAAAGCGCTGGCAACCGTCCACACTAAGCTGGTGATGAGAAACATATCGCGCACGCTGAGCTTAAAGTGTGCGGTACGCCCCAAGCTTAAGCAGATAAAGGCGACAATATGAGTGATGATGACCGCTTGAGCAAAATCAAGGAAGCCACCCGTACCGGTAAAAAAAGCGACCAGTGTCGGCACATACATAAATAGGGCGAGCTTAGACAGCACGAGTCCTATAACGAATGAAATGGGGCGTAAATTCAGCATGACGCCAATGACCTATAGGAAAAATGGGCTAGGTTGGAACAAGGCTTCCACATCGGGCACGTACTTTTTATCCACTAAGAACATCACCACGTGATCATCTTGCTCGATAATAGTGCGGTCATGGGCGATTAACACTTCTTCACCACGCACAATCGCGCCAATGGTTGTGCCCGGTGGCAGTTTAATATCACCCACTGCGCGTCCCACCACTTTAGAGGTGTTTTGGTCGCCATGTGCAATTGCCTCAATCGCCTCTGCCGCGCCACGTCGTAGCGAAGAGACGTTAACGATATCGGCACGACGTACGTGAGTCAGCAGTGCGGAAATGGTGGCTTGTTGGGGTGAAATCGCGACATCAATCACGCCGCCTTGTACGAGGTCGACATACGCGCCACGCTGGATAAGTACCATCACTTTTTTCGCGCCCATACGCTTGGCGAGCATGGCGGACATGATGTTGGTTTCATCTTCGTTGGTGAGCGCAATAAACACATCGACTTGGTCGATGTTCTCTTCGGCTAGCAGCTCTTGGTCCGCCGCATCACCACAAAATACTATGGTGTTTTCTAACTCTTCCGATAACTGCTCTGCACGTGGGTAATTACGCTCAATCAGTTTAACGCTGTAGCTGTGCTCTAAACGTTTGGCTAAGCTTGCCCCAATGTTACCCCCGCCAACAATCATGATACGGCGATAGGTTTTTTCCAGCCGCTGTAGCTCACTCATGACCGAGCGAATATGATTACTGGCGGCCACGAAGAACACTTCATCGTCAGCTTCAATAATGGTAGTGCCTTGCGGGCGAATTGGCCGACCTTGGCGGAAAATGGCCGCGACGCGGGTATCAATGTGCGGCATGTGTTCACGTAGCGCTGAAAGAGCATTACCCACCAATGGCCCGCCGTAGTAAGCTTTCACAGCCACTAGGCTCACTTTCTCTTCGGCAAAACTCACCACTTGCAGTGCGCCGGGGTATTGGATCAACCGTTCAATATAGCTCGTCACTAGCTCTTCAGGGGCGATAAGGTGATCCACCGGGATCGCGCCTGACTGAAACAAAGTCTCTTTTTCAAGCAGATATTCAGGAGAACGAATACGCGCAATTCGGTTGGGCGTATTAAACAAAGAGAACGCCACCTGGCATGCCGCCATGTTGGTTTCATCGGTATTAGTGACCGCAACCAGCATGTCCGCGTCCTGTGCGCCCGCTTCACGCAGTACATCTGGGTGGCTGGCGTGGCCATGAATCACCCGCAAATCGTACTTGTCTTGCAGCTCGCGCAAGCGGTCACTATTTTTGTCGACAATGGTGATGTCATTGTTCTCGCCGACCAAGTTTTCGGCCAGTGTGCCACCGACCTGACCTGCACCAAGAATAATGATTTTCATACTCTGTTCTCTTTCTACCTGCCGAATATCGGCCACTGAAAAGGCAGCAATAATGCTGCCAATGTGCGTCGAATTTACGCTTGTTTGGTTAATACTGCGTAGTAAAAACCGTCCATATCTTCTTCTCCGGGGAGTATCTGACGCCCCGGCTGCTCACGATCGGAACCCACTAATTGAGCGTTATGAGTTCGTTCTAAGAAGGCTTTGACCTGCAAGCTGTTTTCTTGTGGAGTGATCGAGCAGGTTGCGTAAACCATAGTGCCACCGACTTTTAATTGCTTCCACATTGCGTCCAGTATTTCGCTTTGTAATTGAGCCAATGCCTCAATATCGCTACCACGACGTAGCCATTTGATGTCTGGATGACGGCGAATAACCCCAGTGGCGGAGCAAGGTGCATCTAATAAAATTCGGTCAAACTGTTCGCCATGCCACCACTCTTCAGGGTAACGAGCATCACCGCAGATCACATCAGCGCGAAGTTGCAGGCGTTCTAAGTTGTCATAGACGCGCTCAAGGCGGGTTGCATCGCTGTCAATCGCAACCACTTCAGTATCGTGTGTGTGCTCTAGGATATGCGCGGTTTTACCCCCTGGGGCGGCGCAGCAATCTAAAATTAGCTCGCCTGCTTTAGGTTGAAGGTAGTCAATCGCTAGCTGCGCAGCGGCATCTTGCACCGATACCCAACCACGATCAAAACCGGGTAAAAGCGTTACATCGCAAGGTACAGCGAGTTTTATTGCGTCGGCGGCGTGAGAGTGCACGCTGCACTCGATATTTTCGCTAGCTAATAGTGCAAGATATTCATCACGAGTGTGGTGCTGACGGTTGACGCGCAACCACATTGGCGCTTTTTGATTGTTCGCTTGCACAACCGTTTCCCACTGTTCTGGGTACGCTTGTTGTAACAGTTTAAGTAGCCAACTTGGGTGGCCATATTTGCCTGCGTTGTGGCTAACGGCAATAGCGTCCAGTGCTTCTTGATCGCGCAAGTAGCTGCGCAATACGGCGTTGATTAGCCCACCTAAATTTTCACCGCGCAATGTTTTGGTGCCTTCAACCGTCTCGGCTACTGCGGCGTGAGCGGGAATGCGCATAAAGCTCAACTGGTAGATACCAACTAAAATAAGATGGTGAAAAACCCGCTTTTTCCCTTTCAGTGGGTTGTCCATTAGCTCATTGGCAATTGATTCCAAACGAGGCAAATAACGCAAAGCCCCGTAGCAGATCTCTTGCAACAGAGCATGGTCTCTTGGGCGGATGGTTTTTTGCGCCGCAGGAAGTGCGTGAGAAAGTGAGTGGCCTTTATCAACCACTTGAAACAACACGTTAGCCGCAGCTGCGCGAACATTCATAGAAGTACCGACTTTAAATAAATGAAAATCAATGAGGGCATCTCTGCCCTCGTTAAGGTTTAGCTAAGTTGTGTGCCGACTTCAAACCAGCTTGCGCGCGAATTGAGAATGTCTTGCACTGACATCGCTTTTTTGCCCGGCACCTGCAACTGCTCAAGCACCAGTAAGCCGTTGCCGGTTGCCACATAAATACCCGATTTATCGGCTTGAACAATCGTGCCTGCAGGGTGGTCGCTGGTTTGTGCTTCAACGCGACTTTGCCACACTTTAATGCTGTTCTCAGCCACATCAAAATGGCTCATTGGCCATGGATTAAAAGCACGCACGCAGCGTTCAATAAAAGCAGCATCCGCTGACCAATCGATTTTGGCTTCTTCTTTGCTAAGTTTTTGTGCGTAGTTAGCCAATGTATCATCTTGTTGAGTGGCAATCGCTTTGCCACTGGCGATATCGGCGATGCATTCTACCAACGCTTGTGGGCCTAACTCGGCCAGTTTGTCATACATAGAAGCGCTGGTGTCTGTTGTCTCAATCGGCAGCTTAGCAATTTTGAGCATATCGCCCGTATCTAGGCCGACATCCATTTGCATGATGGTTACACCCGTTTCACTGTCTCCCGCCCAGATCGAGCGTTGGATCGGTGCGGCACCACGCCACCGTGGCAGAATGGAACCGTGTACGTTAATACAGCCAAGCCTTGGCATATCAAGTACGGCCTTCGGTAGCAGTAATCCGTAGGCGACCACTACCATTAAATCTGCGTTGAGATCGGCGAGCGCTTGCTTGGCTTCGTCGCTCTTAAAGTTCTCTGGTTGATACACAGCAATATTGTGCTCAACGGCCATCTGTTTCACTGGACTGGCGGTCAGTTTTTTACCGCGTCCTGCCGGGCTATCTGGTTTAGTGTACACCGCGATAACCTCATGCTCCGAAGACAACAACGCCGCCAAATGACGGGCGGCGAAGTCCGGAGTACCTGCAAACACAATGCGTAATGATTGGCTCAAGGTAACCTCACTTAAGTTAGTTTTTTTCGTTATAGCGTTTGATTTTCTCTAGCTTATCTCTAATACGCTTACGCTTTAATGGCGAAAGGTAATCCACAAACAATTTGCCTTGTAAGTGATCAAGCTCGTGTTGAACACAAATGGCTAAAAGGTCATCCGCTTCAAATGAGAATTCGTTGCCATCACGATCTAACGCTTTGACTGTGACTTCTGCTGCGCGAGGAACAAGGGCGCGTGAGCCCGGGACCGACAGACAGCCTTCTTCAATGCCATCTTCACCGCGTTTCTCTAAGATTTCAGGGTTAATCAGAACCATTGGCTGGTCGCGACTCTCTGAAATATCGATCACAACGATGCGTTGGTGAATATCGACTTGCGTTGCGGCAAGTCCGATACCGTCCTCGTCGTACATAGTCTCAATCATGTCATCGACGATTTTTTGGATCTCAGGTGTCACTTTCTCTACCGGTTTTGCCACGGTACGAAGACGATCATCTGGGAATGTTAATACTTGTAATACAGACATATACACTCGAAATATTGAACTGTGCCGAAACAGCTTAAAGCTTGTTGGCTCAATTCTAGACATTTTATGACCCAAATGACAGCATCCAAATGTTAATAATCTGATTCATCCTTACTTATTTCGGCCAAGGAACAGAGGTCATGTCACGATTTATTCGTTATTTAGTGTGTGTGTTTTTACCGTTGTCACTGGTCGTTAATGCGTTGGCGGCGGAAGATATGGCGCTTACCGTCAAAGCAAATGCCCCGCAGACATACACGGTCGTCAAAGGAGATACCTTGTGGGATATTTCTGCGCTCTATCTTGATAACCCATGGTTGTGGCCACGTTTATGGCAAATTAACCCAGAGATCGATAACCCGCATTTGATTTATCCCGGCGATAAGCTGACCTTAGTCTGGCGTAACGGACAGCCGGTGTTGAGTTTAAAACCTATGGTCAAGTTGAGTCCGAAAGTGCGTGTGCTTGAGAAAAAAGCGGTTCCGACGGTGCAAGAGGGATTAGTGTTGCCGTATCTGCATACGGATCGCTTATTGGATAAGCAAACATTACAAGAAAGCCAGCGTGTGCTCGGTGCCAGCGACGGTAAACAATATCTGACGGCGCAAGATACGCTCTACATAAGCGGGCAACAGACTCACCCCAAATGGGGTATTTATCGTGAAATCGCTGAGTTTTCTCGTCATGATGCTGCCGCGAAAAATAAAACTATGGTTGCTTTGCGTTTGATTGCTTCTGGTGAATTGGTCTCCGCCGATGAGGCTTTTAGCGGGCTAACCATCACCGCACAGCAACAAGAGATAAGAGTCAATGATATTGCCCTACCTGAAGTGGGCGTCGAAACCTTAACGCTTTCAACCACTTTTTTCCCATCGCCATCGCGACTACAAGCTGAAACGCATATCCTCGGATCGTTGGAGGGTAGTGAGTATTCGGCGCAGAATCAGGTAGTTGTGATCGATAAAGGCCTTGCAGATCAACTGTGTCAAGGGACGATGTTTGATTTGATTCAAGCCGGTTCTAAAGTGTCTGGAAAGAAAGGACACCACCAACAGAACCTTGATGAAACCCTGCAATTACCAAGCAGCTTGGTGGGCAGTTTGATGGTCATTCGACCTTATGAACATTTTAGTTTGGCTTTGATTACCGATAGCCTCGTGCCGATTGGTAAAAGTGTAATCGCGGTTTCGCCGCTCAAACCAGAGCTAACAATCGAGCCAAATGAACAAGCCGATACGGATTCGATGGTTAAGGATGATACCGCAAGCTGATGGAGCAGAACGAATTAGCGGCGTGGCTAGCATTCAGCTTTGTGCCAAAATTGGGTGGCAAGAAACTTTCTCGTCTTGCTAGCGTCGCTTCTCTTGCTCATTTAATTGATTATTCCGAGCGGGAGTTAGCCGCGTTGGGTCTAGTTCAAGATCAAATCCGTTATCTGCGCGAGACGGCCCCTCAAGAAGTTGAAGAATGCCTAAGTTGGCAGCAAGCTAATGAGTCTCATCATATCCTTACTCCATTTTGCGATGGTTATCCTTCTTTACTAAAAGAAATTGCTACCGCACCTCCGGTTTTATTTGTCAAAGGACGAATAACAGCACTCTCTGATCCGCAAATGGCGATCGTCGGCAGTCGTAATGCGAGCCCTGATGGCCAACGAGTTGCTCATCAGTTTGCGCGAGAATTTGTGCAACAGGGCTTGCTTGTTACCAGTGGTTTGGCATTAGGTATTGATGGACATGCTCATGACGGTGCGTTGCAAGCGGGTGGTGAGACGATAGCCGTGCTCGGTTCGGGCCTTGAATCTATTTACCCAGCGCGACATAAAAAATTAGCGCAACGGGTGATGGAAAGCGGAGCATTAGTCTCGGAATTTCGTCCCAAAGCCAAACCAAGGCCAGATAACTTTCCGCGGCGAAATCGCATTATCAGTGGGTTAGCGGTTGGTGTTTTAGTGGTGGAGGCGGCGGAGAAAAGTGGCTCGTTGATCACGGCGCGCTATGCGGCTGAGCAAGGGCGAGATGTGTTTGTTATTCCGGGCTCCATTGCTAACCCAAATTGCCACGGTAGTAATCAACTTATTCGTTGTGGGGCGTGCTTGGTGCAAAACAGTGAACAAGTATTATCTGAAATTGGCACCTTAGTAGACTGGTCATTGCGCCAAAAGCAGCCTCAACCTGATTTATTTTCTGTACAGAGCGATCAGCAATTGCCATTTGCTGAACTGTTAGCTAACGTAGGAGTAGAGGCTACGCCTGTTGATATTCTTGCGAGCAGGACCCATATACCTGTCCATGAAGTCATGATGCAGCTTTTAGAACTTGAGCTTTCAGGTCATGTTGTTGCCGTTTCTGGCGGCTATATTCGTAAGGGGAAGGGTTAGCTATGATGATGGATATATTGATGTATCTATTTGAAACCTACGTCCATAGCGATGTAGATTTGCAAGTCGATCAAGATGAGCTCGAAGATGAATTGCTTCGAGCCGGTTTTCACCAGAAAGATATCTATAAGGCCCTGAATTGGTTAGAAGAGCTTGCGGCATTGCAACAAACCGATGCTCATTCAGCGATGGCAACCAGTGCTGCGACTTCGATGCGGATGTACACAGCACAAGAGATGGACAGGCTGGATCTTGAAAGCCGAGGTTTTTTATTGTTCCTTGAACAAGTGAAAGTATTAACTCCTGAAATTCGTGAAATGGTGATTGATCGAGTGATGGGTTTAGAAACCAATGAATTTGAATTGGATGACTTAAAGTGGATCATTTTGATGGTGCTATTTAATGTACCGGGAAATGAAAATGCTTACACGCTTATGGAAGAGCTGCTATACACCAAAGATCAAGGTATTTTGCATTGATTGCAGCCGTTCGTTTAGTTGAGCATTATGAGTCGTAAAACCGAGTCCCCCCTTTTTTCTGCGCATGGACAAGCGCTGCAGCATGAGCCTTGTCCGCAATGTGGTGGCCAATTACAGCTTCGTCAGGGTAAGCATGGGCTGTTTTTAGGCTGTAACCATTATCCCAATTGTGACTATATTAAACCGCTGCAGCAAAATGATGGTCATATCGTTAAGGAGTTGGGTGTGCCATGCCCAGAGTGTGGCCATGAATTAGTGTTACGCCAAGGTCGTTATGGCATGTTTATCGGGTGTAGTCATTATCCGCATTGCCACCATATCCAAGATACAGATTCCCCTGCAGACAATGTTCCTCAGTCAAAACAGCTTTGTCCTGAATGTTTGAAAGGCCATTTAGTGGAGCGAAAAACGCGCCATGGTAAAACTTTTCATGCTTGCGATAATTACCCTAAATGCAAGTTTGCCGTTAATCAGCAACCTGTTGCCGGTAAATGCGAAAAATGTGGGTTTGAATTATTGATAGAGAAAAAACTCGCCAGTGGTATCAAGCTGCAATGTGCTGATCGAAAATGTGGTCATATTCAATCCGCCACAGAGTAAAGTGACGGCATATGAAAATGGCACATTGAACGTGCCATTTTTTGTCCGTATTTATCGTCAATTAGATTTATTTTAGAGAGTCGGTTTGAGCGCTTGAACAAAATGGTGCAAGGCTGGATACGTTGTCGCATCAAGTACTTCAGCCAAGCGACAGAGCGTTCGTTGCAACTGCGCGTTGTAATCTGCACTGACATTAATATGGCCCATTTTGCGCCCAGCACGTTTCTCTTTGCCATACCAATGAATGTGGCAGCCTTCAATCGCCATCACGGCTTCTGGTAAATTGTCCTCACCCAAAATATTAATCATCGCGGTTGGGCGAAGTAACTTCGTGCTGCCTAAAGGTAAGCCACATACTGCGCGAAGGTGATTCTCAAATTGACAGGTTTCTGCGCCTTGCTGTGTCCAGTGACCAGAGTTATGGACTCGTGGTGCAATTTCATTCACCAACAATGTTCCCTGCACATCAAAAAACTCGAGCGCTAGCACACCGACATAATTGAGACGAGCGGCAACCGAGGTAAACATCGACAGTGCTTGCTCTTGCAAGGCTGGGTCATCTATCGCCGTTGATAAACTCAGTACACCGTTAATGTGCACATTTTCTGCCAGCGGGTAAACCGCGATGCTGCCATCTTTGGCACGCGCGCCGACTAACGAGACTTCACGATCAAAGGGAACAAACTGCTCTGCCACTATCGCTTGAGTCGGAGTAGCTTGGATACAGGCTTCCATTTCTGGCCAAATGAGCTCTGCTTGTGAAGCTTCTTTTAAACGCCATTGACCCTTTCCGTCATAGCCACCCAGTGCACTTTTTAGAACTATAGGTAGGCCGATGTTGGTTATCGCGGCATCTAAATCTTCACGAGTATTAATCACAAAGTATTGGGCATTTTTTGCGTTGGCTTCATCGAGTAGCGCTTTTTCAAGACGGCGATCGCCTCCGGCTTTAATGGCTTCGACGCTAGGAAGAAACTTACCACTTTGCTCACAAACAGTGAGGATTTCATGGGGAATATGCTCAAATTCAGCGGTAATGACATCCGCTTGTTTGATCGCATTGTCTAAACCATGACCAGTGATGTGTAATGTCAAAGGATGGACGATGTTACCGCTGCCCACATCAAAAGCGGAGATTTGAATGTTCAGCGGAGCGCCAGCCAGCGCCATCATGCGTGCCAGTTGCCCAGCGCCCAAGACTAAAACGTGCATAGTATCAATCCTCTGCAGGGTTAGGGTGGCTCAACACCGCTTCAGTTTGTGCTAAACGAAATGCTTCCACTTTTGCCATGACGGCCTCATCACTGGTGCCGATGATTTGCGCGGCAAGCAACCCAGCATTGGCCGCGCCTGCTTCTCCAATAGCTAAGGTGCCCACCGCAATCCCTTTTGGCATTTGCACAATCGAGAGTAAAGAGTCCATCCCTTTGAGTGCCTTTGACTGAACGGGAACGCCAAGTACCGGTAAGCTAGTAAACGCTGCCGTCATGCCCGGCAGGTGTGCGGCTCCGCCTGCGCCAGCTATGATGACTTTAAGGCCGCGTTCTCTTGCGCTGGTGGCGTAATCGGCAAGAAGTTGAGGTGTGCGGTGAGCAGAGACAACTTTGGTTTCGTATGCCACACCAAATTGATCCAACATGTCAGCAGCTAGCTTCATTGTGGGCCAATCGGATTTTGAACCCATGATAATTCCGACTTTCATCTCAAACTCCTTAATACTTCTAAAAATGGGGTGAGCGGGATAATTTGCGCGCATTATACGAGTATTTTTTCCTTAGGAAAACGTTTGCGTCAGCTTAATTGTGCAATTGATACATTTTATAAACAAATAGCTTTAGCCAGTTTTCAACGAAGTTTGTACACTTAGCCGCACTGTATTAAAGAAACCGATGGACAGTTTTTGTGAATAACTTTGAACACACTTTGCAGGCTCTACGTGACGGTGAAGTAATTGCCTACCCAACGGAAGGCGTGTTTGGGGTTGGGTGTGACCCAGATAACCCGCAAGCCATTCAGAAGCTCTTAGCGCTCAAGCAGCGTCCTGTGGAAAAGGGGTTGATTTTAATTGCGGCCTCTTACGAACAATTGCTTCCTTATATTGATGAGAGCCAGTTGACATCAGAGCAGCTCGCACGAGTACATGCCACCTGGCCTGGCCCTGTGACATGGATAATGCCGACAAGTGATAAAGTCTCTACTTGGGTGAGTGGACAATTTGATTCGATAGCTGTACGTGTGACAGATCATCCTTTAGTGCAAAAGCTATGCAATGCGTTTGGAAAACCATTAACCTCGACCAGTGCGAATTTAAGTGGTCTTGCACCTTGCCTGACAACGGAAGAAGTTGAATCGCAACTGGGTGAGCAACTGGTTGCGATTTTAGATGGTCAAACCGGTGGTCGAAATAAGCCCAGTGAAATTCGTGACGCGAAAACCTCACAAGTATTAAGACAGGGTTAACCCTGCTAAGGAAGCAAGCGATGCCAACCATTGATAAGCAAGCCGTCAAACAATTTTTGCTTGAGCTGCAAGATTCCATTTGCCAGCAACTTGAACAAGCGGATGGCCAAGCACTGTTTGAAGAAGATGCATGGCATCGCGAACCGAGTGAGCGTTTGGGAGGCGGTGGGCGAACTCGAGTGATGAAAGAAGGCCGTGTTTTTGAACAAGGCGGCGTGAATTTCTCACATGTGCAAGGGCAGCAAATGCCCGCTTCAGCGACCGCGCATCGCCCTGAATTAGCTGGACGTCATTTTGAAGCGATGGGGGTTTCTTTGGTGATGCATCCAAACAATCCCTATGTTCCGACTTCTCATGCCAATGTTCGTTTCTTCATCGCTGAAAAAGAAGGCGAAGATCCTATCTGGTGGTTTGGCGGAGGATTTGACTTAACGCCTTTCTATCCGTTCGAAGAAGATGCTCAATCATGGCATGCCACGGCGAAAGCACTGTGTGTTCCTTTTGGTGAAAAAGTGTATGCCGAACATAAATCGTGGTGCGATGAGTATTTCTTCCTCCCTCATCGCAATGAAACGCGCGGTATTGGTGGCCTATTTTTCGATGATTTAAACGCTTGGGGATTTGAGCGCTGTTTTGCTTATATGCAAGCTGTCGGTAAAGGATACACCGCTGCGTATTTGCCGATTGTTGAACGTCGCCAAGCGATGGAGTACGGTGACAGAGAGCGCCAGTTTCAACTTTATCGCCGTGGTCGCTATGTAGAGTTCAACTTAGTGTATGATCGCGGCACATTGTTTGGTTTGCAAAGTGGCGGTCGAACGGAATCGATTTTAATGTCGATGCCGCCATTAGCTCGTTGGCAATATCGTTATCAAGCGGAAGAGGGCAGCGCAGAGGCGAAATTAAACACCTTCTTGCTGCCGAGGGAGTGGTGACAGCGGTACATTTTCAATGATAGGGTCGCCGAGGTGGCCCTGTTAATTATCGAGAGGCAAGGATATGGCTCAGCACATTGATCAATATGCAGTATTTGGTAATCCGATTGGGCACAGTAAGTCGCCGATGATCCACACACTTTTTGCACGGCAAACCAGTCAGGAAATGCACTATACCGCTCAACTCGCGGCTCTAGATGGCTTTAAACAAGCGGCTGAAACCTTTTTTGCCTCCGGTGGCCGAGGGTGCAACATTACCGTGCCTTTTAAAGAAGAAGCGTATCAGTTTGCGGATCGATTAACCGAGCGAGCTCAACTTGCAGGCGCGGTCAATACACTGAAAAAATTAGATGATGGCGAAATTATCGGTGATAACACCGATGGAGAAGGGCTGGTTCAAGATTTGCTTCAGTACCAAGTGCCACTACGAGACGCTTCTATTTTAGTGATTGGTGCTGGCGGCGCGGCGCGCGGCGTGATTAAGCCCTTACTCGATCAGCACCCTACAAGTCTTGTGATTACCAACCGTACCTTTGCAAAAGCCGAGCAGCTCGCCATGCTTTTTAGTCCCTTTGGCGCGGTAAAAGCAATCGCGTTGGAAGAGATTAATCAACATTTTGACCTCATCATTAACTCGACCTCGGCCAGCTTAGATGGTGAATTGCCAAATATCGCTCCGACGATCTTCAGTAAGAGCAGTGTGGCCTATGACATGATGTATGGCAAAGGATTAACAACATTCAATCAGTGGGCATTAAGTCATCATTGCGCTCATGCTTATGATGGTTTGGGGATGTTGGTTGGGCAAGCTGCGGAGAGCTTTATGCTATGGCGCGGACTCAGGCCGGGTTCTCGACAAATATTGAGAGAACTGAGAAAAAATCTAGAAGGCTAATCATGAACCAAGCGATTTTATTTCCTGACCGACAAACGTGGCACTCGGCAAGCCAAAGCGTACTTTTTCCTGCTCAACACGCGGGAGCTTTGCTCGAGTGTACGGTACACAAGTCAGTACTGAGCCATCTGTCTGGTGAAATGATTACTAACGGTGAGCAAGCTATTCAAGTTTTTGAACAATGGCGATTTGACCTTGAAGAGCTTGCTGAAAGCTTGATTGAAGATGAAGCGTTCAATTTAGATGGACAAATAGAGATTAAAGCTTAGTTAATGGCTTTCTTTGACACTCGTAAGATAGTCATTTTTGTTCTGCACATAGTTGTCGGAAGATTTAAGCAAAAAAGCTCGCTCTTTATCTGTTAGCGGGCGGATCTGTTTCACTGGGGATCCTACATAAAGATAGCCGCTGGCCAATACCTTGTTTGGTGGCACTAAACTGCCAGCTCCAACCATCACCTCCGATTCAACGACTACGCCATCGAGCACAATTGCTCCCATGCCAATTAAGACTCGATCATGGATTACGCAACCATGCAGCATCACTTTATGGCCAATTGTGACGTCATCGCCAATAATAAGTGGAAAACCATCCGGGTTTTCGGTGTTTTTATGAGTCACGTGCAGTACGCTGCCATCTTGAATGTTGCTACGTTGGCCAATGTGAATATGGTTTACATCGCCTCTGGCTGCAACCAATGGCCATATGCTGGAATCATCGCCTAAAACAATATCGCCAACCAACACTGAGCTACTATCTATATAGACGCGCTGTCCGATTTGTGGGGATATTCCTTTATAACTACGAATTGATGACATGCTCGTCTCCTTTAATAACTGACGCCATAAGATAAATTAAACAGAAATAGCGTCAAAACAACTCTTTTTGAATAAAAATTATCCCAACGAACAGAAAATCAAAAAAAACAGCAAAAAGGGGTTGCCAACGTGACGGCGATCTCTATAATGCCGCCTCACTGACACGGCACAGCCAGTAAGGGTTCAAGCCCAACGAGCAGCCAATCAGTAGGTCAAATCGGTAAGACGAAATAATGTAAAAAAGTGTTTGACACTTTTCATTATCTCGCTAGAATGGCCGCCTCTTCAAAGGAAGCCTCGGCAAGCCAGAGAAGAACGCTCTTTAACAATATAAACCTATCAATCTGTGTGGGCACTCGTTGATGAT
>NZ_CAWPJM010000002.1:0-96569 GCF_963888495.1 Vibrio sp. 2-2(8) | reverse complement strand
GTCGTGATGGATAAGATTCATATGTGTGGCAGTGAAGGGAAACTTTAACTTTTATGTAATTTGGTAAACTCCCCCTATAACGTGTTTACCTGGGTGCTAGGATTTCTAGCACCCTTTTATTCTTTGGCGTCAGCTAGAGTCCAAGAAAGCATAAATATTATCCCCTTCGTAATAAACTTCAATTGAAACATTTGATATATTCATTAATCTTGCTAATAGCGAGGCGAATAATTATGAAAAATCAATTCATTGATAATGATAAGCATGTTGTTATTGCATCACCATTAGAATTCTCTCCCCCTAAAACATACATAGCTTTTCCATTTGAAGCAGAAACGCCATACGCAATACCTGCATCTAATTGGTCTTTATTCTCCCAGGCTTTACCATCAAAAACCCAAACATTCGAACTAAAGTGTTTAATGAGGCCATTATGGGCATATATATTTCCTTTTATAAAAGCGTCTTGACTACCAAGAAAATATGCTCCGCCAATAACAATTATATTATTGTCAATTTCACCGAGAAAATGCCCAGCTAGACCCTCATGACTTTTACTTATATCAACAATAGATGCACAACTCTCAGAATATTCCAGTTTTCCTTCTTTAAAAAAGTAGCGCTTAGTCTCCAGACTTCTCAGACCAGGCTTCAGTTCCCCTTCAATCAAAGTTACAACATTGTTTTTATGAATTATTCCAGAACCACAATTAGGCTTAAATGGGTTTTCACCAAGAACAGACCAGTGTTCATTACATGGTGTGAATGACCAAATCTTTCTATTCCAATTATAGTTATCTATTGGTTGAGACATAAATCTAGTAATAAGCTCTTTATGTTTGTTAGGCTCTTTTGTTACATCAATTATTGAGATATCAGAAAGGAAATTATTAAAAGTATCCTTATCATACCCTCCGAAAAAAATGACTTCAGTCGGTGATATACTACAACAAGATGCACCAAGAAAGCTGGTAGGAAGTGTTCTCTCTAACCGAGTCCATTGATTGATTTGACTATCAAATACATAACCATCCATTAAAACAGTTGGAAAGCTGTTATTACCCTCTATCCCTGCACCTGAAAAAACATAAAGCTTGTTACCACAGACTGTATAGGTGGCATCATTTCGAGCAATTCCTGGAAAGTCAGCAGCCGACTTCCAACCACTATTCATATCTTTTAGGTCTAAAACAAAAAAAGCATTTCCAGAACTACCAAGCCCTGCATATAATTTGTGACCTATAATTCCACCTACTCCGTGTTTAATTCCTACTGGAAGCTCAGGGAGTAATTTAAATAAGATCGCCATAATACTCTCCTTAATTAATCTATCACTTCAGCATTAGAGCCATTCCAAACCAACATATAAACCTTATAACTTATTTCTTTACTACTTTTTTCTCCGCCGACAATTAAAACTCCCTCTGATGTGGTAAATGAAGCGCCATATGCTAAGCCTTCAGGAAGTGGATTTACCGTTGACCAAATGCCATCTTTTTCTACATAGATATCATCATTAAAGGCCTTAGATAGCCCTTCATGGGCGAACATTTTTCCGCTTTCAAATGCTTGTTTTGCACCATGGAAATTCGCTCCGCCAGCAACCACTGTCACTCCATTTGTCTTACCAGAAAACGCACCTGCAACACCTTCTTGGATATTGCTCGTTTGAGGTGCAGGTAAGGGCAATAAATTTTGCCACGGTTGATCCATTCCAAACTCATATTGCTTAACTTCAGCGGTGCGTAAACCCGGCTTTATCTCACCACTGATGAGAGTCACTTTGTTCCCTTCAATAACGGTTGCGCTACCACAATTAGGGAGATATGGAGACATACCTAAATCACGCCACTCTTGTTTTTCAGGCAAATAACTAATGACGTTTCGGTTCCATTTATAATCCGTAGGCTTCATTCCCATATAATCATCAACAATACGTTGCCATAATTCAGGGTTTACTTGCTTGTCAGTGGTTGATGTGTCACGCAGATAGCGATCAAAATAGGCTTTGTTATAACCACCAAAGAAGAGGATCTGTTTATTGTCTGGCGAATAAGAAGAAGCACCAAGAAGTCCTACAGGCGAGGTAGTGTTCATTTTTTCCCATGAATCTTTCTTGGTATCGTAGCGATATACCGAATCAAACAAAATGGGCGATGGTTCAGACGGCTCCGCTTTGCCAGAACCACCAAAGAGATAAATATCATCCCCCACCACAGATGCTGTCGCTCCACTTCGAGCAGCACCAGTAAAATCAGCAACCTTTTGCCATCCTTGGGATAGCGCTTTTAAATCAAGCGCGTAAAAGTCTTTCCCCAAAGAACCAAGCCCTACATAGATTTTTGTTCCGACTTGTACACCAATCCCATCTTTAAATCCAGCGTGTAAGTCAGGCCATTGATTGTCTGATGTAGCATGACTAAAGGTGGTTACAACAAGCAAAGGTGTATAGATGAGCAGCGTTTTCATGTTCATTGATTTGTCCTTATTTTTATTGCTATCCATGCTCTAAACAGATGTTCTGTGAGCAACGTGATCATTTATATTTCAGGTGTATTTTTGAAGATTTATTTTATAAAAAAATTATTAATGAAGAATATTTTCATTGATATTGCTAAAAAAACCCATCGATGTATTGATGGGTTTAAAACGTCTTTAGTAACCGCTAGCTATCCATTAAAGGTAAAACCACTTCCGCAGTACCAAATACAGATGCCGAGTATTCAGGATAAACATCTAAAAGTGTGTTAATCAAAACATCAACAAGTAACAATGCACCGACTTTGGAAGAAAATGCACCGCCAGTGAGAGGGCCTTCAGGCCTTGCAGCCACTAACATTTCATCAGAAATAGAAGAAAGTGGGCTATGGCTAATATTCGTGAGAGATACGACTGGAACACCGCGTTGATGAGCCTGTGTTGCCGCATGAACTACCTCTTTTGTAGAACCTGAGCTCGATATCGCAAACCATGCATCCCCTACAACACTCTGTCCAGCACTCATTGAGGCAAGATGGGTATCCTCATACATAATCGCTTTTTTGCCGATTCGAACGAGACGGTAAGCAAGGTAACGTCCAACTATGCTAGATGCACCAACACCTACACAGCCAATAAACTGAGCTTTATGGATAAGTTCACAAATACGTTTCAATGATTTTCTGTCGATTAGCTTTGCTGTATCAAGGAGACTTTCTACTGCGCTTTGTGCTGATACATCACATATATCACCATCAATTTTAGGTTGAGAGTTGTTTGCTGCCTGACTTAAATCAACTGCCAATGCCATTCTAAAATCTGAATAGCCTTTGTACCCCATATCTCGACAGAGACGCAGAACCGTCGCTTCACTCGTTTTTGTATTTCGCGCTAAATCAGTAATGGTTTGGTACTGAACATCATGTGCGTTTTCCATCACATAGTCGGCAACCAATCTTAGTTTTTTACTTAACGGCTCAATATTTGATCGCAACCGAACCAGTAAGTTTTTAGGCAAATTCACGGGGCATCCTTAACAATATTTTGGCTACTGATAAAGTATCAAAGACCTGAATCTATTAATACACTATCTCAATGATTTGTTTCTAGATTCTTAAATATGAAGGGAGCATCGCTCCCCTCATTGATGAGAATCAAAATAACGATATAAATCCCGCATCTTTCATTTTCGCAATAACATCTGCTTTCTGTTTATCCGTTAAAGAGCGGATTGGCTGACGAGGATTCCCCGCATCAATACCATGCAGTTGCATAGCAACTTTACCCGCCGCAACGCCACCATATTCAACAAGGACACGAATGATAGCAATCACTTTATCCATTAGAGAAGCGACTTCATCATGTTTACCCTGATTAAAGGCTTCAATGATTTTGAGATATAAAGGCGCAGCGTAGTTGTAAGTACTACCTACTGCACCCACAGCACCAACGGCTAAGCCTGCAGGGAGAAACTCATCAACACCAAATGGCACATCAAACTTTCCGTTAGAAACACGAACGCAACGTTGGTACTCGTACAAATCAGAATTGTTGAACTTCGCACCGGACAAATTCGGAATACGTTGCTCACCTTTGATTAAGAACTGCTCCAGGTCCAGATTTACACCTGACATTCCTGAATGATAGTAGTAGAAGCCTTTAGAAGGCGCTGCCGCAGCAATTTGCGCGCAATATTCTACCAAATCGTCAACGCTTCCTGGTCTAAAGAAACAAGGGCCAATCGCAGATGTTGCCAAAATATCGAGAGTTTCCGCGTGTTCAGTTAAGTTGATTGAGTCAACAATGCTTAAAGCACCAGTGTGTAAAACCAAATCCAGTTTACCGTCCGCAGCTTTTACCCAACGTTCAGCAATCGCTTTTCGCTCTTCAACAGAACAGTGGATTCCTTCTCCCGTGGTACCACATATGTAAGCACCTTTAACACCTTGAGAAATTAGTAACTCAGCAATTTGATCAATCGCACCAAAGTTAACCTTGTTGTCCACTGTAAATGGAGTATGCGGAGCAGCAATCAGGCCTGTTAATTTTTTCATTTCATTTACCTTAATAATTTAATTTTCAGTCGCCAAACTACTGTCCATAACCTAAGAACATTTGAGGTAGTAGTAGGGTGAATTGTGGGAAAATTGCAACAAGAGCCAAAACAATAAACAAAGGCACTAGCAACGGCATTACACCTCTAGTTAATGTATGGAATGGAATGTCACCAACACGTGAAACAACATAGAGAGCCATGCCCATAGGCGGTGTTAGGATGCCAATCATTAGGTTAAGAATTGCCATAACGCCAAAGTGAACCGGGTCAATACCTACAGCTGCAGCCACTGGAACCAAGAACGGAACCAAGAGTAGAAGTAAGGCTAATGACTCAATAAAGGTACCTAAGAACAACAACAATAAGTTGATTAGTAGTAACAATACCAACGGGTTATCGCTGATTGTTAAGAAGTAATCTGCAAGCATTTGTGGCAACTGCTCACGTGCAACGATCCAACCAAATACGGTTACACCCATAACCATTAACGCTACAACTGCCGTAGTGTTTACCGTCTCTTTTAAAATGTCGACCAAGCTGCTTAGAGTAAGTTGTTTATATACCACTAGACCCAAGAATAAAGCATATAGAGATGACACTACCGCGGCTTCTGTTGGAGTAAACTTGCCAGAAAAAATACCACCGATGATGATCACAGGCGTTAAGAGTGACAAGAATGCTTCTTTAAAAGATTTTAGCTGTTCACGACGAGTCGCTTTTGGCAGCGTCATGTACCCACGCTTTTTACAGATGAAGTAACTCATTACCATCAACGCGACACAACACAAAAGACCCGGAATAGCACCCGCTAAAAATAAGGCGCCGATGGATGTATTTGACACAACACCGTAAATAACCAAAGGAACTGAAGGGGGAACTAAAGGACCAATAATACAAGATGCAGCCGTCAAACCACCGGCAAAATCGTCGTCATACTTTGCATCACGCATTGACTTAATCTCAAGTTGTCCTAAACCACCAGCATCAGCTAATGCTGAGCCGGACATACCTGAAAATAACAAGCTCGCCATAATATTTACGTGGCCCAAACTACCCGTAATATGACCAACAAGAGACTTAGCGAAATTAAAAATACGTTCCGTAATACCAGCACTGTTCATTAGGTGTCCGGTTAACACAAAAAAAGGAACCGCTAATAAAGTGAAGTTATCGATACCACCGATCATCTGCTGAGCAGCAAAGTTAATACCTGTGCTATTGGTTAATACTAAAAATACAAGAGCGACAAAAATTAACGAGAAACCAACGGGCATACCTGCAAATAGCAGAGCTAGCCAGCCAAAAATTGAACCAACCATAGTCACTACCTCTCAGCGATTTGCGAGTCATTCATCGATGCAGGTTTTGCACAACCACACAACTCTTTAAAAATATGGAATATTTTTTCCAGTTGTCTGAACACCATAAACACACCACCTAATGGCAGACTGTAGTTCATCCAACTGATTGAAACCCCAAGAGTAATCAATTCAAAGAAAGCATTTCTTTGAACATGCTGATACCCAAGGTAAATGATGGCAGCAATAGAAACTAGAACGGCAAGTTCCAATGATAAAACCAGACACAACCGCACTTTCTCAGGTAGTTTGTCTGAAAAGAAAGTAATGTTTACGTGTGAACTTCGCTTGATGGCGATTGCGCACCCGACTAACGACATATACATAAAGAGAACTCTAGCGAGCTCTTCACTCCATAAGGAAGGATCATTCAGCAACCAGCGAGTACCGATCTGCCAAGTTAATACAACTAGCAGAGAGGCCATCAAAGGTACTGTGATAATTTCTTCTATATTATTGACAATCTTACGTAACATCTTGAACTCCATAGCTGGCCAAACAAGGCCAGCTAAAACATTGAGACATAGACTAATCAATCCATTTACATTGCAGCAAGTTTCTCAACGATAGGTTGGCCAATTTTGCTTTCAAACTCTTTGTAAAGGGGTTGCATCGCTTCACGGAACGGAGCCAGATCTGGGTAAGTCACGGTTACACCTTCGCTTTGGAAGAATGAAACCAGTTCTTCTTCTTGCTTTTTCACAGATGCAGTATGCGCATCACCCGCTTTCTTCACAGCTTTTTGAACCAGTTCTTTCTCTTCGTCAGACAGTTTCTGCCAAGTTGCATCGGCAATAATTACCATCTGGTCGTTCACTATATGGTTTGTCATCGCCAAGTTCTTTTGCACTTCGTAGAACTTCATTGTTTTGATCGTTGGTAGGGGATTTTCTTGTCCATCTACAGCGTTAGTTTGAAGTGCTAGGTAAACTTCTGAGAAAGCCATAGGCGTCGGTGACGCTCCGGAAAGCTTCGCATAGTTCAGATTAGGTTTTGCATTAGGTACACGCAATTTCAGACCTTTAAAGTCTTCAATTGAGTTAAGTGGGCGGTTAGAAGTTGTTTCACGCGTACCGTTATACCAAGTATCCAGCGCTCGCCAGTTAAACTTAGTCAACATCTCTTCACGAATACCTAATCCGAAATCAGAGTCAAACATACGGCGTAAATGGTAAAAATCTTTCGCAACATAAGGGAGCATGACCGCTTCTGCTCGTGGGATCCAAAGACCCATGCGACCAAACTCAGCATAAGTCATATCGAGATCCCCCAGCGTCAATTGCTGAAGCATGGCACGATCATCACCAAGCTGGGCGCTTGGATACAAAGCAAGTTTGATCTCTCCTTGGCTCATTTCTTCTAACGTATCAGCGAGCATCTTTGCAGAGTAATACTCCACAGAGCCCACAGAGGCTTGCATACCCATCTTTAAAGTCGTCGCCGCGTTCACAGAAGCAGCGATACTCAAAGTAAGTAATCCGATAGTAATCTTGTTAATGGTTTTCATATTTTTCCCTTTGTTCTGCCCTGTTACGCCTTGTCTCACCATTTTCAAAAAAAAATTTTATTTAGTTTGAAAAAAATATTCGTTATGAATTATCATTGCAGTGGAGATTATTTTCAAACCACCTTTTCCCAAAGTGTGATGGCGAACGAAATTTGGTTACCAGAGCCCTTTTGTTCATCAAGCCAGGAATCAAAAACGTTTTTAGACAAGAAAAATGAGGCCCGTCGTGAGAAAGAATTTTTTGAACATCGAAGAGTTAAAGCTATTTTTAAACGGCCAAACTGTCGTTTCCATACAACCTGTAACAGGCAGCCCACTCGATAAAACAGATTTCATTGTGGCAATGGCGATCGCCGTCGAACAAACCGGAGCAAAGGCGCTACGCATTGAAGGTGTGAATAATGTCGCTGCTGTATCCGCCGCAGTGACAATTCCGATTATAGGTATCGTTAAACGTGATTTGCCTGATAGCCCCGTTCGAATCACTCCTTTTGTATCAGATGTTGATGGCTTAGCGAATGCTGGCGCAACGGTCATTGCTTTTGATGCCACCAATAGAACACGTCCTGAAAGCCGAGAATGTATTGCGCAAGCCATAAAAAACACTGGATGTTTTGCGATGGCCGATTGCTCCACATTCGAGGATGGATTATGGGCTAATTCACAAGGTGTTGAAATTATTGGCTCAACACTGTCAGGTTATGTCGGAGATATTGAGCCCACAGTTCCAGATTTCCAACTTGTGAAAGCGTTTTCTGAAGCAGGTTTTTTTACCATGGCGGAAGGTCGATACAATACGCCTGAGTTAGCAGCGAAAGCGATTGAGTCTGGTGCGGTTGCCGTAACGGTTGGTTCTGCACTAACTCGGTTGGAAGTAGTGACTCAATGGTTTAATAATGCAACCCAAGCAGCGGGAGAAAGGAAATGCACACACTAGCCATCGATATCGGCGGAACAAAAATAGCATTAGCGATTGTAGAAAATGATATAATTATTCAGCGTTACCAAATGGCAACCCCTGTGGTACAAGACGTCATTGAGTTTGTTCAGGCGATCCTCGAAAAAGTCACTGAATGGATCCCTTCTATCAATTATGTAGGTGTTTCAACGACGGGTTATGTAACGCCAGAAGGTATCACATCTATAAATCCAGAAACTCTTAATTTCCCTGTACCTTTTCCATTAGCTAAAACGCTAGAGCAACTCACTAATAAACCGGTATCAATTCTTAATGATGCCCAAGCAGCAGCGTGGTTTGAATTTGTTCAGTTAAAAGATCCTACCTTAAATATGGCTTTTATTACGGTTTCCACTGGTGTTGGCGGTGGAATCATCATTGGTGGCAAGCTGCACAAAGGAAACAGCGGGTTAGCGGGACACATAGGTCACATGTCGGTCGCTATTGAAGGCCCATTATGCGGATGTGGTCAGCGAGGTTGTGTTGAGTGCATAGCTTCAGGTAACGCGATTCAAAAAGAAAGCGAAGCCATTTTTATCGAGGCAATGAGCAATATTGAGTTATTTCAACAAGCAGCTTTCAACCCAAGAGCAGAAGCGATCATCAATAGAAGTGTACAAGCAGTAGCCACATTGTGCTGTAATCTTAAAGCATGCTTAGATCTGGATATGATTGTTTTAGGCGGTGGAATAGGCCTAGCTGAAGGCTACCTTGGACGCCTCAACAAGGCTATTCAATCTAGACCGTCTGTATTTCACGTCCCTGTTACTCCTGCTCATGGCGATTATGATGCTTGCCTACTCGGAGCAGCATTTCAGTTTAAGGAGTAAACAATGACATTAAAGGCAATTTCAGCTACACGGCTTTTTGATGGTGTTCAGTATTATGAGAATGCGGCAATGATTTGGGAAGGCTCACGCATTCACTCCATTGTTCCTATTGAGTCTCTAACGGTGGATATTGAACATCAACATTTTGATGACACATTAATCGCTCCAGGATTTATTGACTTACAAGTTAATGGTGGTGGCGATGTCATGTTCAATAATGACATGACTCTTGCGGGTATCGATTCGATCTGCCGAGCGCACAGAACCCACGGAACCGCCTATCTGCTTCCAACCTTAATCAGTGCAACACCGGAACACATCAACCATTCACTTGATGCCATTCAAGCTGCAATCGAAAATCAAGTCTCGGGTGTATTGGGTATTCACTTAGAAGGCCCTTGGTTAAACCCAGAAAAGAAAGGCGCTCATAACTCAGATCTGTTTTATTCCCCGACACCCGAACAACTTTCACAGTTTCACTGGCCAACCAAAGGCAAAGTTCTTGTAACGGTCGCGGCTGAAAACCTCTCCATCGATTCTCTAAAGTGGTTAAAGGATCATCATGTTACTCTCTCGTGTGGTCACAGTAATGCCACTACAGCCCAATTAACCACTGAGAAGTTAGCTCTCATTGATGGATTTACCCACTTATTTAATGCCATGTCGCCTTTTGAGAGTCGTGAACCCGGAGTTGTCGGCACAGCATTGAATACCGATCATGCTTGGTGTTCGGTCATAACTGATGGAATTCATGTGCATCCACAAAGCTTTTTACTCGCTAAGCGAATCAAACCTAAAGACAAACTTCTTATTGTTACCGATGCCATGGCTAGCCTTGGCAGTGTGACTAACCAGTTTGAACTGGATGGGGAAACCATTCGCGTCATCGATAATAAACTGGTTAATAGCAGAGGCAATCTTGCGGGAGCACACATCGGGATGGATGAATCGGTTGCCAATGTCATTCGTTGGGGAATCGCGGAAGATGAAGCACTAAGAATGGCCTCGTCTTATCCGGCTCAAGCAATCCATTGTGATGATTTAGGGCAACTAAAACCCAATTATCGCGCCGCCGCTACTGTATTAAACTCCAAATATGAAAGTTTGGCTGTAGTCAGTGAAGGCGTGCTCTACAACTGAGCTATCGATCATACATGCCTATCCGTTATTGACCAGATCGTTCACTATTCCAATGTTCAGCAGAGATAATTGGAATAGCTCTCCCCAAAAATCTATATACCTTTAGGCATTAACTGCACTTTCGTCACTTCTATTCCGACTTCAGTAGCCTTCTCTAACCCAACTACAAACATCTAAGTACGAACAGAACCGCAACGTGTTGATGTCTCATCGATTAAACAACACACAAAAACATTTGTGGAAATTATTTTTTTTGCGATCACCGTTAATGAAGAAAATATTTTTTAATGAGAATCTACAACTGGAGATGTGAACATTTCCAAGCCTTACATTCGATGGAGACTTGTCAATCAAGATGACTTCACAACAGAGAAGCGTATCGATTCACAAGGAAACAGATTCTAATATAAAGGGAGTAGATATGCGTTTCAAAAACGTAAAGAAAACCGCTTTAATGCTTGCTATGTTCGGTATGGCGACAAGCTCAAACGCAGCACTTTTTGACTATAACGCAACGGGTGATACTGAGTTTGACAGCCCTGCCAAACAGGGATGGATGCAAGACAACACGAATAATGGCAGTGGCGTTTTAATCAATACAGATGGAATGTCCGCTTGGTTGGTGCAAGGTAATGGGGGGAGAGCTCAATGGACATATTCTCTCTCTACTAATCAACAGGCCCAGGCATCAAGTTTCGGTTGGCGGATGACGACAGAAATGAAAGTGCTCAGTGGTGGAATGATCACAAACTATTATGCCAACGGCACTCATCGTGTCTTACCTATCATTTCATCAGACACTAGTGGTAACTTGGTTGTTGAATTTGAAGGGCAAACTGGGCGTACTGTTTTGGCCACTGGCGCTGCAGCAACGGAATACCATAAATTTGAATTGGTATTCCATCCAGGAAGTAACCCATCCGCTAGCTTTTATTTTGATAACAAACTCATTCGTGACAACATCCAGCCAACTGTATCAAAACAAAATATGATTGTATGGGGAAATGGCTCATCAAGTACGGATGGTGTCGCAGCCTATCGTGATATTAAGTTTGAAATTCAAGGCGACGTTATCTTCAGAGGCCCAGACCGTATACCATCCATTGTAGCAAGTAGCGTAACACCAGGGATGGTAACCGCATTTGCAGAGAAACGTGTGGGCAGTGGAGATCCCGGTGCTCTGAGTAATACCAATGACATTATCACTCGTACCTCACGAGATGGCGGAATAACTTGGGATGCCGAGCTCAACCTCACTGAACAAATCAATGTCAGTGATGAGTTTGATTTCTCGGATCCTCGGCCTATATATGATCCTTCCACCAACACGGTACTTGTCTCTTATGCTCGATGGCCGACCGATGCCGCTCAAAACGGAGATCGAATAAAACCATGGATGCCAAATGGTATTTTTTACAGCGTCTATGATGTTTCGTCAGGGAACTGGCGAGCGCCTATCGATGTTACCGATCAGGTTAAAGAACGCAGTTTCCAGATCGCAGGTTGGGGTGGTTCCGAGCTGTATCGCCGAAATACCAGCCTAAATAGCCAGCAAGACTGGCAATCAAACGCTAAGATCCGAATTGTTGATGGTGCAGCAAACCAGATACAAGTCGCCGATGGTAGCCGAAAATATGCTTTCACACTGAGTATTGATGAATCAGGCAGTCTGGTCGCTAATCTAAATGGTGTTAGTGATCCAATTATCCTGCAATCCGAACGCGCGAAGGTACACTCTTTCCATGACTACGAACTTCAATATTCGGCGTTACACCGCACCACAACGTTATTCGTTGATGGTCAGCAAATCACAATTTGGGCTGGTCAAGTGTCGCAGGAGAACAACATTCAGTTTGGTAATGCGGATGCCCAAATTGACGGCAGGCTGCATGTGCAAAACATTGCTCTCACACAGCAAGGCCAAAACCTCGTAGAGTTTGATGCTTTCTATTTGGCACAGCAAACACCTGAAGTAGAGAAAGATCTTGAAAAGCTTGGTTGGACAAAAATTAAAACTGGCAACACCATGAGTTTGTATGGAAATGCCAGCGTCAACCCAGGACCTGGTCATGGCATCATCCTTACTCGACAACAAAATATCAGTGGTAGTCAAAACGGCCGCTTGATCTATCCAGCCATTGTACTTGATCGTTTCTTCTTGAACGTCATGTCTATTTACAGTGATGATGGCGGTTCAAACTGGCAAACCGGTTCAACACTCCCTATCCCCTTTCGCTGGAAGAGTTCGAGTATCCTAGAAACTCTCGAACCTAGTGAAGCTGATATGGTTGAACTCCAAAACGGTGATCTACTCCTCACTGCACGCCTTGATTTTAACCAGATCGTTAATGGTCTGAACTATGGCCCACGCCAGCAATTTTTGAGTAAAGATGGCGGAATCACGTGGAGCCTACTTGAGGCTAACAACGCTAACGTCTTTAGCAATATCAGTACTGGTACCGTTGATGCTTCTATTACTCGATTCGAGCAAAGTGACGGTAGCCATTTTTTACTCTTTACTAACCCACAAGGAAATCCTGCAGGGACCAATGGCAGGCAAAATCTAGGCTTATGGTTTAGCTTCGATGAAGGGGTGACATGGAAAGGACCAATTCAACTTGTTAATGGTGCATCGGCATATTCTGATATTTATCAATTGGATTCGGAAAACGCGATTGCCATAGTTGAAACGGATAATTCAAATATGCGAATTCTTCGTCTACCTATCACATTACTAAAACAGAAGCTGACCTTATCGCAAAACTAAGGACAGCTTAACTTATTAAAGCTGATAGCATATCAAATAATGTTATCAGCTTATTTCTCATCAACCGTTTCAAACCAGAACTCACATTTACAAATCAGGCACCTTACACTCTCAGCTATAGTAAATGACGCAGTATAATCACGCCATCATCGTTGTTTAAGACAAGAGTCCATCCACTCATCCACTTCGCTTTCCACCCAGGCAATAGCCCTTTCTCCCAAGCTCACCGACTGTGGAAACTCGCCATCATTCATTTTGCGGTAAATTGCTGAACGGCTTAGTGCGGTCTTTTCCATTACTTCTTTTAGTTTCAGAAATCTCATGGGATGTTCTCCTATATCTTGTTGTCCCATGGGATGAACTGACTCTGTAAAAAATAGTTAAATCAGATCCTTACCTATATTCAAAGCCAATTTAGATATATGTCATCACTGTGAACCTTCCCACTATTGTTAAGGAGCAGGCTATGACTCATTTACCTCGCCACCGCTATCTACTCTCGCAACGAGCTTATGAGCATCGAGTACTGGAAGAAGCAGCAGAGATCCTTGAACAGCGTTATGTGCGCGGTGAAACCTTTGCACGTACGGAAAACACCACGGAATACTTGCGCTGTAAACTTGCTGGATATGAGCACGAAATGTTTGCCGTACTGTTTTTGGATAACCAGCATCGGCTAATTGAATTTAAGGAGCTATTTCGCGGTACGGTCGACGCCGCCAGTGTCTACCCAAGAGAGGTACTAAAGGAGGCACTAAACGTTAACGCAGCAGCGGTGATCTTTGCCCATAACCATCCCTCTGGCGATCCGGAGCCTTCACAAGCCGATAGGCGTATTACTCAGCGCTTAAAAGACACCTTATCACTGGTAGATATTCGTGTGCTAGACCATGTGGTCGTTGGCAAAAGCAGCGTGTCATTTGCAGAAAGGGGCTGGCTATGATTGTGGAAAGCTATCAAACGATCCAGTTAGCTGACAGCTTTTGTCATGCGTTGAGCGCGATACTTCGCCGCTTTGACATCCCACAAGAGGCAGAGCGAATAGTCCTCAACTGTCGAGATCCAAACTATTACCGCTCTCGCCAGGGCCTACATCCGGTCGAAATACAGTTCAAGCGAGAAAACAACGAGTCCCTGTGGTCCATCGCGTTTATCGCCAGTTTTTCTTATCAGAATGACAGGCATGACTCGTTGGATGTCGAGCTCTACTTTCACCTTGCTAACCGTTGGTGTTACCAGCCTGATGCCGGTTCTGCTGATTTAGCTCAACCAGCCGTGCTAGACCTGTTTTATAGCTGGTGCTCCGCATTTGAGCGCCACCTTGCCAAACAAGCCTTGCAAGATATTCAACTCACCATGATTCGCTAACCCAAGGCGATTCTTCTTAATCGAATCTTATTTTTGTTGGAGGCATAACCATGTCTAACATTTTGTTCAAACCCACCCATCTTCCCATTTCCAAACCGTTTCATGCCCTACTCGCTAACATACTTTCTGAACATCAAGCAAAAAGTGAAGTTCAGGCCACCAGCAAAGAGGTTGTCATGAACTTTCGAGACAGTTCTTACAGTGCCGAAGATGGCGGTTTTCATCCGGTAGAAATTGCACTGAGTCAGTCTAGTGATTGCCAATGGAGCATTGAATACATCACGGATTTTGCTTATGTCGGCAACCACTTTCCTGAGCTAGAACGCTGCTTAGATTTTGATTTCCAGCGTGGGGATTTCTTCACCGCCTATCACGGATGGAATCCTATCGTAGGTAACCGTGATGCTCGAGAGCTCTACCAGTTATGGGAGAGTAACTTTCTCGCCTATGTCGCAACGGAAGCCTTTGATGATATTTCATTAACCTCGGCTCCTTAGTTACCCCCATCAAGAAAACCGACAGGTTCATAAAGATAATCACCGTGTTCTGGGGCTTCGCGCTTTCCCAGTTCATCATCTCAACATTGAAAGAGGATCCACAACAATGAAAACCAATGATTTATTCTCGACTCTAGAAAATAACATTCTTCACAACTCGTTAGATTCAACCACGAAAGATAAGTTACTGAGCAACTTATCTTTCCTTCGCAAAGGATCACTGAATATTCTGATCACGGGTGCGACAGGCGCAGGAAAAAGCTCAACCATCAACGCTCTATTTGACATGGCGGTTGCTCAAGTCGGCATCGATAGTGATCCGCACACGGAATCTGTTCAGTGTTACCACTTAAATAATCTCGTGCTATGGGACACTCCAGGGCTTGGAGATGGGATCGATGAGGATAAAAAACACGTACAGGCCATTAAACAGCTTCTCAACAAGCGAGATGACCATGGTCAGTTGGTCATTGATTTAGTTCTCGTGATACTTGATGGCGGCTCTCGCGATCTGGGAACACCATTGAGACTCATCAATGACATTGTTATCCCGCAATTAGGCGATGAAGCCGAAAAACGGCTCATCGTTGCGGTGAATCAAGCCGACGTTGCATTAAAAGGACCTGAGTCATGGAACTACAGCGACAATCTACCAACGGACAAGGCTAAGGCATTTCTGGAGAAACAACAAAACTCGATAGCAAGACGTATACATAAAGCCACACAGATAAATGTGAAGACTCTTTACTTTGTGGCGGGCTACAGTGATGGAGTCAATCGCCAGAGGCCTTACAACCTATCAAAATTGCTTTATACCATTGTCGAAATACTACCAAACAATAAACGAGTAATGCTGGCAAATCGTACCATTTCCAATGATGCAGATAATTGGAAAGATAACGATGCCAGCGACTACAATAAAAAAACCACCTTAAGCCTTTGGGAAGCCATTGTAGAAACAACTTTACAAGGCGCATCTATTGGCTCCGATATCGGATCTATTTTCGGAAAACCAGGCGAGATCTTAGGTAAAGTCGTAGGCTCTGTCGCTGGTCTATTTTTCGGTGGTTTACGATATACATTTGGGTTTTAAATGTAACCATTAAAAAGAGGCTCGCCTCTTTTTTTATTTTCGACTAGTCGAGATGTTTTTTAATCCATTCGAATAGACTTTCGTATTAACTTTAGCCAAGTAGCTTAAGCGATAAAAACACTGTCGGTATTCCTCTTGATGAGAATCTTTCCCCTTATGAATGTAATAAGTAGAGTTACTTGGGAAATGCACACTACTTCTCACCTCAAAGTAATTAATACCTAAAGCACTTGCCCACGCCTCTTTTATCATTGAAGACAAATTACCACTATCCTTAGTAACATCCCCCAAACAAAAGTAAACATCTTTATTAAGAAATAATGCCACATGATAATGAGGATTTTCTGAACTTAGTTGCTCCCTTACCCAAACGTATCTTAAATTACATTTACCAATTTTATTCTTTGTTTTTAAGTCATATTTTATTTTTTCCTTTAACGAAGAAAAAAACCTAGAAATATCGCCACAATTATAATTTTCATAATAACCAGGATATCTAAGATCAATTCTCTGCACGTAAACTCGATTATATTCAGCCAAAGAAAAATCTAAAACATCCTTAATAGCAATCAAATATTCCTTGCATAATGGACCATGTTCTTTAATGACAGGATTAGAGAAAAATCTCTCGCCATAGAAAAGAGTCAGGTTTGAATTTTGAATTAAACGTTTCATTAGTCACCTCTATGATTAACTTGTTCATAGAAGATAACTACCTTGTTATTTTTAAGGTTCTTACTAGACCTATATTACTATACCAACATAATCGAACTAATTACTTTAGCTACCCGCCTTCTGTACCAATGCTAGTCTAGAGAGAATATCACGCTCTGCCACTCTGGAAAAACATTACCGCAACGTCAAAAATCAACACAGAGGGTCTTACTACAGCAGAAAATGACCATCTCATCGCATAAATGCCTTAAGAGGATAGACTTGAACCACCATAAATATCGACAATAAACCTACATTTAATCAACTTAAAACAGTCAACAAATCGACAATAAACAACTCAAAAAAATACAAAAAATTGACATGAATGAAAAGGAAATAAAAATGAAAACGCTACCTACTTATATACGCAATGATATATATGACATAATTTCAAAAGATACATTTGAGTTAGTTGCATATCATCTATCGTTAAACTTTAAAGACACAAGCGAATATTCATATAACAAAAAAATATTTAGCATTGACGATGACAATTGCGCAATATCATTAAAAATATCCTCAATAGAAACATATATGATTGATATATCATTTGGAACAAGGAATACTCAACTTTCCCCTACCAGTCGTGACATAAGACTTACAAAAGATGCAATCAATAATATTTTAAAAATTGAAAGACAAAAAGAAACAATATCATTCTCTGATATAGAATGGGTAAAAAAAGACAATAAAAGGCAGTGTTTATATTTGTTTTGCATACTTTTAACATTAGACAATAAATATGAACGTTTAATGTTCCCTCCAGAAGATCATGAAATAAACTTCATTGAAATGATAATAGAAAAATACATTCATAAAAACACTAAGTCTATACTAGACCATTTTAACCCTAATATAATACATGATTTCAATTTAATATATGAGCATTTACTTCTATATTTTTTATCGATAAACAAAGATTCCGCCATCAGAGAAATGGACCGATTAAAATACTTATGGAGCATGGCAATTAAAGACGACAACTACTCTTGGATAGATAAAAAAAACACAGTTCAAATTAACTGGATCATAGAATACTTAAAAAAATCAAACATAGAGCTTTGGTTTATAAAAAATAACGAAGATATTGATTATAAGTATTACTCATGCTTAAGTCTTCTCGACTTATGGCAAGAGAATTATTTCATACCAGAAATTGGAAGCAAAGATTACTTCTTAGAAAAAATGAAAAGATCTTGGTCTCAACAAAAGTATAGGCTTAGTGTAAAAAATAAGAAATCAATAAATTTACGAGTAGATAAAGAAATAGAGAAAAAGATTAATAAGTTATGCGCTGATTCAAAATTAACAAAAAGCCAACTCATTGAGTCGCTATTGAACAAATAAATAAATCTAAATATTAATCCAAGGGATTATAATTCCCCCATTGTTAAGCCTGCCTTCATTAATGAAAGCAGGCTTAAGGATTATAAAAATAGATTTTATTAGTTCACTCGATGATTAGAGATCCGTTGAGCAATCCACTCCTGCACCTCGCCTTCTACCCAAGCTACAGCACGACCACCCAATTGAACTTGGGTCGGGAACTGGTTTTCTTCAATAAAGCGGTACAAACTAGAGCGAGACAAACCAGTCATAGTTAGCACTTCTCGAAAGCGGATCAAACGAATGTTGTTCTCTGGCATATTCACACCTCCCAGGTTGGTTAGTTGCAAGAAGATGACATATGTCTGAATAGTTTTTGATTAGGTGCAAATTGGCTTTAAGTCATTTACGCTACTGCTTTATCAGGGCCCATAAGGATGGATAAAAACTTAAAAGATAAATTAGATAGAAGTGCCATTGGGTAAGTAGCAACAATTTATGGGTACACTAAAAGGTACACCATTAAAAATCAAATCAACACAATTAAAATAGAAACAATAACTTAAGCATTAAAATCAACTTACGCCAGCCCACCAATCACTAGTAACGGGACGTCTCAGGACGTCCCGTTTTCTTTTCTAAACCCTTGTAATATCTAGCTTTAAGTGGTTCAGGGAGTCTCATCGAGATTCACTTAATCTCTGTCACTTCGTAACATTCCTCGTAACACTGCCACAGCTCACCTCAACCACTTTGTTCATTCAAGGTAACTGTTATTTATTACGAACAACTTGCATCACTGTACAAACTATTAACGCCCTACTTCCTATCGCAGCTTTCATCGCTGAAATCATCCACTCTGCTCATCAAAACTTTTGACTTACAGATTACGAGTAACAATTTACTCACAACTTAAAAGAAAATGACTTTAAGAGTAAAACTTTACTCATTGATAAGTAGGGTGTTGTCGATGGAAGAACTAACCGTACAAGCTTTTATCAAAGGTGAATGGATAGATATTGGTATTATCTCGTTCCCTAAAAGTAGCCAACATAATTTCCGAGTAACTGAACTCAACTACCTCAGCGACTATGCGCTAGAACATCACGATATAAAGATGACTTTCACGCTGTTTCACTCAACCACCCTGTCTCATTCTTTTTTAATGACATGGGTAAACCTGGATGGTTAAAGTTTCTAGACGATATTATGCCTAGCGGCGCTAGTAGACGGTACTGGATTAAATACCTAGATATTGAAGACCTTAGTTCAGATGAACAAGACTATGTTTTGCTCAAGTTTGGCACGATGTCGCCTATTGGCAACTCAAACCATTTGGCTTAAAAGTCGGACGGCTCCCCTCTTCTCCCGATGCGTTAAAATCGCTTCAGTATCAGCGCTCTTGATTTAGATTAAGTTGCTATAACAAGCTAGCATTTTTAAATGATTTAGGAATACATGGACGCGGGTTCAGTTCCTTTTGAAGTAGGAAATTGATGATTTTGCCAGGTGGCTCTAAACAATGGCAACTCAATGACTATCGCTCAATAAATAGAAAGCGCGCCAATCTCAACTTAGGACGCCACCCTGATGTTTCTCTTGTACAAATGCGGAGGTCAGTTTACACACCCGCAGTTATGCATTCGTTTGTTGCTGATGGGTAGCGGCTGTAGTGAGTTTATCGGCGCGGAAAAGCTTGTAAGCCATAATGCCAATAACCAACGCTTTGATAATCATCATTTGTGGGTTACCGAAATAGGCAGCCATACCAACAAACCCCGATAAGAACATGAGCAAACGGAACCTTTTCAGGTCAGTCATATACAGTGCCAACAAAATTAACGCGAGATCGCCAAACTGCAAGGCTTCGGCAAGTGTGGGGTTATTGATAAAGCTGCTTACGGCCACATAAGCAATATAAAGAATACCGCTCGCCATCAAAGCCGCAGCAGAATTGATCACCATTTTGCTGGTGTTAGTAAAATCTTTCACATATCGATATGCGTTAATGGCACCAACCGACAGGTTAAGGATGACTTTAGGCCACCAGCCCATCAAAATTGACCAAGCAATGTCATTCGCAGCCGAAGCAAATGCAGCATAGCGAGTAAACTTCATCGAATTAAAAATAGTGAGTGATATATAGAATGCGACAGATGTCCATCCTAATACTTCGCGTAATATATCAAGCAAAATATGGTCTCTTTTTACATAGAATCATCATCCACAACAATGAAACTATCTGCTACTAATAAGGCCAGTAGTGGTTTATAAACCCACCACCTAGCCGTTGGGCGCAGGATAATATCACGGCATTCGGTATAAATCCTAGAAAAGACTCTTATCAATACACGCTTATTCTCGAAAATATGTTTCTCAATTTTGGAAACAAAACTGCAAACTCAACAAACGCATCACCACTCCCCTTTTGACACATTCAATCATCCCTGAATGAAAATTAACTGACGTACGCTAACTCATTCAGCGAGGAGAACGAACCGCAACCACTTTCGTCTCAATCAACTGGTAACGAATCCCAGCTTGGTCAAACGACTGGCGCAGCGCCGTTAAATTCCGGTGATAGGTCACTTGCCGACCAGATGCCGTCTTCACTTTCATTACCATATTACTCATACACTTATCCTCTACACTTAACCGATTGGTTGCATCAAACTATGCTATTTTGAATATTTATAACCAAACAACTTGGAGTTGCAGGTAGCAAGGAAATCGTTATTGTGCGAACTCTTTGAGTGCTGCCATCGCCTTTTCTGCCTTCTCTTGTTGCACAAAAATATGGTCATGATAATAGCCCGCCATCACATTAGCGCTGATGCCATACGAAGCTAGCTTAGTTGCAAAAGCGGCCGTTAAACCCACCGCCTCTAAACTTGAATGAACCGTCAGCGTAATTAAGCTGAATACCGATTCAAAATCGAGCTGCGCCGCAATGGCCTTTTGCTGCTCAACGACCAAGGTCAGCCCTTCACGCTCTTGAAATGTCGCCACGGGTTCTAAATGCAAATAATCGGCTAATGCCCCTTGCACAGTACAAAACACATAACTTCCGCCCACCAACTCGGGTGACATGGATTGCAGTAAAACTTCTAAATCAGTAATCGCTGTCATATTTTCTTTCTCATTCAAATTGAAGCCGAAGTGCAGAGTAAAGCCCTCTGTGGAATAAGTGAAATTAATAATATTAATGGTTAATTAGTCATTCTTATTGAATAGAACATCACTTGAGTTCTATGGCGACTTTAGGCTAGCTGTCTGCGCACGAAAAACTTAAAACAACTCAGTTGATCACACTTGTATTGCAATCAATTGAGCCTTTGGTATTAGATAGTTAGAATAGCGTTCACTTTGAGGAGCGATTATGTCTATCGAGTTCTACAACCAAAATGCCCAACTGTTTTTTGCATCAACCAAAGAAGTAGATACCCATTCGCTGATGGAACACTTTACGCCCCATATTCCAAAAGGGGGCATCATCCTTGATGCTGGTTGTGGTTCTGGCAGAGATGCAAAAAGTTTCATTGAGCAGGGTTATAAAGTGGTGGCATTTGACGCCAGTGAAGAATTAGCAAGCTTAGCATCTCAACTGCTTCAAATTCCGGTCATCGTTTCAACCTTTGCTGATTTTCAAAGTGATCAATCTTTTGATGGTATTTGGGCTTGCGCATCGTTACTGCATGTTGGTGAGTTGGATCTTCCAGATACCTTTACTCATTTAGCTTCTCAGCTAAAACCATTTGCCCCTCTATATTGTTCTTTTAAATATGGAACAGGGGAAGTGGAACGTGATGGCCGTCGATTTACCAACGGTGATGAACAACGTTTAGCACAATGGATCGCTCATGCCCCATTGAATGTGGCAAAAATCTGGATAACCAATGATTTAAGAGCGGATCGCCAAAATGAACAATGGTTAAATGCCATTTTGATAAAAAGTGAAGAGCGATGAGCGCTCATAGAAACAAGGGTCTAGCCACTTTATATAGCGGTCCAAAACTAAGTGCGGGAGGGAAACAAGACCCGCTACTTCCTAAGTTAATCCAAGCCATTAACCACGCTAGTGAAATAGAGATCTCGGTTTCTTTCGTTCAACCTTCCGGATTGGATTTACTATTTGACCCTATTCTTGACGCTCTAAAAAGTGGAGCCTCACTCAAATTACTGACTTCGGACTATCTAGCAATAACCCACCCAGTAGCATTACGACGCCTTATGATATTGGCGGAACGTGGAGCGCAATGCCGTATTTTTACTTGTGAAAGTCAACATAGCTTTCATATGAAATCCTACATTTTTGTTAAAACAGAACAAGGGATCATCAGTGAAGGGGGTGCTTGGGTCGGTTCAAATAACATCAGTAAAACAGCATTACTACAAAGCTATGAGTGGGCTTTACGCCACGATTTTGAGCAACCAGCCACTTCACCCGCAGCGCAAGAATTTGAATATATTCGTGAGCAGTTTTCAGCTATTTTTTCTCATGAACAGAGTATGACTCTCTCCCATCACTGGATAGACGACTACTTACTGCGCTACAAAAAACTGTCAATGCAACGTTCATTAACACTGTTGGATGGAGCCGATGAAGCACCGGAGATACCTACCCCAAACTCAATGCAAGTGTTGGCTTTATCAGCGCTAAACCAGAGCCGTGAGCAAGGCTATGTACGTGGCTTGGTTGTCTTAGCGACTGGAATGGGAAAAACATGGTTAGCCGCTTTTGATGCTCAACAGATGCAAGCAAAACGCGTCTTGTTTGTTGCCCATCGAGAAGAAATTCTGACTCAAGCTGAAAGCACATTTAGTAAATTAATACCTAACGCTAAAACTGGCTTATACAACGGAGCTGAAAAAACAGAGGAAGCTGATTATCTTTTTGCTTCAGTCGCCACCTTAGGTAAAAAAGCGCAGTTAGCGCGCTTCAAAGCCGATGATTTTGACTATATTGTTGTCGATGAATTTCATCACGCGAGTGCGCGTAGTTACCGAGATTTACTCGCTTATTTTCAACCAGCGTTTCTTTTAGGCTTAACCGCAACACCCGAGCGCTCTGATCAAGCCGATATATTATCGCTTTGCGACAACAATTTAGTGTTTGAGCGTAACTTGGTGCATGGCATTGATGAGAAAATTTTAGTGCCATTTCATTACTACGGTATTTACGATCAATTCGTCGATTATCAAGAAATCCCTTGGCGCAATGGCAAATTTGACCCTACAGCTTTGGACAGTGCATTTGCAACCAAGCAGCGTGCCGAACATATTTATCAACATTGGTTTGACAGAAAACAACAGCGTACATTAGCTTTCTGTATTTCTAAACGTCATGCTGATTACATGGCGAAATACTTTTCCAAACAAGGCGTTCGCGCTATCGCCGTCTATAGTGACTCTCAAATACGTCGAAACGACGCCTTAAAACAGTTGAATGAAGGAAGTATCGACATTCTTTTTTCTGTCGACCTGTTCAATGAAGGAACCGATCTACCAGCGATTGATACCATTTTGATGATTCGCCCCACCGAATCAAAAATACTCTTTTTACAGCAATTAGGCCGCGGTTTGCGCCAATCTCCGAGTACAGGTAAACAGCAATTAATGGTGTTAGATTTTATCGGTAATCACTCTTCATTTTTAAATCGGCCCGCAACCCTACTCAATGTGGGTTCACTGAAAGAAATAGTCAAAGCGACCAACCAAACCACTTCGTTAGCGGCCGGTTGCTATGTCAACTTTGATCCACAACTGCTGCAATTTTGGCAAACCTTAGCAAAACAGATACGTTCAACTGCGGCTGAAGATTACCAAGATCTCAAACATCAACTCGCACACCGACCAAGTGCCGCCGAATTTTTCCACCATGGCTATGATCTCAGTAAAGTACGCCGCTCGATGAAAAGTTGGTTTAGGTTCGTGGCAGACCAAGAAAGTGACTTAGCACTGACTCAACGACTGACGAAATATGACGAGTTTTTGCTCAAAGCAGTCGAAATCACAGCGATGAGCAAATGCTTTAAAGCCGTTTTACTTGAAGCACTATTAGAGCTTGATGGTTTGAGAAAGCCCCAACATTGAATGAGCTAGCGATTCAAAGTCATAAAGTGTTATCACGTAGACCTGATTTGATGCGACGAGATCTCACCGAACAAGCCAAGCAATTTAGCGCCACAGGATCCGAATGGCTAAATTACTGGAATCGAAACCCAGTCAAAGCGTTTACAAGCCCAGACTCTTCTGGCCATGCATGGTTTAAGGTGGATAATCATCGCTTTGTACCCACTTTTGCTGTAGACAATGCCGATTTGCCACAGCTTCATGATTTTATTCAAGAACTTGTCGATTTGCGCTTTGCCGAATACATACAGCGAGTCAGTAAGCAAGAAGCACACTCAAACTCGAAGCCAATCCAAACTTCGGCCAAGATCCTTCCGTTGCCAAACCAAGCAGGCGAAAAAGGTACCTATTTGCCTCTCTACCCCGATCTAAAAATTGCTTGCGGTCATTTCAAGCAAGGTACTCATGATACTCAAGATCAATATTTAGTCGCCGCTGGTTACGGTAAGCTTGATCCAACAAGACATTTCATTGCCCCCGCTTCAGGTAACTCAATGAATGGGGGTAAAAACCCGATTCAAGATGGTGATTTACTACTACTTGAATGGGTCACACCAAAGAGCGCAGGTTCAATTTCTAATCTGGTCATGGCGATTGAAACTCAAGATGAAACGGGTGATAACCACTACTTGCTACGCGTAGTACGCAAAATAGGACTAAACCATTATCAGCTTGAGGCACAAAACGCTGACTACGCTCCCATGCTCGCAACCGACAGCATGCGTACTTTTGCTCGGCTCAAAGCCACCCTCCGTTAATATTGCGTGCTTTCTGACGCTCGATTGGGAAAATAAACATAAAACCAAAATAACCACCAGTTGTTTTGTGACAGGCAGCAAATAAAGAGACGATAAATTTGCGCTTGAAATAGCGATTCAAATCACCTTTTCAGCGCATTTATTCCCATAAATCTTATTCACACATCACATAAAACCGCGCGAATGTTACTGGCCACGGTTTATTTCCATTTGGAAGTGGAAATAGGGCTTATCCACCCTTGCTCCCTTTTACGCTATTTTCTTCTCCAAGCTAAACATTTGGAGAATCCCACGGTGCAAAACTCTCAACCCATTAGCATGGATGATGCACAGATTATAGAGCTTGGCTTGTCGCTCACCGAACGAGCCATTGCCTTGCTTAATTCACACGCTATCTACCCCGATTCGCTACAGAAAAAAATGCTCGAAACACACATCAAAGCGATGGTTTGGCGCTCATTTAGCGGTGAATCGTTGCCTGAACTCGATATGGAGATGTTTGATGAAATCTCTCCCATTTGTTTCACCTTGGCCGAGCAAGTGTGTCGTTGGATGGAGAACCTCGCTTATGAAGAAGCGCATCTGCTTTCGGTCCATTTTGAAGTAGCTAAAGAAAATGAATTAAACCCAACAGCAGGAGAAACAACATGTCAGTAATCAAAGTCGTTATTGGTGATCGCATGGGCAAAGGTCAGAAAGTAGGATCTGGTGCTCAAGCGGCAGGCGCTGAAGTGACCGTTATTCCCGGCATGGCCGCAGACATGAAGTTAGGTGATGTCATGCATCAGCAGCAAGCCGATTTAGGGATTTCTTTTTGCGGCAGCGGCGGCGCAGGTGCTATCACAGCGCAAACAAAATATGGCTATCAATGCCGTTATGGAATGCGCTCTGTTGAGGAAGGAATAACCGCGATCAATGAAGGCTGTGTGGTTTTGGGTTTCGGCTTTATGGATAAAGAAGAGCTGGGCGAAAAACTGGTGAAGGCGTTTGTGGCTAAGCATGGCGTCAAAGCATGAAAGAACAGTTAACCACTAAGGTAACCGTGAGTGGCAAGGGCGAAACAAAGCAGCAGGCTTTTGCCGCGGCTTTAAGCCAAGTACAACCCACGTTGCTTAAGAATAACGCAAAAGTTCTCCTCCGGATTGAGCCGTTAGACGTCAACGTTTTGCAAGCAGAAGAGAAAGTAACGCGAGAGAAATTCCTTTTCTTCTTTCTTGCAAGAGATCGACGCCAATACAGCGTCAAGCTAGAGGTTACGGTCAGCCTGACCCACATCGATGTGGAACAGGTCGATTTCAAACGTTAACAGGTCACTATAAGGATCCCTGACATGTTTCTTATCATTCTCTTTAAGTCCATCATCATTGGTGGCTTAGTCGGTATCGGCGTTGGAGTAGGCGCGGCAAGGATGTTCCATGCTCCAACTATCCAAGGTATGGGTGCATTTCGTACTCTGGGAGAGTTGAACTCGTGTGAAGGCGACCCTGCCTCTCACTTCTCTTTTGGGCTTGGATTCTTCTTTAATGCTTGGGCCTCAACGGTTGCGGCAGGGGCATTCACTCAAGATGTTGACCACCGCATCATCCCGAACTGGGGTGCGGCGGCGCTGATGATAAAAAACCGCGACCTTGCCACTACCTTGCATGATCCAAAACGAATGGGCATTGCTTGCGCCATCATCGGTGCGATTGTGGTTGCGTTTCTTAACTCAACGGCGGCGGCCGTTCCTGCGGCGCTGCAAGTCACGGCAGTAAAGGTATTAGTACCAGCGGCAAACTTACTGGTGAATACCGTCATGCCGGTTATTTTCTGGCTAGCGGCAATTGAAGCGGGTAAGAAATCGGGCTTTTGGGCCACTATCTTTGGTGGTTTAGCTCAGATGATTATGGGCAACGCCGTTCCTGGTTTGGTGCTGGGTATTTTGATTGGTAAAGGTGTTGAAGAGAGTGGTTGGAACAGAGTAACTCAGATCATGATGACGGCGATTATTGCGCTGTTTGCGTTAAGTGCTTTCTTCCGCGGGTTCGACATGAAATTTATCGAAGCTTTCCATATGCAAGTTCCTTTGTGGCTTGAAAATATCCATCTCATGATCAGTGGCAAATAAGGAGTTGACCATGGACGAAAAAATGAAACACAACTTTTGGTATGCCGACTGGTCTTTCCCGATCTTTGTGGGCTTGCTTTCAGCCGGGGTTTTTGCCGGAACGCACATGTACTACTTATACGGTGTCGGTGCTTTTAACGAAGTGGCGTTTGTTTCCATGCTGCGAGCAGGGATGGATACAGGCGCGTACGGTGCGGTGGCCGCTTTTGGTGCAAGCTTTTTGTTTGCTCGCATCATTGAAGGTTCGCTCGTGGGCATTTTGGATATCGGTGGCGCAGTGCAAACCGGTGTGGGTTTAGGAATTCCAGCTTTACTACTGGGTGCTGGCATTGTTTATCCTCTTGAAAATTTCACCGCTTCGTTAATCACAGGCATGCTCGCTGGTTTGGCGATTGGTGGCTTAATTGTGCTGGCACGTAAATTTACCATCAACCAAAGCGATTCAACCTACGGGGCTGATGTGATGATGGGAGCAGGCAATAGCTCCGGCCGTTTTCTTGGACCATTGATCATTTTATCTGCGATGGCCGCTTCTATCCCAATTGGGATCGGCTCTCTAGGTGGCGCATTGATTTTCTATGTGTGGGGTAAACCGATTACGGGTGGTGCCATTCTCGGAGCGATGGCGTTAGGAGCTCTTTTTCCTATCGCACTGTAAAACAAGCTGGGGTTTAAATTCTACTGAGAATCGCTCTTCGCGCCGATGAGCGAAGAGCGTGAGATGCAAATTATGTATGACATCCTGATCAAAAATGCCCAACAAGCGGGTGGGTGTAGTATCGATATCGCCCTTCAGGGCAACAAAATAGCGGCGGTGGGCGATCTTGCTGGTTCATTGGCAAAACAGACCGTCGATTTAGATCATGACGTTTTTGTCAGTGCCGGTTGGATTGACGGCCACACTCACTGCTATCCGAACTCGCCTATTTATAACGACCACCCCGATAACGTTGGGGTGTCCGGTGGCGTGACGACTGTCATTGATGCGGGCAGCACAGGCGCAAACGATGTGGATGATTTTGCGCAGCTTGCAGCGCAATGCACAACCCATGTGCACGCACTACTTAACATCTCGAAAATTGGCTTGTTGCGCCAAAATGAACTGGCCGATGCTAACGACATTGATCTGGATAGCGCAAAGCAAGCACTGCTTCGTCATCCCGAATTTATTGTCGGCTTAAAAGCACGCATGAGCGGTAGTGTTGTCGGCCACAATGGCTTAATGCCACTTCATGCAGCCAAAGCATTACAACAGCAATGCGGCTGCGCTCCATTGATGGTGCACGTCGGTAATGCGCCGCCAGATTTGGATGAGATTGTCGCTCTGCTGGGCAAAGGCGATATTCTCACTCACTGCTTTAATGGCAAGCCTAACCGCATTCTTGATTGTCATGGGGAAATAAAAAGCAGCGTTCAGCAGGCCAGAGCTCGAGGCCTGAAACTTGATATCGGCCACGGCAGTGCCAGTTTCAGTTTTGAGGTGGCTGAGCAGGCCATCGCACAAGGGATTTTGCCCGATACGATCAGTTCTGACATTTACTGTAAGAACCGGCTCAATGGCCCTGTTTACGGTCTTGCACACCTGATGTCGATGTTTTTTACACTCGGATTATCCCATGAGCAGATCATTGAGCGCGTGACGAGTCAAGCAGCGCAAGCACTTCGCCTAGCGAAAAAGGGGCACTTAATTGCAGGCTATGATGCCGATTTAACGCTCTACACCATCAATAAAGCGTCGGTTAACTACACCGATACTCATCACCAGCATCGAACTGGACAACAGAGATTTACGCCTCTTGCTGCCATTATTGACGGCAAGCTTGTATTGACTGAACAAGGACAACAGCATTATGTCTTCCATTCTTGAAAAATATCACTTGAAACAAGTGATCAACGCATCGGGCCGTATGACAGCTCTTGGTGTTTCTACTCCGCAACCCGAAGTGGAACAGACTGTCTGTTTTGGGATGAACAACTACTTTGAAATGAGCGATTTGGTGAACAAAACTGGCCAATATATTGCTCGTTTGCTGCAAGTTGAAAATGCAGTCGTCGTCTCATGCGCTTCAGCGGGAATTGCACAGAGTGTCGCGGCAGTCATTGTGCGTGGTAACCCTTATCTGCTTGAGCATCTGCATGCAAAAACGCACTCGATCGCAACGGATATTGTGATCCCCAAAGGGCATAACGTCAATTATGGTGCCCCGGTTGGCAGCATGGTAAATCTTGGCGGCGGTAACCTGATTGAGGCCGGTTGGGCTAATGAATGCAGCGCAGAACAATTAGCCGCGGCAATCACCCCCAATACCGCCGCCATTCTCTACATTAAATCGCACCATTGTGTGCAAAAAAGCATGTTAACCGTGCCACAAGCGGCCAAAGTGGCTCAAGACCACCAGCTTCCGCTGATTGTTGATGCAGCAGCAGAAGAGGATCTACAACTCTATTATCAGCAAGGGGCTGATCTAGTTATCTACAGTGGTGCGAAAGCGATTGAAGGCCCAACCAGCGGTTTAGTGATTGGGAAACATCAATATGTGGAATGGGTTAAGCAGCAATCTGCAGGGATTGGCCGTGCCATGAAAGTCGGTAAAGAAGGCATTTTAGGCCTAACGCATGCCATTGAGTTGTACTTAAGCCGCCAACAAGAAACTGGCCAACAAATGGTGGATAAAATGACGCCATTTATCGAGGGGTTAAACCGTATTGAAGGGATAAGCGCGCGCGTGGTTTGGGACAGTGCAGGCCGAGATATCGCACGTACAGAAGTGAGTTTTGATGCCAAACAATTTGGTATCAGCGCTAATGAAGCCGTCACACGCCTCCAAAATGGTAACCCAGCGATTTACTGCCGCGCTTACAAATCCAATGAAGGTTCGGTGGAATTTGATGTCCGCAGTGTTTCATCTCATCAACTTGAACTTATTCTTAGCGCCATGAACCAACTGAATCAGGAGTCATTAGAATGTCTTTAAGCCCTAATTTTTACGCTGACCGTGTATGTATCAATGTGCTGGCGGGCTCTCATCATAATGCGATTGAAGTCTACCAAGCCGCAGAAGGCCATGTGTTGGTCGGTATGCTCTCGAAAGATTACCCAGATACCGCAAGTGCTGCGACTGATATGAAAGCGTGCGCTGAAAAAATCGAGAATGCTTTATCGATTGGCCTTGGCGCAGGGGATCCGAAACAATCGGATATGGTGACGGCTTTAGCCGGAATACTACAACCTCAGCATGTCAATCAAGTCTTTACTGGTGTCGGGGCTACGCGTCAAGCTCTAGGTCAAAATCACACCATCGTGAATGGTTTGATTTCACCATCAGGCACTGTTGGCTTGGTTAAAATCTCAACTGGCCCGAAAAGTTCAGGTATGGAAGAAGCGGTTGTTCCCATTGATACGGCGATTGCCATGTTGCAAGATATGGGCTGCAGCTCGGTCAAATTCTTCCCAATGCAGGGGCTAAAATGCAAAGCTGAGTACCAAGAAGTTGCCAACGCCTGTGCTCGTCACCACTTTTGGTTAGAGCCTACTGGTGGTATTGATTTGGACAACTTTGAAGAGATCTTACGCATCGCTCTCGATGCGGGTGTCGAAAAAGTCATTCCACACATCTATAGCTCAATCATCGATGAGAAAACCGGACAGACTCGCCCCGAGGATGTGAAAACCCTGCTGGCCATGACTCAAAAACAACTGGCACATTTATAACACCGACGCCGGAGCATGTGCTCCGGCATAACAAAGCGTTGGCTATCTATTGCCTTTAGTGCATTTTACCTTTTAGATAGCGCTGTTCATGCTGGAATGGGAATCGATGATGTACAAGCTACCGCACCCTCGCCTAATTCATCTGTTGGATGCTGTATCCGCCTCGCCTTTGACTCAGGACGAACTTGCGCAACGGCTTAATGTTTCGACACGCACCATACGCACCGATGTCGCGCTGCTCAATAATGTGATGGTCAATCATGGCGCACATCTTCTCCACCAGCGCGGTTCCGGTTACCAACTCAATATTTACAACCCATCAACTTTCGAGCATTTTTTGTCGAGGGTGCAAAATGCAGAAACGATTCCAAGGACCAGTAAAGAGCGCATCATCCAGATTCAAGTACTGCTATTAACGGCAGAACAAGGCGTAAAAATTGACGAATTGGCCGAGACATGGAATCTAAGCCGCACTGTTATTCAAAATGATATGGTTGATGTACGCAGCCAACTGGCCACGTTTGGTTTATCGATTGAAAGTAAACCTCGTTTGGGCATGCTGATCCAAGGCCCAGAAATGGCGATTCGCTCCCGTTTAACACAACTTATCTACATCGAACAAAAAGAGACAAAACAAGCTCTGGGCTTTATTAGTACGATTTTCCCTGAAAAATCTCAGCAAATTTTTGCAGCGCGCTTTCGTGAAGTGTTGACCAACCATACACTCTATATCAATGATATTGGGCTGCGTTGGTTAACCCTTTATGCTGCCGTCACACTGCACAGGCTCGCGTGTGGCAAAGAGCTTACCGAATTTTCTAAAAACGATGTTCATGTAACGACGCTACCAATTGCCAAAGCGTTATTTTCTGCGCTACCGATGCTGTTACCCGCCAATAACCATGAAATTGCCGCCTTGGCGATTCACATTCAAGCGAGAATTGCGACGAATCAAGCCCTCCTTAGCCAAGGTGTACAGCATGAAGCCGATGCTCTAGTCACTCACATCTTTGATTATATCTATCAAAATTACCCTTACGATGTGCGTGACGATGCGCTATTACGCCGCGATCTTCACAACCACGTCTGCCATATGATCATTCGAGTCAAACATCATGTCGCCACAATTAACCCATTGGCCGAGCATATCAAACAGCACTACCCACTCGCTTACAGTATTACCTTATCGGCCATCGCAGACTGGATCAGAGAGACGGGTTACTGCATGACACAGCACGAAATAGGCTATCTTGTGATTCACATTGGTGTGGGGCTTGAACGTAATTACCATTTAGGTCACCGTACACCCAAAGCGCTCCTGTATTGCGACGCCGGTAATGCCGCAACACTTGGGCTAGAAGCGATCATCCGCCGCCAGTATCCGCAATTGGATATGAAAACGGTTTATTCCCCTGAACAGTTGATCACCGCTGATGCCACGCAAGCGGACCTCATTATTACCACCATGCCCTTAGCCAATAGAGAGATTCAGAGCTTTGTGGTTGACCCCTTCCCTACCCAACATCAATTGGAAGAACTGGGCAAACAAGTGTTGGTTGATCGCACGCACTCTTATCTTTTGGATAAGTATTTTTCCAAGGCTCAATTTCTCTACCTTGATGACGTCATTGAGCAATCACACCTCTTTGAGCAGGTTTGCTCACATCTTGAATCAACGGAGTTGGTAGAGGAAGGATACCGAGCTTCACTGCAAGAGCGAGAGAGTTTGGTTTCAACCATGATGGGCGAATACATTGCTCTACCTCACTCAATTGAACTCTTTGCTAAACGTTCGATGGTTTACACCGTCGCTGCACCGCGTGGAATTGAATGGGGCAATGGTGAAAAAGCCTATCTGATCTTTTTCCTCGCCTTAAGTAAATGTGACTATGAAGAGGCGATGGGGCTATATGATCTTTTCCAAGTGCTGATTAATAAAAAATTAGGCAAAAGTCTGTCGCAATGCGAAACCTTCAAGCACTTCAAAACACTGGCGCACTTGGAATTACAATAAAATATATCGCTGTGTGATGCTTCCTAGATGCCCTCTATTTTTTAGATACCATCTGTTTTTAGGTTCCGTCTGTTTTTAGAGACAAGTCTTTTAGAAAAAGCCATTTAGAGAAAACCGAGGCACGACAAGGCCCTCGCTAAGAGGGCCTTAATATCAAGATTACTGAGTGAAGAGGTTTACAACACGTCGAAGCGATCGGCGTTCATGACTTTGGTCCAAGCAGCGACAAAGTCTTTGACGAACTTCTCTTTGTTATCGTCCTGCGCGTAAATTTCAGCGTATGAGCGCAAAATGGAGTTTGAGCCAAACACCAAATCAACACGAGTCGCTGTCCATTTTGTTTTACCGCTCTTACGCTCAACCATATCGTAAGAGTTACGGCCTGTTGGCTTCCAAGTGTAATTCATGTCGGTGAGGTTAACGAAGAAATCGTTAGTCAACGCCCCAACACGGTCTGTCAATACACCATGTTGACTGCCGCCATAGTTTGTACCGAGCACTCGCAATCCACCAATCAATACGGTCATTTCTGGGGCGGTCAGGCGCAATAGTTGCGCTTTATCTAGCAGCATCTCTTCTGGGTTAACCACGTAATGTTTCTTTTGCCAGTTACGGAAACCATCCGCCAATGGCTCAAGCACATCAAACGATTCCACATCCGTTTGTTCAAGCGTTGCATCACCACGTCCGGTAGTAAAAGGCACAGTAATATTAACGCCTGCCGCTTTGGCCGCTTGTTCAACACCGACGTTACCCGCTAAAACAATGGTATCGGCGATGCTAATACCCGCATCAGCAGCAATTTTCTCCAGAACAGCCAACACTTTGCTGAGTTTTTCTGGCTCATTACCTTGCCAATCTTTTTGAGGAGCCAAGCGAATGCGCGCACCGTTAGCGCCACCACGTTTATCGGAACCACGGAAAGTACGAGCACTATCCCATGCGGTGCTGACCATCTCACTGATGCTTAAGCCGCTGGCCGCTATTTTTGCTTTTACTGCATCCACATCATAATCTTTACGACCTGCGGGGATGGGATCTTGCCAAATGAGATCTTCTGCCGGAACATCAGGGCCAAAGTAACGCGCTTTAGGCCCCATATCACGGTGAGTAAGCTTAAACCAAGCACGAGCAAACACTTCAGAGAAATACGCTGGGTCTTTGTAGAAGCGCTCTGAGATCTTGCGATATTCAGGATCCATCTTCAGCGCCATATCGGCATCGGTCATCATAGGGTTATAACGAATGCTTGGGTCTTCCACATCAACCGGTTTATCTTCCTCTTTGATGTTGATTGGCTCCCACTGCCACGCGCCAGCAGGGCTCTTCGTTAGTTGCCATTCATAAGTAAATAACAGGTGGAAGAAGCCGTTATCCCACTGGGTTGGGTGCGTAGTCCATGCACCTTCAATACCACTGGTGACGGTATTACGGCCAATGCCGCGGCTGGTGTGGTTATTCCAACCCAAGCCTTGTTCGTGCAAGTCCGCCCCTTCAGGATCTGGCCCTAAGTTCGCAGCGCTACCATTACCATGCGCTTTACCCACCGTATGGCCACCCGCTGTCAGCGCCACGGTTTCTTCATCATTCATTGCCATGCGCTCAAAAGTGACGCGCATGTCATGTGCGGTTTTCAGCGGGTCTGGATTACCGTCAACGCCTTCAGGGTTTACATAAATCAGGCCCATCATCACGGCAGCAAGCGGGTTTTCTAGATCGCGCTGACCGGAATAGCGGCTATTTTCTCCGCCACTTGGCGCTAGCCACTCTTTTTCTGAGCCCCAATAAGTGTCTTTTTCTGGGTGCCAAATATCTTCACGACCAAAAGCGAAACCAAAGGTTTTAAACCCCATGGATTCATAAGCCATATTACCCGCCAAGATCATCAGATCTGCCCAACTGATTTTGTTGCCGTATTTTTGTTTGATTGGCCACAATAAGCGACGAGCTTTATCTAAGTTGGCATTATCAGGCCACGAGTTAAGCGGAGCAAAACGCTGGTTGCCAGAGCCCGCACCACCGCGACCATCTGCAATTCGGTAAGTACCCGCGGAGTGCCATGCCATGCGGATCATCAAACCGCCGTAATGCCCCCAGTCGGCAGGCCACCACTCTTGGCTATCGGTCATTAGTGCTTTGAGATCTTTTTTCAAAGCATCAACATCCAATGTTTTTAGCGCATCGCGGTAATTAAAATCCGCCCCCATTGGGTTGGTTTTCACGTCGTGCTGGTGAAGAATGTCAAGATTCAGTGCTTTTGGCCACCAATCCATGTTCGATAGTTCAGCAGAGGTTACTCCGCCGTGCATGACAGGGCATTTACCGCCCGAATTCATACCTTTATTCTCCATTGCGTTCTCCTTGCTTCGCATTACTGCGGCTATTTAAGTGTGCTTGATTTATTCTAAAAACACTCAGCACGGTCGATATTGGCTGAACATTCACTGTATTAAATTCAAATGCAACAAAACTTAGAACAACATCATGTATATACAATAACAACGAGAGGTGATGAGCCTGCGGTCACGACTTGTTCGAAAAACCTTTTTCTTCAAAACCTTGCCACGATTATTGTTTCTGCTGCGTTCTGTACAGACTAGACAAGATGAGCATTAAACACTAATTCACTGTGGCTATTAATTTGATAGGCATCCTCTAACGCAATACGGCTAAGTTCACCCCTAAAGTCTCTCCTAACCACAGAACTTGCCCCTGAGAATGGTCATACCTATCGTCTCCAGAAACCGGATGGATCAACACGCTAAGACCTTCCCGATGTTCATCTAGCCACTCAATAAATCCGTGGCTATTGTCAGCAAGGTGTACTTCAAACATCGGCTTTAAGTGCGGGCCAACAAGCCTTGGTACTAAGCCAAACATGGCTTGTACATCATGTCGTTGTTGGGCAATTTTTTGTTGTACGCGTTGTGCTTTCGCTTGCTCTGCGAGATCAAAATAAACATGGGCATGAAACATAAAATAACTCCTCTTGATTTTTAAGCAGTGTACTACGCCAAAAGAGCATAGAAACCACAACAAATTTGCTGATGATTTTCAGCTAATTTGAAGGTACTAACCACAACGTATTCTATTTTAAGAGCCAAGAAATGGGCATTATCACACGATGACGTTGATTCAAACGAAAAACCAGCGTATTAAATAACCTCAAACTTTCGATGGTGGATACCCGCTTTGCAACCTATCAATCAACTGCTCCTCTCAATGCAGCCGTTATTGGAACAGTACGGCTACCTAGCACTGATCATCAGCATCTTTTTCGAAGGGATTGGCATTCCGATGCCCGGCCAATCGCTCATGATTGCCGCGTCCATTTTGTCATCCAATGGCGTAATGAATTTCTCTCTTGTTATGATTGTATCGTGGCTAAGCTGCTTTATTGGTAATAGTTGCGGCTATCTGCTCGGCTATTATTTTGAGGGTTGGTTGGATAAAAAAGGCTATATTTCAGGGGCTAAATTTCAAAAACTGCAAAGCGCTATTCAAAAATACGGCCCGATTTGCTTAATCATCAGTCGCTTTGTTGAGGGGATGAAACAATTCATGCCATTAGCCTGCGGAGTGGCGAAAATGCCCATCAGAGTATTTTTACTGGGTAACGTGCTTGCCACCACAGTTTGGATCGCGGTCTTTGGTTTACTCACCCATTTTGCATTTGAACATCTTCACCAAATCAGCCACTTTTATTCTGCTTACCGCTATTGGATCTGGGCAATGGCCGCTATCACTTTTATCGTTATGATTTATGCAGTATTGAAACATAGACACTCTCAGCGCTGATAGCGACCTGTCTCTGACTTCATTTACCCTCCTTCTGTCATCACCACATAAAAATAAGTGTAGGGGCTAGTGATTGTGTTTCCACTCAATTTGATGTTTGATGTTTGATGTTGCCATTATGTGAACATTTACACCAACTCTGAATGTGCTCAGAGAACACACTAGGGTGATTTAAGGAGACAACATGGACGTGATCGTCTTAGGTAGCGGCGTCATCGGGCTAACCAGCGCATGGTATTTATCACAAGCGGGCCACCGAGTAACGGTGGTGGATCGCCAATCACAAGGTGCAAAAGAGACCAGTTTTGCTAACGCAGGGCAAATATCTTACGGCTACTCTTCCCCTTGGGCTGCACCCGGCATCCCACAAAAAGCATTAAAGTGGCTGTTTGAAGAGCATGCACCGTTGAAAATAAAACCGTCTATCGACCCACATCTGTTGGCGTGGATGGGTAAAATGTTATTGAACTGCCAACAGGATCGTTACAACATCAATAAAGCCCGAATGCTGGCGATTGCCAATTACAGCCGCGTTTGTTTGGCTGACCTGAATCAGCAACATAACCTGCAATATCAAGGCCGTCAGCTTGGAACGTTGCAAGTGTTTCGCAGCGAAAAACAGCTACAAGCGATACAAAAGGACATCAAACTACTCGAGCAAAGTGGCATTCGTTATCAGCTTCTTGATGTCGATGGGTGCATTAAGCAAGAGCCGGGGCTTGCTCTTGTACGCGATAAATTGCGAGGTGGTTTGTACCTCCCCGACGATGAAACCGGAGACTGCTATCTGTTTTGCCAACAATTAACAGAGCTCGCGAAAAGCCGTGGGGTGCAATTTCTGTTTGATACACAAATAAAAACATTAACCACTGAAGGCAAAAAGATCACCGCTGTCCAAACCGATAAAGGTGAGCTAAAAGCAGACAAATATGTCGTCGCACTCGGCAGTTACTCTACCGCTTTACTGGCGACATTGGGTATCTCCATTCCTGTTTATCCAGTGAAAGGGTACTCACTAACGCTGCCGATTGTCGACGCCGAACTTTCCCCACGTTCAACGGTAATGGACGAAACATATAAAGTGGCCATCACTCGTTTTGAGGATCGAATTCGTGTCGCGGGCACGGCAGAGTTAGCCGGGTTTGATCCTGCCTTGCCTGATGCGCGCAAAGCAACCATTGCAAAAGTCGTGACCGATCTCTTTCCTCAAGGCGGTGATTTAGCACAAGCTGAATTCTGGACAGGCTTTAGACCAATGACGCCTGACGGGACTCCGATTATAGGCTCCACTCCATTTGAAAACCTCTACACCAATACCGGACATGGAACCTTAGGGTGGACGATGGCTTGCGGATCTGGACAGCTTCTTGCCGACATTGTCAGTGAGCAAACTTGTGCTTTGCCAATTCATGAGTTGAATCTCTCTCGCTACCTCATCAACTAGCCACAATAGAAAATGCTTATTATTAGCTAAACCTTAGTGGAAAGTTATTATGCATAATGATTCATCCGAGAGAATTTAATTTCCAACCTTTCGGGTGACCAACCCATATGCGCTGAAATTTTAGCCAATTCTAATTAACCCACCTATTATTTAACATTTCATTAGCATTTTGTGTTCCTCATCACGCTAACGATTATTCACAGACAAATAAATTAACATCTAAGTTACAAAAAGATTAATATGTTGCCCACAAAGCAAACACAACACTCACCAAAACTACTAAAACAGGGAAATGCATATGCAGTCATTTGTTGATTTTCTGAATGGAATAATCTGGAGCCCGGCGCTAATTTATTTATGCCTTGGTGCGGGTTTATTCTACTCAATTGTGACCCGATTCGTTCAGGTCCGTCACTTTTTTGAAATGTGGCGACTTCTTCTTTCCGGAAAAAGCTCAACCAAAGGGATATCCTCTTTCCAAGCTTTGGCCGTTTCACTTTCGGGACGCGTCGGTACGGGTAATATTGCAGGCGTAGCCGCAGCAATTGGTTTTGGTGGCCCTGGTGCTATTTTCTGGATGTGGGTAGTGGCCTTTTTTGGTGCCGCGACTGCTTATGCTGAATCAACTCTGGCACAAATTTATAAAGAAGAAGATGAAGGTGAATTCCGTGGTGGCCCCGCTTATTACATCGAAAAAGCGATGGGACAAAAATGGTATGCATGGATCTTCGCCATTTCCACCATCTTTGCCTGTGGTGTGCTTTTACCTGGCGTGCAATCCAACAGCATTGGTAATGCCGTAGAAGCGGCTTTTGGGGCTGGCCCAATCATTGAAACCACTATCGGTAGCTTCACTTTTGCTAAGATTTTTACTGGTACCGTAGTGTCAATTATTTTAGCTTTCATCATCTTTGGTGGTGTTAAGCGTATCGCTAACTTCACACAGGTCGTGGTGCCATTTATGGCTTTGGCCTATGTCATTACTGCGTTTGTTATCATCCTGCTTAACATCAGTGAAGTACCACGTATTTTTGCCATGATCATTGGTGATGCGTTCACACCAATGGCAGGTATTGGTGCTGCGATTGGTTGGGGGGTAAAACGAGGTGTTTACTCAAACGAAGCAGGCCAAGGTACTGGACCGCACGCTGCGGCTGCCGCGAGTGTTGATCACCCTGCGCAGCAAGGTTTAGTGCAAGCCTTTTCTATCTACATTGATACTTTGCTGGTCTGTTCCGCAACCGCGTTCATGATTCTGATCACTGGTGCTTATAACGTACACGGCGGCGCAGAAGGTGCATTTTTAGTACAGAACATCGCGGCGGATATTAGTGCCAATGGCCCAGTATTTACCCAAATGGCGATTGAGAGCGCACTACCGGGCGTGGGTAAACCTTTTGTTGCGTTTGCTCTGTTCTTCTTCGCCTTTACCACGATTTTGGCATACTACTATATTGCTGAAACGAATATTGCTTACATTCGCCGCACCTTTAAAGTCGATGGCCTGATGTTCCTTCTTAAAGTAGTGATCATCGCAACGGTATTCTACGGCACAGTGAGAACCGCGAACCTTGCTTGGGCAATGGGTGATGTGGGCGTGGGTTTGATGGCGTGGCTAAACATAGTCGGGATTTTGATCATCTTCTTTATGGCTAAACCAGCTATTGCAGCACTCAAAGATTATGAAGAGCAACAAAAACAAGGTGTCGATGAGTATCTTTTCAACCCAGTAAAACTCGGCATTAAGAATGCGACATATTGGGAAGGAAAATATAAACGCAAAACGGGACAAGAACCAACTGTAGAAGAAAGCTCCGTGGGTGTTGAACAACCATCATCCTAACGGATTAGCTAAGCTCATCAGCAAAAAGCATTCAAGGTAAACGTAAAAAGGGTTAGCAAACGCTAACCCTTTTTCTTTTTCATCAACCCGTATTAGGCTGCGATTTCTTGTGTCGTCAACTTTTCGACAACAGCGTTTTGCGCTTTCTTTTCACCAATCGGTAAAATAACACGGCCATATTCATTATTCAGAACTTGAGCCATTGCAAAATAAATCGCACTTGCGCCACAGAAGATGCCTTCAAAGCCAGCAATCGTGCCGATAAGTTCGCTACCAGTGAAATCACGCGCAGCTAGTAAAGCAAATAGAATGGTCAGTGAGCCGAATACCACTTGTTTAGCACGTGGGTAGCACAATGAACCGATAAACATGAAACCAGTGAAAATGCCCCACAACGTTAAGTACCAACCCATAAAGTGAGCAGGGCTTGCTGGTAGTCCCATATATGGCATGACAATCAGGCCAACCAATGTGAGCCAAAATAGACCGTAAGAGGTAAACGCTGTGGTACCAAAAGTGTCACCACGTTTGAAACACATGATACCCACGATGACTTGACTTAAACCACCGTAGAAAATACCCATCGCCAAAATCATAGAGTCGATAGGGAAAAAGCCTGCGTTATGGATATTAAGCAGGATAGTCGTCATGCCAAAACCCATTAGGCCTAGCGGCGCTGGATTGGCCAATTTAGTAGACATTCGCGAGTACCTTAAAAAATGTTGATAAAAATTACGCGCGGATTTTAGTGGAGTAGCACACAAAATGGAAAGAACGTTAACGAAAACTAAGATTGTAAATTTAACTACTTGATTGTTCAAAAAGAGAGCAGAGCAACCGAATTCGATCGTGCTGCTCTCCTTTTGCTAAATGTCACTCTTTATTGACAGTTTATTTCATCCCAAAACCAGTTACTTTGCGTGGGTGATTCCCATACTCCGGGGTTGTTTTTAGCCATAAAACACTTTCCATTATGCGTAATTTTATCGCCATTTTTTGCAACAGTAACCCCTGCAACCCAGCTTGAAAAATCACTGCTTGGTGGCGTAGGCTCTGGCGTGACGGGCGGTTCAGGCTCGGTGACGACTGGCGGTGGCTCAACAGGGTCAGGTGTTGTGGGCGCGGTTGGTTCACCTGTAATAAGCTTCCAAGGATCACCTTGAGTGGGTTCATTACCTTGTGACCACCACTTAGCTTCATAAGTAGCGCCTTTATAGCTCACCTTATCGCCCGTGTTATATACCTTTGTCGCTTCCCAGCCGACGATGCCATCGACTGGCGGCTCTGGTGGCGTACCGGGATCAATCGCATCCACAACACGCACTTGGGGCCAGCTAGAATGTGAACCATAAAAGTTAGTCACACATTTTTCGTAATCACCAGCAACAAGGGCTGAATACGCGGTTTGGAAACCAACCAGTTCACATTCAAACGAGTAGCCACCTGGGCGATCAGAGTAATATTTCCAATTACCATCCCAGTTGGTATACAACACATCCGTCGCACCGTTCAAATTTAAGCTACCGTAAGGCGTTTGCTGCCAACAGGTATTCTTTTCATCAGACTCAATCGGTATTTGATAATGATCGGCTAGCCCTTCCCAGTAGCGAATACGATTAACCGGTTGACCTTTATCTTTGTTCTGCTCACCGCACTCAATGCCACCATTGATAACGTTAATTGTGGTGCCAAAACCATAGCCAATACCGGCATCGCTTTCACGTTGCGAAGGTGTCCATGTACGGTCAATTACGTGCAACATTGCCGGTTTCGGTGCTTGAGGTGTTAAGAAAAACCAAATCGCTGAAGCTAAATTCAACCAAGAATCCGCTACTAATCCGGGGTTATTGAGCAGTACTTTGGCATCACCATCAAACATCACTTCAGAAAAAGCGCCATAGTTGAAATGGTAAGAGAGCTGCTTCGCGCCACGACCAAAATAACCTTGCCCAGCGGCGCACGGCCAACGAGCATTTTGCCAATCATTTTGGCCACAACCGGTTGTGTAACCACTTTGCCCTTCAGACCAACCCATTTCACGCACATGAACCAATGCTTGCTGCCATTCTTCAAGCCTATTCGGATTATCAGATACGTTGTCTTTCGCAATGTGACCACCCGTTTCTTGTGAGAAATGAGCAAAAGCCGTCACAATGGATTTTTTACAAATTGCGTCAGAATCTCGGCCATCCGTATATTCGCCACAAAACGCGGGGAATTTGCCAATTGCCCGTAAGAAGCGTGTGTAGGTGTATTCGGGAGCCGCCATTTGAGTTAAGAAATCCCACTCGTACTGTGGAAAAACTCGTTCAACACGCTTGACGTTTTCAGGGTTAGAACTTAAACCCGGTACTATTGCTTCAACAATCGCATTCGAACGCATTTCTAGTGCTTTCGACCAGATGGCATACATAGGATCCGCTGTTTTGGCTTTTTCTGCCGCTTGCAGCTCTACTTTAGAGACAATATAACCCGCGGAATTTTCAGGGTCAGGTAAGATATTTAACGCGTAACTGTTTGCGGCTAAGACACTGCTAATCAGCACGGCTAAATGCTTTGTTTTCAACATATCAATCCCTTATTTTTTGCTTAGTGGGTACGGTGAAAATAGTATGGATAGCCGAGCCATTGTTGACAGTGAAACTTATTAATTAAATGTCAAAATGCGAGTGGTTTCATCATGATGTAAACCAATTATCGTACGGCGACATCGCCCTTTGAAGGCAAGTCGATAAATATGAAAAAGCCTCAAAAAAGCTTGAGGCTTTTAGAGTTCAATCTATTTTTCATCAGGTTAAGTGAACAACCAATGCCTCAAATTTCTCAAGCATCATCGCACCGGCAATGGCTTAGCGCACATGAGCGTGGCCAGTAAAAAAGTGATGAACTGGGCCGCGACCTTGGCCAACATCCAGTTCATCGGCATAGCCAATGGCTTGCGATATGTACTGCTTAGCCAAATACACGGATTTGTGCAGGTTATTTCCTTGAGCAAGATAAGAAGCGATCGCAGAAGAGAGCGTGCAACCCGTCCCATGGGTATTTTGAGTTGGAAAACGCTTCGCACTGAGTAATTCTGACGAAGATTGCATGATCAAAAGATCGTTGCTGTTTTCATCTTGTTCTAAATGCCCACCTTTTAGCAGCACCGCCTTTGCACCCAACGCTCGTAAATCAGCCACCATACAGCTCATTTCGACTCCAGATTGAGGAACCGGCTTGCCAGTAAGTACTGCTCCCTCAAATAAATTGGGGGTAATGATGTCAGCCAAAGGGATCAACATTTCTTTTAATGTACTGATTGCCGATTGCTCAAGTAATAAATCACCACTGGTCGCCACCATCACGGGGTCTATCACAAGGCTCTTGGGTTGGTATTGCTGCATTTTTTTGGCAACGATCTTGATGATACTGGCATCGGCTAGCATGCCAATTTTAACGGCCACGATCTTCAAGTCGCTAAAGACGGCATCTAACTGGCTTTCGATATGATCAAGTGGAATGGGGAAAATGGCGGAGACGCCTTGAGTATTTTGTGAAGTAATGGCGGTAATAACGGAACACGCGAAACTGCCAGTTGCCGATATCGCTTTGATGTCGGCTTGAATGCCTGCCCCTCCACCGCTATCAGACCCTGCGATGGTGAGTACAACAGGTATGTTTAATAGCGTCGTTTCTTGTGTGTGTTTCTGTATTGGTTGTGCCATGGTCGCTCCTATGACAAGACATACAGGAACTGACTTTGACCGTGGTTTGGAAAGTTCGGTAATCGAATTTACAAAGGTTAGCCGTTGTTATTCGGCTCGTGACAAAGTGCTCATAGTTCCCTACGTCAGTATTAACTGAATCAGGTTCGACGGGTCTCGAATTTCGATCTCAGCCGATGCAGAATCTGCATCGGCTCCCCGACTATTTCGCAGCAATCATAACAGGGCACTCACCGAAGGAGTACGCTTTTTTAGAGGAATTATTCCCACTCAATGGTGGCTGGTGGCTTACCTGAAATATCGTAAACCACACGAGAAATACCATTCACTTCATTGATGATACGGTTAGAAACCTTACCCAAGAACTCATAAGGCAGGTGCGCCCAATGTGCTGTCATAAAGTCAATGGTTTCCACTGCGCGTAGCGATACAACCCAATCGTATTTACGCCCATCACCCATAACGCCTACCGAACGAACAGGTAAGAAAACCGTGAAAGCTTGTGACACTTTGTTATACAGATCAGCGGCATGCAGCTCTTCAATGAAAATAGCATCGGCGCGGCGCAGCAAATCACAGTACTCTTTCTTCACTTCGCCCAACACGCGTACGCCAAGGCCTGGACCAGGGAACGGATGGCGGTAAAGCATGTTGTAAGGCAGACCAAGCTCTAGGCCAATCTTGCGTACTTCATCTTTGAAAAGCTCACGCAGTGGTTCAACCAATCCCATTTCCATATCATCAGGCAAACCGCCAACGTTATGGTGAGATTTAATAACGTGCGCTTTACCTGTTTTAGAGGCAGCCGATTCAATCACATCTGGGTAAATCGTGCCTTGCGCAAGCCATTTCGCATTTTTCAATTTCTTTGATTCTTCATCGAAGATATCAACAAACACATGGCCGATGATTTTGCGTTTCGCTTCCGGATCAGACTCACCTTGCAGTGCGTTGAGGAAACGCTCTTCTGCATTAACATGAATGATGTTTAAACCAAACTTGTTGCCAAACATATCCATTACTTGCTGAGCTTCATTCAGACGCAATAGGCCGTTATCAACGAATACGCAGGTTAATTTATCGCCAATCGCTCGGTGAGCCAGCATCGCCACAACTGACGAATCTACACCACCCGATAGGCCAAGGATCACCTCATCGTCGCCGACTTGCTCTTTAATACGAGCAACCGCATCTTCGATGATAGACTCAGCCGTCCATAGACGCTCACAACCACAAACGTTGAGAACGAAATTCTCAAGCATTTTTAGACCGTTTTTGGTGTGCGTGACTTCTGGGTGAAATTGCACGCCATAATATTTTTTCTCTTCATTCGCCATTGCCGCATAAGGACAAGTTTCCGTTTGCGCTGTTTTGACAAAATCAGCCGGAATTTGCACCACTTTATCACCGTGGCTCATCCAAACGTCTTGCGTTAGCTCAAGGTCGCTAAACAGGGCCGATTCACCCATTAGCTGTACAGCTGCATAACCAAATTCACGTTCCTCAGAACTGGCCACTTTTCCGCCCAACTGTTCAGCCATGGTTTGCATGCCATAACAAACACCAAATACAGGTACGCCAGAATCAAACACATATTGTGGCGCACGCGGAGAGTTGGCTTCAGTCACGCTTTCAGGGCCACCAGAAAGAATAATGCCATCTGGGTTGAATTCACGGATGTCTGCTTCTTCAACATCCCAGCTCCACAGCTCACAATAAACACCGATTTCGCGAACACGGCGGGCAACCAGTTGTGTGTACTGAGAGCCGAAATCTAAGATCAGAATACGTTGGTCATGGATATCTTTAGTCATTTAAGGTCAATCTCAATCATTAATGTAGTGGATGGGGAGCATCGCGCTCCCCATAAGCTTCAAGCTATTCGTGGTTCGTCATTAACCCAAGCGGTAGTTTGGCGCTTCTTTGGTAATTTGAACGTCGTGCACGTGTGACTCTTTCATACCTGCACCAGAGATACGAACAAACTCGGCTTTAGTGCGCAGATCTTCGATAGTGGCCGAGCCAGTTAAGCCCATGCTTGAGCGTAAACCACCCATTTGTTGATGAACGATCTCTTTTAGACGGCCTCGATAAGCGATACGACCTTCGATCCCTTCAGGTACAAGCTTGTCAGCCGCATTGTCAGATTGGAAATAACGATCAGAAGAACCTTGAGACATTGCACCCAGCGAACCCATACCGCGATAAGCTTTATATGAACGACCTTGGAACAAAATAACTTCGCCCGGAGCTTCTTCAGTACCTGCAAACATGGAGCCGACCATCACGCAAGATGCACCAGCAGCAATCGCTTTACAAATATCGCCAGAAAAACGAATACCGCCATCAGCAATCACAGGAATACCGTATTGATCAGCCACTTCAGCTGCATCAGAAATCGCCGTAATTTGAGGAACACCAACACCCGTTACAATACGCGTTGTACAGATTGAACCCGGGCCAATACCGACTTTGACCGCGCTTACGCCCGCGTCAATTAGAGCTTTCGCACCGGCACCCGTTGCAACATTGCCGCCGATAATATCGAGATCAGGATAAGCGGCGCGCGTTTCACGAATACGGTTAAGTACACCTTCTGAATGGCCATGAGAAGAGTCAATCAGTAGAACATCCACTCCCGCTTCCACTAATGCTTTTACGCGCTCTTCATTGCCAGCACCGGCACCAACAGCCGCACCAACACGTAAACGCCCTTGTTCATCTTTACAAGCATTCGGTTTGCGTTCTGCTTTATGGAAATCTTTCGCGGTGATCATACCAGTCAGTTTGAATTCATCATTCACTACCAAGACTTTTTCAACACGCGCTTTGTGCATGCGCTCTTGTACATCCTGACGAGATGCGCCCTCTTTAACTGTGGCTAAGCGATCTTTTGGTGTCATGACTGCTTCAACTTTTTTTGTTAAATCAGTAACAAAGCGAATATCGCGGCCGGTGATGATACCGACAAGCTCATTGTGATCGCTCACCACAGGGAAACCGGCAAAACCATGTTTCTCTGTCAAAGCAATCACATCTTGAATGGTTGCATCAGGGCGAACTGTTACTGGCGCAGTGACTACACCCGCTTCAAAAATTTTGACAAGACGGACTTGTTCAGCCTGCTCTTCAATGGGCATATTTTTGTGGATAAAACCAATACCACCCTCTTGGGCAAGAGCGATCGCAAGGCGAGCCTCTGTCACTGTATCCATAGAAGCTGAGATCATCGGAATGTTCAGTGCGATATTTTTGGTCAGCTGAGTATGGAGATCGGCTGTGTTTGGGAGAACGGTGGAGTGTGCTGGTACGAGAAGAACATCATCGAATGTCAGCGCTTCTTTGGCAATTCTTAGCATTTGCAATATCTCACAATTAAGAGGAGTGAATAAAAGGTAAATCCAAGTTGTCTCAATTTGCCCTAATACACAATGAACAGGATAAATCGATTTGGATTTGATATTGCGGTCGGATTATACGCCCGAGGCAATCGCTTGACCACTCATTTTTTCATTTTTAATTTGCATTCCAACCCTTGATATGTATTATATTGCCGCTAATTTCCATACCCTCGTCTAGGGGATTAGCCTTGCCTTCTTTGACCAACGAAAACATCTACACTGTCTCTCGTCTCAATGCTGAAGTACGCCTGTTACTTGAAAATGAAATGGGCATTGTGTGGCTCGTTGGTGAAATATCGAACTTCTCCGCTCCGGTTTCTGGCCATTGGTATCTCTCACTCAAAGATTCTCGCGCGCAGGTAAAATGTGCGATGTTCAAAGGCAATAATCGCTTTGTGACCTTCAAACCTAAAAATGGCCAGCAGGTACTTGTTAAAGCGCGTCTTTCTCTTTATGAACCCAGAGGTGACTACCAAGTCATTATCGAGAGCATGCAACCCGAAGGGGATGGTCGTCTCCAGCAAGAGTTTGAAAAGCTGAAGATGCAGTTGGCCGCAGAAGGGCTGTTTGCACAATCCAATAAGCGCCCCTTGCCGGAAAATCCTCAATGCGTCGGAGTTATTACTTCAAAAACTGGCGCAGCCCTGTTTGATATTCTTGATGTGCTCAAGCGGCGCGATCCAAGCTTGCCCGTCATCATTTATCCTACACTGGTTCAAGGCGAACAAGCGGCCATTCAAATTGCTCAAGCAATTGGTAGAGCAAATGCGAGGCAAGAGTGTGACGTATTGATTGTGGGTCGCGGTGGCGGTTCTTTAGAGGACTTATGGTGTTTTAACCACGAGATCGTAGCGCGCACAATTGCCGCTAGTCAGATCCCAATTATCAGTGCCGTCGGGCATGAAATCGATGTGACGATTGCTGATTTTGTGGCTGACGTACGTGCCCCAACCCCCTCCGCTGCTGCAGAATTAGTCAGCCGAGACAACAGTAATAAGCGACAAGCTTTCGCCTCATACCAGCACAAGCTACAAAGTGCGATGCGCTATTACACCAGTCAACAAGCGCATCATTTACGCGCTTTGGTTCACGCGCTAGAGAAACAGCACCCCACTTACCGCTTGCAGCGTCAAAGCCAGCAACTTGATGACACAGAAATGCGCCTACAGCGGGCGATACAGCGCTATATTTCGACTCAGCGTGAGCACATTGGCCAGCAATACCATCAACTGCAGTTGCATTCTCCCGTACAAACCTTAGCGAAGCAGCAGCATCGACTAGCCAAAAGCGAGCAACAATTGCTGGACGTAATGGAGAAAAAACTCCTGCGCACAGCACACCGTTTAACGCTAGCTGCAGAGAAGCTTGACGCAGTAAGCCCATTAGCGACACTAAAACGAGGCTATTCGATCACGCGAGATAGCTCAGGCAAAGTGATTCACCGCGCTCGTGATCTAAAAACCGGCGATCAATTGATCACGCGAATGGCGGATGGCGAAGTTTTCTCTACCGTTAATTAATCACTTAATCTTGTGCTTGAAACTCAAATCGAATCTTAGATTTTGATTTGAGCTCATTGCATGAGTTACAGAAAAAGTTTGCCGCGCCACACGCCTGCAATTTCTCCAGCTCAGAATCACACTCAGGGCAAAAACCAATTTTGTTAAAGTGATGTTTGCACTGAGCACAATGGTAACGCCCATCCCACGCCAGTGGATTTTGGCAACAAGGGCAAAGATTTTCCTGCATATAAATCCCATCTCTCTTTGTGTCTTTCACATAACATCTTTCACATAGTGTGATTTTGGTAGATGTTTTATATCGTTCGTTTTAATAGATAGCTCGTTTGCGTAGATAGATCGTGCATGTGATAGCCGACACTTCATCAAACGGCACGTATGGTCTCGGATTATCGAGAGTTCAGCTTTGATCTCTATCACAATACCTTTAGGCTCACCAACCACCTCATACACATTAGGCTATGATCGATAAAAGATCTCAGCCTGATCATTTGCTTTATCTGCTCCGTTCAGCGATCTACTCTCAAAAGAACATTTATATAACCACACACCGAAAGCATAAGTTACATATTCTGCATATGGATTTATAGCGATACAAAATTCCATTTAATAGCTAATAAATCAAAAAAAACAGAATATATTAAAATGATCTTTTGGCGAAATGTTCTACTCATTTTGTTTGATACTTATACAAAGCAGCAACGTTGCCGTGCTCTGTTTTTCACTCAATCATTTTGGTACTGCACTTCATTTCCAGACCGCCACGTTAGTGAGACTCTATCGCCAATGATAAATTTTAGGCAAAAAAATACCCAAGTCTAAGCTTGGGTATTTCAGTTATGAGGAAGGCTACTTGCTGCGTCCTTTCATCATCGTCATTAAGCGTTTACGTTTACGCTCTTGAGATAAGGTCAGCTTATTCACTTTTCCTTCAAATGGGTTATCACTGCTTTGGAACTGGATACGAATAGGCGTACCCATGATTTCTAAAGACTTACGGTAATAGTTCATCAAATAACGTTTGTAAGAATCTGGCAGCTCATTCACCAAGTTACCGTGTACAACGATAATCGGCGGGTTATAACCACCTGCGTGAGCGTATTTAAGTTTTACGCGGCGGCTACGAACCATAGGCGGTTGGTGATCATCGGTTGCCATTTTAAGAATGCGAGTCAATACCGATGTACCAACACGTGTTGTCGCCGATTTATACGCTTCTTGAACCGATTCAAATAGATGACCAACACCCGTACCATGCAATGCAGAGATAAAGTGGATACGAGCAAAATCGACAAAGCCTAAACGGCGGTCTAGCTCTTTCTTGACACGTTCTTTGACGTCGTTATCGAGCCCATCCCACTTATTGACTGCAAGCACTATCGAACGTCCGGCGTTTAGTGCAAAACCTAGCAAGCTAAGATCTTGATCTGAGATATTCTCACGAGCGTCAATGACTAACAGAACAACGTTTGCATCTTCAACCGCTTTTAAGGTTTTGACGACCGAGAATTTTTCAACCGTTTCGTTAATGCGAGTACGACGACGCACGCCAGCAGTATCAATCAATACATACTCGCGCTCATCACGCATCATCGGGATGTAGATGGAGTCTCGCGTCGTTCCGGGCATGTCGTAAACCACAACACGCTCTTCACCGAGAATGCGGTTAGTGAGCGTCGATTTACCGACATTCGGACGGCCAATGATCGCCAGTTTTATCGGCTGATCTTGCAGACGTTTGTATTCAGCTTCGGCTTCTTCTTCGGTGTAATCTAACTTTTCTTCTTCAGCATCTTCAAAGTCGGTTAGATCTTCGATTTCGCCTTCAGCCTGCTCGAGCATTTCCTCAGCAAGTGGATTCAAAGCTCGGTCGATAAGGATCCCAACACCACGGCCATGAGCGGCAGCAATTTGGTACATTTGATCGACGCCCAATTGCCAAAACTCAGCACTTGCAGCATCAGCGTCAATGCCATCCACTTTATTCACGACTAAAATAGCGCGCTTTTCAATCTTACGCAGATGTTGGGCGATCACTTCATCAGCCGCCGTTAAACCAGCGCGACCATCAACCATAAATAGCACAACATCAGCTTCATCAATCGCGGCCAATGACTGTTGAGCCATTTTCGTTTCTACACCCTCTTCACTACCATCAATACCGCCGGTATCGATAACAATGAAGTCGTGCTCACCCAATTTAGCTTGGCCATATTTACGGTCACGCGTTAAACCGGGGAAATCCGCCACCAACGCATCGCGAGTGCGAGTTAATCGGTTAAACAACGTAGATTTACCGACATTGGGACGCCCAACAAGAGCAACAACAGGAACCATACTAACCTCTACAATATTTTCTCTTATGTAGTTATAGGTAAACACTTGCTAGCAAGCATTAAATTTTTACCTATAACCACATCTATTTATTCAATAAAACGGCCCCTAACTGTTACCAGCCAGGAGCCGAATGTGAATTATATCACGATTTATTTTTTAATCGTCAGTTTCTTTACATTGCCATTACGGGTCATGCTGACATAACCATCATCGACAGCGAGAGGACTCACCGCAAAACCGCTCTTATCAACCAACTGTTGGGCAACGAATTCACCACTGCTGCGATCAATCCAATGTAGATACCCTTCACTGTCACCTAGCACAAGGTAGCCATTGATAATCGCTGGTGCAGTTAGCAAACGGTGTTCAAGCTGTTTGTTGCTCCAAAGTTCGGTACCGCTTCTTGTATCCACAGCCACCACATGATCTTTGTCGGTCACCACAAATAATCGGCCACCATCGCTAGCCATGTCTGTTGCTGAAGAGTAATTCCGCTTCCAAGCTGGTTTGCCCGAACGCAGATCAATGGCGATCAACTGGCCATTAAAACCAACCGCATACAGCATGCCGCCAATCACGATAGGTGAGGCATCAACATCGACTAGACGGTCAATTTCAGTGGCACCTTTAGGCATGCCAATCGGTTGTTGCCAAATCAACTGACCACGCTCAACGATAGCGGCAGCAAGACGGCCACCTGAGGTTCCCCAAAAAACACCGCCCGATACCGCAACAGGTTTGCTGTCACCTCTCAACGTTAAATTAGGAACTTCAGTACTGATGGTCCATTTTTGCTCACCCGTCGCTTGGTCTAAACTCACCAAAGTGCCACGACTGGTATTAACAATGATCATGTTCGCATCTGCAGCCGGAGCTGCTAGCACTTCACCGTCGACTTTAACTTGCCATACAAGCTCACCCGTAGCTTCATTAAGCGCAGTGACTAAACCGTTTTCACTACCAATGTAAATTTGGCTATAGGCCGCCGCTATACCGCCGGATAAACGCATAGTGCCATCTTGTTCAAGATCGGTTTTCCACAGCTCTTTACCCGTTTTAGGGTTCAAGGCTTTCACCAAACCATCACGACTAGCAATAAACACTTTGTCGTAAGCGTATTCTGGAGATAACTTTGAGAAGTAATGCCCTACGCCATCACCAATCGATGTGCTCCACTGAGTTGTGGGCGTAAATTCACTCGTTACCATTGGCACAGGAGCCATGATAATGGTGTCTTCTTCACTAGCACACCCTGCAAGTGCTCCAAGCACAACGGCAGAAACGAGCACTTTGTTGAACAACTTTTTCATCAACTTGTGCCCTTATTTGGCAAGATCGTCCAGTTTCATCTGTAGCGTTTGGCTTGCATCGTCAGCTTGTTGTGCTTCCGTGTATGCCGCATAAGCCGCGTCTGTGTCGCCTTTACGCAGTGAGATATCACCACGCAGTTCCGCAATGCGTCCCGCCCACCCTTTCTCTGTGATGGTCGTAAGATCAGCTAAGGCGGCATCAAACTGGCCTTGTTCCGCTTTAATACGGGCCACGCGATAGGTCGCTAACGGTAGAATAGCATCATCTTTGGTGTTTGCTTTTGCCCATTCAAGCTGCGCTAAAGCTTCATCAATTTGACCCGCTTCTACTTGAACTTTTGCAAGTTGTAGTGCGGCTAAGACGGCATATTCTGTACCTTTATTACTATCAATAAAGCTCTCAACAACCATCTCTGCTTCTGCGCCTTTTGCAGCTAACTGAGTTACCGCTTTGCTATAACTTTCAGAAGCGGCTTCTTGCGCAGCAATAACGCTATCTTGGTAGTAACGCCAACCAAACAAGCCACCAAGGCCAATTACAGCACCAAAGATCACGGCTTTACCGTTCTCTTTCCACCAATCTTTTATCGCTTCAACTTGTTGTTCTTCAGTATCGTAGAGTTCCACTTCCTGTCCTCTTTAATAGATGTCTCAAATGCGCTTGCTTACACAAGATGCGTCAGTTTGCTCGCGACTTCAGTTTGAGAAATCGTAATTTGTTCACCACCGATAAGATCTTTGAGAACTACTGTGCTTTCTGCGACTTCATCTTCGCCTAATACCAAAGCCACCGCAGCGCCCACTTTATCAGCACGTTTAAATTGTTTTTTGAAGTTACCACCACCAAAATGGTTCATAACACGCAGCCCCGGAACCTGTTCACGCAACTGCTCAGCAAGTTTCATTGCTGCCATCATAGTGCCTTCACCCGCACTGACCATGTACACATCGACACTGCGACGCACGTCGGTCAGTTCCAGTGTTTCCATCATCAGCACTAAGCGCTCTAACCCCATGGCAAAACCCACTGCCGGTGTCGCTTTGCCACCCAGTTGTTCTACCAAGCCATCATAACGTCCACCGCCACAAACCGTACCCTGAGCACCTAAGCTTTCGGTGATCCACTCAAATACGGTGCGGTTGTAGTAGTCTAGGCCGCGCACCAAGCGCTCGTTAACTTGGTATTCGATACCCGCAGCGGTAAGAAGTTCACATAAGCCTGCAAAATGTTGCTTGGATTCTTCATCTAGATACTCAGACAATTTGGGTGCGTCACCTAAAATCGCTTGAATATCTGGATTTTTAGTATCGAGTACTCGCAGTGGGTTGGTGTACATGCGACGTTTGGCATCGTCATCCAACACCTCTTGATGCTGCTCTAAATAGTCAATCAAAGCGGTGCGGTAATTGGCACGCGCTTCAAGAGAACCAATTGAGTTCAGTTCCAAACGAACATGTTTGTCGATGCCCAATTCACGCCACAAACGCGCGGTCATCATAATCAGCTCGGCATCAACATCAGGGCCATCCAGGCCAAACACTTCAACCCCACATTGGTGGAATTGACGGTAGCGCCCTTTTTGCGGACGTTCATGACGGAACATCGGCCCCATGTACCATAAACGTTGCTCTTGGTTGTAGAGCAAACCATTTTCGATACCAGAACGGACACAACCTGCGGTACCCTCTGGGCGAAGCGATAAACTGTCACCATTGCGATCTTCAAAAGAATACATCTCTTTTTCAACCACATCGGTCACTTCACCGATCGCACGGCTAAATAGATGTGTCATCTCAACGATAGGCATACGTACTTCATTGTAGCCATATGCACTAATCACGTTTTTCACTGTGCCTTCCACTTTTTGCCAAAGTGGAGACTGAGTTGGGAGGCAGTCGTTCATGCCTCGAATTGCTTGAATTGTTTTTGCCACAATACTTACCGTAAGGTCGTTGAGATTAATTTTGTTCGATTTGAGTCACGTTGATTCGGTTCTTCTCATCGAGAATAGAGGCCTTCGCGCGAATTTTCGCTTCGAGTTGGCTGACCAGATCATCGTTATCAAAACGCTCTTTCTGGCGGACGCCGTCTTCGTAGAATGCACTTTTCTTGTTGCTGCCAGCCAAACCAAGATGAGAAGCTTCAGCTTCACCTGGGCCATTAACCACGCAACCGATGATCGAGACATCCATAGGTGTCAAAATATCTTCCAAACGTTGCTCTAACGCATTGACTGTGGCGATCACATCAAACTCTTGACGTGAACAGCTTGGACAAGCGATGAAGTTAATGCCTCGCGAACGAATACGCAGCGATTTAAGAATATCAAAGCCGACTTTGATCTCTTCGATCGGATCCGCAGCCAGTGAAATACGCAGCGTATCACCGATGCCTTCGGCAAGCAGCATACCTAAGCCCACTGCCGATTTAACTGCACCGGCTCTTGCGCCTCCTGCTTCCGTAATACCAAGATGCAGAGGTTGGGCAATCTGTTTAGCCAGTAAACGGTAGGAATCAACGGCGAGAAAAACATCCGATGCTTTAACGCTGACTTTGAATTGATCAAAGTTGAGTCTTTCAAGAATATCGACATGACGCATCGCTGACTCGACTAAAGCGGCCGGTGTTGGCTCACCATATTTCATTTGGATCTCTTTTTCGAGCGACCCACCATTCACGCCAATCCGAATGGGTATGTTCTTGTCACGTGCGCAATCGACCACGGCGCGAATACGTTCTTCGTTGCCAATGTTACCAGGGTTGATACGCAAGCAATCAACGCCATATTCGGCGACTTTCAACGCAATGCGGTAATCAAAATGGATGTCAGCCACCAGCGGGATGGATACTTGCTGCTTGATCAACTTGAACGCTTCTGCCGCGTCCATTGTCGGTACAGAAACTCGTACGATATCAGCCCCGACTTTTTCTAACGCTTTAATTTGAGCGACCGTTGCCGCAACATCGGTAGTGCGCGTGTTGGTCATAGATTGAACAGCAATAGGAGCACCATCACCGATGGGCACATTACCGACATAAATACGCGTCGATGAACGACGCTTAATTGGAGATTCGTGTTGCATAGTATTTTCTAAGGTAAGGTGAATCGAGCGACTTTACCGGAAGTATACCCAGAAAGGTCTACAGGTTCACTTGCAAATGTCATTGAAACGCTTTCAGGCGCGCCAAGAATGATTTGAAACGGAGCTTCACCTTGCAAGGTTACGGTTTGCCCTGATTTTTTAATCCCAGTGGAAAGGGTTTTACCTGCTGCATCTTTCACCTGAATCCAACAATCTGCGCTGAATGTGAGTGTGAGAGGAGCGTATGGATTCGTTGCATCCTGCGGTGGCGTCTTCTCCAATACAGGATCGTCGCTCGCACTCAGGTCGGCTTCGGCTGTATCATCTTCAGGTGAAGGGATAAGTTCTGCAGCCTGAGTGTTGATTTCTACAGGGGCATCCACCGCTTCTGCTTCTACTTGAGATTCGTCAACCGTAGGCACTAATTCAGGAACGGTCGTGAAATCCTCATCTCGCAAACGCTCAACCGATGTCGACGTGATTGATGGTGAACTCTCAACCACAACATTCTCTTGTTCTTGGTTTTGCCACCACCATAATGAGGAAATACCAATAATAATGGCAAAAATACCCCATGTCAGCGTCATAATACGGCTATCGTGTTTCTCTCGCTTGGTTTTCTTTGAAAAACTTTGCATCGGTTGTTCAGCGACAACCGTAGGATAGCAATCATCAAAGGAAGCTAAAATAACTGACTCTTTGATCCCGACGGCCTTCGCATAGGAACGTAAATAACCGCGAGTAAACGTCGCCACTTGGTCCGAGGCGAAGTTATTCTCTTCTAAACTCTGAATGATAGAGAGACGTAACCGCAACCTATCGGCAACTTGCTTTTGCGTTAATCCCAACGCTTCACGCTTTGCCTTTAATAAAGTACCGGGTTGCACCGTGTCTGTTTTTACATCTGCAATAATCTGTTCTTGTTCAGTAGTCATCCGTTTTGTACATCTCATTATGTTATGGCTCGAATGGCACCGTCATCACTTTTATTGTTATTAGTTCGTAGTAATAAAATGGTGCATTCCAACACGGTGAAAAATTTGCATTCATTGATGCAGGCGACAGTTCAAATTTAACATTACGTCAGTTAGCAATTCTAATGGATATTTGACGTTAAACAACATGGCTTTAGGAAAGAAATTACAGCTAGGTCAATATTTTTCATAAAATTGACGTCAAAATCGCGGAAAATTATTTCAAATGGTAAAAATGCACAAAGCCAGAGGAATCTCTGGCTTTGCTTTATCATCCGATTTAGACCGATTTGACAGGAATGACATCGCCACCCATTTGTTTCATTTTGGTCCGTTTGGTTCTATCAATCACATCACCCACTAGCTGCCCACAAGCGGCATCAATATCATCACCACGAGTTTTACGCACCGTCACTGTGTGTTCATACTGCATCAGTGTTTTTTGAAAACGGTCAATACGTGAATTACTCGGTTTTTTATAAGGTGAACCGGGATAAGGGTTAAATGGGATCAGGTTAATTTTGCACGGCGTGCCTTTCATCAACTTAGCCAATTCGTGCGCGTGGTCCATATCGTCATTGACGTGATCCAGCAACACATATTCCACCGTAACCTTGCCACGGTTTGCATTTGAAGTGGCGATATAACGACGCACTGAGGCCAAGAAATCTTGAATATCCCAGCGATCATTGATCGGCATAATTTCGCTGCGTAATTTGTCATTGGGTGCATGCAATGAAATCGCTAATGCAACATCGATTTGCCCTGTCATTTGATCAAGACCAGAAACCACGCCCGAAGTCGACACGGTGACACGACGTTTTGACAAGCCAAAACCTAAATCATCCAGCATGATCTCTAACGCTGGGATCAAGTTTTTCATGTTGAGCAAAGGCTCGCCCATCCCCATCATTACTACGTTAGTAATCGGACGACGACCCGTCTCTTTCTCAAGGCCAATTTCTCTCGCTGCGCGCCAAACTTGCCCGATAATTTCAGACACTTTGAGGTTACGGTTAAAACCTTGCTGAGCCGTTGAACAGAATTTGCATTCCAGAGCACAGCCAACTTGGGAAGAGACGCACAAAGTCGCTCGGTCTTCCTCTGGGATGTAAACCGTTTCAACATCTTGATCTCCTACACGCATCGCCCACTTAATCGTACCATCAGACGAATGTTGTGCTTGTGAAACGATCGGCGCGCGAATTTCACAACGTTGTTGCAGTTGCTCACGCAGTTTCTTGTTGATATTGGTCATTTGTTCGAAGTCATCACAACCAAAATGGTAGATCCACTTCATGACCTGATCAGCGCGGAACGCTTTTTCACTGAGCTCTTCAGCAAAAAATTTACGCAGACCTTGGCGATCAAAATCAAGCAGATTGACTTTTTCAATAGTCATGTGGCCTCTCAACGACGGAAACAATAAATAAGGGCGCGAATTGTACAGCCTTTATGCAGTAACAACAAGGGTTGTACAACCCTTCAATTACTAAGTCATTCAATGCTTGGCGGATTGTTTTTACTCTACAGTTCCCAATCATACGAGTATAAAAAAGCCTCACAACGTGAGGCCTTAATCGAAAGAATTTGGGATAGAAAACGCCAAGATTAACGAGAGAAAATCTCTGATTCAGGGAAGAAAAAAGCGATTTCACGTGCCGCCGATTCAGGACTATCACTGCCATGAACTGAGTTATGGCGCATGCTTAATGCGTAATCAGCACGAATGGTTCCACATGCCGCTTCTTCTGGGTTAGTTTTACCCATTAATTCGCGGTAACGAGCAATAGCATCTTCACCTTCAAGCACTTGAGCCATGATCGGCCCTGAGGTCATAAATTCTTTTAGTGCTGGAAAAAACGCTTTGCCTTCATGCTCAGCATAAAAGCCGCTCGCTTGCTCTTCGTTCAAATGTACCATTTTCGCGGCGATAATACGCAAACCTGATTTTTCGATACGGTGATAGATTTCACCAATCAAGTTACGTTCTACCGCATCGGGTTTAATGATAGAAAATGTTCTTTCTAGAGCCATAAGGTTATCCTTTTTCTTTTGTTTTTTTAGTTATAGTGAACCGCCCAAAACAGAGAGTTGAGCGGTTTTTCATTATTGAGCTTGGTCGGTCAAAATGCGTGCTAATGTACGCACCCCCATTGCCGTTGCACCTGCGGCCCATTTATCGCTTGCTGATTTGCGGTAAGTACCGGCGCAGTCAAAGTGCAGCCACCCTTTTTTGTAATCTTCAACAAAGTAAGAGAGGAAGGCCGCTGCGGTACTTGCTCCCGGTGAATAATCACCTGAGCTGATGTTAGAGAGATCCGCAAAGCTTGAAGGCAACATAGAGCGATGAAACTCAGCCAAAGGCAGAGGCCATAAGCCTTCTTTCTCTTGGTGAGCTGCCACCAATGCCTGCTGGGATAAGCTCTCATCAAAGCTGAGTAGTGCATGGTAATCATTGCCGAGTGCATTTTTGGCGGCACCCGTTAATGTCGCGCAATCAATAATAAGCTGCGGTTTTTGCTCGTTGGCATAAATCAAGCCATCGGCCAACACTAGGCGGCCTTCTGCATCGGTATTCATTATTTCAACTGTGGTGCCATTTTTATAAGTGATGATATCACCCAGTTTCAAGGCGCGTCCGGAAACCATATTTTCTGCACAACACAAAATGAGTTTCACACGTTTATTAAAACCACGCATGATAGCCAAACCAAGACCACCGGTGATCGTTGCAGCGCCCCCCATATCTGCTTTCATCGCCGACATAAAGTTGGACGTTTTTAAACTGTAACCACCAGAATCAAAAGTAATGCCTTTGCCAATTAAGCAAGCAAAAACAGGAGCACTTTCTTTTCCTGTCGGATTGTAATCGAGTTGCAGCATAGCTGATGTGCGCTCGGAGCCACGCCCAACCGCATAAATACCTTCCCAACCTTCGGTGAGTAGATCTTTATCTTTGACAATACGGTAGCTGACATGCTCAGGGGCTAGCGATTTGATGAACTCAGCCGCCATGGTCGCTAACTGACGCGGCGCGACTTCTTCGGCGCTTTTATTGATGATATCGCGCGTCCATTCCGTCGCTTTAATACGATATTCTAACTCGGCTTGATCTGACTCACTCAGCGGTTGCCATTCTAGTGTGTTGAGTTTTTTCGCTTCACGATAACCTTGGTAGAAAGCCCAAATATTTTCTAAGTGCCAACCGTCACCTTGTAGGCTGATAGCTCTGATAGCTTGCCCATCAAGCTTACGTGCCGCGCGCTGAACCGCGCTGAGTTCATGCTCACTCTCAATAGCATGAATTGTGGCACCATTTTCTGAAAACGAAACAATCGCCTTTTCTCCCCACTGAGGCTGGGCAGCTTGTTGGCTGATAAATACGGACATCTTTGTAGACATGGTTTCTCCTTGCCTGAATATGGCCTCACCTGTGCCATTACGATTAAATAACCAAGGGATGTTAGCATTTTGTAGGGTCAAAATGTCAACTTGATAAAAAAACGGACCATTCGGTCCGCTCTTTTTAGTTAAAATTGTTAACTCTGTGATGTTTTACTGAATAACCATCATGTTAGCAATAGTCTTAGTCGATCTCTTCCATCCAACATAGAATAATCGCTTCGAGAATTTTTTCGTTGGAACGGTTTGGCTCATCATCAAACTCTTCCAGTTCCATCACCCACTGGTGTAGATCCGTAAAACGTACATTTTTAGGATCTACGTCTGGGTATTGCTCACAAAGCTCGATCGCAATGTCACGAGAATCGGTCCATTTCATTTTGCTTTCCTTTTACAAACAGTGAACGGGCGTTAATACGCTCAATAGGATTAATGATCTTCAGAAGCCAGATTGAGTGTGTACTTTGGAATTTCAACCACTAAATCTTCGTTAGCGACTCTAGCTTGGCAGCCAAGGCGAGATTCAGGTTCAAGACCCCACGCTTTATCAAGCATGTCATCTTCCAACTCATCACTCTCATCAAGTGAGTCAAACCCTTCGCGAACGATAATATGGCAAGTCGTGCATGCGCAGGATTTTTCACACGCATGTTCAATAGCGATACCATTTTTCAGCGCCACATCCAGTACGGTTTCTCCTGCTTGCGCTTCCAGAACGGCACCTTCAGGACAAAGCTCTTGGTGAGGTAACACAATAATCTTAGGCATAATTTTTCTCTTTAAATATCATCTACCGATTGACCAGCAAGTGCACTGCGAATGGATTTATCCATACGGCGTGAAGCAAAATCTTGGCTGGCTTTGTCTGTCTCTTTAATTCCTTGCTCGATGGCATCGGCGCTATCACCATTACGCAGCACAATTAAATCTTCTATCGCATTCAGAAGGATCTGCTTTTCTGACTCAGATAACAATTCATCACCATCGGCCTGTAAGGCAGAGATCAAACCTTCGATAACGCGATCGGCTTCTACACGTTGCTCTGCCAGAGCGCGAGTCTGCATATCTTGTTTGGCAAACGTCATCGAATCTCGCAGCATATTTGCTACTTCATTATCACTCAGTCCATACGAGGGCTTAACTTGAATTTCCGCCTGAACTCCCGTACTTTTTTCCATCGCTGTCACGGAGAGTAAACCATCTGCATCAACTTGATAAGTTACGCGGATATGCGCGGCACCCGCCGTCATTGGTGGAATACCTTTTAGTGAAAAACGAGCCAATGAGCGGCAATCGTCTACCATCTCACGTTCGCCCTGCACCGTATGGATGCTCATGGCTGTTTGACCATCTTTGAAGGTGGTGAATTCTTGAGCTTTCGCAACAGGAATGGTGGTGTTACGTGGGATGATTTTTTCCACTAAGCCACCCATGGTTTCAATACCCAGCGATAGGGGAATTACATCCAGCAGTAACATTTCTGAATCGGGTTTATTACCCACCAAAATGTCGGCTTGAATTGCTGCACCAATCGCGACAACTTCATCAGGGTTGATGCTAGTTAGTGGTGTGCGACCAAAAAATTCACCAACTAAATCTCGAACCAGTGGCGTACGAGTTGAACCGCCGACCATCACCACTTCCAACACTTCATCTGCAGTAATCTCGGCATCTTTGAGTGCTCGACGACACGATAGTAAGGTTTTTTTTACTAGTGGCGTGATGAGTTGGTTAAACTCATCGCGAGTTAAACGCCCTTGCCAACCCAGCACAGAAACCTCGACACTATCAGTATCAGATAAGGCAATTTTCGCTTCGGTGGCCGCATCAAGCAATGCTCGTTGCTGCTCTGCACTGAGCGGTTCAGCTAAGCCGATTTGGCTCAAAAAATGGTCAGCAATCAAATGGTCAAAATCATCACCACCGAGCGCGGAATCGCCACCAGTCGCGAGTACCTCAAACACGCCTTTCGACAGGCGTAAAATAGAGATATCAAACGTACCGCCACCTAAATCATAAACCGCAATCACACCTTCTTGCGCTGAGTCTAAGCCATAGGCAATCGCTGCGGCGGTAGGTTCATTGAGTAAACGCAGTACGTGCAAGCCGGCAAGTTGAGCAGCATCTTTGGTGCCCACGCGTTGCGCATCATCAAAGTAAGCAGGTACGGTAATCACCACGCCCGCTAATTCACCACCCAACGACTCTTCGGCACGCTGAGCAAGAGATTGAAGAATATCGGCGGAAACTTGAATCGGGTTCTTATCACCTTGAGCCGTTTGCAAAATAGGCAAACCGTTGTCACTGGCTTTGAAGCGATAAGGCAATGTGGGATAACGCGCCTGAATGTCAGCCAGTGAACGGCCGATCAAACGCTTCACAGAAATGATGGTATTAGCAGGATCAACTTGCGCGTGTGCTCTGGCATCAAAGCCTACGCAACGCTCTTGAGCCGAATAGTGGACCACCGAAGGGAGGATCGAGCGTCCTTGTTCATCAGCAAGCGTCGTCGCATTACCGCTTCGAACCGATGCGACTAATGAGTTGGTTGTCCCCAAGTCGATACCCGCTGCGAGTTTATGCTGATGCGGCGCAGAGCTTTGACCGGGTTCTGCAATTTGAAGTAATGCCATGGGTTGGTCCTTATTATCGAACTAGCCGAGTAACTGTTCTTCGACTCTTTCTATTTCATTTTTGAGCTTGGCAATAAATTTAAGCTTGCGAACCGTATCAGCCGCAAGGTTCCATTGAGCCTGATTAAGTTGTTGCTCAACCAAGGTAAGATGCTGTTTATACATCTTGCTAACTCTGTTTTCAAAATCGAATAACGCACTTTCAACATCAGACTGTGAGGCGATGGCTTCAAGCTCTTCTCGCAGCTCCATTTGCTCCATTAAAAACAGCGGATCTTGCATGGTTTGGTGTTCTGCGCGTAACTCTATGCCTTGTTCAAGCAACAAGTATTCTGCGCGACTGATCGGCGATTTTAATGTTTGATAAGCATCATTGATTTGTGAGGCGTTTTGCACAGCAAGCAGGCGATCTCGCTCAGACGCAGTGGCAAAGTTGTCGGGATGAAACTGTTTTTGCAGCGCACGAAACTGAGAAGAAAGAAGGCTACCATCCAGTGCAAACTGACTTGGTAGCCCAAATAATTCAAAATAGTTCATTAACACATTGCTCCTAGTGCTCGACACTAGGCTCAAGTGAGCCTAGTCACGCCGAAAGCCAATCCGTTACACGTTGAAGCTTTCACCACAACCACATTCGCTTTTTGCATTCGGGTTGTTGAACTCAAAACCTTCGTTTAGCCCTTCTTTGACATAGTCAAGCTGTGTGCCATCAAGATAGACGAGGCTTTTCGAATCGATAATCACTTTGACACCATGATCTTCAAACACTTCGTCTTCTTCGTTAACGTCATCAACGAATTCAAGCACGTAAGCCATACCCGAGCAGCCTGTTGTTTTCACTCCAAGACGTAAACCTACGCCTTTGCCTCGGTTATCTAGGAATGCTCGAACGCGATGCGCTGCTGTTTCAGTTAAGGTAATGGCCATACTACAACCTTAGATTCTTAGTTTGAACTTATGGGAGTGAACCATCATTCACTCCCTTAATATTATTGTTGGTGTTTCTTTTTATAATCGGCAACGGCAGCTTTGATCGCATCTTCCGCCAAAATCGAACAGTGAACTTTCACTGGTGGAAGCTCTAGCTCTTCCGCGATTTCAGAGTTCTTAATCGCTGCCGCTTCGTCAATGCTCTTGCCTTTCACCCATTCAGTAACCAGTGAGCTCGAAGCAATCGCGCTACCACAACCGTAGGTTTTAAATTTTGCATCTTCAATGATGCCTTCTGGCGTCACTTTAATTTGTAGCTTCATTACGTCGCCACAAGCTGGAGCGCCAACCATACCACTACCAATGGTTGGATCTTCTTTATCAAAAGAGCCAACATTACGTGGGTTTTCATAGTGATCAATTACTTTTTCGCTGTATGCCATGATAGTTACCTCTAATCCTCTATTTCCTTGGGAATAAACCAGTGCCTTTTAAAGGACTAGTGATGCGCCCATTCAACGGTGTTTAAATCCACACCCTCTTGATACATATCCCATAGAGGAGACATGTCACGTAATTTGCTTACGGCTACGCGGATTTGTTCAACGGCGTAGTCCACTTCTTCTTCGGTCGTAAAACGGCCAAATGAGAAACGAATCGAGCTGTGCGCCATTTCATCGTTCAAACCAAGCGCACGCAGTACATATGACGGCTCTAAGCTGGCCGACGTACAAGCACTACCTGATGATACCGCTAAGTCTTTTAAAGACATCAGTAGCGATTCGCCTTCAACAAAGGCAAAACTAATATTCAGGTTGTGCGGAACACGCTGATCTAAATCGCCATTCACACTCACGGCTTCCATGTCTTGTACACCAGCGAGTAGACGATCACGCAATGCTTTTGCGTGGTCAAAATCTTTTTGCATGTCTTGCTTAGCAATGCGGAATGCTTCACCCATACCTACGATTTGGTGCGTTGGTAATGTGCCTGAACGGAAACCACGTTCATGGCCGCCACCGTGCATTTGTGCTTCAAGACGGATACGAGGTTTACGGCGAACATATAATGCGCCAATCCCTTTAGGTCCATACGCTTTATGCGCAGAAAGGGAGATAAGATCCACTTTCATTTCTTGCACATCAAGGGGAATTTTACCGGCAGATTGCGCTGCATCTACGTGGAAAATTATCTTGCGTTCACGGCAAAGCTCACCGATCGCCATGATGTCCTGAATTACGCCAATTTCATTGTTCACGTGCATGATCGACACCAAAATTGTGTCATCACGCATTGCCGCTTCTAATTTTTTTAGATCAATCAAGCCATTCGATTCTGGCTCAAGATAGGTCACTTCATAACCTTCACGCTCAAGCTGACGACATGGATCAAGCACCGCTTTATGCTCGGTTTTACAGGTAATGATATGCTTACCTTGCTTTGCATAGAAATGCGCCACACCTTTGATCGCGAGGTTATCTGACTCTGTCGCACCGGACGTGAATACGATTTCGCGAGGATCAGCATTAAGCAGTTCAGCAATTTGCTCACGCGCAGTGTCTACGGCTTCTTCTGCCTGCCAGCCATAACGGTGCGATCGCGATGCTGGATTACCAAAAACACCATCCATCGTCATGTACTGAACCATCTTTTCAGCCACGCGAGGGTCAACTGGACAGGTAGCTGAATAGTCAAAATAAATAGGCAGTTTCATTTTCTACTCCAATGTAAACATTGCCGCTATGAGCGGGCATTAAGACCTACGGGCACCGAGCCGATAATCACGGTATTGGTATTTTTATTGGTTAACCCGTGGTTCACCGTCAGGCCCAAGCCTTGGCGGTCAGAAATTTCTAGTACTTCATTATCAATCATTAACTCGCCAAGAGTAATGTTGTTCAGAAAGTCACTAATGCGAGAGCTAAGATCTCGCCATAACGTATGTGTTAAGCAGCGAGTACCACCTTGGCAGTCGGCTCTTCCATTACATTTTGTTGCATCAACTGATTCATCAACAGCGGCAATCACAGTACCAATCGAAATTGAGCAGGCATCTGCACCTAAGCGGTATCCACCACCTGGACCACGTACACTAGCAACTAGCCCCGCTTTACGCAGTTTAGAAAACAGCTGCTCAAGGTAAGAGAGCGAAATGCCTTGCCGTTCGGAAATATCCGCCAGTGGCACTGGGGTTTGTTGCGAATGCAGAGCCACATCTAACATGGCTGTAACCGCATATCTTCCTTTAGATGTAAGTCTCATATCACCGTATCCACATTGATTATGTGGTTGGAATTTTTCCATACCTGACTAAATAGGTCAAGTATTTATTTGACTAATTTAGTCAAGTATTTAACCCTATTATTAATATGGATAATTATTGATTGCTGCGATGCTTCTCAATTGAGGTCAACACACCACGTAATATATTGATTTCTTGAGACTCTGGACGCGAACGAGAAAATAGCCGACGGAGTTTATTCATGATCTGTCCCGGCTGTTCCTTTGAAATAAACTGTGTCTGTATCATTACCTTTTCAAGATGCTGATAGAACATTTCTAATTCGTGATGCAGAGGATACGCTTCTTCTGGCTGGGCTTGATAACCTTTTTTTTCATTATTTAGATAGGCAACACGCACCTCATAACTCAATGTTTGTACGGCCATAGCAAGGTTTAACGAACTGTATTCAGGATTAGCCGGAATGCATACATGAAAATGGCATTTTTGCAGTTCATCGTTGGTCAGCCCGGTTTTTTCTCGGCCAAACACTAAAGCAACCGGGTATTGCTGCCCTTCTTGCGCCAATTTTTCACCACATTCACGTGGTTCAAGCATTGGCCATTCTAAAGTTCGTGAGCGTGCACTTGACCCAACCACCAGGCCACAATCTGCGACAGCCTGCTCTAGCGTATCCACGACCTCCGCATTTAAAGCAATGTCGCTTGCTCCAGCAGCTAGAGCGATCGCTTGAGCGTCTACCTCGCATTGAGGCGAAACCAAAATCATTTTACTTAGGCCCATGACCTTCATCGCTCGGGCAGCAGAACCAATATTTCCTGAATGAGATGTCCCTACTAAAATGATTTTTACATTGTCTAGCATTACGTTGTACGCCACTCTATTTTAAACGACAGAATACTAACATAAACCTGACTAAAATGGTCAGGTCCTTTAGCTACACATGAACAACCGAGCAAAAAATAGCCACTTCCTTTTTAATAAAACTTTGTTATACTGCTGCCCGCTTTTTCGTTCTTTAACATCCGTTGGGAAAACTGTATGCATCCAATGCTAAACATTGCTATTCGCGCTGCGCGAAAAGCTGGTAACCATATTGCTAAATCACTAGAAAATACTGAGAAAATCGAAACAACTCAGAAAGGGACTAATGACTTTGTTACTAACGTAGACAAAGAAGCAGAAACTATGATCATCGATACAATCAAAAGTTCTTACCCAGAACACAGTATCGTTGCTGAAGAAAACGGGCTTATCGACGGTAAAGATAAGGACGTTCAATGGATCATCGACCCACTGGATGGCACAACAAACTTCGTCAAAGGTTTACCCCACTTCGCCGTTTCCATCGCGGTTCGCATTAAAGGCAAAACAGAAGTTGCTTGTGTTTATGACCCAATGCGCAATGAGCTGTTTACCGCTCAACGTGGTGCTGGTGCGCAATTAAACAACTCACGCCTTCGTGTTAAACAGTTAAAAGATCTTCAAGGCACTATTCTCGCTACTGGTTTCCCATACAAACAAAAGCAACATGCCGAATCTTTCATGAAAATCATGTCTGCACTGTTTGTTGAATGTGCTGATTTCCGTCGTACTGGTTCTCCTGCGCTTGATTTATGTTACCTGGCTTCAAACCGTGTCGATGGTTACTTTGAACTGGGTTTAAGACCTTGGAATTTAGCCGCTGGCGAGCTGATCGCTCGTGAAGCAGGCGTTATTCTTACCGATTTCTCTGGCGGTACTGAATACATGAAATCGGGCAACATTGTAGGTTCAAGTGCCCGTGGTGTTAAAGCGATTCTGAAACACATTCGTGATAACGGTAACAGCGCTATTCTTAAATAGGTTGCACTAAATACCATCAACACCGTCAAAATTGATTCAAGCCTCGTATAGCAATATACGAGGCTTTTTTAGTTTCGTTTTATACTTTGCTACTTAGAGTGACCGCGGTGTGGGATGGGGTAGAAAAAAGCCGCAGAATATTCTGCGGCTTTGGCTATTTAAGAAACTTTCAGGCTGCTAAGGAAGTTCGTCGAACTCCGCACCCTCTTTTTCCACTTGAGGTGGAAGTAGGTGCTCACGGGTAATTCCTAATTTCAATGCCAACGCTGATGCGACATAGATAGATGAATAAGTACCCACGGTGATACCGAGCAGTAAAGCGGTGGCAAAACCATGTATGTTCGCCCCACCTTGCACAAAGAGTGCGATCACCACCAGCAAGGTGGTTCCCGATGTAATCAAAGTCCGGCTCAAGGTTTGGGTAATTGAGCTGTTCATGATCTCGGCTGAATCACCTTTACGCAATTTACGGAAGTTTTCACGGATACGGTCAAATACCACAATCGTATCGTTGAGCGAGTAACCGACAACGGTCAGCAAAGCGGCAACAATCGTTAAATCAACCTCAATTTGCATGATAGAGAAGATGCCAAGCGTGATGATCACATCGTGTGCCAGTGACATCACCGCGCCCGCAGCGAGCCGCCATTCAAAACGAACAGAGACATAAAGCAAAATACAGATGAGCGAAGCCAAAATCGCTAAGCCTCCGGCTTCAGCTAATTCATCGCCCACATTCGGGCCAACGAACTCAATGCGGCGCATCTCGACACTTTTTCCTGTCCCCTCTTTAATAGCAGAAAGAATTTGATTGCCTAACGTCTCGCCAACCATGTCAGCTCGTGGACGAAGGCGAACCATCACTTCGCGCGCGGAACCGAAATTCTGCACCGTCGCATCGCCAAACCCTTTCGCTTCCAAAGCACTGCGGATATCTTCAAGATTAGCTGGGTGTTCAAACCCAACTTCAATCAAAGTCCCGCCGGTGAAGTCCAGTCCCCAGTTCAACCACTTGGTTGATAAAGTGAAAATAGACGCACCAATCATTAACAGAGAGAATAAAAACGCAAATTTAGACCAACGCATAAAGTCGATCGTTTTATCTGCTTTTAGAATCTGAAACATAGTAATTCCTAGCCTTAGATCGACAATTTTTTAATGCGTTTACCACCATATAACAGGTTCACAATACAGCGAGTCCCGATAATAGCGGTAAACATTGAGGTTAAAATACCGATAGAAAGTGTGACGGCAAACCCTTTGATGGCTCCAGTACCCACAGCAAATAGAATGATTGCCGTAATCAACGTAGTGATGTTGGCATCAGCAATGGTACTGAACGCGTTAGCATAGCCTTGGTGGATAGCTTGTTGTGGGTTTCGTCCATCACGGAGCTCTTCACGAATACGCTCGAAGATCAGAACGTTAGCATCCACGGCCATACCAACCGTCAATACGATGCCCGCAATACCCGGCAAGGTCATTGTCGCCCCTGGGATCATCGACATCACACCAATAATGAGCACAAGGTTCGCCATCAATGCAATATTGGCAATCAAGCCAAAACCACGGTAGTAAAGCAGCGTAAAGAGCATCACCGCAACCATACCCCAGATGCAGGCTTGAATGCCCATATCGATATTTTGCTGCCCCATTGATGGACCAATGGTACGCTCTTCAACAATAGAGATTGGCGCAATTAACGCACCTGCACGCAGTAAAAGTGCAAGGTTTTGAGCTTCTGCAGCAGAATCAATTCCCGTGATACGGAAGTTACGCCCAAGAGCCGACTGAATCGTTGCTTGGTTGATCACTTCTTCATGCTTATCCAGAATCACTTTGCCATCAGGTGTCCGACGGCCGCTGTCTTTGTACTCTGCAAATACCGTTGCCATAAGCTTGCCAATGTTCTTTTTAGAGAACGCCGACATCTTATTTCCGCCTTCGCTATCTAACGAAATGTTCACTTGCGGGCGACCATATTCATCCATGCTAGAGCTGGCATCCGTGATACTTTGACCACCTAGAATCACGCGTTTTTTCAAGACAACCGGGCGACCATTACGATCAGATTTGATTTCACTCCCAGCAGGAGCACGACCAGAAGCCGCGGCGGCTAAATCAGCCTTGTCATCAACTTCACGAAACTCAAGAGTCGCGGTTGCGCCAAGAATCTCTTTAGCACGAGCGGTATCTTGAACCCCCGGTAACTCAACCACAATGCGGCTGGCACCTTGACGCTGCACTAAGGGTTCAGCGACCCCTAATTCGTTAACACGGTTACGCAAAATCGTGATGTTCTGCTCAACGGCGTAATTTCGAACTTCCTGCAAACGCTGCTCAGTAAATTGAGCAATCAGCGCAAATCGACCGTCAGCCTTAGACGTAGTAAAAGTCATATCAGGATGTTTCGACGTTAATGCTTGCTGTGCTTGCTCTAATTGCTCATCGTCACGCAAAGTGACTTCCACTCGGTCGTTGCCCACTGAGCGAATGGCGCGGTAGCGAATTTTGTCATCACGCAGTTCGCTGCGAAACGCTTCTTCTTGCTGGCCAATCAATTTTTCCATTGCGGCATCCATATCCACTTCCATTAAGAAGTGAACACCACCACGCAGATCAAGGCCAAGCTTCATCGGTGCCGCGCCAATCGATTCCAACCAAGAAGGCGTTGAAGGAGCAAGGTTAAGTGCAACAATTGTATCTTTGCCTAACGCTTCACTCACCACATCACGCGCACTGATTTGAGTATCGGTATCGTTAAATCGAACAAGAATTGATCCATTCTCTAGAGCAATGGATTTATGAGAAAGGCTCTCTTTATCAAGAGCTTTGGTGACAGCATCCAGCGTTGACATATCAACAGAGGCGCCACGCGCCCCTGTAATTTGAATTGCCGGATCTTCACCGTAAATATTTGGAAGTGCATATAAAGCAGAGAGAGTGATGGCGAACACCACTAACAAATACTTCCATAACGGATAACGGTTTAGCACAGCAAGGATCCTTTAGCTGTTATAAAGACTTAAGCGTACCTTTTGGTAGCACCGCTGTAATGAAATCTTTTTTGATCACAATTTCATTGTTCACATTCAGTTCGATAGAGATGTAATCGCTGTCTTCTGCGATTTTAGTGATTTTACCCACTAAACCGCCACTGGTTAACACTTCATCACCTTTAGTCATGGCGGCCATCAAACTTTTATGCTCTTTAACACGTTTGGCTTGTGGGCGGTAAATCATGAAGTAGAAAATAACCGCAAACATACCAAGCATGATCAGCATTTCATAACCGCCACCTTGTGATGCACCTTCACCTGCTGCGTGTGCTACAGAAATTAAACTCATTGAAAACGTCCTCTAAAATATTGTTGTGTAATGTAATTCTAATTGGGCTGCGTTGGCTTAATTTCAAGTTTATCACTTCACAAATCAAGCAAAACGCAGCAAAACCGTTATTGGCCCATTGGTGGAACTTCACGATTGCGACGAGCATAAAACTCCTCAACAAACGCGTCGAAACGATCTTCTTCAATCGCTAAACGAATGCTTGCCATCAGGCGTTGGTAATAACGTAAGTTATGAATAGTATTTAAACGCGCACCCAGAATTTCGTTACAACGATCCAGATGGTGTAAATACGACTTCGAATAATTTTTGCAAGTGTAACAGTCACAATGCGGATCCAGCGCAGTTGTATCGGTTTTATGTACTGCATTACGGATCTTGATCACACCACCCGTCACAAATAGATGGCCATTACGTGCATTTCGCGTTGGCATCACACAGTCAAACATATCGATACCGCGACGTACCCCTTCCACTAAGTCTTCAGGTTTACCGACACCCATCAGGTAGCGTGGTTTGTCTTCTGGCAATTGTGGACAGGTGTGCTCAAGTACACGGTGCATGTCTTCTTTAGGTTCACCCACCGCTAAGCCACCAACCGCGTAGCCATCAAATCCGATCTCAGTTAAACCTTTCACGGAAACATCACGCAAATCTTCGTAAACACTGCCTTGCACGATACCAAATAGCGAGTTGGTGTTCTCTAATTTGTCGAAATGGTCACGTGAACGCTGCGCCCAACGTAAAGACATCTCCATTGATTTTTTCGCTTCGTCGTGCGTCGCAGGGTACGGCGTACACTCATCGAAAATCATCACAATGTCAGAGCCCAGATCTTTTTGAATTTCCATCGACTTTTCTGCGTCCATGAAAATCTTGTCACCATTGACTGGGTTACGAAAATGCACCCCTTCTTCTGTGATTTTGCGAATATCACCCAAGCTAAACACTTGGAAACCACCTGAATCGGTGAGGATCGGGCCTTGCCAATTCATAAAATCATGCAAGTCGCCGTGCATTTTCATCACTTCTTGGCCAGGGCGCAGCCACAGGTGAAAAGTATTACCGAGCAAAATTTCTGCGCCCGTCTCTTTTACTTCTTCCGGTGTCATGCCTTTTACTGTGCCGTAAGTACCTACAGGCATGAATGCCGGTGTTTGCACAGTGCCACGTTCAAAGGTTAATTGCCCACGGCGAGCATTTCCGTTTTTCTTTTTAAGTTCGTATGTTAACTTCACGAAGCCTCCAATGTCAGAGAAACAGTCTGACGTATCATGATTAGGTGCAAGCACCCCTCTAGAGCGGTCGCCAATTCCTAGCGAAAAACGAAGCGGAGCTTCTTCTCCTAGCGTAATGCTAGCACTCGTTAATTGGTGTTCTTGGTGATAAACATCGCATCACCATAACTAAAGAAACGATATTGATGTTTCACGGCATGCGCGTACGCGGCCATAGTATGCTCATAACCTGCAAAAGCGCTGACGAGCATAATCAGTGTCGACTCTGGTAAGTGGAAGTTAGTGATTAAGCAATCCACCAACTGATACTCATAACCAGGGAAGATGAAAATTTCAGTGTCACCGAAAAAAGGAACCAGCTCAGTGCCCTTTTTAAGCGCATCTTGCGCGGCACTTTCCAGTGAGCGCACCGACGTAGTTCCAACAGCGATCACTCGGCCACCACGCGCTTTCGTCGCGTTGACGGCATCGACTACCTCTTGTGGCACTTCAACATATTCTGCATGCATATGGTGATCGTGAATATTGTCGACTCGTACTGGCTGGAAGGTTCCAGCGCCAACATGCAAAGTTACGTAAGCAAATTCGACGCCTTTCGCTTTGATTTGCTCAAGCAGAGCCTCATCGAAATGCAAACCGGCGGTCGGTGCAGCGACAGCTCCCGGTTTTTGGTTGTATACGGTTTGATAACGCTCTTTATCAGCATCTTCATCAGGGCGGTCAATGTAAGGCGGCAACGGCATATGGCCAATCTCGTTTAAGATCTCCAGTACCGTCCTTGACGCTGTAAAATGAATCTCGAACAGCGCATCATGGCGAGCCACCATGTGTGCATGATATTCGTCATGCTCTCCTAAATACAACTCACTGCCCGGTTTTGGCGGCTTAGATGAGCGAACATGAGCTAAAATCGTCTGTTCATCCAACATTCGTTCGACCAATACTTCCAGTTTGCCGCCTGAAGCTTTGCGCCCAAACATGCGAGCCGGGATGACACGTGTATTGTTAAAAACCAATAAATCGCCGGGCTGAACTCGGTCAAGAACGTCTTTAAATGAGCCATCCGCCAGTTCACCGCTGTTACCGTCTAATTGCAGTAAGCGACTCGCCGTACGTTCAGCCGTTGGGTAACGAGCAATCAGCTCATCGGGAAGTTCAAAGTGAAAGTCTGAAACTTGCATAGTTCTTATCTTGTTCGTTTTGAGTGGATGACGTAATTTTTTTAAGCGCCGTAGTATATACGTAAACACCTTCGCTCGTCAGACCCAGATCTAAATTTAATGTAATTAAACATGAAAATGGCACCCAATCTTTACGCATCAATCAAAGTAAAAATAGCGGGAGCTCTCAGATATTTTGCGCAGAAAAAACTATAGTTGAATCAGGTCAATAATAAAAAGGAGCTCGTTATGATCAAAATTGAAGACATGATGACTCGCAACCCCCATACCCTGTTGCGTACACACACGTTAGCCGATGCTAAGCACACTATGGAAGCGTTGGATATTCGCCATATCCCTATCATCGATCCACACAAAAAACTACTCGGTATCATTACTCATCGAGATATTCTTGCCGCGCAAGAGTCGAGCTTAAAAAACATCCCTGAAGATCAATCATATACACTGACAACGCCGTTATATGAGGTGATGCATACTGAAATTATGACGGTTGACCCGCGAGCGGGGTTAAAAGAGAGTGCTATCTACATGCAAAAACATAAAGTAGGCTGCTTACCCGTTGTAGATAAAGGCCAACTAGTGGGCATTATTACTGACACGGACTTTATTGGGGTAGCTGTTACCTTACTTGAGCTACAAGAAGAGAGTGAACCGGACGAAGTCGATATTGAATAACGCTCACTCCCTAATATAAGTACCTCACATAAAAAAGAGCGGCTTACGCCGCTCAAAGATGTTACACAGATAATGATTGGGAAGTATAACTAATTAAAATTGGTCTTCTTCGGTAGAGCCCGTTAACGCGGTCACGGAAGAGCTGCCACCTTGGATGGTATTGGTCATCCGGTCAAAGTAACCCGTTCCCACCTCTTGTTGGTGTGCAACAAAGGTATAACCTCTTGATGCTGCTTCAAACTCTGGACGCTGAACTTTCTCAACGTAATGACGCATACCTTCGCCTTGCGCGTAAGCATGTGCTAACTCAAACATGTTGTACCACATGTTATGAATGCCCGCTAAGGTGATGAATTGATATTTGTACCCCATGTCCGACAACTCTTGCTGGAAACGAGCAATGGTGTCTGCATCCAAGTTTTTCTCCCAGTTGAAAGAGGGAGAACAGTTATAAGCCAGCAGTTGATCTGGGTATTGCGCTAGAATTGCTTCGGCAAATTGGCGGGCTTCATCCAAATCAGGCTTAGCGGTTTCACACCACACGAGATCAGCATACGGCGCGTAAGCGAGACCGCGTGAAATCGCTTGCTCAATCCCAGCATTCACGCGATAGAAACCTTCTTGAGTACGCTCACCTTGGATAAAATCACGATCGTATGCGTCGCAATCCGAGGTCAGTAGATCCGCCGCGTTTGCATCAGTACGAGCAATGACCAAAGTGGTTGTCCCTGATACGTCAGCGGCCAAACGTGCCGCAATCAATTTTTGAACCGCTTCTTGAGTCGGAACCAGAACCTTGCCGCCCATGTGTCCGCATTTTTTTACTGACGCCAACTGATCTTCAAAGTGCACACCGGCCGCCCCTGCTTCAATCATCGACTTCATCAACTCGTAAGCATTGAGTACGCCACCAAAACCGGCTTCAGCATCAGCAACAATCGGTAAGAAGTAATCAATACCACCTTCATCTTCCGGTGATTTTCCGGCCGCCCACTGAATTTGATCGGCACGACGAAACGAGTTGTTGATGCGCTTGACCACCGATGGAACAGAATCGACTGGATAGAGCGATTGGTCTGGGTACATGGTGGAAGCGGTGTTGTTGTCTGCTGCTACTTGCCAGCCGGAGAGATAAATCGCCTCAATTCCCGCTTTGGCTTGTTGTACCGCTTGACCACCTGTCAATGCACCCAAACAGTTCACATAACCTTTTTTGGCACTGCCGTTAACCAGTGACCACAATTTATCAGCGCCACGTTGGGCCAAGGTGTTGGCTGGAGTGATTGAACCGCGCAGGTCAACCACTTCAGCAGCAGTATAAGTACGCTTTACATTTTTCCAGCGTGGGTTGGTTGCCCAATCTTTTTCTAGAGCTTCGATTTGTTGGCGGCGAGTTAATGTCATGGTCTATCCCTCTTATTTTGATGCGCAAGCGCACTGTCATCCTTTTCTCAGCAGTACGACCTATTCTGCTTTTGAAAACAGCTTCACGTTATTGGTTGTCAGTAATTGGTTATTGGTTATTAGTTATTGGTTATTGGTTTCAAATCTCATCAATCTAGGTAGTCATAACCCGGAACGGTGAGAAAATGTGTCAGCTCATCGCTGGTAGTTAAGCGAGCCATCAATTGTGCCGCTTCGCTAAAGCGTCCTTGTGCAAATCGCTGCGTGCCGATTTCCTGTTTCACGACTTCAATTTCTTGCGCAAGATACTGCTCAAAAAGCGCTTTGGTAACAATCTGACCGTTATCCAAGGCTTTTCCATGCTTGATCCATTGCCATATTGACGCTCGAGAAATCTCTGCGGTCGCCGCATCTTCCATCAACCCATAAATGGGGACACAGCCATTGCCGGAGATCCATGCTTCGATGTACTGAAGTGCAACTCGAATATTATGACGCATGCCATGCTCGGTACGTTCCCCTTCACACGGGGTCAATAGCTCATTGGCATAAATCGGCGCATCAGACAGACGCGTAACATCTAATTGGTTACAACGCTCGCCAAGTACTTGGTCAAAGACCGCTTTTGCCGTATCCGCTAAACCGGGATGGGCAACCCAAGTACCGTCATGACCATTATTGGCTTCGAGCAATTTATCGTGATGAATTTTATCGAGAACCAACTGATTTTCTTGGGGATCTTTAGCTGGAATGAACGCGGCCATACCGCCCATCGCAAATGCGCCACGCTTATGGCAGGTGTAGATCAGTAAGCGTGAATAGGCGTTAAGAAACGGCTTTTCCATTGTGACAACTTGGCGATCTGGTAGCACCCGATCCGGATAATTTTTCAATGTCTTGATATAACTGAAAATGTAATCCCAGCGGCCACAATTTAAGCCGACAATGTGTTCTTTAAGCGAGAACAATATTTCGTCCATCTCGAACACGGCGGGTAAGGTTTCAATCAATACGGTGGCTTTAATGGTGCCAGTTTCTAACCCAAAATACTCTTCGGTAAAATGGAAAACATCACTCCACCACTTTGCTTCTTGATAGGCCTGAAGTTTTGGAAGATAAAAATAAGGGCCACTGCCTTTTTTAAGCAATGATTTGTAGTTGTTGTAAAAGTAGAGTGCAAAATCAAACAGCGAACCCGGAATACTTTGCCCTGCATATTTAACATGCTTTTCTTTAAGGTGCAGACCGCGTACCCGACAAATGAGCACCGCTGGGTTATCTTTAAGCTGGTAGCACTTACCATTGTCAGAATTGGTATAGCTAATGGTTCCTTTAATGGCATCACGCAAATTGACTTGCCCATCCAGCACTTTATCCCATGCTGGTGACATCGAATCCTCAAAATCGGCCATGAACACTTTGACGTTAGCATTCAATGCATTGATCACCATTTTTCGGTCGGTTGGCCCCGTAATCTCCACTCGACGATCTTGTAAATCGTGTGGGATACCGAGAATTTTCCAGCTACCTTCGCGAATATCTTGCGTATCCTTGAGAAAATCCGGCAGTTCTCCGTTATCAATACGTGTTTGTCGCTCTTCTCGTGCATCCAGCAGCGAATCGACACGGCTTGCAAATTTAGCACACAGAGTGGACAAGAAGATTTGGGCTTCTGAAGGGAAAATAGCTTGGTGATGTGGGCCAACGGCACCAACAACCTCAAGCTTGGCTTCGTGGTGTTCTTTGCTGAGTGCTAACTCTGTTTCTGGGGTCTGTGCAAACATAACGTTCTTCCTTAAAACCATTCCAACTACATTTGTAATTTAAAAACCACAAATTCAAATGCTCATTTTTTGCTATCCACTGACTTATCTCTACCGACACTTTCTCTCAGTCAATCCAATATTTCAAGCCTAACCAAGCTAGACATAAGTCTTACAAAACCTTATTAAACCTTACATCAACTCATCATTCAGCAAAAGAGACAAAGTTAATGAAAGGTTAAAAACAAAGTTTTATCCCGTTTCAAACCTATGTTTGATTTCCTTGTTAAATATGAAAGTTATTACGTTATTTTATTACACAACTCAAAAAGGCAGATTTTAGTTTTAAACAGACGTTCGAAATGATGTGAGACGCAGTAAGGCTTGAATTTACGACTAACCGAGCGAGACAGATGGCTTCTTTTTAAACGCAAGAGAAAATAGGATGTGTAAAATTGTGGCTGTAAAGATTTTTGATTTTATGAAAACTTCATCAAGAATTGTTTGTAAAATTTTACAAGTTTAAAAACACTAACAGAATAAAAAACTGAAAAAAGCCACATTAAAAGTGACTTTTTGATTTTTTAGGCAAAGGAAAGAGTAAGACTAATTGCTAAAGTAAACCAGAAACCACATCCGCTAACTGCTTAAAAGTGTGAGTTCGCGATGAACTTGGCCGCCAGACTAAACCAATCTCTCGATACGCTTGCTGGCCAGGAGGCTCGATGACCACTAAATTTTGGTTTTCAACTAAGCCATGATTGATTGCCATTTGTGGAATGAAAGTCGTCCCTAAACCATTGGCGACCATCTGCACTAAGGTATGTAAACTGGTTGCGGTAAATGGATTAATTTTCTCTTTGGCGGTCAACTTGCAAGCCGACACAGCATGATCCGTTAAACAGTGCACATTTTCGAGCAAAAACACCGATTCATCAGGCAGGTCAGCATACTTGATTGGCACACGGATGCTATCCATTTGATGACGGCTAATCACCATTTTGAATGGATCAATCCCCACGACTCGGCTCTCCATTTTGCCGATATCGACAGGCAAAGCCAAAATCAACACATCAAGCTCTCCATGACGCAGTGCAGCCAAAAGGTTCGTCGTCGTATCTTCTCGTAATAATAAGTTCAACTTCGGAAAGCGGACATTCACTTCTTGCACTAAATCACACAGTAAAAATGGAGCAATGGTTGGAATACAACCCAGCTTAAGCTGACCTTGCATCTCATCGCCTTGGCAAACCTTGCCGAGTTCCACTAAATCTTGTCCTTTGGCAAGTAACTCTCTTCCTTGGCTAACAACCAGCTCTCCCGCTTGAGTAAACACTAACGGAGCTTTCTTATCCTTTTCATAAAGCGGGCAACCTATTAATTCCTCTAAATTTTGGATCCCTTTACTTAGGGTAGATTGACTAACAAAACAACGTTCAGCGGCATCACTAAAGTGCCGTGTTTCGTAGAGTGTTACTAAATAGTGCAACTGCTTCAAACTGGGCCATTTATTCATCGTTCTACTACTATCTTATTTGAGTGCCGTTTCTGATTCCGTCATTAGAGCTCATCGCTTTTTTCGATGAGACTAATCTATTTATTTCGCTTTTTACTATCCTACAATCTGTACTATAGTTTGTCTCGTTCAAAAACGGACTGGACCAGTGCTCATCACTGGTTTGGAACTAAACCTTATTCTTAGGAGCAAAAAAATGGTACTAGTTGGTCGTAAAGCCCCTGATTTTACTGCAGCAGCTGTTCTTGGTAACGGTGAAATCGTTGATAGCTTCAACTTCGCAGAATTTACTAAAGGTAAGAAAGCGGTTGTTTTCTTCTACCCACTAGACTTCACTTTCGTTTGCCCATCAGAGCTTATCGCTTTTGACAAACGCTTCGAAGATTTCCAAGCGAAAGGCGTTGAAGTAATCGGTGTATCTATCGATTCTCAATTCTCTCACAACGCATGGCGTAATACCGCTATCGAAAACGGTGGCATTGGCCAAGTAAAATACCCGCTAATCGCTGACGTGAAGCACGAAATCTGTAAAGCGTACGATGTTGAGCACCCAGAAGCAGGCGTTGCTTTCCGTGGTTCTTTCCTCATCGACGAAGATGGTCTTGTACGTCACCAAGTTGTGAACGACCTACCACTAGGCCGTAACATCGACGAAATGCTACGTATGGTTGATGCGCTTAACTTCCACCAAAAGAATGGTGAAGTGTGCCCAGCACAGTGGGAAGAAGGCAAAGCCGGTATGGATGCATCTCCAAAAGGTGTTGCAGCATTCCTAGCTGAGCACTCAGACGACCTAGGCAAGAAATAATTCTCCTTAGCCCGCGCTCAACTCGGGTCAATGGTTGGACATATAATAAAGCGTAAAACGCATCGCCAATCAGTTAAGAAGTAAAGTCCTTATCCAAGCCCAAAGCTAACGCTTTGGGCTTTTTCGTTGTCGTTCATTTAGCGAAAATGAGGCAGCATTGGTTGGTAAACTTTACCCCTATTTCTCACCTCAATCACACAGACGTCACTACTCTAACTTGCTAACATTAACCAAATTTTTCCAGCAGGATTTTACTATGAATATTCAAGTTGAAGTGTGTATTGATAATATTGAATCGCTACACAACGCCATTAAAGGCGGGGCTACTCGCATTGAATTGTGTTCGTCGCTCGCATTGGGTGGACTGACGCCCAGCTTTGGTTTAATGAAAAAGGCCGCACAAATATCGAGCGTTCCTGTTTACGCGATGATTCGTCCGCGTCAAGGCGACTTTCTTTATGATCAGGATGATCTCGATTCGATGTTGATCGATATCGAGATGGCAAAACAGGCGGGACTAGACGGCATCGTCTTTGGTATTTTGAATCCGAATCGCACCATCAACCTTGAAGCAAGCTTACTGATGATGCAAGCCGCGCAAGAGTTGGGTACCACTTTCCACCGTGCGATTGATCAATGCCACAGCTATGAACAAGCGATTGAAGACATTGCAAAATTAGGGTGTGAGCGTGTACTTACTTCAGGGTTAGCGCCAGATGCCTATGCAGGACGAGCCGTAATTGCACACATGGTGAAACTGGCGAATGGTCGATTCTCTATTATGGCTGGGGCTGGCTTAAACGCATCAAACGTGACTGACATTATCCGTGAAACGGGCATCACTGAAGTGCATTTGTCCGGCAAAACCACGCGTGCAAGTAGCATGGATATGATCGCCAATGCGGTGAAAATGGGCCAAGAGTCTGTCGATGACACCCTCATCCCAATTACCGATCCGGCTAAAATCCAAGAGGTATTACGCCAGCTTTCTTAACTTCGGCGACCGTTATGTCTTGATGTAAGGTGAATAACTTTCCTTCACCTTACTTTACCCAAAAGGCTATTTGAGAATGTCATCAATCGATTGTTTACCTAAGTGGCGCACATCCTTACCTTTGACAAAATAGATGATGTATTCGCAGATATTCTGGCAGCGATCGCCCACGCGTTCGATAGCTCGTGCAGACCACATGACTTGTAATATATGTGGGATATTTTTAGGATCTTCCATCATATAGGTCATCAGTTGGCGGACCACGGCTTCATATTCGGCATCCAGCTTATCATCCAAGCGGTACACTTCAGCAGCCGATTCAAGATCCATCCGCGCAAAAGCGTCTAACACTTGGTGCAACATTGCAATGGCTTGTCGGCATAAAGGTTCAAGAGAAACTCGAAATTTGCTCTCTTTAGGTGAAGGGCTTTCGATAGTGACGTAGGCAATTTTGGTGGCAACATCACCAATTCGTTCAAGGTCGGTAATGGTTTTGATGATCGCCATGATCAAGCGTAGATCCTTGGCTGTCGGTTGTCGCTTAGCGATAATACGCGTGCAAGCCTCATCAATAGAGACTTCCATCGCATTCACTTTGTGATCATCCCGAACGACTTTTCTGGCCAGATCGGCATCATCTTTATGCAATGCTTGCATCGCAAAAGAGAGTTGTTGCTCCACCAGCCCGCCCATCGTCAATACATGAGTGCGAATCGATTCAAGTTCAACATTGAACTGTCCTGAAATGTGGCGACCTAGATGCATCATCGTTCCTTTTGAATATCGCTATTGACGAAAGTATTAACCATATCGACCAGTAATATAGTCTTCCGTCTGTTTTTTCAATGGGGAGGTGAAAATAGAGTCAGTATCCGCATACTCAATCAATTTTCCCATATGGATAAAAGCCGTATGATCGCTCACTCTTGCCGCTTGTTGCATGTTATGCGTCACAATCACCACTGTGTATTTGGTTTTGAGATCGTTAATCAACTCTTCGATGGTCAAAGTAGAAATAGGGTCTAACGCGGACGTTGGCTCATCAAGCAACAGCACCTCTGGCTCAATAGCAATCGCTCTGGCGATAACTAAGCGTTGCTGCTGCCCACCCGAAAGGCCAAATGCATTTTCATGTAGGCGATGCTTCACTTCATCCCATAACGCAGCGGCTCTTAAAGCTCGCTCAACGGAGTCATCTAAAGTACGGCTATTTTTAATTCCCTGTAGACGAAGTCCATACACCACGTTTTCATAAATGGATTTCGGAAATGGGTTGGGTCGTTGGAATACCATCCCCACTCGGCGGCGCAACGTGGCAACATCCACATCTGGGTGATAGACGTTTCTACCATGCAGTTTGACTTCACCTTCAACTCGACACCCTTCGACCAGATCGTTCATCCGGTTAATACAGCGCAGTAAGGTTGACTTACCACAACCGGAAGGGCCGATAAACGCCGTTACTTGTCCTTTGGGAATACGCATTGAGATATGGCTCAGCGCACAAGTCTGTTTATAGAACAGATTCAGATCTTCAATCGCAATCGCCGTTTGTTGATCGCTCAGATTATTAACATCTAACGGGGCGTGATAACCCAAAGTTTGATTGATGGAAAACATAATTAATCTTGCCCTAACGTTCGATACTTCTCACGCAAGTTATTGCGGATACTGATGGCCGTTAAATTCAGTGCCACAATCACTGTCACCAATAAAAATGAAGTGGCGTACACCAGTGGCCTAGCCGCTTCGATGTTGGTCGTTTGGAAACCAACATCGTAAATATGAAAACCTAAATGCATGAATTTTCGCTCAAGATGTACAAAGGGAAATTCGCCATCCACAGGCAAACTTGACGCCAGTTTGACCACACCCACCAGCATCAAAGGGGCAACCTCACCCGCGGCTCGCGCAATGGCGAGAATAAGCCCAGTAATAATCGCAGGGCTTGCCATCGGCAATACTATGCGCCAAATCGTCTCAAAATGGGTAGCGCCCAATGCTAACGAGCCATGGCGTACTGCGCTGGGAATCCGTGTTAACCCTTCTTCCGTCGTCACAATCACTACGGGGAGAGTTAACACCGCTAATGTGAGCGCCGACCACAGTAAGCCAGGAGTGCCAAAAGTGGGGGCCGGTAACCTTTCGCTATAGAGTAGCGTATCAATCGATGAGCCTATGGTGTAAACAAAAAAACCAAGACCAAATACTCCATAAACAATCGATGGCACACCAGCAAGGTTGATAACCGCAACACGAATGATACGAGTAAACAGATTCTCTTTTGCGTATTCGTGCAGATAAATAGCCGCCACAACACCAAGTGGCATGACGATAATCGACATCAACAACACCAACAGCACTGTACCAAAGATGGCTGGAAATACACCGCCTTCAGAGTTCGATTCTCGGGGATCTTCTGATAGGAAGAGCCACACCTGCTTTCCCCACTGGACCAATTTTTGCCCCAAAGTCATATCATTGGGATACCAAATATCGAGAATTTGGCTAAGTGGAATCGCCACTCGTTGCCCACTCATCTCTTCAACAATCAACGACGGCCCATTCATTTGCTGGCGCAGCGCATCTAACTTTTGTTCGGCAATAGCTAATTGGCTATCCAAATCCTGCTTTTTATGAAAATAGTGATCTAAATAGGTTCGTTCTAGCTTTCCATTGAGTTCTTTACGACGCTTCTCTAAACGTAATTTTTCGGCGGCAAAGCCAATGACTCTGATCTCTTGGTCAATCACATCGTCAATTTGCTCTCTCAATAACGCGACATCCTGCATTCCTGCAGCGAGCATGGTTTGAACATCCGAACTCTCGCTTCCATCGGTTTGCACATAAGCAATCGGCTTGCCATAAAACTGTCCGTTACTCTTGCGTTCTATTACCGCCCACCCGCTAGGCATTTGTTTATCCGACAGTTTAACATCCAGTATCGAAACAAAGTCCGCATGATTTCGTTCTCGGTTAGCGACTTTGATACTGAGCCGCTTCACTTCCCCAGCATCCAGTATGGCTTTGGGCCACGTAATGTCTAATGCTCTTAAGTGTGTTAATGGCACATTTTCCTCAGAGTAGAGCTGACCAACCAGTGCTTGCCCCTCTTGAGTTTGCCATTGATAAAGTGGCGTCGGCCAAAAATAGGTTAATCCTTTCCAACCAATAAACAGGAGCAAGCCCAATACCGAAATCAGGCTGATGCTGACAGCACCGCCTGTTAACCATATCCAAGGTGAACCTGATTGAAACCACTTAAACATTTGTGATGATTTTTCCCAATTGATTACAAAGCACCTTGATTACAAAGCGCGATATTTGGCACGCAACCTTTGTCTGACCCATTCAGCAATCGAGTTCACACAAAAGGTGAACATGAGTAGCAATAGTGCCGCTAAAAAAAGCAACCGATAATGGGAGTTCCCCACTTCCGACTCTGGTAACTCAACTGCAATCGTTGCCGATAAGGTGCGCATCCCTTCTAAAATATTCCAATCTAAAATGGGTGTATTACCCGTCGCCATAAGAACGATCATTGTTTCTCCGACGGCTCGCCCCAAACCCATCATGATCGCCGAGAATATGCCAGGACTTGCCGTTAACAACACGACTTTGGTTAATGTCTGCCAAGGTGTTGCGCCTAATGCTAATGACCCATCAGAAAGATGTTTAGGTACGGAAAAGATCGCATCTTCCGCAATAGTGAAAATGGTTGGAATGACGGCAAAGCCCATCGCAAAACCAACCACCAGCGCATTACGCTGATCAAAATCGATGCCGTTTTGCGCGAGATAAATCTGAATATCGCCATCAAATAGCCAAACTTCAATTTGGCTGCTATACGAAAAGATAACCACTGCACTAACGACTAATACGGGGATTAGTATCAATGCGTGCCACCCATTTGAAAAATTTCGCACCCATGCTCTCGGTAACAGGTGCCAACCTAGCCCAACAAGTAACATCACAATGGGTAAAAATAGCAGCAGCGCTCCGACCGCCGCGAGATGGCTTTCAATTAATGGTGCAAACCACAACCCCGCTAAAAAACCAATAATGACGGTTGGTAACGCTTCCATCAATTCAATCGACGGCTTCACCACTCGGCGCATTCTCGGTGACATAAAATAAGCCGTGTAAATCGCGCCAAACACCGCAATCGGTATTGCAAATAACATTGCGTATGCTGCGGCCTTAAGAGTGCCAAAGGCTATCGGTACTAGGCTAAACTTAGGCTCAAATTCATCGTTCGCTGACGTCGATTGCCACACATATTGAGGCTCTGGATAACTTTCGTACCACACTTTTTGCCACAATGATGAGAGTGATATTTCAGGATAATCATTATCCACTTTTGCCACGCTGATCTTCTGCTCGCTTAACGTAGCGAGATAAAGCTCATTATTGGACATGGCGGCCAATTGAGGGGCTTTGTTGTACATCCTCTCAAACAACACCAGTTTTTCACTGGTCGTATAGTGACTTTGGATTGTGCCATTAGGGTAGAAACTGTAAAAACCTTTGCGATAAGTATCCGGCAGTAACAGCGTCACCTGCGGCGCTAATTTAAACTTACGAATCTGAGTCAGTTGACGTTCTTCATTTTGCAGCACATCAAACCATTGTGACACTAAGCCGTTACGGTGAGTCACCAGTAGCGAATAAGCACCGGACAATAAGTTGATTTGTGTCACGGCTCGATCAGAATTACCTTGGCTTAAATCAACCACTTCTCGCACGAAATAACCTTGACGACTCTTAACGGCAACAACCAATTCGGACCCAGAGCGAAGATAAAGCGTTTTACCATCTGGCGTAAAAAGCAATTGGTCCAAAGAAGGAAATGAGCCTTGAAACACAAAGCGCTGAATTGGCTCAACGTTATCACTCGTTAAGGTTTGTACTATCACCTCATCATTATCGAGATAAGAAGCAAAGAAAAGTGCCTCATCAGTAACGGCGAAGGCAAACTGGCGTAACGTTTGCGTTTTATGAGTCAGCCGAAATGTAGAAGGTAAACTGACGCGCTCAAGATAAGGAGAAAACTGGCGACCTTCCACGCTATGCAGATAACTGAATTTAGGGCGAGCAATAAAGACCTCTCCCGCCACATTGCTAGCGGCAAACCATCCATCCAGCGGGGGAGCTTGGCTAAAAAGATCAACGCGAATAGGGAGACTATCCGACCACAATGCGTGTTCCGTTTTGCCGTCCAAGGGCCAAAAGTTCATGCTGCCGTCAAGGTCAACAACAAAGGCATTCTCGCCGTATTCATCTATGGCCAAAAATTGAGGATTGGAAGTGGTTATACTCACTTGCGCCACGTTCCTTTCAATTTTTGCGCTACCAAAAAGAGGGAAAACAACCATCGCAAGATAGACAAAAATCAGCACTAAAGCGCCAAGTACACTCACGCCACCAAAACTCACTGCAAGGCGAACCAAACGGTCTTTTATCAACCGTTTTCTGTCACGTTCCTTCAATGAAAATTCACTTGGTGCCATTGCTCTCTCTACCCTTTTTCCTGTCTGCGTATAATATGTAATTTTCGTGACAAGTATATTACAACTCGCAATAAACGACTGAAAATAAAACAACTATACTCAACTTGCCTACTTGAAATAAAAATGTCACATAAAAGGCATAGTTTGCATAATCATCAATACCCGAATTGATTGCTGTGCAGAATCGCACAATCAGCACACAGAGGGTGAGTCAGTAAAAAACGTCAATTGAGTTAAAAGGTAACATGAATGAGTACGGACAAGTTGTATATCGACAAGGAATTGAGCTGGCTTTCGTTTAATGAACGCGTATTGCAAGAAGCCGCAGATAAAACCGTGCCTTTAATCGAGAGAATACGGTTTTTAGGTATTTTTTCTAACAATCTGGATGAGTTCTATAAAGTTCGCTTTTCCGATGTAAAACGGCAAATTTTGATCAACCGAGAACGTGGTGGTAACGATACTACCAAGCATTTGCTGACACGAATGCAAAGTAAGGCATTCAAACTCAACCAAGATTTCGACAATCTCTATAATGAGCTTATTTTAGAAATGGCACGTCGCCGTATCTTCTTGGTTAATGAAACGCAGTTGGATGAGACTCAGAAAAAATGGATCACTAAGTATTTCCATAAAGAAGTGCGCCCGCATATTACACCGCTGCTCATGACTGACGACATTGATGTCATGCAATTTTTGAAGGATGAATACGCCTATATTGCCGTTGATCTCAAACACAATGACCGCAGCCAATATGCGCTGATTGAAATCCCGACAGACCACCTACCGCGCTTTGTCATGGTGCCGGAGCAAAAGGGCAAACGCCGCAAAACCATCATCTTATTGGACAACATCATTCGCCACTGCCTCGATGAGATTTTCCGCGGATTTTTTGACTATGAAGAGCTCACGGGTTACGCGATGAAAATGACACGTGATGCGGAATATGACTTGCGACGGGAAGTCGAATACAGTTTGTTAGAACAGATGTCAGAAGGGTTGAATCAACGCTTAAGTGCTATGCCCGTACGCTTTGTTTATGAACGAGAAATGCCGACAAAAATGCTTAAATTTTTGTGCGAAAAACTCAAAATATCGCACTATGATAGCCTTCTTCCTGGTGGTCGTTACCATAACTTTAAAGATTTCATTGGGTTCCCAAACGTGGGGCGTGACTATTTAGAAAACAAGCCGCTACCACCCATGCAATGTGCTGACTTTGAAGGTTTTGCCAATGCATTTGATGCGATTCGCGCTCAGGATATTCTACTTCACTATCCTTACCACTCATTTGAACACATTACCGAGTTGGTAAGACAAGCCTCGTTTGATCCCAAAGTGATCAGCATCAAAATCAATATTTATCGTGTTGCCAAAGATTCTCGCTTAATGAACTCGCTCGTCGATGCGGTACACAATGGCAAACGGGTGGTGGTAGTGGTTGAGTTACAAGCACGGTTTGATGAAGAAGCCAACATTGAATGGTCACGTATTTTAACCGAAGCGGGGGTCCAAGTAATTTTCGGTGCTCCCGGATTAAAAATTCACTCTAAATTGCTGCTCATTAGCCGCAAAGAACAGGACAACATCGTTCGCTACGCGCACATAGGCACGGGCAACTTCCATGAAAAAACCGCCCGTATCTATACGGACTTTTCACTACTAACCGCCGACAATGAAATTGCTACCGAAGTACGAAACGTGTTTGGCTATATTGAAAACCCTTACCGCCCAGTTAAATTTAGCCATCTCATTGTGTCGCCAAGAAACTCTCGTATTCAGCTTTATCGATTAATCGACAGTGAAATCGCCAATGTGAAACTTGGCAAAAAAGCCGCAATCACTTTAAAGTTAAATAACTTAGTGGATAAAGGGTTAATCAATAAACTGTATGGCGCAAGCAGCGCGGGCGTACAAATTAAGATGATCGTCCGGGGCATGTGTTCGCTGGTTCCGGGAATTGAGGGCGTGAGTGACAATATCAAAATCATCAGCATCGTTGATCGCTTTTTGGAACACCCTCGTGTCATTATTACGCACAATGATGGCAACCCGCTGGTGTATATCTCCTCTGCCGACTGGATGACGCGCAATATCGATCATCGTATCGAAGTAACGACACCAATTCGTGACCCACGTTTGAAACAGCGTATGATTGACATTATGAATTTACAATTTACCGATACAGTGAAAGCGCGCTGGATAGACAAAGAGATGAGCAATAATTATGTAGAACGTGGTAACCGTAAAAAAGTGCGTTCACAATTTGCCATCTACGACTATCTTAAGAATGTAGAAAGACAGACCAGAAAGAGCAAAGAACCCTTACATGACAATCAACCCAACTAATACTATTCGCGATATTGCGGCCATCGATTTAGGCTCTAACAGCTTTCATATGGTGGTGGCCAAAGTCGTCGATCAAGATCTGCAACTGGTGAGCCGCCATAAGCAACGTGTACGCTTGGCGGCTGGGTTAGATGAACAAAAAAATTTGGATGCCGATGCCATAGAGCGAGGACTTGAATGCTTAGCGATGTTTGCCGAGCGGTTGCAAGGTTTCGAACCTGAAAACGTGCGCATCGCGGCCACGCATACGCTGCGTCAAGCCAATAATGCTCATACATTCTTGCAACGAGCCAAACAAGTACTGCCTTTCCCTATTGAAATCATTCCCGGAGCTGAGGAAGCACGCTTAATTTATTTAGGCGTGGCACATACTCAACCTCAAGCAGCGTCTATGTTGGTGGTGGATATCGGTGGCGGTAGTACCGAGATGGTGATTGGCCAAGGGTTTGATCCAGACCTAATCAACAGCAAGCAAATGGGATGCGTCAGCTATACCGACCGTTACTTCGCTGATGGTAGGCTTTCAAGCAGAAACTTCGCTCATGCGATATTAGCCGCCGAGCAAAAAATCGAATCTATTGCGGCGAAATATCGCAAAAAAGGGTGGGAAGTCGCCTTCGGCTCGTCAGGAACCATCAAAGCCATTCACGAAGTACTGATTGGTTTGGGCTTTGATGATGGCATCATCACGCTTGAGCGAGTCAATAAACTCATTGAAAAACTCTGTGAATGGCAAAGTATTGATGAGATCGAACTCAGCGCATTGACTGACGATAGAAAACCCGTTTTTGCTGCGGGAGTTGCCATTTTAAGCGCGGTTTTAAAATCGCTGCGTGTGAAAGAGATGCATTTTTCTGATGGTGCATTACGAGAAGGTTTGCTTTATGAGATGGAAGATCGGTTCAAGTATTCCGATATCCGTTTACGCACCACTGAAAACCTCGCGATGAAGCATCTAGTCGACTTAGAGCATGCCGCTAAAGTCAAAGGCCATGCAAAAGAGTTTCTACAGAATGTGACCCCAGAGCTAGGATTGAAAAAAGGCAGCGAACTGTTTGATCTTTTGGAGTGGGGAGCGTTATTGCATGAGGTGGGATTGAGCATCAACTTACAAGGCTTTCACCGACACTCTGCTTATATCTTGCGTCACACCAACATGCCCGGTTTTAACAGCGAGCAACAGCAAGTGCTATCGACCTTAGCGCGCTTTCAACGCAAATCCCTCAAGCTGCAAGAAATGAATGATTTCACCTTGTTTAAGAAAAAGCACATTATTGGCCTCATCCGCGTGTTGCGTTTAGCGATTGTTGTCAATAGCCAACGTAATGATGATCCTCTTCCTGAGCTGACGCTCAGCGCAAAAGATGATGAGTGGAAACTAGAATGTGAAGATGCCAATTGGTTAGAAAATAATAAATTATTACATGCGGATCTGATGTGCGAACAACAGTATTGGCGAAGTGTCGGTTGGCAGCTCAATGTTTAATTTGAATTGGGTTTGATTAAAAATAGCGAGCGAACAGCTCGTTATTTTATGCCCACTTTAGCTAGTTCTTGCATAGCAAACTCGGCACTGACAGGCACATAACCATCTTTCCCAACAATCGCTTGTCCTTGCTTAGAAAAAATGAAACGGATAAATTCTCGCTGCATGGGTGCTAGATCCTGATTAGGATGTTTATTCACATACACATACAAATAGCGAGATAACGGATAAGCACCTGATAGAATATTTTCATAACTTGCGGCAATAAACTGATCGCCTTGTTTGGCTATCGGAATCAATTTCACACCAGAAACCTGATAACCAACACCAGAATAACCGATAGTATTGATCGATGAAGCAACCGATTGTACAACCGATGCCGATCCCGGCTGCTCGTTTACTCCCTTTTTGAAATCGCCACCACACAGTGCATTTTGTTTGAAATAGCCATAAGTTCCCGACACCGAATTTCGGCCAAACAGTTGAATTCCCCGCTTGGCCCAATCCTCATCAACGCCCAATTGCACCCAAGTATTGATCGGTTGTGTTGCACCGCAGCGCAACGTGGATGAGAAAATACTGTCTAATTGAGTAAAATTAAGCCCTTTGATTGAATTATCTCGATGTACAAAAATACCAATGGCATCTATCGCAACCCGCAATGCCGTCGGCTTATAACCGTGAGCGCGTTCAAATGCTTCAATCTCACGACCACGCATCGGGCGACTCATTGGGCCAAATTGCGCCGTTCCTTCAGTTAAAGCAGGAGGCGCGGTGGAGGAACCTGAGGCTTGTACTTGAGCATTGATATTGGGGTAGATCGTCTTAAACTCTTCAACCCAGAGCGTCGTCATTCCTGCCAGAGTGTCTGACCCCACTGAAAGTAAACTACCTGCAACACCGTTAGTTTTTGAGTAATCCACGAGCGGCTGAGCGCTCACGGCGTTCGTGGTAACCAGCAAGTAAAAATAGAGAAAGGCTGTAAATATGCGATGTGTCATGACAGCACAACCAAACGTTTAGGCAAAATAAAAGAGAATTTGCTGCCAACGCCCACTTCACTGTGAATCTGCAAATGCGTGTCATGATGTGACAATGCATGCTTAACAATCGCGAGCCCAAGCCCACTTCCTCCGGTATCTCGTGAACGTGCTTTATCGACACGATAAAAACGTTCCGTTAAACGATGTAAATGCTGTGGCTCAATCCCTTCCCCTTTATCCACCACGTCTAAACAAGCACCTTGCGCGTTTTGATACCAACGCACATTAATTTCCGCTCCCGGAGGCGTATATTTGACGGCGTTATAAACAAGGTTTGATATAGCACTGCGCAGTTGATCTTCATCGGCCAATACTTTAAGTCGCTTATCGACATCAAAATGCAGTCGGTGATGATGATCGCCACTTAAACTGATCGCTTCTTTTTCAAGTACTTCCAACATAGCCGGAACATCAACCACTTCATCCAGCTCATGCATAGGCGCCGCTTCAATTTTTGACAACGTCAGCAGTTGATTGACTAAACTGTTCATACGGTTTAACTGCTCAGTCATCACTCCATGTGCCTTAGGCCACATCGGCCCTACCAGCATGTCAGGGTCTTCTGTCATCTCAAGATACCCTTGCAACACCGTCATCGGCGTTCTCAGTTCATGAGAAACGTTAGCAAAGAAATTTCGGCGCATGCCTTCTAGCTGTTTCAACTGAGTGACATCACGCACAACCATCAAATGCTCACCTTCTGTGTAAGGCACAATACGCAGCTCTAACATGCGCTCAACATTAAGTGGAGAGCGCATTTCAAGTGGTTCTGTGAAATCATCTTTTTGCAGATATTTGATAAAATCAGGGGCGCGCAATAAATTTGAGATAGGTTGACCAGCATCGTCTGGCCAGCGAAAACCGAGCAGGTGTTGTGCAAGTCGGTTACACCAAACAATGTTCCCTTCGTCACGGAACACAACCACCGCATCGGGTAGCGATTCAGCTCCGTTACGAAAGCGGCGGATCAAATTGGTCAGTTCTTTGCGTTTTTTACGTTGGCGTTGCTGTAAACGGTAAATCCCATTAAACAGGTATTCCCAATTTCCAGTCCCGGAAGGCGGCGTTAAACGTTTTTCATCCCACAACCAAGCCGACAAGCGCATTTGGTTATGCAAATGCCAAATCAGTTGCAACGCCGTAGCCGCTAGCAGCAGCCAAGCCATATGGCCAAAGATCCAGCCAACGATAATCCAAGGAGAGTAAAAAAAAGCCAGCTCCCAAGCCAGCCTTTTCCACGTTAAACGTTCAACCATTTCGTACCTTAATTAATCCTTTATGTTCTGGATGAAAAGCGATAACCGGCACCACGTACTGTTTGAATTAATTTATCGTGGCCAGCCTCTTCTAACGCTTTTCTCAGACGGCGTATATGAACATCGACCGTGCGGTCTTCAACATAAACATTGGTACCCCACACATTGTTCAATAACTGCTCACGGCTATAGACGCGTTCTTGGTGCGTCATAAAGAAGTGTAGCATTTTGAATTCCGTCGGCCCCATCTCTAAGGCATTATCATTAGCCGTTACTCGATGAGAGACAGGATCTAACTTCAATCCTTGCACGTCGATCACATCTTCCAGTGCTGTCGGTGTGACGCGCCGGATAACCGCTTTCAAACGAGCTACCAACTCTTTAGGCGAAAAAGGTTTGGTTATGTAATCATCCGCACCCACTTCAAGGCCGCGAACTTTATCTTCTTCTTCACCACGGGCGGTTAACATCACAACCGGAATGTTGCGTGTTAATTCTTCACGCTTCATATGCTTAATAAAGTTGATACCACTCCCGCCGGGCAACATCCAATCTAATAACACAAGATCGGGAAAGGGTTCAGCCAGTTTACTCACCGCCGTGTCGTAATCTTCCGCTTCAACAGCTTGATAACCTTTTTGCTCAAGCACGAAACACAACATTTCGCGAATGGGTGCTTCGTCTTCAACAACCAGAATCCTTCTAGACATTTGAATAACCTTTCTATGTAATCAACGCTATGCATTATGGGAAACAATTATGACACTTTTGTGACCTTTGCAAACAATTTTTCATATAAGTTTCTTATCAAGTTCATGATTATATTTTGAAATTGATTTAAGACTTTAGCTTTCAAATCCCCTATCATGTTGCGTCTTCTAATTAAGTAAGAGAAAGAATATGTGGTTTAAAAACTGTATGGTTTATCGTGTTAATCGCGATGTAGAATTCAACGCCGATCAGCTCGAAAAACAACTGGCCGAATTTCGTTTTACGCCATGCGGCAGCCAAGATAAGCAAAAATTTGGTTGGGTTAACGCAATGGGTAAACACGGCGACATGATGACCCACGTTTCTGAAGACCGTATTCTGATCTGCGCGAAAAAAGAAGAAAAGATGTTACCTGCTTCGGTCATTAAAGATTCTTTGAATGCCAAAGTTGAAGCGATGGAAGTGGAAGAAGGGCGACCTCTCAAGAAAAAGGAGAAGGAAAGCCTCAAGGAAGATATTGTCATCGATCTCCTACCTAGAGCATTTAGCCGCAGCAATCTCACCTTTGTGCTTATCCTACCCAAGCAAGGCTTCATTTTAGTCGATGCCGCAAACTACAAAAAAGCTGAAGACGTTTTGGCGCTGCTACGCAAAACCATGGGTAGCCTACCCGTAGTACCTGCGATCCCAGAACAAGCGGTAGAAACAACACTTACTCAGTGGGTTAAAAGTGGCGAACTACCACAAGGGTTTAGCTTGTTGGATGAAGCTGAATTAAAGTCGTTATTAGAAGATGGCGCAGTGATCCGCTGTAAGAAACAAGAACTGACAAGCGATGAGATCTTAAGCCATATTGAAGCCAATAAAGTTGTCACTAAACTGGCATTGAACTGGCAAGATCGCCTGAGCTTTATTCTGGCTGAAGATTGTAGCATTAAGCGTTTGGCATTTAGCGATGAGCTCAAAGAACAAAATGAAGATATTCCACGAGAAGAGCAAGCGGCTCGCTTTGATGCCGATTTCTCATTAATGTGTGGTGAAATGTCGGCATTTTTGCCTAACTTATTTGACGTTCTCGGCGGCCTTCCTCACCCGAACGCTTAACAAAAGCATCATGCAAAAGCCCAATGCCCTTAAAAGTGTTGGGCTTTTTTGTATCACTTACGATCCCTACTAGGCATAAGGTTATTTTTAACGTAAAATTTGCGCCCCTCCAATACCATCAGGTGGTATTGGCCTGACTTGAGATCAGATTAGAGAAAAACAATGAGCACACATACCCCTTTTGTCCCCGAGCTACTATCACCGGCGGGCAGTCTAAAAAACATGCGTTATGCGTTTGCTTACGGTGCAGATGCCGTTTATGCCGGCCAACCTCGTTATAGCCTTCGTGTACGCAACAACGAATTTAACCATGAAAACCTGCAAATCGGTATCGATGAAGCACATGCTTTGGGTAAAAAATTGTACGTGGTTTGTAATATTCAACCCCACAACTCAAAACTTAAGACATTCATCCGAGATCTAAAGCCTGTGGTTGAAATGGGACCAGATGCGCTCATTATGTCTGACCCTGGGCTTATCATGATGGTTCGTGAAGCATTTCCTGAAATGCCTATTCACCTTTCAGTTCAAGCCAATGCTGTTAACTGGGCAACAGTTAAGTTCTGGGCATCACAAGGCGTTGAACGAGTGATTCTATCACGCGAACTTTCGTTGGAAGAAATTGAAGAAATTCGTGAGCAATGTCCAACGACCGAACTCGAAATTTTTGTTCATGGCGCATTATGCATGGCTTATTCAGGTCGCTGTCTATTGTCTGGCTACATTAATAAACGTGATCCAAACCAAGGAACATGCACCAATGCATGTCGTTGGGAATACAAAGTTGAATCAGCCAAAGAAGACGAAACAGGTCAAATTGTCGAGAAATTTGATCCAGCAGCAGTTCAAACTATCGAGATACAAGAAGAGCGCCCTGATAATACACTTGGTTTAGGCAAACCGATTGATGATGTGGTTTTGCTTTCAGAAAGCCATCGTCCAGAAGAGAAGATGGCCGCTTTTGAAGACGAACATGGCACCTACATTATGAACTCAAAAGATCTACGAGCCGTACAGCATGTAGAACGATTGACGAAAATGGGCGTGCATTCATTAAAAATAGAAGGCCGTACTAAATCTTTCTATTATTGCGCTCGTACAGCTCAAGTGTACCGCAAAGCAATTGATGACGCAGTTGCAGGTAAACCATTTGATGAAAGCCTGATGGGCACTTTAGAAAGCCTTGCACACCGTGGCTATACCGAAGGTTTCTTGCGACGCCATACACACGATACTTATCAAAACTACGACTATGGCTATTCAGTCTCAGATTCACAGCAATTTGTTGGCGAATTTACGGGTAAACGTCGTGGTGAAATGGCTGAAGTTGAAGTTAAAAACAAGTTTATCTTAGGTGATAGTTTAGAGCTGATGACCCCAAAAGGGAATGTTGTCTTCAGACTTGAAGCAATGGAAAACCGCAAAGGTGAAACTGTTGATGACGCAAAAGGAAATGGTCACTTTGTTTATATCCCGGTTCCTGAAGAGTTGGATTTAAACTTTGCTCTGTTAATGCGTAACTTGAATGCTGGCCAAGATACTCGTAATCCCGTAGGCAAGTAGTTATGGCATTATTGATCACCAGTAAATGCATTAACTGTGATATGTGTGATCCGGAATGCCCAAATGGCGCGATCTCTATGGGCAACCGGATCTATGAAATTGATCCTAATCTATGTACTGAATGCAAAGGACATTACGACAAGCCCACCTGTCAATCCGTATGTCCGATAACAAACTGCATCATTACCGATCCAGAACACATAGAAACTGAACATCAACTACTTGAAAAATTCGTCGTTATTCAAGGTTTAGCCTAATCATTGTAAAAGAGCCCAATCGTTAAGATTGGGCTCTTTTTTATCGGTGTGTTAAGCCTTTACTGTTGAGATAGTTCAACATATGAGGTCGAGATTCTTGTGCTAATTTAGCCGTTACCTCTGTAGACCAAGCCGCTTGCTTGGTATTGGAAGAACGCGTCTGATAATAAGCCCTCATCGTCTCATCATATTGCTCTATTTCAGCATAACTCAAAGCATGGTAGGTATTCTCATGAACAATTACCTCAGGAGATAAACGAGGTTTTAGTTGTGGATTCTGAGCCGGATACCCCAAACACATACCAAATAACACTGCGCAATATGGAGGAAGCTCTAATAACTCATCCACTTCTTTAGGTGAATTTCTTAATCCGCCAATATAAACACCACCCAATCCCATCGATTCTGCCGCCAATAAACAGTTTTGTGCCATGATCCCAGCGTCTACAGCGCCAATCAAAGTGAGTTCAATCAGCTCTGGTTTTACCTCAGGATTAATGGCGTAATGACGTTGGTAGTCAATGCAGAACACTAAAAACTCAGCAGCGCTTGCAACATAAGCTTGGTTGCCCGCCAGTATAGCCAACTGCTCGCGTTTATCTTTATCTGTAACACGAATGATTGAATTAACCTGCAATAGGCTCGATGATGATGCCGCAATACCAGCAGAAATAATTGTACTCAGCTGATCTGGAGTTATCTTCTGATCGGTAAAAGATCGGATAGAACGATGTGCAAGAATAGTTTCAATGACTGGATTCATCTTATATTTTTCCCTACGAGGATATTGCCACTATCTTAGCAAGCATTACCTACTGATGCCGTAAAAATGCAAACTTAAAATTAGCACAGAAAAGATCGGTTTAATGCAGTATGGGGGCGATACTTTTATTGAAGTTATTGAAGAACAGGAATGTTCTAAAAAATAATAAGGAGATGAAAAATAGTAAAAAGCCTCAGCATTTCTGCGGAGGCTTGATAGATGGCAGGGGTGGAGAGATTCGAACTCCCAACACGCGGATTTGGAATCCGCTGCTCTGCCAGTTGGAGCTACACCCCTAAAACTTTATCTTAC
>NZ_CAWPJM010000001.1:0-147923 GCF_963888495.1 Vibrio sp. 2-2(8) | reverse complement strand
TTAACCATACAACACCGAAGGGGTTTTGTGGGCTCAATTGAAGAACATTGAATGTGTGAATGAGAACGAAACAGCTTTCCGAATTAAGAAATTTGCTTGGCGACCATAGCGTTGTGGACCCACCTGATTCCATGCCGAACTCAGAAGTGAAACACAACAGCGCCGATGGTAGTGTGGGGTCTCCCCATGTGAGAGTAGGACATCGCCAGGCTTTGAATATTGTCTAACCAGACACGCTGCGGAGCGGTAGTTCAGTTGGTTAGAATACCGGCCTGTCACGCCGGGGGTCGCGGGTTCGAGTCCCGTCCGCTCCGCCACTTATTAAGAGCCTCAGCAGTCACGTTGAGGCTTTCTTCAATGAGTAAGATAAAGTTTTAGGGGTGTAGCTCCAACTGGCAGAGCAGCGGATTCCAAATCCGCGTGTTGGGAGTTCGAATCTCTCCACCCCTGCCATCTATCAAGCCTCCGCAGAAATGCTGAGGCTTTTTGCTATCTGTTCACTTCCTCTATGATAGCAATCCGAAAAATTAACTAATTCCGTTTACCTCATTCCTTCGGCACATTTTTGTGGCCAGCTCTCTGTACTCAAGCTGTATCCAAGAAAGCGATCCCGAGCGTGAAATAGCCTTAATTAGATCATATTGTTACTTCAATTGGCATTAAGAGCGGTTTAGCTTATCCATTTACTCAGTAAGTGACGGATGTAACTTTTTAAAAGCACTAGATTATCAGCATAACTTTCCTTGATTATTTTAGTAATTAGGTTCGATTTATTATGCTTAGCGGTTAAAATAACGACGGTTACTTTTAGGAATTCGTTATGGGACAGCTGTCTATTTTAGGTTTTATTGCATTAGGTGGCGCATTTGGCGCATGTGCACGTTATCTAGTTACCGAGCTATGTGTGTTCTTGTTAGGACGCGGGTTTCCTTATGGAACGCTCACCGTTAACGTTGTCGGCTCATTTATTATGGGATTATTGATCGCTGCTTTTGAGAGTGAATTACTTGCAACTGAGCCATGGCGCCAGATTATTGGTTTAGGTTTCTTGGGTGCATTAACCACATTTTCTACATTCTCTATGGATAATGTATTGCTGATGCAGCAAGGAGCCTTTCTGAAAATGGGTGTTAATGTCTTATTAAACGTGGTGTTAAGTATCTCAGCGGCTTGGATAGGTTTCCAGTTGTTGATGAGAAGTTAACGAAATCATAATTTCATCTTGGTTAATGGATAGTCTTTCCCTATAATCGTGACTCAACTTGTCGGAGTGCCATAAGGCTGAGACCGTATTTTCGGGATCCGTTGAACCTGATCAGGCTAATACCTGCGAAGGGAACAAGAGAATATAACCTGCTGGTGATCTATCTAGCGTTATATCCTTAAGATCAAAATTCCATTTTGATCAACTCTTGTGCATTAATCCGTCAAGCATTTATCCCTAGTACAAAAAAGGAAGATGCTATGTCGAGTCGCAAACAAGCGAGACTGAAAGCCAAACAATTCATTGACACATTGTCTGTCGAACCCTACCCAAATTCCTCTAAAATCTATATTACTGGTTCACGTTCGGATATCCGCGTGCCAATGCGTGAGATTAAACTAGCTGACAGCTTGGTCGGGGGCACAAAGTCCTCACCGATTTATCAACCGAATGAATCTATATGCGTTTATGACACTTCAGGTGTCTATACCGACCCATCTCATACTATCGACTTATATCAGGGTTTGCCTAAATTAAGGGATAAATGGATCGCTGATCGGGATGATACCGAGTGGCTTGATGTGGTCAGTTCTGCTTACACTAAAGAACGTTTATCTGATGATACATTGGACGAACTACGTTATGGGAACCTGCCAGCCATACGCCGAGCAAAGAAAGGGAAGTGCGTTACTCAACTTCATTATGCGCGGCAAGGTGTTATCACACCCGAAATGGAATACATTGCCATTCGCGAAAATACGCGACGTGGAGAGTGTATGGATGCACAGCTGAGCCAGCAACATGCAGGGATTCATTTGGGGGCTAATTTACCAAAGCAAATAACTCCTGAGTTTGTGCGTCGTGAAGTTGCCGAAGGACGAGCCATTATCCCGTCGAATATTAACCATCCTGAATCAGAGCCGATGATCATTGGTCGTAATTTTCTCGTCAAAGTGAATGCGAATATCGGTAACTCATCTGTCTCTTCATCAATTGAAGAAGAAGTTGAAAAATTGGTATGGGCAACCCGCTGGGGTGGGGATACCGTGATGGATCTTTCTACTGGTCGCAATATTCACGAAACTCGAGAATGGATTTTGCGTAATAGCCCCGTACCGATTGGGACTGTGCCTATGTATCAAGCATTGGAAAAAGTAAATGGTATTGCGGAGGATTTATCATGGGAAGTAATGCGCGATACCTTACTTGAGCAAGCGGAGCAAGGTGTTGATTACTTTACAATTCATGCTGGTTTGTTGCTTCGTTATGTGCCAATGACCGCGAAACGTGTTACTGGTATCGTTTCGCGTGGCGGCTCTATTATCGCTAAATGGTGTTTAGCCCATCATACTGAGAGTTTTCTTTACACTCATTTCCGTGAAATTTGTGAAATTTGCGCCAAGTATGACGTCGCCCTTTCCTTAGGGGATGGACTACGGCCAGGATCCATTGCCGATGCTAACGATGAAGCACAATTTGCAGAGCTGCGCACTTTAGGTGAGTTGACCAAAATAGCGTGGGAATATGATGTACAGGTCATTATTGAAGGCCCTGGCCATATCCCCATGCATTTGATTAAAGAGAATATGGATGAACAATTAAAGCATTGCCATGAAGCGCCATTCTATACCTTGGGCCCATTAACTACCGATATTGCTCCGGGATATGATCACATCACTTCCGGTATTGGTGCTGCGATGATTGGCTGGTATGGCTGCGCGATGCTTTGCTATGTAACACCGAAAGAGCACCTTGGTTTACCAAACAAAGAAGATGTTAAAACGGGTTTAATTACTTATAAATTGGCAGCACATGCTGCAGACCTTGCGAAAGGGCACCCGGGAGCACAAGTGCGCGATAATGCTTTATCGAAAGCACGTTTTGAGTTTCGTTGGGAAGACCAATTCAATCTTGCATTAGACCCAGTTACGGCGCGTGCTTTTCACGATGAAACTCTTCCGCAAGAGTCTGGTAAAGTTGCGCATTTTTGCTCTATGTGCGGGCCGAAATTCTGCTCGATGAAAATCTCTCAAGAGGTTCGAGAGTATGCGCTAGATACCAAGCAAGTTGCTGCTGATGCGCTCGTTTCCGTTACGCTGCTAGATGACCCGTTACAAGGCATGAGACAGAAATCACAAGAGTTTAAAGCCTCAGGATCAGAGCTTTATCATCCTGCTGTTAGTCAACGGTTAGTCGTTAGCGAGGAGTAATTAGATGATTCAATTACTTATCCCCCGTGATGACATTGCGTTGACTGCTCAAGTACAACAGGTTTTGCTATTGGCCAAGCATCATGGTTTTGATATCGATGATATTTTTTTGGGTGCCAGCCCAACTTTATATTGTCAATTAGTAACGCCTTCATACTCATCTTTGATTGGCAGCGATTGCTTAGCCTCGTGCGAAGATGCGCTAAGTGTTTTAACTGATAAGCCCAATTTATTCTTGCAATACCAAGTCAATTTTTGCGCTCAAATGCCATTTGAGCACTCCCAGAAACGAGAAACTGGTTTGGTCAAGGTAGGGCTTACAGCGGCTGACTCACACGACTATGTTGATGAGTGGTATCACGGAGAAGAATTGCGTCGTATAAGATACTCTACGAATGCTCATGCTGCTGATGCAAAGAGTGAGCACTTTGCTTGGGTTCTATCATTGTTGTGTCTCGACTTTCCACTAGAGGATGCTTTAGTGGTTGCTCGCGCGGCAATGAGTGTTTCACGTGAAACATGGCCAACGGATAGCCGATATTTTCCTCAGTTACAACATTCAGTAGCTGGCATCTTTGCTGACGATAAACAAAATCATATCTGTTTTCCAAAGATAGACAAAAATATTGGCCTTTACCCTGTTGTGGATAGCGCTGAGTGGGTCGAGCGGTTATTGAAGTTTGATGTAAAGACAATCCAACTGCGAATAAAAGATTCAACACATCCTGATCTCGAATCACAAATTATCGCCGCTATTGAGCTTGGACAAGCCTATCAAGCACAGGTTTTTATTAATGATCATTGGCAGCTTGCGATAAAGCATGGTGCTTTTGGCATTCATCTTGGACAAGAAGATCTCACCAATGCAGATTTAGCACAAATTGCTCAAGCTGGGATCTGTTTAGGCATTTCAACTCACGGCTATTATGAGATTCTGAACATCGCTTCACTAAATCCCAGCTATATCGCTTTGGGTCACATATTCCCAACCACCACCAAAATTATGCCCTCTAAGCCACAGGGGCTTGTTAGGTTGAAACTTTACCAGCAGCTAATTGAGAGTTTAAGTTGTGCCGCCAACTCAGATGAAGTTGTAAGTGCAAAAATACCCACAGTTGCAATTGGCGGAATTAACCTAGAGAACGCATTGCAAGTTTGGCAGTGCGATGTATCAGGCTTGGCCGTTGTACGTGCAGTAACAGAAGCAAAATCACCTCAGTTGGTCATTGATAGTTTCAATCGAATCATACAAAACCGATTACCAAGTGCTGAGGAGGTATGTGATTATGCTTTCTGATGCACAATTTATCCGTTATCAAAGGCAACTTGCGCTCCCTGAAATAGGTGAGAATGGACAGCAATCTTTACTTGATAGCCGAGTGCTGGTTATTGGTTGTGGTGGTTTAGGGTCTGCGGCCGTTTTGTATTTGGCGAGTGCTGGTATTGGACAACTGGTAATAGTGGATGATGACCGAGTTGAAAGCAGCAACTTACCTCGGCAGGTGATCTACCGAGAGAGGCAAATTGGTCAAACCAAAGTCGATGCGATGGCAGAGCAAATTAAAGCCATCAACCCTGATTGCAGAGTAAGAGCGATATCTAAACGCCTTATTGGTACTCAGCTCGAACTGGAAGTGCTGAATGCTGATGTCGTTCTTGACTGCACGGATAACATCCACAGTCGTCAGCAAATTAACCAGTTGTGCCGTAAACTAATTAAGCCATTGATTTCAGGTTCGGCTATTGGATGGAAGGGGCAAGTCATTGCTTTTGATCAACTGCCGTTGTCACCTTGTTATCACTGTTTAGTGCCTGATAGCGAACTGCCTGCCGCGCAGCGTTGTAATGAATTCGGTATTCTGGGGCCTGTCGTCGGAATCATCGGAACCCTGCAAGCTTTACAAGCCATCATGATATTGACTCGACAGACGATGCGTAATGCTAACCAACTGACACTGTTTGATGCTCATTTGTTTCAATTCCAAACCTTAAATGTTGTTAAAGATCCTCAGTGCGAGGTGTGTGGGTACCCACAGACTGATCAGATGAAGGGAGAAGCCACATGTCAGATATAACGATCAAGATTAATCAGCAGTTTCATCAAGTTTCAGCGGGAACCAGTATTGCGGATCTCACCAAACTGCTTTCGATCACGATTACCGGTTGCGTGTTTGCCCTGAATCAGAGCGTAGTGCCGCGTAGTGCGTGGTCAACGACCCTATTAAGTGAAGGCGATCAAATATCGCTGTTTCAAGCCATTGCAGGAGGCTAAATGTTAACGATAGCGAATAAACAGTTTGAATCTCGCCTGTTCACTGGTACGGGGAAATTTGCCAACCGAGAGTTAATGACAAAAGCTATTGCCATATCTGGTTCACAAATGGCGACGATGGCATTAAAGCGAGTCGATCTTAACCAATTAAATGATGATATTTTAGCGCCACTTATAGAGTCAGGCGTCCATCTTTTACCCAACACATCGGGTGCGAAAAATGCGAAGGATGCGATTTTTGCTGCCCATTTAGCGCGTGAAGCGTTATCGACATCGTGGCTGAAGCTAGAAATTCATCCCGATCCTAAGTATCTGATGCCTGACCCTATCGAAACGTTAAAAGCAGCGGAACAATTGGTGAAAGATGGATTTACCGTATTGCCTTATTGTCATGCTGACCCTGTACTCTGTAAGCGTTTAGAGGAGGTGGGGTGTGCGGCCGTAATGCCATTAGGTGCGCCAATTGGATCGAATAAGGGGCTGGTCTCACGAGATTTTTTAGAAATCATCATCAACCAAGCTCGTGTCCCCGTGATTATTGATGCCGGTATTGGCGCGCCTTCGCATGCGGCTTTTGCGATGGAATTGGGCGCGGATGCAGTCTTAGTTAACACCGCAATTGCGGCCGCGCGCGATCCGATACAAATGGCGTTGGCATTTAAGTTGGCGGTGGAGTCGGGTCGAATGGCCTATGAGGCAGGGCTTGCAACTCAGGTTCATCATGCTATCGCATCCAGCCCTCTAACTGCATTTTTGGATCAATAGCCATGAGCTTTTTAGAACGTTTCAAACAACTCGATTGGGACGATATTGCGTTATCAATCCGTTCCAAAACAGCGTCAGATGTTGAGCGAGCATTGCATAAAGAGAAGCGCGATTTGGAGGATTTTAAGGCATTAATCTCTCCTGCTGCTGAGCCTTATATCGAGCAGTTAGCGCAACTTTCTTACTCACTGACGAGGCAACGCTTTGGCAATACTCTTTCTTTTTATATCCCGCTTTATCTTTCAAATTTGTGTGCCAATGCATGCACTTATTGTGGATTTTCGATGGAGAATCACATCAAGCGGCGTACATTAAGTTTGCATGAAGTTGAACGTGAATTGGCAGTTATCAAGCAGATGCAGTTTGATAATGTGTTGTTGGTAACCGGTGAGCATGAAACCAAAGTAGGCATGAACTATTTCCGGCAGATACTGCCGTTGATAAAGCGTGAAGTCAGCTATGTTGCTATGGAGGTTCAACCGCTTCAGCAAGCGCACTATGCGGAGCTAAAGAGCTTAGGTTTAGATGCGGTAATGGTATATCAAGAGACTTATCATCCATCGACTTACGCTTTACATCATTTGCGAGGCAACAAAATGGATTTTAACTTTCGCCTAGAAACACCGGACCGACTTGCTCGGGCAGGGATTGATAAGATTGGTCTTGGCGCTTTGATTGGTTTGGAAGATTGGCGGGCCGATTGTTTTTACGTGGCCGCTCACCTGGATTATCTTGAAAAGAGATATTGGAAGACGCGCTATTCGATTTCGTTTCCTCGCTTGCGACCTTGTGAAGGAGGCCTGCAACCTAAATCGGTTATGTCTGACAAGCAGCTGGTTCAGCTCATCTGTGCATTTCGTTTGCTCAATTCAGAAGTGGAACTCTCGCTTTCTACCCGTGAATCGGCGCACTTTAGGGATAAGCTCATTCCACTGGGGATCACCAGCATATCGGCGGGATCAAAAACACAGCCTGGAGGTTATGCAATGCAAGAGGCCGAGCTTGAGCAATTTGTGATTAGCGATGAACGTACAGCCGCACAAGTTGCCGCCGCTGTTAAAGGGCAAGGCTTTGAAGTCGTGTGGCGAGATTGGCATGCTGCCTATTCTGGATGAGGTTATGGCTTGCACGTTTCACGTGAAACATATGGATGCATTAAAGCATGATGATTTAGCTGATTAAGGTGAGTTCGAGTTAAGAGAATCATAAGTTAAAGTAAAGGCGACTCGAGGTCGCCTTTCATCTTTCTAGGTTAAGTTACTACGGAGAAACTACCTACAGCGCATTTGTTTGATCATACTGCAGTTTAATCATGCTCAATAGGCAGCGTCGCTTGGCGCAACCACGCTTTGTTATCACCCTCAACGAGTGGACCAACTTGATCCCATACTTTTTGATGGTAGTCATTTAGCCATGTGAGCTCTGGTCGAGTTAACATATTGATGTTGATCGCGCGCTTATCAATCGGGCAACGCGTGAGTGACTCAAACCCCAACACAGAGAAATCACCTTGTGTTTCAACTTCGACCACCAGTTCTAAGTTTTCTATACGAATGCCAAACGCATCGGCACGATAATAACCGGGCTCGTTCGACAGTACCATACCCGGAAGCAGTGCGACGTTGTTGAAAACTTTGCTGATGCGTTGTGGCCCTTCATGGACACTCAAAAAGTGGCCGACTCCATGACCAGTGCCATGATCATAATCGAAGCCATTAGCCCATAGGTGCTGACGGGCAAGTACATCAAGCTGATGACCACAAGTGCCTTTTGGAAAGCGTGCTCTGGCTAGCGCAATATGACCTTTAAGCACTAAAGTGAACTGTTTTTTCATCTCTTCACTGGGGTTACCAATGGCAATGGTACGCGTAATATCAGTCGTACCATCACAATATTGGCCGCCAGAATCGACAAGATAAAGTGAGTCTTGAGCTAATTGTCCTGGTTTTACTTGGTTGATGTGGTTGTAATGGCACATAGCTGCATTACTGCCTGCCGCTGAAATAGTATCAAAACTAAGATCGGCTAGAGTTGGATCTTCCTCTCTAAATGCTTGTAAGCGGTCAGATAAATAGCCTTCGTCGTGTAGTCTTTGGCTAGCCACTTCATTATCCAACCAAGCAAGAAATTTCGTCATCGCCACACCATCACGCACGTGGCACGCTTTCATTCCAGAGACTTCGGTTGCATTTTTTGCCGCTTTTAGCAGTAAGCACGGATCGGCGTCATTAATGATTTCAGCAGCGGAATTTTGTAAAGTCAGCGTAAACCATGCATTACTGGTAGCAGGATCGATCATCACCTTTTTACCTGTGAGTAAGTTAAGCTGCTTTTCTAATTGATCTGGATGGTGAACGCGAACGCCGCCACCGACATGCTTGTCAAATTCCGCAGGAAGACGAGCAGGGTCAAGGAAGAAATCGACGCTGGAGTCAGCATAAATAATGGCATGGGAAAGTAAGACTGGTAATCGGGAAACATCAAGGCCACGGATATTTAGCAGCCAGCAGATGGAATCAAGTTCTGTCAGTACCGCCGCATCAATCTTTTTCTTACTCAGCTGATGGGCTATTTGCTCACGCTTATCATGGCTACTGATACCGACGAGTTCATTACCCATCAAGCGCACTGCTGAAATTGCAGCGCTAGGACGGTCTTTCCATAACTCATCGATTGGATTATTGCCGACGGCAATAAGCTGTAACTCATCAGACAATTTTGCCTGTGCCGTTTTAAGCCAGCTTGCTCGATGCATGCGCGGATCAAATCCCACTTTACTACCTGAGACCAATGCGCTTTGGAGCCAATCGAGAACGGGCTCTTCAATCAAGTGACGGTACTCAAAGGTTGCCTCTGGCACTTGTTTACGAACTTGCACGGTATAGCGGCCATCCACAAAAATAGCCGCGCTATCGTGGGTGACCACAGCCGCGCCTGCCGAGCCAGTAAAACCAGTTAACCAATGCAGGCGTTCGTTGTGTTGCGGTACATATTCCCCGAGATATTCATCTTCGTGTGGAATGATGATGGCATCAAGCCCTTGCTGTGTGAGCCAGCCACGTAAGGCTGATACGCGTTGTGCGATTGAATCATGCATCTGTGTTATATCCTTTCTCATAACCGTCCGTTGTAGGTGTAGGGAACTGTGCAAATCCATAGCAAACCCTGACTTTATTATTGTGTCTATGGGGTTGTGGCGATGGGGACGAGCTTCAATAAACTACTCTTTTTATCGAACTGGCGCAAACCGCAGCTTCATCTGAGATGCAGTGTTTTGGTTTGGATCATCTGCCTTAACCAGCTCAATGCGGGGTCACTTTCTCTGTCTCTGTGCCAAAATAACGTATAAGCCATAGGTGGAAATTCCATCGGTAATGGCAACACGACGAGATCCATCTGCTTGGCTACTAGGTGGGTGAAGTGGCTCGGCGCGGTAAAGATAAAATCAGTATAAGTACAAAGGCTGGCGGCACTATTAAAATCCGGTACTGTAATTGCGATGTCCCTTTCTCGGCCGATATCCGCCAAGCGATAGTCGAGTAGCCAGCGATCATTACCATCGCAGCGTACTTGTACGTGACGTAGCGATAAATAGCGCTCTAACGTCCAATTATCTCGCAATGCTGGGTGGTCTTTACGTACCACGCACATTTGGCTATCTCGATAGATCTCTTGCTCACAGATATCACTGGGTGGCAGCATTGTTAATTTGGCATCATTGATATCAATGTCCTTGCCGGTAATGCCTAAATCCAACTCACCAAGCTGCAATTTCTTAAAGGTTTGATCGTTCCATGAGTGAGTGTTGATGTTGAGATTTGGACCTTGGCTGAAAATAGCGGGCAAAAAATGAGGGAGAATTAATGGGTAGACGCTTTCTACTGCCGCAATATGAAAACGGTATTCACTGCTTTGTGGTGAAAATTGTTGTGGTTGAGTGAGTAGCTCGAGCTGATTGATGAGAGTGTCGAGTTTGGGTTTGAGATAGAGCGCTTGCGGCGTTGCCTTTAAGCCATGTGAATTACGAATAAACAACGGGTCATTAAACTGCTGACGAAGCTTGGCAAGCGATTTACTGACGGCTGATTGGCTCAAACAGAGGCGATGGGCGGCGCGCGTTACGTTCAGTTCTTCTAGCAGTACGGACAGACAAACAAGCAAATTAAGATCGATTCTGGCTAATTTTTCTATATTCATCTGTATTTCCATTTGGGAATAATTGTGATGAGTATAAGCCATTTCTATTCATATCATCATTGCTCTATTATAGCCGAGTTGTAAAAGTGTGTTCTTTCTCATTACTGGAGTGTTTCGTGAAGCAAATAACCTCTGACGCGCATAGCAAGCGTCAATTGGCATTACTGATTTTGTTGGTTCTGTTTAGCCCGTTAGCGATTGATATTTATCTACCAGCTTTACCGCAAATTTCTCAAACGTTTCACGTGGAACACGCTTATGCACAAGATACGATTACTTGGTTTCTGTTTGCTATGGGAGTCGGTCAACTCTTTGCTGGCCCGCTAGCGGACAAACTCGGTCGTCGAACTGTTGCATTAGGAGGGATCAGTATTTATGCATTGAGTGCTTGCTTGGCGTGGGCCGCTCAAAGTATTGAATGGATGCTGATGGCTCGGCTACTACAAGGCTTCGGTGCGTGCGCGACATCGGTAGCGGCTTTTGCAACAGTTCGCGATATTTTTGGCCCACAACGTAGCGGCAAAATGATCAGCTACTTAAATGGTGCAATCTGTTTTATTCCTGCATTAGCGCCAATCCTTGGTAGTTGGTTAACTCAGCAATTTGGCTGGCGCAGTAACTTCAGCTTTATGGCTGGTTTTGCCGTGGTCGCGGGTTTAATGATGGTGATTGGTATGAAAGAAACCAACCCGCAAGCCACCGAACAGCAAGCGTTCTTTAAGTTATCGCGTTACTGGTCCGTATTGAAAATACCATCTTTTCTCTTCCATGCTTCATTATGTATGTTAGCGATGGCGGTTATTTTAGCCTATGTCACTTCTGCCCCAGTGGTATTAATGGAAGGTTATGGATTGACCATGAATGAATTTACTTTCTGGTTTGGACTCAATGCCATCATTAATATCGTTGCTTGCCTGAGTGCGCCGAAATTTATGGATAGGTTTGGTACCCATATGGCGCTGGTGGTTGGAATTGGCACGTTATTGGTTGCGGGGACTACCATGGTCGCGCTGGCACAACAGAAAACGGCGATTGCCTTTATGCTGCCCATTTTTATGTCATCAATCGGTTTTGCTTGGATTCTGGGAGCGGCCGCAGGAAAAGCACTGGCGCCATTTGGTGACCGTGCGGGAACCGCCGCAGCACTGCTTGGTTTGTTTCAGATGAGTGGTGCTGGCCTGTTAGTTGGCACCATGCAGCGTGTTGGGTTAGAGCCTCAGATATTAATTGCACTGCAAATGTGGCTGATTGCGCCAGCGTTGTTTATCCTGTTTTCTAAAGCAGGGCGTTATTGGCATCAATTAGTGGTGAATTAATAAATTGTCACCTGCTGTTTTATATTCTTTTTAACGGGTGTATATTTAGCCACTTAATTATTTCAATTGCACTTTGGAAACGAAACAACAATGTCAATGACAACCTATGAAATGGCTCGAATTTGGGAACAACTCGACGAGTCTCCAGAAAAGGTCATGTTCGGAAAATTGCTGAATGAATTAGGCAACCAAAGTAGTGAGCGTATTCGCAGTGCCGCCAAACAAGTACCATTACCAGTTCTGCGTGATTTAGTCTTTCAGTTTCAACAAGTGATTGAAGCGCGTAAAGGCGAGCAAGTCGAAATCATGGCGAAGGAATTGGCAAAGCAGGGTATTTCGGCTGAAGAGCTTTTAACTTATCTGAACAAATAATTTATTATCAGTACCGATGCCATAGCCCGGAATTTAGTTTCGGGCTTTTTATTGCGTGGTGTTTGCAGCTTCGGTGATTAAGGATTCACATTTCGGTTAATCGGGTTCTGCAAGGAAATAAGCGTCTCTGTGGATTGCACTTCATCAATTGCCTGTAATTTGTCGATCAGCACAAATTGTAATTCCTCAATCGAGCGGCACATTAACTTCACAAAAATATTATAGGCTCCTGTGGTGTAATAGGCTTCCACCACTTCATCCAGCGCATTGAGTTTGGCGAGCGCCGAATGGTAGTCTCGCGCGGCATTGAGATTGATACCGATAAAACAACACACGTCATAACCCAATTTTTTGGTATTGACGATCACTTCCGTACCCTGAATGATATCGGCCGATTTCATCTTTTCAATGCGAACATGGATAGTGGCAGGACTAACGTTGAACTGCTTGGCCATTTCTGCGTAGGGCGTGCGTGCATCGTCCATTAAAATTTTTAAAATGGCGCGGTCGAGTTCGTCCAGTTTAGCGGTAGTGGCTTGCATCACAGCATCCTTATCATTGAAATGGTTCGCTCAGTTTATCACTGGTCGTTGTTTCTCGTAAGCCGCTGTTTAAGAAAAGCGATAAGCTTTAGTCACGTCAGTGAAAATTGGGTAAACTCAAGCCTCCTCATTATTTCCTTTGTTTCGGAGTTAACTTGCAGCTACAACTGATTTGCGAAGTTCCTGCTCAGCAAGCACATTTGGATACATTAGCCGCGCGTTGGGGATTAAAACCATGCGCTGAGAGCCCATTTGCCTTGGTATTAACTCAGTATCGTCTTGAGTTGCGTAAACTGGATGAGCCTAAACTCGGCGCTATTTATGTCGATTTAGTCACGGGGGCGGTTGCTCACCGACGTAAATTTGGTGGCGGTAAAGGTCAGTCGATAGCCAAAGCTGCTGGACTAAACAAAGGAGCGACACCGACCGTGTTAGATGCAACGGCTGGGTTAGGTCGTGATGCTTTTGTGTTGGCCTCGCTCGGCTGTAAAGTGCAAATGGTCGAGCGGCATCCCGTTGTGGCCGCGCTGCTCGATGATGGTTTAGAGCGTGCCAAGCAAGATGCAGAGATTGGTGGCTGGGTAAGCGAGCGAATGTCGTTACTTCACGCTTCGAGTCATGATGCGCTCGAAAAACTGGCGCAAGATGAAGATTTTGTAAAGCCAGATGTGGTGTATCTTGACCCCATGTACCCGCACCCGGAAAGTAAAAAACAAACGGCTTTGGTAAAAAAGGAGATGCGCGTCTTTCAATCGCTGGTGGGCGCTGACTTGGATGCTGATGCATTATTAAATCCAGCCTTGAGTTTGGCGACCAAACGCGTGGTGGTGAAGCGTCCTGACTATGCCGATTGGTTAGACAAACAAAAGCCGAGTATGGCGATTGAAACCAAGAAAAATCGTTTTGATGTGTATGTGAAAGCGGCGATGATCTAACGCATTCAATACGTTAGCTTTGGCGAGAAAATCTCGTGGCCCATAGATGTAATTTAGTGCTTGCTTAATCGTGTTTGGAATTGTATATCTAACTAATAATTATTCCTATTCGTGATCGAGGCGTACATGAATAAGCGTTTATGCAAATTGAACCGACACGATATTACTAGCCAGCTTGGGGATATCCATCAGATTGTGGCTGCGCCAAAATTTCTTTGTCGCTCATGTGCTCGTTCATCATCGGATAAAAACACGCTGTGTAAGCCTGCTGCTATTCCGAGTGCATCGACAAAGCTTGTTTCGGAAGGGAAGAAACAACTGCGCTCTGGTACGTCAAATGGCATGACGGACAAAGGTAAAAAGGCCGCCAAGCGATCGGAAAAACAGAACAAGAAAGCGTTAAAAAAACAAAAAAAAGTACTGAAGAAGTTAGAAAAAGTGCTGAAACAGCAGCAAAAACTGTTAAAGAAACACCCTGCATTACAAGTAAAGTTTGCCGATGTGAATCAACGAATTTCTTCGGTTAGTGAACGTTCACTACAACGGCAGATTCACTAAAAACAGATAGTTTACTAAAAATAGATGGTTTACTGAAAACAGATGGTGAGTTAAACCGAGCCACGATAGCCCCTTTTTCAACAACAAAGCCCGCGATGATTGCGGGCTTTGTTGTTTTTAACGCTCAACCTGATTCAGTGAGTACGGCTGGCAGCGACTTTGCGCTTTACCCAAGTTTCATTGACCCACAGTGAGAGCAAAATGATCACGCCGCCAATTGCAAGGCGCATTAAATCTACGTCGCGATTCCAAATCAGAATGTTCACCACTAATCCTGCGGGAACCAGCGCATTATTCATAATCGCTAATGCGCCGGCATTGACTAAACAGGCTCCTTTGTTCCACACGAAGTAACCAAGCCCAGAAGCAATTACCCCTAAGTAGATCAAAATACCCCATTGCAAAGAGGTAGTGGGCAGTTTTTCACTATTACCAAACAGTAAAAATGCCACGCTTGCTACCACCAATGCACCTAAGTAGAAATAACCGAATACGCTGTGTTGCGCTAAAGTGATGGTCTCTTTTTCCATGACGTATTTATAAGCCACTTGGCCGATAGCAAAACAGAGGTTAGCCCCTTGCACCACCAAAAAACCCAGCAAAAAGTGCTCGTTTATTGCTGCAAATTTAATAAAAACGGCACCGATTACGGCAATGGCCGCCGTCACTAAGTACCACGGAGAAAAGCGGCCTTTCAGTAGATCGTAGATCAGCGTGACGTAGATTGGCGTAAACACCGTAAACAGCAAAACTTCAGGAACCGATAGTAGTAAAAATGATTGATAGTAGAAACAGTACATCAGGCCCAGTTGAATTCCACCAATGGTCATCAACTTAGCGATCAACGGAGCGGGAACGGTTTTAAACCTGATCAAAGGTAGAAATACTAAGCTCGCTAATGCAACGCGCATCCAAACCGCGAACCAAGAATCAACTTGACCGGCGAGATAAACGCCGATCAAGCTAAATGAAAATGCCCAAAGTAGGGTGACTGCAGAGAGATAGGCCATAACAAACAACGCTGAACAGTAAATAACCCGCAGTCTAACCGAGTTTTGGCTTGTCGTCAGTCGTGAAGTGGTATTACAAGCATGTCGACTGGCGAACAGTTAATCAGTTGCCGAGTGGATGAGAGTAACTTGCTCCAAAAATCTTGATGATGACCGCAGACCACCAAATCAACACTGAATTCAGCGATGGTTTCGCAGAGCTCATTACTGAGGTCGCCGCTGCCTACTAGTGTATGGCGGATAGGGTATTGTGCGTGTTCCGCTAAGGCTTGCAGCTGCTTTTGTGACGCTTCCATCGCGTGATGTTGAGTTTCTGCTAAATTGATATCAATGAGTCCGGTATACAGCTCGGCATAGTTGACATCAATGTGAATGAAAGAAACGTCAGCATCGAGTGGTTTTGCCAGTGCAACAGCTTTGTCGACTAAGAGTTTACTGTCTTCTGAAAGATCAATGGCAACCAAAATATGTTGATAACTCATTGTATTATCTCCTGATGGGGTACTGATTAAAGATTAGCACTGAGGCCGAGAGTTTTTTGTCGTCGTGATCTCATATCCGCATACCTGACTCAAAGTGTTATGGTGAGGTTCATGGTATAGTCAATTCAAATCGTTACATAAACTAGGAGTCGACATGTTGTCACAAGCTATGGTTGAAAAACTGAATGAACAAATTAATCTGGAATTTTTTTCATCCAATCTATACTTACAAATGAGTGCTTGGTGTGAAGATAAAGGATTTGAAGGTGCTGCCGAGTTTTTACGCGCTCATGCCGTAGAAGAAATGCAGCACATGCAGCGTTTATTCACCTACGTGAGTGAAACGGGTGCACTGCCTATCCTTGGTGCGATCGCAGCGCCAAAACATAAGTTTACGAGCCTTGGTGAAGTGTTTCGCGAAACTTATCAACATGAGCAGATGATTACTCAGCAGATTAATAAACTCGCTCATGCGGCGTTCACATCTCAAGACTACTCAACGTTTAACTTCCTTCAGTGGTACGTTGCGGAGCAACATGAAGAAGAGAAGTTGTTTAAAGGGATTTTAGATAAGCTAGAGCTTGTGGGTGATGATGGTAAGGCGCTGTTCTTCATCGACAAAGACCTAGCCGCAATGGCAAAAGCCGGCTCATCTTCTGTAATGGATACCCAAGCTGTGTAATCGCAGCAGAAAGAGTATGAAGCGATCGTCTTTTTCTTTGGGTTCTATGCAAAGGTGTAGGGAGGAAAAGATGATCACTGGGGATACAATTTTATTTGCGCTAATGCTGGTCACTGGGGTTAACCTAGTCAGGTATCTTACGGCGCTACGCTCACTTATTTACATCATGCGTGAAGCTCATCCATTGCTTTATCAACAAGTGGATGGCGGTGGCTTTTTTACCACTCACGGTAATGTCACCAAGCAGGTTCGTCTTTTCCACTATTTGAAAGGTAAAGAGTATCACCATCACCACGATCCCCTATTTACGGGCAAGTGTGATCGCGTTAGAGCGCTGTTTATCTTGTCGATGTCATTGCTGGCGGTGACAACCTTTGCGGCTTGTATCGTATAACTGAGCCAGTCATTGTATTGATTAAAGGAGCTATCGTGCTCCTTTTTTATCGTCTGCATAAAGTCATCGACTTATTTCTTCACTATTATGCATCTTCATTGTGCGGCGACTATTATTAGCAAGAGCAATCGAAAGGAGAAAAATAATGGATGAAAAAGCACTGCTCGCACGTTTGAATGAGTTACCTCGTATTCAACAAGTATTACAAGAACTACTCGAAATGGTTAATAAGGAAGAGGTCGATTTTGGTGCGCTCACAAAAAAAATTGCCATGGAACAAGTGTTGAGTGCGCGGCTGCTTCGCCTTGCAAATTCGGCACATTTTGGCGGAAGCCGCACAGTGGCCTCTATCAATGATGCGGTGATTCGTGTCGGAAGTGGCTCGGTGAGAACTATGGTGGTGGCATCGGTATTATCCAGTGCTTTTCCTAAAATTGACACCTTGGATCTGCAGCAATATTGGTCCGATACCTTTGAAATTGCCATTATCGCCAGCAAACTGGGGGCCGCTTGTAAGCTCGATGCCAATAGCGTTTTTACTACCGGAATATTGCACAACATTGGCCAATTGATGATCCACACATTAGCGCCGCAAGAAGCGTTGAAAATTCGCCTTTGTGTTGATGCTGGTGAAGTTGAACTAGAAGCACAACAGCAAATCATCCATACCGATGCGAATGTACTGGGGGCGAAGCTAGCCAAAGCTTGGAAGTTTCCTGATGAGATGGTCGATGCGATCGCCTACTCTGCGCAGCCAGAAAAAGCGCAGCTTTCACCAAAACTTGCCCGTGTATTGCATTTTGCCCGTGATATCCACCATCAATGGGATATCCTGACCGAAAAAGAAAAACGCTTATTTCTGGCTGAGCACCCAGATGCTCGTGTGCTGGCAATATCTGCCACATTTGCTGAAACAATTGACGCCGTTCGCGGAAAAGGGCGCGAGCTTGCCGAGCAGCTAGTCTAATACCGTCGCTGGTGGATTAACCTTGTCTTCACTCAATTAGTCGTTAAAATGTCCCCCATTGATAAGGATGTAGCCACTAGCGCTGCATCCTTTTTGTTTGTCATTAGGTGCGTGTGCGTCTAGTTAAATGAAGGTGAAAGCATGAGTCAGTCGTTTGATGTTGTCGTTATTGGTGCTGGCGCCGCCGGGCTAATGTGCGCCGCGCAAGCTGGCCTGCGCGGGCGCAGCGTATGCGTTCTCGATCATGCCAAAAAGCCTGGCCGTAAAATTTTGATCTCAGGTGGCGGTCGCTGTAATTTCACCAATTATGAACTATCGGCCGCCAACTACTTATGCCGCAATCCTCATTTCGTTAAATCAGCGTTATCGCAGTACAGCCAGTGGGACTTTATCTCGCTGGTCAGTAAATACAATATTGCGTTTGAAGAGCGCGATCATGGCCAGCTCTTTTGCCTTGATTCGGCGAAGGACATCGTCAATATGTTGCTAAAAGAGTGCGATTTACCGACGGTCAAGCAGCGTTATCAAGTCGAGATTCAATCGATAGATAAGGTGCCAAACGGCTTTCAGCTCACCACCAATGACGGGCCAATCCAATGCCAGTCACTGGTGGTCGCAACGGGTGGCTTGTCGATGCCCAAGCTTGGTGCGACTCCTTTTGGTTACAAAATTGCAGAGCAGTTTGGACTGGCGGTGATCCCAACCACGGCCGGGCTCGTGCCTTTTACACTGCATAAACAAGATAAAGAAGATTTCGCCGAACTGGCCGGCATTGCCATTCCAACTGAAATCACTACTGAAGATGGCACAGTGTTTAAAGAAGCACTGCTGTTTACTCATCGTGGTTTATCTGGGCCGGCGGTGTTGCAAATTTCTTCTTACTGGAAAGCGGGGCAGAAGGTCAGTATCAACTTAGTGCCGGAAGTAGACATCGAGCGGCTATTAAATGAATCACGTGAAGCACACCCAAATCAAAGCTTAAAAAATACACTCGCGAAAGTACTGCCTAAGCGTTTAGTTGAAGTACTGATTGAGCGCAAAGCTTTTGTCGATAAACCGCTCAAACAGTTAAACCCACACGAAATAACCGCTATCGCACACGACTTACAACATTGGCCGATTCTTCCCAATGGTACTGAAGGTTATCGCACAGCCGAAGTCACATTAGGTGGCGTAGACACCGATTGCCTCTCATCGAAAACCATGGAATGCAAATCGGTTCCGGGCCTCTATTTTATTGGTGAGGTAATGGATGTGACGGGCTGGCTTGGCGGCTATAATTTCCAATGGTGTTGGTCAAGCGGTTATGTCGCCGGACAGTGGGTGTAAGTGTGTAGAGAAGGCCCAAAAGGGGTGACGAGGATCACCCCAAGGATACAAACTTTATTATCTCTACACAGTGCTTTCACGAACGGACTAGCCTGTTTCATTTGTAGGCGTTGATAGCCTCACTTGCCCGCAACGGGGCAAGGCGTTGTTCAAAGAAGGTCGGCTGGTTTTTGCACCAGACGCAATATCAGGAAAAATCTTCTCGCCCTTACATTACTCAAGCGAATGCGTCTGCATATCAAATGCTTGGTTCTTTGTACTTACCCTTTGATATCCAAAAATCATAACCATAAATCATAAAAAGTTCGCGCTATCCTTCTGTTTTTTTTTGTTTACTCGAAGGTTGAACATAGCAACGGCTTTTTCATGCTTATCACTTTTAGCTCAAAGCATGTGATTCGACATGCTGTAAAAGTATGAATAAATGTGCATTTTATTGAACCAGTAAACGGCTAAAAATTATATTCACAACGGATGTAAACTCATCTGGATGAAATCAATCTTCTACATTTACTCACAAATAAAGACATGACCTTTTAGTCATCCTCACGTCCAATAAGATACATCTCTATACATCATACCGCGGTGATAATATAGCGCCTTCCACTGTGCTGACTATGGTTCGCTTAGATATCGTTTGAACAAAGCCTAATTTTATAAGGATTTGAAATGAAAACATCTTTTACATTTACGGAGCCTCAAAGCTATTCCCTCGAACGGGCAACATCACTACAAGAACCATTCTTTGTTAAACAGGTAAAGAATGTACCAGTCAGTGCAACGCAAAGCGCTTTGGAACTTCGCCAGCGCCGGGTAAAAGATATGGATGATAATCGGTTCCTCTCTGAACCGAGTGATAAAATTAACTTATTAAAACATGTGCAAGAGAAGCTATGCCAAGGGGTTACGCCTCAAGAACAACCAAGCGCCTTTGTTGTTACAGGGCAAATGGGCGCTGGGAAATCGACCGCGATAAAAGCATGTTCGTCACAGCTCAAGAATAACTGTGTGGTGGTTGATTATGATGAACTGAAAAAATACATTCCAGGTTATTCGGAGTTAGCAAGCAATGGGCACCCAAGCACGGTGTCAAACTGCCAACAAACGGCGTTGTTTCTCTGCGAAGGTTTAATAAAGTACGGACTTGAAAAAAAATTCAACATGGTGATACAACGCTCCATGTTAGATCAGCAACACTCAATATTACACGTTCTGGATGATTGTAAAAAACATGGCTTTAAGACTCATTTGACGGTGCTGGCCGTTGATAAGTCGTTAAGTATGATGGGGGTTTTCACAAGGTATGAGTCAGCACTTAAAAGTATTAGAGAAGGACAGTTAGTCCCTGATGGTGCTAGAAGAACGCCATTGAACAAACATGATGAAGCCTATAGCGATATGGAAAGTGTCGAGAAGTTTCAAGAGCTTCTTCCATTATTAGATACGATCACTGTGACCTCAAGAGCGGGAATAAAGCTCTATACAGGAAGAAATCCTGACGAAATTGTCAAAGCTTTACAAGATGGTCGAACGGCTAGTAAAAACGATAAACATTTACAGATGGAGGCATTTAACACTCTAATCGGGCTAGTGCGGTATAACGTCCAATTCCCCAATTACGACTATAACTAAGTGGTCGATTCTGTCGAAACCTTTGACGTTTTAAGTCTAGATACCCTCTGATCGGTCAGTGTATCTAGAGGCCGTTACCTGTACGTCAAGAATAAGTTTTGCGATAGAAGCCATCCTTAGCGATAAACTTCACTAAAAAGCACTGTCAAACCAATGGATAGTTTTTTAGAAAAAAGAAGAGCTGCACAGGTTAGCCCTTCTTTTTTGTTGTGTGGCAATGAATTGCTTCTAGCTGGATTTATTTTGTTTATAGCGGTCAAAGATAACCGCCGCGAGCAAAATAGTTCCTCGTACCACGTATTGAGAAAAAGGTGACATATTCAGTAGATTCATCGCATTCTCTACCGTACCGAGGATGAGCACACCCGCAATAACGTAAGATACTTTACCTATCCCGCCTTTGAGCGATACCCCACCGAGCACACAAGCAGAGATGACCACTAACTCAAAACCGACGGAAGTCATCGGCTGACCGCTGGTCATACGCGCGGCTAAAATAACCCCAGCGAGCGCAGAGATAAAGCCAGAGATAGTGAAAATGATGATTTTAGTTTTTACGACGTTGACACCCGCTAATCGTGCGGCTTCTTCATTACCGCCAATCGCTAATGTATTGCGCCCATAAACCGTACGATTTAGTAAAAAGGCAAAAATAGCGAAGGTGACTATGGTTAACCAAATTGGCGTTGGGATACCAAGTAAAGAGGAGTTACCTAGGGTGAAGAAATGTTCTTCAGTGATCCCAACCGCCTTACCGTCAGAGATGATATAACCAAGACCGCGAGCGATTTGCATCGTTGCGAGAGTCGTTATCAGTGCATTGATCTGCAATTTGGCAATAACGAAGCCATTTAGCAAACCAAAGAGTACACCTGAAAGTAAGCCTGCGCCGATACCCAATACCACACTGCTGGTTGCGTTAATCGCTACCGCCGTGACTACGCCAGAGCAGGCAATAACCGAAGCAATCGAGAGATCTAAATCCCCACAGGCTAGGCAAAAGAGCATGGCGCACGCAACCATGCCGCTCATGGAAATAGCCAGACCGAGCCCTTTCATATTAATGAATGTAGCAAAATAAGGGACAAATAAACTGCAAAGCAAAAATAGGCCAGCAAAGACCATCAGCATGCCGAACTTATCCCAGATGGAAGAGAACTTAAAAGAGCGAGTCGGGCTCTCGGTATTGTCTATTTTGGTTGAACTCGTTACAGCCATTAGGATATTCCTTTTTACGCAGCGACGTCGTTGCCAATCATGGCAAGACGTAACGCAGATTGTTCGTTAAATTCAGTTCGTGTTAATTCACCAGTTACTTTGCCATCTTTCATAACCAGTAATCGGTCAGCGATACCAAGCACTTCAGGCATGTCACTAGAGACAACTAAGACAGTCACGCCATTTTCTGCCAATTTGAAGATCAACTCGTATATCTCAGACTTAGCGCCAACATCAATGCCGCGCGTCGGCTCATCTAGCAAAATGACGCTCATATCGGTAGATAACCAACGACCAAGGATCACTTTTTGTTGATTGCCACCGGAGAGCTCGCCAATGGGTTGATCTAACGAAGCGGTTTTGACGTTTAATGACTGGTTTTGTTTGAGGGCATTGCTCGACTCCCACTGGAAGTTGATTAACCCGCCAAGCTTTAGATGCCATGGACGAGCGCTAATGTTGGTGTTTTCTTGCACCGATAAAATAGGCACGATACCGTCTGCTTTGCGATCTTCAGGGCATAAGGTAATGCCCGCCCGAATGGCATCTTCAGGTTTAGTAATCCGTATTTTTTGTCCGTGAAGATAAACATCGCCCGCGGTGGCTTTTTCTGCTCCGAAAATCAAACGGGTAAGTTCTGTTCTGCCCGCACCGACCAGACCAAACAAACCTAATATTTCTCCCTGTTTTATTTCTAGCGAGAGAGGAGCGGTGAGCCCTCTGCCCATCAGGTTTTTAATCGCTAATCCACTTTGACCAAGAGGACGAGAGCGGTAGTTGTAAATGTCATTGATTTCCCGGCCAACCATTAACTCAACCAAACGGTCATGAGTGAGAGTCGAAAGGTCATAACAGGTTTGCACATGGGTACCATCTTTGAAGATGGTGATTGCATCACACAGAGCGAATATTTCTTCCATACGATGAGAAACGTAAAGAATGATTTTTCCGTCGTCGCGCAATTCGCGGATCACTTTAAATAGGTTTTCAATTTCACGCTGAGACAAGCTGCTGGTTGGTTCGTCAAAAGCGATGATGTGTGCATTGCGACTTAGCGCTTTGGCAATTTCAACCATTTGCCACTGGCCAATAGAAAACTCTTTTAATGGGCGAGAGGGGTCAAAATTTTCCCCCAAGCGCAATAACTGTTTACGTGCGTTACGATTGAGGGTTTCGGTATCGACCCGGCCATGTTTAGTGGGAAGTTGCCCTAAGAAAATGTTTTCTGCCACGCTGAGTTCAGGAACCAAATTAAGCTCTTGATAAATAATGGCGATACCTTGCTCTAATGCGTCAACCGTCGATTGAAATGTTACTGGATGCCCATCAATGAGCAGCTTGCCGTGGGTGGGTTGATGCAGCCCGCTTAGCGTTTTCAATAGAGTCGATTTCCCGGCCCCATTCTCTCCCATTAAGGCATGAACACTACCGCTGTTAACGCGAAAGCTAATGTCGGTCAGTGCCTTAACACCCGTAAAGTGTTTTGATATTTGGCAAAACTCTAAGCAAGAGTGTGAAGCTGCCATAGTCTGTACTCCTGTTTACTTCGCGAAAGCGGTACGAAGAAGCTGTACCGCTTTTAGCCATTGACAACGAACGCCTTACAGGCCTTTCTTTGCCAGTTCTGCTTCGTAGTTGTCGCGAGTAATTAAGACAACGTCCGTCACTTCAACGAATTTTTGTGGTTCAACACCTTCTTTCACCCATTTATAAAGTGATTCGATGCTTTTGAAGCCGTGTACATCTGGGCTCGGTAAAAGAGAACCATAGAACCCTGTTGGTTTCGATTTAGCTAATTCACTGACAGCATCGACGCCATTAATGCCAACACCAATCACATTACTTGCGTTAAACCCTTGTCCTTCTGTCGCACGAACGCCGCCGAGAACGGTATTGTCGTTCATACCGACGATAAGCCACTGCTTGACCATTGGGTATTGCACCAGTAGCGAGTTTGCTGCATCCAGAGCGCCAGGGATGTCATTTGCTTTGGTTGGCACGCGGTAAATTTGGTTGGATGGGAAACCCGCTTCTTTCAGTGCCTTAATCGAACCATCGACACGACGACGCGCGGTATCAAGCTCGTCTGCGGTTATGGCCATAACGCCCGTTGTTGCGGTATCCCAGCTACGTTTTGTCATCTCTTTGTACAGTTCAGAACCTTGGCGATAACCAATTTCACTGGCAGCCATCATCACCAAAGGCACGTTTGTCATTGGTTCGCCTTTCGCATTAAGGAACTGGTCATCAACCGTGATGACTTTCAAATCGTAGCTTTTTGCTTTAGCCATAATTGCAGGCCCAAGCTTAGGGTCAGGTGTGCAGATGACAAAGCCTTTGGCGCCACTTGCCGCTAGCGTATCGATAGCGTTCAGTGTTTTTTCTCCATCAGGCACCGCCATTTTGATCACTTCAAAGTTATATTGCTTACCGGCTTGCTCAGCAAAATTCCATTCTGTTTGGAACCAAGGCTCTTCAGGTTGTTTTACCAAATAACCTAATTTGAGTTCATCGTTGCTACCGAAAAAGGCATTAGCAGAAATACTGAATAATGCGGTTCCGGTGAGTATTGCGGCAGCGAGTGTGGTTTTTATGCTTTTCATCTTATTTGTCCGTCCACTGGTAGGGTTGTTTCATCTCCATACTTAAGGAAGTTGACGAGCTTTGAAGTGATGAAAATCACAGCAGAAAAATGTAGCGTTTTTGTCCATTTATGTAGCGAGGTAGGGCATGAAGTACCTCTCACTTTTTATAGTTTTATGTGTTTAATTTTATATGAACATCGGCTATTTAGTGTTTTTATGCGCTTTTTTTTCTGGAAAAAAGCTGAAGTGATGATTTTAAAACCATTAGCACAGAATGAGTGTGTCGACTAATTTATCCATATTTTTAGCTATTGGGTTCATGGTGATATTGACGTAAGACCGTTATAAAAATAGGCAGTTAATCGGTCTGATGTGGAGTGACCATGAATAATTTGAATATAGATTCACCTTACGTGATCGGCTTAGATTTTGGCTCTGATTCTGTACGAGCTTTATTGGTGAATGCTCGCAATGGTGAAGAGGTTGCGTCTGGCGTGGCTAACTACCCAAGGTGGGCAAAAGGACAATACAGCGACTCGAACCAATCTCAATTTCGTCATCATCCTCTTGATTATATTGAGTCTCTGACCATTGCTGTCCGAGAAACGTTGGCGCAGGTTTCCACAGAGATCGCACAATCTGTTGTTGGCATTGGCGTGGACAGTACGGGTTCAACTCCAGCCCCTATCGATAAAGAGGGTAATGTGTTGGCGTTGCTTCCTGAGTTTGAGCATAACCCCAATGCCATGTTTATCTTGTGGAAAGATCATACTTCCGTGACCAAAGCGGAACGCATTAATGAGCTGGCCCATTCACACACTTTTCCAGACTACACCAAATACATCGGGGGATTGTATTCATCGGAGTGGTTTTGGGCGAAAGCCGCGTGGGTAGCGGAACAAGATGCAGGGCTTGTTCCTTATATCCATAGCTGGGTTGAGTTGTGTGATTGGGTTCCAGCTCTCCTTGCAGGGTGTCAGCATCCTACAAATTTACGTCGTGGTATTTGTGCTGCAGGGCATAAAGCGATGTGGCATGAAAGCTGGGGCGGTTTACCTTCGCAAGATTTTTTATCGGCCATTTCTCCCACGCTCGATGGCATGCGAGATCGAATGTTTACTGAGGTATACACCTCAGACCAATTAGCTGGGCATCTGAGTGCAGAGTGGGCGCAGCGGCTAGGCTTACCAGAGGGAATTGCCATTGCTATTGGTGCTTTTGATTGCCATATGGGCGCGGTGGGCGCTGGCGCTGGCGAACATGACTTAGTGAAAGTTATTGGTACGTCAACATGCGATATTTTGATGGTGGATGCACAAAGTATCGGTGATCGAACCATTCATGGAATATGTGGCCAAGTTACGGGTAGTGCGATGCCAGACTTAATGGCACTGGAGGCTGGGCAATCAGCATTTGGTGATATTTATGCTTGGTACAAACGTGTGATGTTGTGGCCAATCGCGCAACTGGCTAAGCAAAACCCACAATTAGGAATTGATCTGGACGCCGCTGAGGCCTTGTTAATTCCTCGACTTACGGCGGAAGCACAGTCAAAACGTCTGCAACTGGAAACGCCTCTTGCCTTAGATTGGCATAACGGGCGGCGAACGCCTTATGCCAATCAACGTCTCAAAGGCGCAATTACGGGGCTGAATTTAGGCTCTAGCGCACCAGATATTTTTGCATCACTGGTGGAATCAACGGCTCATGGCGCGAAATCAATCGTCGATTGCTTCGTTGAGCAAGGTGTCGAAGTGAAACGTGTGATTGCTATTGGCGGAATTTCTCAGAAGTCACCATTTGTGATGCAAACCTGTGCCAATGTCATTGGGCGAGAAATCGCCGTTGTCGCTTCAGAGCAGTGTTGTGCATTAGGTGCGGCCATTTTTGCAGCTGTTGCGGCCGGGGTTTATAGCGATGCCGAGCAAGCTCAAACTCAAATGGCGAGCCCAATCTGCGATGTTTACTACCCAGATGCTGATACCAAAGGGACCAGCGAATGGCGTTATCATGCTTATCGCCAGTTAGGGCGGCAGATCGAACAATTTTCTGAATTCTTGTTGGCACAGGAGTGTACTGATGAGTGTTAAGACTTCTCTAGGCTTCGATTTAGCCAGCGACCCACAAGCAAAGCAACGTCTGAGTGAGCTTCGGCAGCAAGTATGGCAAGCCAATATGGCGCTACAGACCCACGGTTTAGTTACCTTTACTTGGGGCAATGTATCAGGCATTGACCGCTTAACAGGGTTAGTTGTGATTAAGCCAAGTGGCGTCGAATACGAAGCACTCAATGCCGGCAATATGGTGGTGGTTGATCTGAATGGCTTAGTTGTCGAGGGCGATCTTAAACCCTCTTCTGACACGGCTACCCATTTGGCCTTATATCGCGCTTACCCAGAACTTGGCGGCATTGTGCACACGCATTCTCCTCATGCCACCTCTTGGGCTCAAGCAGGTAAAGCCATTCCAGCATTGGGTACTACTCATGCTGACTATTTCTACGGCAGCATTCCCTGTACTCGCCCCTTGACCAATGCCGAAATCGCAACCGACTACGAACACCATACAGGCAAGGTCATCATTGAAACGATCAGTGGTGGTGAAGTGTTGGCCATTCCTGGGGTTATTGTTAATGAACACGGCCCATTCAGCTGGGGTAAGGATGCTGATCACGCCGTTCATAACTCAGTTGTCATGGAGGTTGTCGCCAAAATGGCGCTGCAAACTTTGCAGATCAACCCTCAAGTGACATTCATCAATCAAGCCCTACTGGATAAACATTACTTACGTAAACACGGAGCTAATGCTTATTACGGTCAAAGTAATGTAAAAAATAAATAAGGGATAACAATGAACACGTTTACCAATCAACAAGTGTGGTTTGTCACTGGGTCGCAGCACCTTTACGGACCTCAAGTATTACAAAATGTCGCGCAAAATAGCCAAGAAATTATCCATGGTTTAAATCACTCTCCAGCCATTTCGGTTCCTTTGGTGAACAAAGGTACAGTGAAGACGCCAGATGAGATATTAGAGGTTTGTCGCCAAGCCAATAATGATGATTCATGTATTGGTCTCGTGCTTTGGATGCACACTTTTTCGCCTGCAAAAATGTGGATTTCAGGGTTAAGTCAGCTCAACAAGCCGTTCTTGCATCTTCATACTCAATTCAATGCGGCCCTGCCTTGGGATGAAATTGATATGGGTTTTATGAACCTAAATCAAAGTGCCCATGGTTGTCGTGAGTTTGGTTTTATTGGCACGCGACTGGGGATTGATCGAAAAGTAGTCGTGGGGCATTGGGAGAGCCCGATTGTTCACCAACAGGTGGATGATTGGTGCCGTGCAGCGATTGCTATTCATGAAGGGAAGTCGCTTAAAGTAGCGCGTTTTGGCGACAACATGCGTCAAGTCGCGGTGACGGAAGGAAACAAAGTCTCTGCGCAAATTCAATTTGGTTATGAAGTTCATGGCTATGGCTTGGGTGAGCTGAGCGAGAGCGTCAATCAAGTTTCAGACAGTGACGCTAAGGCTTTAATGGATGAATACGCGTCTTGCTACACCATGAGCCCTGAACTTTTCAAAGACAGCACAAGTATCAATATTCTAACTCAAGAAGCGAAGTTGGAATTGGGTATGCTGCGTTTCTTGGATTCCGTGGGCGCGAAGGCATTCACCAACACCTTTGAAAATTTATCGGGTATTTCGAACTTGCCAGGCTTGGCCACACAACGCTTGATGGAAAAAGGCTTCGGGTACGGTGGTGAGGGGGATTGGAAGACCGCAGCGATGACTCGCATCATGAAAGTGATGGGGCAAGGCCGAGTGGGCGGAACATCGTTCATGGAAGACTACACTTACAACTTTGGTCAGCAAAGCCAAGTGCTCGGCGCTCATATGCTGGAAGTTTGCCCTTCCATTGCTCAAGACAAGCCAAAGATTGAAATTCATCGTCACACTATTGGCTGCAAATGCGACATTGCTCGTATGATGTTCAGCGGAAAAGCGGGGCCTGCAGTAAACGTATCTTTGATTGATCTTGGAAATCGCTTTCGCATGATAGTCAATACGGTCGAGACTCAAACTCCGCCACAATCGCTACCTAAATTACCCGTGGCGCATGCGGTATGGACGCCGCAACCCAACCTTGAGACGGCAGCCGCAGCATGGATCCATGCGGGTGGCGCGCATCATACCGTATACAGCCAAGCGGTGAGCGTTGAGATGTTAGCGGATTATGCCGAAATGGCGGGGATCGAAATGGTATTAATCGATAACCAAACCTCCTTGTATCCATTCAAGTCCGCACTCAAAACAAACAGCGTTTATTACCGTTTATCTTCAGGTATTTAAACCCGCGGAACACTCCCTCATCTGAGGGAGTGTTCATTAAGCTATGGTGTGAACATGAATGCTCTTCCTTTATCCACTGGCTTACCATTACTGCGTTATAAAGAGTGGTATTTGGAATTAAAAGCCGATACACCCGATCAATTTCAGCTGTGTTGTGAGGATAAACCTGTATTCGTTGGGCAGCTTGAGCTGATCAACAATGGGCTTATCATTGATATGTGCTCTGTGGTTTGGCATTTCAGATCTAAGCAAAACCATTTAGAGCAGTGGTGCAACATTCAGCTTAACGAAACACTCTCATTGAGTATGACTTACACCTTTTTTCAAGGTGCATTGGTGATTGATTATCTTGCGCGAAACAGCATCCCAACTCGGCTTGATATTCGACATCACATTACTCAAACAGACGTTAGCCACCAACTGGCCACGCAACCTGAAGACATCATCTCTTCGATTAAAGGTTGGCAAAGAAAACGTAATGACCAACCCAGTGAATACTTAATCGAACCCGTAGGGCATGGCTTCTGTGAGGCTTTTTCTGCGACACAATGGATAGTCTTAGATGAAAAGTGTGAACTGAAAAATCGTACTTAACGAAGAGGTTGCTTACACTACACGTAAATTACAGTGAATATTGCCCCCATGCAGAATAACCCTCTAAAACCTGGATATAACTTTAATGCTCATTTAGTGGCTGGACTAACGCCAATTATTGAGGGAGATGAACTGGATTTTACGATTGATCGACCTAATGGCATGAAAGGTTTTATTGTCAATTTTACGAGCAAAGGCGAGGGAACCATTTTTTATGGCGAAGATGAGTTTCACGTGAAACCTGGAGACTTACTTCTTTTTCCTCCAACAGCGGCTCACTATTATCATCGAAAAAAAGATTGTGCTTCTTGGTTTCACCGTTGGGTGTATTTTCGGCCACGAGCCTTTTGGCATGACTGGCTAACATGGCAACAGCAAAAAAATGGCGTCTACTTAACGCAAGGGTTGGATGAGAATACCATTCGCTATATTGAAAACCTGTTTATCGATATTGAATACACTTCAAAACAAGATGTCCCTTATCGAAATGATTTATCGATTAACTTGCTCGAACAATTATTGATTAGATGTAAGACACTGCAACCGGATGTCGTCAGCAAACCGCTTGACCCTAGGGTGGTGGAAGCGATGAATTATATGACGCAAAACCTCAATCAAGACTTCACTATCGAGGATGTTTCGGCCCATATCTGTTTATCACCATCGCGTTTAGGCCATCTATTTCGTTCTGAAATGGAGATGACCATAACCCAATGGCGCGACGACCAAAGGATCAGCCGAGCCAAACAATTACTGGTCACGTCTAACTACTCGGTCAATCACATTGGTCGAATTGTGGGCTATTCAGACCCACTCTATTTTTCTCGTGTTTTTAAACGTAAGGCCGGTGTGAGCCCTAAGATTTACCGCGATCAAATTACTTTGTAAACCTATGCAATCTGTCCGTTTGGGCTTTTCGTCAATTTGGGTCGCTGTCATTGAGTGATCGTTTTAGTCGTTTTAAACTGCTGTACGACAAGCCCTGTGATGATCAGCACTAAACCAATCAGAGTGGTGGGGTGAATAGTTTCGCCAATAATAGTAGCCAGCAACAGCAGTGAGATGAAAGGTGAAGCAAAAATGAGATTGCTGATCCTTGCAGTGTTGGCCGTGAGTTTTAATGCACTCAACCACAGCACGAAGGTGATCCCCATTTCAAACAAGCCGACATAAGTTACCGCGCTCCACCCTTTAATCGTAATCTGATGCCAGCTTGCACCTTCATAACAACTTAAACCAATCGCAAAAGGGATGGCGATCAAAAACCCCAGTAAAACGCCAATCACGGGGTCGGCGGTGTTTTTGGTATTAAGAATCCAGTAGCCAGCCCAAAGAAGCGTTGATAGTAGTGCCAGCCCAACACCCAGCGGGCTATCAAACTGCATGGCTAAAATATCACCCTTAGTCGCGATAACCACCACACCAAAATAGCTCAGTGCACACGCTATCCAATCTTGTTTACGGATGGTTTGTCCTAAAAATACAGCGGCCATCAGTGTGAGGGTGATGGCCCAACTGTAGTTGATCGCTTGCGCTTGAGAGGCGGGCAGCAGTGAGTAGGCCTTAAACAGAATGAGGTAGTATGCGAGAGGGTTAATTAAGCCCAACAATAAGTAATACCAAGGGTTAGCGAGAAAGGTACTCACCACTTGGTTGAGCTTGCCTTGCAGCGCGCAAATGCCCAGCAGTACGCACCCAGAGACAGCACTCGCAACCATCAGCATCTGGATCGGCGTAAATTCAGCCAGCGTAAGTTTGAAAGCCGTGGCAACCGTTGACCACAATAATACGGCAGATAAGCCAAAGCCGAGTGCGCGTCGTTCGTCCATGAATCCTCGTTAGAATAATTGTTGAAATAGTGTTCAGCGGCGCAAGTCTATAGTTTGCTGTTAACTTGTACAAACTGGACATTTATCCAGTATCGAAATACCATTTGTCCATGACTGATAAAATGAGTTAACCCGTTATCATGCAATGGATTATCGAAAATCAAGCGTTAGTGCTTTCAACGTTAGGCAGCGCCGTGCTGAGCGGCTCAGTGGCTGGTTGGTGGGTTAAGCAGAAGCTCAATTTGAAAAGTGAGCTATTACAACAGCAGTTAGAGACTCATCAAGCCCATCATCAGCAGCAGATAATCGAACTCAAACAAGCTTTGCAGCAGGCGCGACAAGAGTTGGATGAGCTGGATGAAGAACGAGATAAAGCCGCATTTGAGCTTAAGCAATCGCACGGGAAATTCATGGCCGCGATGGAAAAGTTGCGCTATTTCGAAGTGGTTAAGCAAGAGCGGCAACAGAGCATGGAAGATGCGCACGCTCTGCGTGAGCAGAAATCGCAACTTGAGGCTCAACTGCGTGAGCAAGAAGCACGGCATGAACAGCAAATTCAATCGAGCCAAGAAAAACTACAGTTACTTGAACACGCTGAGGAACGCCTAAAGCAGCAGTTTGAGCAGCTAGCCAATCAGTTATTTGAAGTCAAAACTGCGAAAGTGGATCAGCAGAACCGTCAAAGTTTGGAAGGGCTACTTTCTCCACTGAAAGAGCAGCTCGAAGGGTTTAAAAAGCAGGTCAATGACAGCTTCAATCATGAAGCGAAAGAGCGCCATACGTTGGTTCATGAATTGAAAAACTTACAACGCCTCAATGAACAGATGGCGCAAGAGGCACTCAATTTGACCCAAGCGCTGAAAGGCGACAATAAACAGCAAGGCAATTGGGGCGAAGTGGTTCTCGCGCGGGTGCTGACCGAATCGGGCCTGCGTGAAGGGCACGAATATCACACTCAAGTCAGTTTGCAAAACGAGGCTGGTAAGCGCTATCAACCGGATGTGATCGTCAATTTGCCACACGACAAACAGGTGGTGATTGACTCGAAAATGGCGCTGGTGGCTTATGAGCGTTATTTCCATGCTCAAACTGAAAGTGAACGTGCTCGCGCATTAAGTGAGCATTTACTTGCGCTGCGTGCCCATATAAAAGGACTCGGTCAGAAAGATTATCATCAGCTCAAAGGGCTACAAAGCCTGGATTACGTGCTGATGTTTATTCCCGTCGAACCTGCATTCCAAGTGGCGATTCAAGCTGATCCCAGCTTGGTAAAAGAGGCGATGGAGCAAAATATTTTGCTGGTTAGCCCAACCACCTTGTTGGTTGCGCTGCGTACGATCGATAATTTATGGCGCAATGATCGACAAAACCAGAACGCGAAGTTGATCGCTGAGCGGGCCAGCAAATTGTACGATAAATTACGCTTGTTTATGGAGGACATGGAAGGGCTTGGTGGCGCGTTAGACCGTGCAAACCAAAACTATCAAGGGGCGATGAATAAGCTCGCGACAGGGCGTGGCAACGCACTGCGTCAAGCCGAAAGTTTTAAACAACTTGGCGTCGAGATAAAACGTTCCATAAACAGTGAATGGGTCGAACAAGCACAAAATGAGGCATGGGCAGACAGTGCGGTGGAAAATGCACCTTTAGTAGAAAGACATCACGCTGAGGATAAAGTAAACTGATCGCTCGCAGTCGCCTTTAACAAAACAGTGCTGCCCAAGAGGAACCTTCATGACGGATACCAGCGTGCAATCAAAAACAGCATTAGAGACACAAAATACCACTCACTTTGGTTTTGAAACCGTAGCGAAAGAAGAAAAAGTCGCCAAAGTCGCGCAAGTTTTTCACTCGGTTGCGGCCAAATACGACATGATGAATGACCTGATGTCTGGTGGCATTCATCGCTTATGGAAGCGTTTTACCATTGATTGCAGTGGCGCTCGCCCGGGCCAACGTATTTTGGATCTTGGTGGTGGTACGGGCGATCTAACCGCCAAATTTTCACGCATTGTGGGCGAAAAAGGTCATGTTATTCTAGCTGATATCAACAACTCGATGCTCAATGTCGGACGCGATAAATTGCGTGATAAAGGTGTAGTGGGCAACGTACATTACGTGCAAGCCAATGCCGAAGAACTGCCTTTTCCTGATAACTATTTCGACTGCATTACCATCAGTTTTTGCCTGCGTAATGTAACCGATAAAGATAAAGCGCTGAGCTCGATGTTCCGCGTTTTAAAACCGGGTGGTCGTTTGTTGGTACTTGAGTTCTCCAAGCCAGTGCTTGAGCCATTATCCAAAGTATACGATGCGTATTCGTTCCATCTATTGCCGAAAATGGGCCAAATCATTGCCAATGATGCCGACAGCTACCGCTATCTTGCGGAATCTATCCGCATGCATCCCGATCAAGAAACCTTAAAAGGGATGATGGATCAGGTTGGTTTTGAACAAACGAGTTACTACAACTTAACGGGCGGTATTGTTGCGCTGCACCGTGGTTACAAATTCTAAGGATTGGGCATGCCGTTTGAGCCTTTAGTTACCGCCGCGATTGAGACCACACTCAACACCTTAATTCAAGACGATCCTGAATTGGTGCGCCGATTATCACGCCTGAAAGGGCAAGTCATCCAAGTGCATCTCAAAGAGTTCAATAAAACGCTGACCTTCATTTTTAGCCAGCAAATTGATGTGTTAGCGGCTTACGAAGGCGAGTCGAATTGCTACCTGTCGCTCAATGTTTCCATTTTGCCCGAGCTACGTGAGCAAGCGAACATCACCCAACTGATCAAACAAGATAAGTTGGTGCTGGAGGGCGATATTCAACTGGCGCAAAAATTTGCCCAGTTGATCACCGATTGCAAGCCGGATGTTGAAGAGTGGTTGTCACGCCTGACGGGCGATGTGCTGGCTCACGCTTTAGTGCAGGGTGTGAGAGACATAGGCCAAGCGCTGCAATCACAACGAAGCAAGCATCAAAACCACCTCAGCCAAGTGTTAACGGAAGAGTGGCGTTTATTACCTAGCTCGCTCGAGGTGGCCTATTTTTGTGACCAAGTGGATGATCTCAATAGCCAAGCGGCGCGTATCGAAGCCAAAATTCAACACTTGTTGGAGCAAGCATGACGCCAACTGAACTCAAGCGGTTGTACCGAATTATCAAGGTACAATTGGAATATGGTCTAGATGAACTGTTGCCAGAACATCAACTCACCAAAGCGCCAATATTAGCGCGCAAAGGATTGTTCTGGATTAAAAATCAGCATGCGGACAAACCATTAGGTGAGCGCTTGCGCTTAGCCTTGCAAGAGCTTGGTCCAGTGTGGATTAAGTTTGGTCAGATGATGTCAACGCGGCGTGACCTGTTTCCACCGCACATCGCAGACCAACTTGCGTTACTGCAAGATAAAGTCGCTCCGTTTGATGGTGTACTTGCTAAAACTCAGATGGAAAAAGCGTTGGGCGGCGCTTTAGAAACTTGGTTTGATGAATTTGATATTGAACCACTTGCTTCTGCGTCGATTGCTCAAGTCCATACCGCCAAACTCAAATCATCTGGCCGGGAAATCGTACTCAAGGTGATTCGGCCAGATATTCGGCCAGTGATTGATGCCGATATCAAACTCATGTATCGCATGGCGAAAATTGTTGCCAAAGCATTACCTGAAGCAAGGCGACTGAAGCCCGTTGAAGTGGTACGTGAATACGAAAAAACTCTGCTTGCTGAACTCGACCTACGCCGAGAAGCAGCCAACGCCATTCAACTGCGTCGTAACTTTGAAAATAGTGAAGAGTTATACATTCCAGAGATAATTCCTGACTTTAGTAATGAAACTGTCATGGTTTCTGAGCGAATATACGGCATTCAAGTTTCTGATATTGAAGGTTTAGCGGCCAACGGCACTAATATGAAGTTGCTTGCTGAACGCGGAGTGAGCGTATTCTTTACCCAAGTGTTCCGCGACAGTTTTTTCCATGCCGATATGCACCCGGGCAATGTCTTTGTTAATCCCGCGCATCCTGACAATCCACAATGGATTGGCTTAGATTGTGGTATTGTCGGTACCTTAAACAGTGAAGATAAACGTTATTTAGCCGAAAACTTCTTAGCTTTTTTCAACCGAGATTACCGCCGAGTGGCACAATTGCACGTTGATTCTGGTTGGGTTCCACGTGAAACCAACATCGATGAATTTGAGTTTGCTATTCGTGTGGTCTGTGAGCCAATTTTTGCCAAGCCATTGTGCGAAATCTCATTTGGTCATGTGTTGCTAAACTTGTTTAACACGGCTCGTCGCTTCAATATGGAAGTGCAGCCGCAATTGGTCTTGCTGCAAAAAACGTTATTGTATGTCGAAGGGTTAGGGCGTCAGCTTTATCCTCAATTGGATTTGTGGCAAACCGCTAAACCATTTTTAGAAAAATGGATGATGAACCAAGTTGGGCCGCAAGCGTTTATCCGCGCAGTGAAAGAGCGAGCTCCGCTTTGGGCTGAAAAATTACCTGAGTTGCCAGAGCTGCTTTACGATAGCCTCAAACAAGGTAAAGCAATGAACCAAAGGTTGGATCAGTTGTACCAAGGTTATCGAGCCAGTAAGCGTCAACAGGCAACAGGAAAGTTTTTATTTGGTATTGGCGCCACTTTGGTCGTATGCTCGGCGATATTAGTGACCAGTGCTTATCAGCCGTTTGCAATAACCAGTGCGATTGCAGGTGTTGTATTTTGGCTACTCAGTTGGAGTGCTTACCGTCGTTAAGCGGTCTTTTATTTGAAATCAATTTGTTGAGAAATTCCTGAGGTGTAGAGAATGGGTGGTATCAGTATTTGGCAACTTCTAATTATTGCCGTGATTGTTGTATTACTATTTGGAACCAAGAAACTGCGTGGTATCGGTAGCGATCTCGGTGGTGCGGTTAAGGGGTTCAAAAAGGCGATGAGCGATGAAGAGCCAGCCAAGAAAGACGCAGATTTTGAACCTAAAAATATAGAGCAGCAGAAGACAGAAGCGACTGCTGAGACTAAAAAAGATAAAGAGCAGGCCTAACACGTGTTTGATATCGGTTTTTGGGAGCTGGTATTAATATCGGTTGTCGCGTTGGTCGTTCTTGGCCCTGAGCGTTTACCTCATGCTATTCGCAGTGTGGCAAAATTTGTTAGCACAGCAAAGAACATGGCGAACAGTGTCAAAGATGAATTAGCACATGAGCTCAAAATTCAAGAGCTGCAAGAAAACTTGCGTAAAGCAGAGCAAATGGGAATGGAAAATTTATCTCCAGAGCTGAAATCTTCTGTGGATCAGCTCAAGCAGGCTGCGCAAGATGTACAACGCCCTTATGCGAACTCATCGCCCTCTGAAACAAAAACAGAGCACGATGAACAAAGCGTTGAAGTGATTCCCGCTACAACGATTTCGTCGCCTGAAACGGCCGATAAGAAAGCCGACTCATCTCTGTAGGAGGAGTTATTGTTACCACTGTAACTCCTCCTCTTATGCTCTATTTATACGAGGTTCGATATGTCTTCCGTTGAGCAGACACAGCCTTTAATCAGTCACTTGCTAGAACTACGCGATCGTTTATTGCGTTCAATAGCTGCGGTGATCGTGATTTTTATCGGCTTAGTCTATTTCTCTAGCGACATCTACGATTTTGTCTCCAAACCATTGGTTGAGCGTTTGCCTGAAGGGGCGACGATGATTGCGACCGATGTTGCCTCGCCCTTTTTCACGCCACTCAAACTTACTTTGATCGCGTCCGCTTTTCTCGCGGTGCCTTTTATCCTTTATCAAATCTGGGCCTTTGTCGCTCCAGGTTTGTATAAGCATGAACGCCGTTTAGTCATGCCATTGATGTTTTCAAGCTCATTGTTGTTCTATTGCGGTGTGGCGTTTGCGTACTTTGTGGTATTTCCACTGGTGTTTGGCTTTTTTACGGCCATCTCTTTAGGCGGTGTTGAGTTTGCAACGGACATTGCCAGTTATCTCGATTTTGTGCTTGCGCTCTTTTTCGCTTTTGGTATCGCCTTTGAGGTTCCCGTCGCCATCATTTTACTGTGTTGGACGGGGGCGACGACGCCGAAAACCTTGAGTGAGAAAAGGCCTTATATCGTGGTTGGGGCATTTGTGGTGGGGATGTTACTGACGCCGCCTGATATGGTGTCGCAAACCTTGCTCGCCATTCCGATGTGTTTATTGTTTGAGGTTGGACTTTTCTTTGCTCGTTTTTATGTGCGCAAAGATGAGGAAGAGCCGGAAGATGAAAGTCATTAATACATGAAAAAAGCGGCGAATAGCCGCTTTTTTTTGTACCTATGATAGTGGACTATTTAATCTTCAAAAGATAACCGCACTGAGAGCATCGATAGACTTCCTTGATGCCCAGAAGTTTTTGCCAGAAGGTTCGATGTTGACGTTGTAAGTGATTACCATGTTCACACATATTAGCCACGTTTATGTATTAAAATTTTGCCGCATACTATAGTGTTTGCATAATTATTTTTGTGATATAGATCACGCTGATGTGTATGTCACTCTATCTATAGTTCTATAAATTATAATTTAAACAGTGAGTTAGCATTAGTGTTTGTAATGTTATTCACTTCAACCAACGAGAGTTCGGTGAGTTCTGCGATGCGTTTGGCAACTAGCGTTGTGTAAGCTGGTTCGTTGCGCTTACCTCTGTGAGGGACAGGGGCTAAATAGGGACAATCTGTTTCTAGCAGAACAAAGTTCATATCGAGATGCGGTAATACTTTATCCATGCCGCCATTTTTAAACGTTGATACACCACCAATCCCAAGATGAAACCCTAGCTCATTAATTGCTTTAGCTTCTTCAAGCGTGCCGCCAAAACAGTGGAATACACCGCTAAGTGAGCCATTTTGCTCTTTTTCCAGCAGTTGTAGAGTTTGAGTGATGGAATCACGGGTGTGGATGACAACAGGCAAATCGCGCTCTTTGGCCCAATTAAGTTGAGTGACGAAAGCCATCTCTTGTTCGGCCTGAAAGGTTTTGTCCCAATATAGATCAATGCCAATTTCACCAATGGCGATAAAGGGGTGTTTATCTAGCCAAGATTCGATAACCGTTAGCGTTTGCTTCACATTTCCATCCACATAGCATGGGTGCAGCCCCATCATCGATCGGCAAAGTTCAGGGTAAGCCGCTTCGGTTTTAAGCATAGGCTCAATGGAGGCAAGATCGATATTGGGCAACAAAATAGCCTCAATGCCTTGCGCCTTAGCGCGTTGCACGACCTCATCTCGATCGTGATCAAATTCAGCGGCATAAATGTGAGCGTGAGTGTCAATCATGGTATGTCTCGATAAACAGAGAATGGGAGAACAGTATACGGAAGTGTGAGCCTGAGGTCATTTTTCTGATTTTTGTCGATTGGCGCTAGCGTCAAAAAGCGAGAGTGATATGATTTCGCCACACTTGAGCGATAGCGGTAGTGAAGAAAGAATGCTTTCTCACACCGCGTATAAACAAGGAGAAGAGAGTGTCAGTATCCATTCAAGGTCAGTTCCCAGGGCGTCGCATGCGTCGCTTACGCAAGCATGATTTTAGCCGCCGTTTGATGGCTGAGAATCAGTTATCGGTTAATGATTTAATTTATCCCATGTTTATTTTGATGGGTAAAGATCGCCGCGAGCCAGTGGAGTCTATGCCCGGTATTGAGCGTCTCTCTATCGACTTAATGCTCGAAGAAGCGCTGTATTTGGCTAATCTCGGCGTGCCAGCCATCGCACTTTTTCCAGTGGTTAACCAAGATGCTAAAAGTTTGTGTGCTGCTGAAGCGCATAATCCTGACGGCTTAGTGCAACGTGCGGTGAAATTATTAAAAGAGCATATACCACAAATGGGTGTCATTACCGACGTCGCGCTGGATCCTTTCACGACCCATGGCCAAGATGGCATCATCGATGAAAGTGGCTATGTGATGAATGATGAGACCACCGAGGTGTTGATCAAACAAGCGCTGTCTCACGCTGCAGCCGGTGCCGATGTGGTTGCCCCTTCCGATATGATGGATGGACGAATTGGTAAGATCCGCGAAGCGCTTGAAGAGGCGGGTTTTATTCATACACAGATCATGGCTTACTCTGCGAAATACGCGTCATGTTATTACGGCCCATTCCGCGATGCGGTTGGTTCCTCTTCGAACCTGAAAGGGGGAGACAAGAAAAACTATCAGATGGATCCGGCCAACAGCGATGAAGCCATTCACGAAGTGGCGATGGATATCAATGAAGGGGCTGACATGGTGATGGTGAAGCCCGGCATGCCATACCTTGATGTAGTGCGCCGCGTGAAATCTGAATTACAAGTTCCTACGTTTGCGTATCAAGTGTCTGGCGAATATGCGATGCATAAAGCGGCCATTTTAAATGGTTGGCTTAAAGAACGTGAAACCGTAATGGAGTCATTATTGTGCTTTAAACGCGCTGGGGCAGACGGCATTTTAACCTATTTTGCTAAAGACGTTGCGCAGTGGCTGGCAGAAGATAACGCCAAAACGGCACAATATTTACATCAAGATAACTAAGTTGTGAATTTAGGCTGGGGAGCGATTTTTCTATCTATTTGAAAATCAATTAAAAAAAGATTTCATGAAATAGATGGGTAGGTGTTTTTAGCATGATTAGAAAATAAATGAGATTTTTTCTCATTTAGGGGTTGATAATTAAATGAGAATCATTATTATTAACCATGTCTTAGGGAATGGCGAAGTTCACAAGGACGTCGAGTTTACGATTAACGAATTGCTAGGTGTTAAAAGTAACAAGACAAATTGGCGACGAACTTGCGCAAGTTCTTTTTGACACGACATTGCTCACATTGCTTCCAGTGTAATTTATAGCTTTATCGTAAGGCTGAATGAATCACTTCACTTAGTTTTACCTGTTTTTGCTAGGCGACATCCTCGGGTGTCGCTTTTTTTATCGCTCATTTTCAAGAGGATGCTTTTGTTGTGAATAAAAGGCCATCGATAGTCTTTTCCACAATCAATGATCGTAAAAAGATCATGATAGGAATGTTCGATCTTTGTTTTATTCATTTATAAACAATAAGTTAATGCCATTGTTTTCCTCGTTAATCACTGTTTAATAACCAGTGGATAAAAACTATGAACAGAGTTATCCACAGAATGTCATTTGCGGTGGTGGACAAATCAGCAAAATGTTTCGTTGCTCAAGGTGCATTGGCGTGGAATCCTCAAGACAGTCATGGCATCCTTAGTCATTACATTTCGTACTCGCTTTGGATTGCAAAAGACTATGGCTCGCATACCTGACAACCCGTTCATTCTGATTGATGGCTCTTCTTACCTTTACCGTGCATTTCATGCCTACCCAGGCACCATGAGTAATGGCGAAATTCCAACTAATGCTGTCTATGGCGTGGTCAATATGCTCCGTAGCATGATGCGCCAGTTTTCCGCTGAGCGTATGGTGGTTATTTTTGACGCGAAAGGAAAAACCTTCCGCGATGATATGTACCCACAATACAAAGCTAACCGTCCACCAATGCCTGATGATCTACGTTGTCAGATTGAGCCGTTGCACAATGTCATCCGTGCGATGGGACTACCGCTGATATCGATTGAAGGTGTCGAAGCCGATGACGTGATTGGTACGCTAGCCTCTCAAGCATCACAAGCCGGCATGCCAGTGCTGATCAGCACTGGTGATAAAGACATGGCACAGCTGGTGGACGAGAATGTCACCTTGATCAATACCATGACGAATGTGGTACTTGACCGTGAAGGGGTGATTGAAAAATTCGGTATCCCTCCTGAGCTTATCATCGATTATCTGGCCTTGATGGGCGATAAAGTCGATAACATTCCTGGTGTACCGGGTGTCGGTGAGAAAACAGCGATTGCGTTACTACAAGGCATTGGCAGCCTAGAGCTAATTTACGATAACCTCGATAAAATTGCGCAATTGGGTTTTCGCGGCTCTAAAACCATGGCGCAAAAACTGGCGGATAACCGTGAAAAAGCTTTTCTCTCTTACCAATTAGCCACCATCAAGCTGGATGTCGCTTTGGAAGAGAAACCAGAAACCTTGTGCAAAACCCAGCCCAATATTGATGAGTTGATTAAACTTTATGGTCAGCTCACGTTTAAATCTTGGTTAACAGAATTGCTGGATGGTGGTAATGGGGTGATTGACGCTGATGAAAAAGTGGGTGCGGTAAACACTTCTTCTTCACAAGCAAGGGAGATGGATACAACCGCCGCCACGATTGATCGCAGCCAATATCAAACCATTTTAGATGAAGAGACATTTAATACTTGGTTAGAAAAACTGAAAGCGGCAGAAGTGTTTGCGTTTGATACGGAAACCGACAGCCTCGATTATATGGTAGCGAATTTAGTTGGCCTCTCTTTTGCGACCGAAGAGGGCGTTGCAGCGTATGTACCTGTTGCGCATGACTATCTTGATGCACCAAAGCAACTGGACCGTGATTGGGTACTCGCCCAACTTAAACCCATTTTAGAAGATGAAAGCCAAGCCAAAGTGGGGCAGAACCTAAAATACGATGCCAGCATTGTTGCGCGTTACGGTATCAATATGAAAGGCATCAAGCACGATACGATGCTCGCATCTTATGTGTACAACAGCGTCGGTGGCAAACATGATATGGACAGTTTGGCGCTACGATTCTTGCAACACAGCTGTATTTCATTTGAACAGGTGGCGGGCAAAGGTAAAAACCAGCTGACCTTCAACCAAATTGAACTTGAGCAAGCGGCACCGTACGCTGCGGAAGATGCTGATGTGACTTTGCGACTTCATCACCGTTTGATGAGTCATATTGAGCAAGATGAGAAGCTCAATCGCATCTACCAACAGATAGAAGTACCTCTTGTTCCCGTGTTGTCACGTATGGAACGCACAGGCGTGATGATTGATGATATGTTGCTTGGCGCGCAATCGCATGAAATCGCTGCTCGTTTAGAGCAACTAGAACAACAAGCGTTTGATATCGCAGGTCAACCTTTCAACCTAAGCTCACCAAAACAGCTGCAAACCATTTTGTTTGAACAGATGGGGCTACCGGTGATTAAGAAAACGCCAACAGGTACACCTTCCACCAATGAAGAAGTACTGCAAGAGTTGGCACTCGACGGTTATCCTCTGCCTAAAGTGATCATTGAACATCGTGGTTTAGCTAAGTTGAAATCAACCTATACCGATAAACTGCCTAAAATGATCAACCCAACCACAGGGCGAGTGCATACCTCGTATCACCAAGCTGTAACCGCCACTGGTCGTTTGTCTTCAACCGATCCAAATTTGCAAAACATTCCGATCCGTAACGAAGAAGGACGCCGGATCCGTCAAGCCTTTATCGCTCCTCATGGCTGGAAAATTCTGGCCATCGATTACTCGCAAATTGAGCTGCGGATTATGGCGCATTTGTCCGGCGATAAAGCGCTGCTTGAAGCATTCCAGCAAGGGAAAGATATCCATGCAGCGACCGCGGCTGAAATTCTTGGAGTGAGTATTGAGCAAGTCAGCAGTGAGCAACGTCGCCGTGCGAAAGCGGTTAACTTTGGTTTGATTTACGGGATGAGCGCCTTTGGTTTAGCCAAGCAGCTCGGCATTCCTCGTTATGAAGCCCAAGAATATATGGATAAATACTTTGAGCGTTATCCTGGTGTGATGCAATACATGGAAGATACACGCTCTACGGCTAGTGAACTTGGCTATGTTGAAACTTTATTTGGTCGCCGTTTGCATCTGCCTGAAATTAAATCGCGTAATGGGATGCGCCGCAAAGCCGCTGAACGTGCTGCGATCAATGCTCCAATGCAAGGTACGGCTGCGGATATCATCAAAAAAGCGATGCTATTAGTCGATGCTTGGATTGAGGAGCATGGACAGGGACGCGTTAAACTCTTGATGCAAGTGCACGATGAACTGGTGTTTGAGGTGCAAGAGACGGCTTTAGCCGAAATTGAAATTAAAGTACAACAATTGATGGAATCAGCGGCAACGCTAGCGGTGCCATTGGTCGCGGATACTGGTCATGGAGACAACTGGGATCAGGCGCATTAGTTGTTTTTTGAGCAGAATTAGCTAATTTATATGAGCCGACGCACAAATGTCGGCTTTTTTATGGCCTAGAAACAAGTGTTCTTGATTTTAAACTTTGTGTTGTTTAATAAAATTTTCATGAAAAAAAACTACAAAAATAGTTTTCATTTCTGACCATTTGTTATACATTAACTCTCGTAGGGTACAGAGGTAAGATGTTCTATCTTTCAGACCTTTTGTTTCACGTTATTGGATTAGGCTGATTCAGCCGCCCCAGTCAGTATTTGACTGGGGCGTTTTTTATTGGGCCAAAGAAAATATTCATCACTGTTTTTTACGAGAATTTAGGTGATAAAAACACACTATTCTATTGCTGAGTAGTTACTTTATTTCTTTTATAAACACCCAATTCTGTAACTGGCTAACAGTCACACTTTGATTATTTCTAATGAGAAATCAAGTTCGCCTCAAACACAAAGAATATGTTTAAATATCATTAGTATTCATTATGTTATGTTGATTTTATTGGGATGAGCCAGAGGAGTGTTCTGTGGGTGAGTGAATTGATGACTCTTTGACCTATTGAAAAGTTGGAGGGATTAAGGAATGCTTAGCAAAACAATAATAAATTACCTCCTACTTCTCTCCCGTTGCCCCACCAGGATGGTGGGGATTTTTCTCTTTGCCGTTCGCATTTGGATTTAAAGCCTATAAAAAAGCCCCACGATTAGGTAGGGCTCTGTTGGAGTCACGATTTTTAGTGTTCTTCAGAATTAGTGTTGTGCAGAATGGTCTGGATTCTCTTCTAAGTGAGTTGAGTCACACTCATCCATCTCTTCCACTGCTTCTTGCTCGGCTAAATGTGCGAGTGCGGGTGCAAACCACGTATCCAATTTGTTACGCAGCACATCGACGCCTAAGCCTTTCAATGATGAAAAAGCATCGACAGTGACATCGCCGCCAAAAGAGCGTGCCTCTTCACGAATTTTTAACACTTGAGCTTTACGTGCGCCACTTTTTAGCTTGTCCGCTTTAGTCAGTAGTACTAGTACTGGGATGTAGCAATCGACAGCCCAAGAAATCAATTGTTGGTCGAGATCTTTCATCGGATGGCGAATGTCCATTAGCACAACCAGCCCTTTTAAGCTCTTGCGCTTTTGTAGGTATTCACCTAATGATTTTTGCCATTTTTTCTTTAGTTCCAAAGGAACTTGAGCAAAACCATAGCCCGGTAAATCCACAATATGACAACCTTCAGTGACTTTAAATAGGTTGATCAGTTGGGTTCGACCCGGAGTTTTACTGGTTTTAGCCAAGCTCTTCTGATTCGTTAAGCGATTCAACGAACTCGACTTACCTGCATTGGAGCGTCCTGCAAACGCAATTTCGATCCCTTCATCATCAGGTAGATGACGAATGTCAGGCGCACTGGTAATGAAATGCGTGTTTTGATAATGAATTTTTACGCTCACTGTTAACTCCATCTCGACTTTGTGTAGTCGATTGATTACTTTTTTGTGAAATTGTGTAAAATAACCGTGCTCGGCATAAGGTCGCCTATTGTACCATGAGTCGCCACTGAGAGTGAGTAGCAACTGCAAAGTGGTACTGGAAGCTTGATAATTATAAATGGAATGTCATGAAGAAATTAGCGCTAATCTTGAGTCTTTTAGCCAGCTGCTCAGTGTGGGCCCAAGGCAGCATTGAAGCTGGTAAAGCAAAATCCCAAACGTGTGTTGCCTGTCACAGTGCTGATGGCAATAGTCTACTTACAATTTATCCTAAAATTGCTGGTCAGCATGAGAAATACATAGAGAAGCAATTGCATGATCTCAAGCTGGGAATGACAAGCGGTGGCAAACAAGGTCGTTACGATCCCGTAATGAGTGCCATGGCGATGCCTCTTAGCGACGAAGATATAGCTGATCTTGCAGCGTATTTTGCATCACAAACTATTTCAGCGAACTCAACGCCTGAAGACGTTGCAGTGAAAGGAAAAGCACTTTATAGCGCAGGTGATGCAGAGCGTGGTTTAACCGCTTGTATTGCGTGTCATGGTCCACGTGGTAATGGTACTGAGCTTTCAGGTTTCCCTAAAATTTCTGGTCAGCATGCTGACTACATCAAAGCTCAACTGCAAAAATTCCGCGATGACGCTCGTAATAATGATATGAATGCCATGATGCGTGATGTCGCGAAAAAGCTCAGCGACACTGACATCGAAATACTTTCTAAATACGTTGGCGGCCTTCACTAAACCCTACACCGTTCGAGCACTGTTGTTTGAAAACGCCTTAGCACTGAGCTAGGGCGTTTTCTTTTGTGCTGAAGAAAACGTAATTTTTTGCTCAATGATCGGCTTACCTATCGCTTTTTTTATCTTTTTTTGCCTAGCTGGTGAAAAAATACGCGCTGACTCTCCACTCTAATGCCACTTTCTGGTATGTTGCGCATCCCTGTTTGAGGATGTTACATGCACATTTGCCCATTATGTTTTAGTGAACAAATAGTTCCTTATTTTGCCGATAAAGTTCGCCCTTATCTGCAGTGCCAACACTGTGCACTTGTGTTTGTTAGTCCTGAACATCGTCTTGACGAAAAAGCGGAAAAAGCATTTTATGATTTGCATGAAAATAACCCGCAGGATAGGGGTTATCGCCAGTTTTTGTCACGCGTTTGTGCGCCGATGTTGGAGAGGCTTTCTCCGGCATCTAACGGGTTAGATTTTGGTTGTGGGCCGGGGCCAACCTTATCCATTATGTTGGAAGAGGCTGGGCACACAATGTCGTTATACGATATCTTTTTTCATCCAGATGAAAAGGTGTTGCAGGCGACCTATGATTTTATGACTGCCACTGAAGTGATTGAGCATTTACATAAGCCGCACCAAGTTTGGCAGCAATGGTTAAATTTAGTTAAGCCAGGAGGCTGGATTGGGTTAATGACCAAACTAGTCAAAGACGTGGAGGCGTTTGCTGGGTGGCACTACAAAAATGATCTCACACATGTGATCTTTTTTAGTCGTGAAACCTTCCAGTACTTGGCCAAGCGGGATGAGCTTGAACTTGAATTTATTGGTAATGATGTAATTTTACTGAGGAAACCCCAGTAATGAGCCGTAGTAAAAAATCGAGAAAACCGGGTTCAGCCGGTGAAGGCGACGTGATTGTCACGCGTAATCGCAGTGAGGCAGATGTTGAAGGCCGTTTGCGTAAGCGAGTTAAAAAACAGAAAGGTCTGAAAGCGGGTAGCCGCCATTCCGATGGTTCAGATCAGCAGCAGCGAGAAGCCGCTAAAGCGCGCGATCCACGTTTAGGCAGCAAGAAAAAAATTCCTCTGGTGGTTGAGCCAGCGAAGAAAATGACCAAGCAAGAGCGTCGTTTGTCGGCTGAGCAAGAGCTCGAAATGCTGGAAAATGATGCGCAATTGAACGTGTTGCTCGATCGTATTGATAATGGCGAAAACCTAGGTGCCGGCTTGCAAAAATACGTTGATGAGAAACTCGATCGTATTGAAGCACTGATGAAGCAACTTGGTCTGTATGCTGAAGAGCAAGAAGATGTTTTCGAGCCAATCGTGACTGGCGGTAGTGTCAAAAAATCACGTTCAGATGATGATTTATTATCAGATTTTGAAGGCTTCGACCTAAATGATTTAAAAGGATAGAAAGTGCCATGAATGTAACCTTGTTAGCCATTGCTGGTGGAATCATTATTCTCGGCTTAGCGTCTTACGCTGGTTACCTTCTGCTGCAACTGAAAAAGCAAAAGGATTTGCAGCTTCAACATCAAACATTGGCCATTGAAAAACGCAATGCAAATATTTTTGATAGCGTAAATACGCTTTGCATGGCTGGGATTCAAGGCCAATGTGATCTCTCCGAGATCAGCATCCGTGTCTACTGCATTATGGATTATGTTCAAGGCGAACAGAGAATCGACTTTGATAGTTCGTATCCCGCTATTTCCGAACTGTATTATATAGTGAAGGATATGCCGCGTGGCGAAGAGCGCAGCCAACTCGCTAAACAAGAGCGAATGAAGCATAACTTAGTGCGCCAAAAGGCGGAGGCCCGTTTAATGGATGCGATTGTTGAAGAGTTAAAAGTTCTGCAAAAACGCATTGCCCCTTTGAATAGTCAAATTCCGATTCAAATGATGTAATGGCTCGACTGCCTCTTTCGAGTGAGTGATCGCGTTAGCAGTTTAGAACATTTATACACAAATTTCGTTTTGTCACCCGACGTCCATCATTGTCATGTGGCAAAATAGCCCGTCAAAGTTTCGAACGGAAAGCACAGCATGTCTTCGCAAGTCGTACCCAGCCAACAGATCGTATGGGATCAAGCTGTTTTAGATAAGTATAACTATTCAGGCCCGCGTTATACCTCTTATCCTACAGCACTTGAATTCCATGAAGCATTTACTATTGCCGATTATGATATGGCGTGTGCCCAATACCCTGACAGGCCACTTTCGCTTTATATTCATATCCCGTTTTGTCACAAACTTTGTTACTACTGTGGTTGTAATAAGGTGATTACCCGTCATTCGCATAAAGCCGACGACTATTTGGATGTGCTCGAACATGAGATTCGCCAACGAGCCTCTTTGCTGCATGGCCGTAGAGTCACACAACTGCATTTCGGTGGCGGCACACCAACCTTTTTAACTCAATTGCAAATTAGCCGTTTAATGGCCATTTTGCGTGGTGAGTTCCGCTTTGAAAATGACGCAGAAATCAGTATTGAAGTTGATCCGCGTGAAATTGAGTTAGAGATGCTTGATCACCTGCGCAGCGAAGGATTTAACCGCCTGAGCATCGGCGTACAAGATTTCAACAAAGAAGTGCAAAAGCTGGTGAACCGCGAGCAAGATGAAACCTTTATTTTTGCTATGGCGGAACGAGCTAAACAACTGGGTTTTCGCTCAACCAACCTTGATCTCATATACGGCTTGCCTAAGCAGACTAAAGGCTCTTTTGCTAAAACATTAACGCAAGTGTTGGAGATGAAGCCGGGTCGATTGTCGGTATTTAACTACGCACACATGCCGCAGCTGTTCGCTGCGCAGCGTAAGATTAAAGATGAAGATCTACCTACGGCGGAAGAAAAACTGGCCATATTACAAGACACGATCGCGACCTTAACGGGTGCTGGTTATCAGTTCATTGGCATGGACCATTTTGCTCTGCCCAATGATGAGTTGGCCGTCGCGCAGCGTGAAGGCATTTTACATCGCAACTTTCAAGGTTATACCACGCAAGGTAACTGCGACTTAGTTGGCTTTGGTGTCTCAGCCATTTCAATGATTGGGGATGCGTATGCGCAGAACCAAAAAGAGCTGAAAAAATACTATGAGCAAGTCAATGAGTTACGTCATGCACTCTGGAAAGGGGTGGCACTGGATAGTGATGACTTACTTCGTCGTGAAGTGATCAAGCAGCTTATCTGCAATTTCAAATTGGATAAAAGCCAAATTGAAGCACAGTTTAACGTGACGTTTAATCACTACTTCAAGCAAGATCTTGAGTTACTACAAACTTTTATTGATGATGAGTTAGTGGAAGTCGATGAAAAAGAGATCCGCGTTACTTTGCGCGGGCGGTTGTTGATCCGCAACATCTGCATGTGCTTTGATAAATACTTGCGTGTGCGTGCTCGTCAGCAACAATTTTCGCGGGTAATTTAATGCCCTTACCATGAATCAAAAAGCCACTGCTCGTCAGTGGCTTTTTCTTTGAAAAGAGGGATGAGTTATGGCGTCAGGTATTTATTCGCTGCAACATCCCACAATGCTTTGATTAATGGGTTATCAAGCTGTGAGCGTTTGCAGCACACACCGAGCTGAAATGGTTTTACGGGGGCTAATTTAAGGCGCTGGATCTTATCTCTCACCGGGCTATTGTTGATCACCACATCTGGCGCAATGCCGATACCACAACCGAGCGCGACCATGCTGACAATCGCTTCATGCCCTGAGCTCTGCGCGTAAATATTGGGTTTGATCTTCATTTTTTTAAACCATGCATTGGCTCTATCTCTTGCCGTTCCCGCTTCAGGAACAATAAAAGGGACAACTGACCAATCGGGTGTGTCATTTTGCAGTTGTTCGATAAAGCTACTGATCCCGAGCGGCGCGATCACCGATAAGGGTATTTCACCAATCGTTTCAAATTCAACGCGAGCTGGTAGCTGTTCGGGCATGGCTGAAATGGCAATATCCGCTTCATCATTCAAAATCTTATCAATCGCTTGAGCAGGATCGCCAGTCAAGAGTTTGAACTCAATATACGGATGACGAACTCGAAAATCGGACAGTAACTGAGGCAGGTGACTATAGCTGGCGGTGACTGAGCAAAACAAACGAATTTCCCCTTGTAATACGCTGTTTTGGTTTTTCATTTGTACGTTATATTGCTGCCACTCTGTAATGATTTTGAGTGCAACAGGAACCAGTTTACTGCCTGCTGGCGTTAGCTCAACGCTACGATTATCACGCACAAATAAGCTTTGGCTAGTTTCTTCTTCCAGCTTCTGGATCTGCCGGCTGAGCGCGGATGGGCTGATGTGCATCGCGGCGGCAGTCTTACTGAAGTTTTTACTCTCACACAGATGGATAAACATCTGCAGGTTTTTAATGTTCATAAGTTAATCACATCACGTTGCATAAATTGCAATAACTAATTGTGAATATATCACTTTAAGCAACTTGATGTCTGCTTTAGTATCAGTTTATTCGGTTCTAGAAACCGACCTGATGGAAAGAATCTTTAAAGGAGAGCGCTAACATGGCTAACTATTTCAATACCCTAAATCTACGCCAACAACTTGACCAACTTGGTCGTTGCCGCTTTATGGATCGCTCTGAGTTTGAAAGCGAAGCCGAGTACCTCAAAGGTAAAAAAGTAGTGATTGTCGGTTGTGGTGCACAAGGTTTAAACCAAGGTCTAAATTTACGAGACTCTGGCCTTGATGTCTCTTATGCATTGCGTCAAGCAGCGATCGACGAACAGCGTCAGTCCTATAAAAATGCTAAAGAGAACGGTTTTGAAGTGGGTAGCTATGAAACGCTTATCCCTCAAGCAGACTTGGTCATTAACCTAACGCCAGATAAACAGCACAGCAATGTTGTCGAAACCATCATGCCGCTGATGAAAAAAGGTGCAGCATTGGGGTATTCTCACGGCTTCAACGTGGTTGAAGAAGGGATGCAGATCCGTAAAGACATCACGGTTGTGATGGTGGCGCCTAAGTGTCCGGGAACCGAAGTGCGTGAAGAGTATAAGCGTGGTTTCGGCGTGCCGACTTTGCTTGCTGTTCACCCAGAAAATGACCCTCAAGGTGAAGGTTGGGATATCGCAAAAGCTTGGGCGGCGGGAACGGGCGGTCATCGTGCTGGCTGTTTGGAATCCTCTTTCGTTGCCGAAGTAAAATCGGACCTTATGGGCGAGCAAACCATCTTGTGTGGCATGCTACAAGCGGGTTCGATTGTGTGCTATGAGAAGATGGTAGCAGAAGGTATTGACCCAGGTTACGCAGGTAAACTACTGCAATACGGTTGGGAAACGGTAACCGAAGCGCTGAAATTTGGTGGCATCACTCACATGATGGATCGCCTATCAAACCCAGCAAAAATCAAAGCGTTTGAGCTGTCTGAAGAGCTTAAAGACTTGATGCGCCCACTGTACAACAAACATATGGATGACATTATTTCTGGTCATTTCTCTAGCACTATGATGGCTGACTGGGCCAACGATGATGCTGATTTGCTGGGCTGGCGTGCTGAAACCGGTGAAACTGCGTTTGAAAACTACCCACAGTCTGATGTACAGATCACTGAGCAAGAGTACTTCGACAAAGGTATTTTGATGATTGCCATGGTTCGCGCTGGGGTTGAGCTGGCATTTGAAGCTATGACGGCTTCCGGTATTGTTGAAGAGTCAGCTTACTATGAATCTCTGCATGAGCTGCCACTGATTGCCAACACAGTAGCACGTAAGCGTTTGTATGAAATGAACGTGGTTATTTCTGATACAGCAGAGTATGGTAATTACCTGTTTGCCAATGTCGCAACACCGTTACTGCGCGAAAAGTTCATGCCAAAAGTATCTACTGATGTGATTGGTAAAGGCCTTGGTGAAAGCTCGAATTTCGTTGATAACGCGACCTTGATTGAAGTGAACGAAATTCTTCGTAACCATCCGGTTGAGTACATCGGTGAAGAGTTGCGCGGTTACATGACAGATATGAAACGCATTGCTGTCGGTGGCTAAAGGCTAATTAACCTTCCGGTGGTTAAGAAGGGGCCGAGAGTTCGCCCCTTTTCAATGACGAGAATGATGACGTAAAGCTCCAGACTGACTGGAGAGAATAAATACAAAAGCAAACACAATATAAAACAAAAGGCTTGGTCGCCGTTGACCAAGCCTTTTTTATTGGGAAATTTTTATCTCAACCGGGCAATATTATTTGGCGGTGATTTTCGCTTCTAGCTCGGCCAATTTTTGCTCCATTTCAGTGAGCTTTTGGCGAGTACGCATCAATACTTGAGTCTGTACATCAAATTCTTCACGGCTCACCACGTCCAATTTATTTAATTGGCCTTGGATCACTTGGCGGATTTTTTGATCAACGTCGGCACCCAAATCTTTTACGGGTTGAGGCATTGAATCGTGAATTTGTTTGGCAATTTGCTCAAGTTTTTTAGGGTCAAACATAGCGGCTTACACTCCTGTCAGTTTGTCTCCATTCTAAGCAATTGAGCTGAGAATGTCGTTATTCAAGGTAAGAAAAAGGCCACTGAGGTGGCCTTTTTTGAAGCAGTCTTAATTATATTGTGTTATTTATTTTCAGCGAGTCGGCGTTGTGCTGCTTTGGCCTCGTCAACTCTGGCTAGCTTTTCGAGGTCTTTATCCTCAACAAACACAGGCAGTGGCTTATGTTTTTCGGCTAGATAGCTGTAAATCACAGGCAGTACGAATAGCGTAAATAGTGTACCAATCGCAAGACCTGCCACAATCACAATACCAATACTAAAGCGCTGAGCTGCACCTGCACCCGTTGCGTACATCAACGGGATCAAACCTGCAATCATCGCTGCTGTCGTCATTAGAATTGGGCGAAGACGCACTTTGGCTGCCTCCATCACCGCTTCGATGCGAGACTTGTTATGGTGTAGCTGCTCTTCTTTCGCCACTTCACAAATAAGAATACCGTGCTTGGTGATAAGACCAACCAGTGTAATCAACCCTACTTGCGAGTAGATGTTCATGGTTGCTGCGCCCCAAGCTAGTGCAATTAATGCTCCGCAAATGGCGAGAGGAACAGATACCATGATAACCAATGGATCTTTTAACGACTCAAATTGAATCGCCAGTACCAAGAAGATGATGGCGAGTGCCAAACCAAAGGTTGCGTAGAGTGCGCTTCCCTCAGTCACGTATTGACGTGCTTCACCCATATAATCGTGGTTGTAGCCAGCGGGCAGTTTAGTCGCGGCAACATCCTCAAACCACGTAATCGCATCACCCATTGCAACTCCTGGGCCCGGTACACTTCCGACGGTTGCCGAGTTTAGCTGGTTAAAGTGCGGCAGTGAGCGTGGCTCTGCAATCACATCAATGGTAATTAGGCTCCCTAATGGGATCATTTTTCCGTCAACGGCACGCACAAAGTAGTGATTCATCGATTCAGGGTTGAGGCGATATTTACGTTCAACCTGCGGGATCACTTCATAAGAGCGGCCATTGAGATCGATGCGGTTGACATAGCCATCCGCCATCATGGTCCCTAATGTCGTGCCAATATCCTTCATCGTGATGCCATAAACCCCAGCTTTATCTTTGTCGATATTAATTTTCATCGTCGCAGAATCGTAATTGAGGTCTAAATCGGAGTACACAAACATCGGGCTTGCTTTCACTTCTGTTAGCACTTCAGTGGCAATCGCAAACAAACTTTCAAAGCTATTGGGTGTAGTGATGACAAATTGAATTGGCAATCCAGAGCCTGCGCCGGGAAGTTCAGGCATTTGGAAGGCCGTCACGGCCATGCCTGGAATATCTTGCACTAAGGTGCCGACTCGAGTAGCAACCTCAGCTTGGCTTGCCTGGCGTTCACTCCAAGGTACCATCGAGGCAATACCAAACGCTTGGTTGGAGCTTGGAACACCGGTAAAGACTTGAGCAAACTGAACTTCTGGCTGTTCAGACAGAATCGTATTCACGTCATTCATGGTGTTTTGTAAATAGTCCAAGTTCGCATTCGAAGAACCCGTACCAATTAACATGACCACGCCTTTATCTTCAGAAGGGGCAAGCTCACTTGGAATGAATTTGAACAGCATAGGCAGGCTGGCAAACACGATCACCGCAAAGGCAATCACGACAGGACGGCGCTGCATTACTTTCTCGAGTAATTTCGCGTAGCGGTTACTCATTGAATCAAGTAATCCATGCACTTTTTGTTCAAACTTGTTGGGCTCTTCGTGCGCTTTAAGCATTTTAGAACACATCATGGGTGAAAGTGTCAGTGCAACAATACCTGAAACAAATACAGCACCAGCCAGTGTGAGTGCAAACTCTTTAAAGAGTGAGCCTGTTATGCCACCCATCATCGCTATCGGTGCATAAACGGCGCCCAGTGTCAGCGTCATCGCAATTACCGGAACGGCGATTTCACGAGTACCAATAATCGCGGCACGAAATGGTGATTCACCCAGCTTAATGTGGCGGTCAACGTTTTCTAGTACAACGATTGCATCATCCACCACAAGGCCGATAGCCAATACCATCGCTAGCAGTGTCATCAAGTTCCATGAGAAGCCCATTCCCTGCATTACCATAGCAACACCAACTAAGGAGAGTGGAATGGTAACAATCGGGATGATAACGGCACGTAAAGAGCCTAGGAATAGGGTAATGACGACAAGTACGATCAAGGCGGCTTCAGCGATGGTTTTTATGACCTCGTGGATCGATTCATTGATCGCCACCGTGGAGTCATACATCACGTTCATTTCGATGTTACTTGGTAGATTACGCTTTAACTGCGGTAACAGATCCAGCACATCTTGAGCAATGTTGATTGGGTTTGCGCTAGGTGCTGCGTTGATGGCTGCTACAACCGCTTCTCGGCCGTTTGCACTTGCGCGGTAAACATCATGGCTTTTTTCTAGCGTGACGTTTGCAATATCACCTAGGCGAATAACATTGCCGTCGCCCGTTTTAACCACCAGGTTTTTCAGCTCATCGACATTTGACACTTGCGTATCGGCACTACCGTTATACAGCACGAATTCGCCAGTGGCTTGTCCTGTTGCTGATTGATAGTTGTTGGCATTCAGCACGTTCATCACATCGCCCGCAGTGAGCTGTAGTCCTGCCATTTTTGCTGGATCAAGCCAAATGCGAAGGGCGTATTTCATGCCACCATACAAGTCAATCTTAGAGACGCCGTTGACGGTGAATATTTGAGGGTTAAATACACGCTCAAGATAGTCAGTAATTTGGCTTGAACTAAGTTCATCACTAGTGAAACCAATATACAGCACCGCGGTGGTTGAGCCGGTAGACATAGTTACCGTCGGATCTTCGGCCTCTTTAGGAAGCTGTGAGCGTACCGAGTTCGTTTTTGCTAACACATCTGAAAGTGCAGCGTTGGGATCGGTATTGAGCTTCATCGTTACGGTAATCGTTGATTTACCCAATACCGAAGAAGAAGTCATATAATCAATGTTGTCGGCTTGTGCGACTGCTTGTTCCAAAGGTTGAGTGATAAAACCTTGGATTAAGTCGGCACTTGCACCGTAATAGCCTGTACTCACTGTAACAACGGTATTCGTCATTTCAGGGTATTCACGAACCTGCATTTTGAAAATAGCTTGAAAACCAAGCAGAGCTATCAAAAAGCTGATCGATACCGCGAGCACTGGACGTTTTATAAAAACATCAGTAAAACGCATGATTCCTCCAATTACAGCATCGGTGTTTCAGCAGGTGGTGTAGTCGCATTACTTTCGACTACCCGAACTTTCGAATGGTTACTTAAGCGCACTTGACCTGAAGTGACCACGATGTCTCCATCTTGTACACCCTCTAAAATATGCGCCACAGCACCTTTGCGTTCACCTACTTTTACAACGCGCTGCTCTACTCGTTTAACGCCATCTTCTTCTTTCAACACGTAAACATTATCACCATACAGGGTGAAGGTAATGGCGGTTTGAGGAAGCGTGACTTGGTTTTCTAATTTCGGCAGGATGATGTTGGCACGAGCAAACATACCGCTGCGTAGTTTACCGTCACTATTTGGAATATCGGCTTGCACTTGGATTAAACCACTTTGAACGCTAACGGCAGGCTCAATCGCAGTAATGGATCCTGTAAACGCTGCATTAGGATAAGCATCGATAAAAATATCCACTTGCTGGCCTAATGAAATACGTGAAATATCCGTTTGTGGAACGGTAAAGCGCAGACGCATTACACTGGTATCTTCCAAGCGAACAATATCGGTGCCTGGCTGTAGGTATTGGCCTAAATACACATTACGGATACCCACCACACCAGCAAAGGGAGCTTTGATTTCACGACGATCAATGGAAGCTTTTAAACTTTCAATATCTGCAGACAAAGAGTAGTAGTTTGCTTCGGCGTCATCATAAGCTTCTTTTGAAATCGACCCTTTAGCGAATAGACCTTTATAGCGTTCGTATTTCGCTTTTGCAGCAGGTAGGCGAGCTTGTGAGCTTTTTAAATTCGCTTTCTCAACCGCAGAATCAAGCAAAACTAAAGGTTGGTCTTCCTCAACTTGTGTCCCTGATTCAAATGAAATCTTATCGATCACGCCGCTGGTTTCAGATGTTAGTGTCACGCCTTGATTGGGTTCAATAAAACCAATCGCTTCAATCACTGGGATCCAATCAACAGGAGTTACATCAGTCACTGTCACTGGAAATTCAGGTTCAGGACGGTTGGCCATGAATTCGGCAATTTTTTGTTGTTTAAACAGATTAAAACCTATCACGCTACCAAACAGTAGGAAGGCGATAAGTAACATAAAGAATGTCCACTTTTTCATTCTAGTCAGAACTCCAAGTTAGTGTTGAGTAATTGCATCCCAACTGGCGTCAATCACAGCACTGAGTGCGCTGTCATCCAGTTGATAACATTCCATCGCTTTTTTACGGGCAAGGGCGACCGTTGTTTCGAAGCTTAAAGCAGACAAAATCTGATTATCCAACGGCTTGAATAATCCCTGCTCTTTACCTTGATCAAATAGTAAATCCACTTTGGCAAACATTTTTCGCTCAAGTTCCTTAACATTGCAACTGATTGTTGTTGGCAATGATTCATATTGAACTCGGTTGCTGAGTGTTGCACTGCTTGATTGTGCTAATTCCCAGATATTAAGCCACATCATTTTAAAGCGTTCTTTCAAAGGCATCTCATCATCAATATTGGCTTGCACCGCGTCAGCAATGTGCTGACAAACGTGTAAGCGAACTGTCACGAGAAGATGATCTTTGTCATCAAAGTAACGGTAAATTGTTCCCGTTGCGACACCGGCTTCTTTGGCTAATTTGTGCATCGATAAGCCTTGAAATCCAGATTCAGCGATCAGCTTTTCAGCGGCCACCAATATCTGCTGGTACTTATCCACGTGAATACAGTTAGACATGCTGACATCCCACAGTGAATGAACGTTCATTCATTATAGACCAAACTATAGCCCCTTATGCAATACACTAGTGTAGTAAAATGACAAAAATCTTATGGTGAATGACGTAGTAATCAGTAAAGCGCGGCATTATCATAGACGGCCCAAATAAAAGTGATACGAGTACCTCATGAAGCTGAATCCAAGACAAGACGAAGCCGTCAAATATGTATCGGGCCCATGTCTAGTATTGGCGGGGGCTGGCTCGGGTAAAACGCGCGTAATTACCAACAAGATCGCTTACTTGGTTCAACAGTGTGATTATAAAGCGCGCAACATTGCTGCCGTTACATTTACTAACAAAGCCGCTCGAGAAATGAAGGCGCGGGTAGCACAAACGCTTGGAAAAGCTGAGTCAAAAGGGCTGCTCGTTTCCACATTTCATACTTTAGGCCTCAATATTATCCGTCGGGAATATAAATTTTTGGGCTTGAAAGCGGGGTTCTCTCTGTTTGACGACCAAGATCAGCTTGCGCTGCTCAAAGAGTTGACAGAGAAACAGCTCGAGGGCGATAAAGATCTGCTGCGCCAATTACTCAGCACCATCTCCAACTGGAAGAACGACATGTTGACGCCAGAGCAAGCGAAAGGTTTTGCTCAAGGTGAACAACAACAGCTGTTCGCTTACTGCTTCGATCTTTATCAAAAGCAAATGAAAGCGTATAACGCGCTCGATTTTGATGATCTTATTTTAATGCCGGTGCTGTTATTGCAAAACAACGCCGAAGTTCGTCAGCGTTGGCAAAACCGCATTCGCTACTTGCTGGTGGATGAATATCAAGATACCAATACCAGTCAATACGAGTTAGTGAAATTGTTGGTTGGAGAACGTGGCCGTTTAACTGTGGTGGGTGATGATGATCAATCCATCTATTCTTGGCGAGGGGCGAAACCGCAAAACCTCGTGTTGCTGGGGCAAAATTACCCAAATCTTAAACTGATTAAGCTTGAGCAGAACTACCGTTCAACCAGCCGTATTTTGAGAGCGGCCAATATTCTGATTGCCAACAACCCACACGTGTATGAGAAAACGCTTTTTTCTGAGATCCCTGAGGGTGAAAAACTCAAAGTTCTGCTAGCGAAAAATGAAGATCATGAAGCGGAGCGGGTCACTGGTGAACTGATTGCGCATAAATTTCTCAATCGCACCGAATATCGTGATTACGCGATATTGTACCGCGGTAATCATCAGTCACGCTTAATTGAAAAATCGCTGCTGCAAAACCGTGTGCCTTATAAGTTATCCGGTGGAACGTCATTTTTTGCCAGAGCCGAAATTAAAGACATCATGGCTTACCTCAAAGTGTTGGTGAACCCTGACGATGACAATGCTTTTTTACGCATTGTGAACACGCCAAAACGAGAAATTGGCCCAGTCACGTTGGAGAAATTGGGGAGTTACGCCAATATGCGTGGCAAAAGCTTGTTTTCGGCCAGTTTTGAACTTGGCTTAGAGCATCATTTGTCTGGAAGAGGGCTAGACAACTTGCGTCAGTTTACGCAATGGTTAGTGGCTATCTCAGATCAAGCTGAACGAGGCAATACCGTTGAAGCGGTGCGATCGTTAGTCCGAGATATTCATTATGAAGATTGGCTGTATGAAACCTCTTCCAGCCCCAAAGCGGCCGAAATGCGTATGAAAAACGTCTCTGATCTCTATTCTTGGATTGTGGCCGACCTTGAAGGTGACAACTATGACCAACAAGAAAAATCGCTCAAAGAAGTTGTACAGCGCTTAACCCTACGCGACATGATGGAGCGAAGTGAAGAAGAGGATGAGAGTGATGCCGTTCAGTTGATGACATTGCATGCATCGAAAGGCCTTGAATTTCCTTACGTTTATTTGATTGGCACTGAAGAGGGTATTCTTCCTCATCAAACCAGTATCGATGAGGACAACGTCGAAGAAGAACGTCGTTTGATGTATGTCGGGATAACTCGCGCGCAGCGAGAACTGACTTTCACTATGTGTAAAGAACGTCGTCAATACGGGGAACTGCTTAAACCCACACAAAGTCGCTTTTTGGATGAATTACCCTTTGACGATGTTGAGTGGGAACAGAGTAAAAAGCCAGTAAGTCAAGAAGAGCGCATGGCTAAAGGACAAAGCCATATTGCTAACTTGCGCGCTGCCATGTTTAAGAAATAGTGCTTAAAAAATAATAAAAACAAAGGCTTGGAATTAAAGCCAACCCTTTGTTTTATAGGAATTAATGTATTAAAGACCTGCAATCATATGCTCAATGGCGGCAACGATTTCGTCGTCAGAGCAATCCATACAGGTTCCTTTAGCTGGCATGGCATTAAAGCCTTGCAGTGCATGATTTTTCAATACATCTTTACCTTGGGCGATACGTGGAGCCCACTCTTCGGCATTGCCAATTTTAGGTGCGCCACTGATGCCTGTAGAGTGGCAAGCGATACAGAATGTACCATAAACTTGCGCGCCATCACGAGGGCCTGTCGGCTCTGCCGCAACGGGTTCACTACCCGCTAAGTAAACATCACCTACAGGTTTAATGCGATCAGCAATGGCATCGTATTCAGCTTGGCTGGTTGCCAATGCAACACTAGAAAAGGTTAAAGCAGCGAATAACACGCTTATGATTCGTCGAGACATATCCATTAAACTCACTTTATATTCCAAAGGTAAGTTCATGCTTACCTATTTATACTTAGATTTAGAGTGTGGCTGATTTAAAAGCCATTCAAGCTGTTAAATCAATGTAAATATTGGGTGATTATATCCCGATAAGTTGTTGCAATAAACAACAAGTTGCGATCTTCAAGGGGTGAGTCACATCCTTATTATAGAGGTAATAATGGTTATCTGATGAAAAAGGCGTCAAACGATAAAAAAAGTTGAAAAAGTACTAGACGCCCTAGTGTGAACTCCGTATTATTCCACTCCGCCGATAGGGCATGCGCCCGTAGCTCAGCTGGATAGAGCGTTGGCCTCCGGAGCCAAAGGTCGAAGGTTCGAATCCTTTCGGGCGCGCCATCCGGATGCTTATGTAAATAAGTAGCAAATTGGCAAAACAGTGGTGGCTATAGCTCAGTTGGTAGAGCCCCGGATTGTGATTCCGGTTGTCGCGAGTTCAAGTCTCGTTAGCCACCCCATTATTTGGTAACTTCGGTTTCCTTTCTTGGTGAAAGTCGAGAAAAAAAGATTTACATCGATGAATAGACTAGTTTGATAGTGCATCATGATGTTAGGAATAGCGGAGCAGAGAGTTCTCTCTCGTTTATTCCAAAAAATGAATTTGTATCGGTGAATAGCGCAGCTTGGTAGCGCATCTGGTTTGGGACCAGAGGGTCGGGGGTTCGAATCCCTCTTCACCGACCACTTTTCTTTTCTTCTCATTGGTTAAAAATGAAAAGAAAAATAACGGCAAGCAAGCGGTTATTGCAAAGTTTGATGGTGGCTATAGCTCAGTTGGTAGAGCCCCGGATTGTGATTCCGGTTGTCGCGAGTTCAAGTCTCGTTAGCCACCCCATTATTCGGTAACTTCGGTTTCCGTTCTTGGTGAAAATCGAGAATAAAGAGATATATCGGTGAATAGCGCAGCTTGGTAGCGCATCTGGTTTGGGACCAGAGGGTCGGGGGTTCGAATCCCTCTTCACCGACCACCTTAATAAGCCTCAGTCGAAAGACTGGGGCTTTTTAATATCTGATGTTTGGAGCCTTAATCAAGGTAATGAGAGCCAAAGTGGGGTTCGTCTGATTTTCAAAACTGGGCTCTTCACCGACCACCTTAAAAAGCCTCAGTCGAAAGACTGGGGCTTTTTAATATCTGATGTTTGGAGCCTTAATCAAGGTAATGAGAACCAAAGTGGGGTTCGTCTGATCTTCAAAACCGGGCTCTTCATCGACCATCTTAAAAAGCCTTGGTCGAAAGACTGGGGCTTTTTAATATCTGATGTTTGGAGCCTTAATCAAGGTAATGAGAGCCAAAGTGGGGTTTGTCTGATTTTCAAAACCGGGCTCTTCACTGGCCATCTTAATAAGCCTCAGTTGAAAGACCATTCTCTCTATTCAATGTTCGATTCCTTATTGACTCCTATCTCATTAAGTCAGTGAATTATCATGTTTAAAGGCTAAACCCTAAATTTTCTGTTCAGATGAATTCACTGCTTTTCTGCCTTTTCATTAGTTTTTAGTCTGGCATTTTGTTGGTTATTCTGGTTTTTGTTTCTAATGTGTTACGTGATATGCCGCAATATAATTTGAAATTTTATTCTGCATTCTTTTTTAGAATGCATGGTAAATTGGCGTTTTCTTAGGCTTAACGTCTATGTTTTGGGGTGTATTACTGTGTGCTAGAATATTGGTCATACCAATGATTAATGCATATGTGGTGCATAAAAATACGATGTTACTGCTTTGGTTTGATTTGATATCGACTTTTTATCCTATCGATGTTGCTTTTCTGTGAAATATTTGCCAAATTGATGGCCTTGTTAATTACCAGAATATTGTACTGGTATGAATGGATTCATTTTTACTGGCTTTGAACGCTTTGTTGTTCAAAGGTAGTTACAGACAGGGCACAACACTGCCCAAGTCGTAGAGGTCTGGGATGTCACTTTTAGAAGTAAAAAACCTGCGTATTGAATACCCATCGCGTCATGGTGTTCACGTTGCTGTGAAATCGCTTTCGTTTAATATCGAGCGGGGTGAAATTGTTGGGGTTGTGGGAGAATCAGGCGCCGGAAAATCGACCGTAGGTAATGCGGTTATCGATTTATTGAGCCCACCTGGTCTCATTGCCAGTGGCGATGTGTTCTTAGATGGTGAGAAGATTTCAGGCTTATCGCCTGAGCAGATGCGCCAAGTTCGCGGCTCTAAAATTGGTTTTATTTTTCAAGACCCAATGACGTCGCTTAATCCACTATTTACGGTTGAACATCAACTGACAGAAACCATCCACGCCAATATGAAAGTGACTGAGGAAGAAGCGTATCAGCGTGCACTTTCTTTGATGAAGCAAGTGGGTATTCCTCAGCCTGAAAACCGTTTGAAGCAGTACCCACACCAATTCTCTGGTGGCATGCGTCAACGTGTTGTGATTGCCATTGCGCTGGCGGGTGAACCTGATCTTATTATTGCCGATGAACCGACCACTGCATTAGACGTTTCTATTCAAGATCAAATCTTGAGCCTCATCCGCGAGCTATGCATTAAAAACAATGTTGGTTGTATGCTGGTCACCCATGATATGGGTGTGGTCTCGAATGTGACGGATCGCGTCGCGGTGATGTATCGCGGTGACTTGGTTGAATTTGGACCGACAGCTAAAGTGTTGGGCGCTCCGGATCACTCCTATACGCGCAGTTTGATTTCCGCCGTTCCTCGCTCAGATAAAAAACTCGATCGCTTTCCGCTGGTGAGCTATATCGAAGAGGCAAGTGAGTTAAAACCATTGGATGTTAAAAACCATTGGTTGGGTCAGAGCCAAGATAATCGCCAATACACAGGCCCACTGCTGACAGTAGAAAACGTGAATTTACGCTTTACGACCAAAGACTCATTGTTTGAAAGTCGCCGTGAATATGTCCAAGCTTCAAATGACGTCAGTTTTGAGGTGTTTGAAGGGGAAACTTTTGGTTTGGTTGGGGAATCAGGTTCCGGTAAATCAACCATCGCACGCGTGATTGCGGGTCTGTACGCTCCAAACTCAGGCAAAGTCTGTTTTGAAGGAATTGATCTTACTGCGCTGAAATCGGAAAACGAGCGCCGTCCGATGCGCCGCCAGATGCAGATGGTGTTTCAAAACCCTTATACCTCAATGAATCCGAGAATGAAGATTTTCGATATCATTGCCGAGCCGATTCGTTTTCATAAATTAACCCGTAGCGAAGCGGAAACACGGCAAATTGTGCATGATCTTTTAGAGCACGTAGGCCTAGGTAAGATGGCGGGAGTGAAATATCCGCACGAGTTTTCCGGCGGTCAACGTCAACGTATTTCGATTGCTCGCGCACTCGCCACGCGTCCTCGCTTATTGATTTGTGATGAACCTACGTCCGCGCTCGACGTGTCTGTGCAAGCGCAGATCTTAAACCTATTGAAAGATCTGCAAGATGAGCTCAATTTGACCATGCTGTTCATCAGCCATGATTTACCTGTGATCCGCCAAATGTGCGATCGTGTCGGGGTCATGCAAATGGGGACCTTACTGGAGGTCGCCCCTACAGAGCAGTTGTTTAAGTCACCTCAACACCAATACAGCCAGCATTTGATTTCTTTAATGCCTGAGTTTACGGGCTTAAGAGAAGATGTAGTAACGGCGTAAGCCAAAAAAGTTACAGATAGAGATATCATGACCAAGCGTGCTTGGAATGAATAAACAGAAGCAATTACAACAACTAGGGATTTGGATTCCCGCATAAGGAGTTATGCAATGAAAACCATGAAAAGCAAACTAACAGTAGCTTTGATGGCGGCAGGCTTAAGCTTTGCAGCTAGCGCGGCCAATATTACCGTCGCTTATGATGCTGACCCAGTGTCACTTGACCCGCATGAGCAGCTATCTGGTGGTACGCTACAAATGTCTCACATGGTGTTTGATCCTCTCGTTCGTTACACCCAGACATTTGATTTTGAACCTCGCCTTGCTGAAAAATGGGAACGTGTCAACGATACAACGTTCCGTTTTATGCTGCGCAAAGGGGTAAAATTCCATTCTGGTAACGAAATGACGGCAGACGATGTGGTCTGGACGTTCGATCGTTTACAAGATTCTCCTGATTTCAAAGCTATTTTTGAACCGTATGAAAAGATGGTCAAAGTAGATGATTACACCGTCGAGATCGTATCCAAAGGCGCTTATCCTCTGGTTCTGCAAACCGCAACCTACATCTTCCCTATGGACAGCAAGTTCTATTCGGGCAAAGCGGCTGATGGTAAAGAGAAATCTGAAATTGTGAAGCACGGTAACTCGTTTGCTTCGACCAACGTTTCTGGTACTGGCCCATTTAGAGTGACTTTCCGCGAACAAGGCGTAAAAGTGGAATTTGAACGCTTTAAAGATTATTGGGATAGCGCATCAAAAGGCAACGTAGACAAACTGACCCTAGTGCCGATTAAAGAAGATGCCACTCGTGTTGCGGCGCTCCTTTCGGGTGATGTGGATATGATTGCACCTGTTGCGCCAAACGATCATAAACGTGTGGAAGAAGCCAAAGGTATTGATCTTGTGACCTTGCCGGGTACGCGCATCATCACTTTCCAAATGAACCAAAACAGCAATGAAGCACTGAAAGATGTTCGCGTGCGTCAAGCCATTGTTCATGCCATCAACAACCAAGGTATCGTTGACAAAATCATGAAAGGTTTTGCGACAGCAGCTGGCCAACAAGGCCCAGCGGGTTATTCTGGTTATGACGCGAACCTTGTGCCTCGTTTTGATTTGAAAAAAGCGAAAGAGCTGATGAAAGAGGCTGGTTATGAGAAAGGGCTGACGCTCACCATGATCGCGCCAAACAACCGTTATGTGAACGATGCGAAAGTTGCACAAGCTGCAGCGGCGATGTTGTCGAAAATTGGTATTAAGGTTGATCTTAAAACCATGCCAAAAGCGCAATATTGGCCTGAGTTTGATAAGTGCGCCGCGGATCTGTTAATGATTGGCTGGCACTCAGATACTGAAGACTCAGCAAACTTCACCGAGTTCTTAACCATGACACGTAACGAAGAGAGTGGTAAAGGCCAGTACAACTGTGGTCACTACTCAAATCCAGAAGTGGATAAGTTGGTTGAAGCGGCAAACGTAGAAACCGATCCTGCGAAACGTGCACAGATGCTGCAAAAAGTCGAAGTGACTTTGTACAACGACGCAGCATTTGTTCCACTGCATTGGCAAAACCTAGCGTGGGGGGCGAAATCTACTTTAGATATCAAACCGATTGTTAACGCGATGGAATTCCCTTATTTCGGCGACCTAGTCGTTAGCGAGTAATTACTTAAGTTGGCCGCTCATGTCATGTGGGCGGCGCTTAAGTCACTCAAGGCATCCGCTTGGATGCCTTATTAAGATCTCTGCACTTTGCTTTATTTCAGTCGGGTCGAGTGTCATTTTTTAGGCTGAATTTTTTCGTTCCTATTAAAGTTAATTCAATTTTAAAAAGAACCATCATGGATAGTTTAAGGGGCAAGGAATGTTTTCGTTTCTGGTCAAGCGCCTGTTTCAGGCACTGATAGTGATGTTTGTGATCAGTCTGGTGGCGTTTGCCATTCAGGATAACTTAGGCGACCCATTGCGTGAGCTTGTTGGGCAGTCTGTTTCAGAAAGCGAGCGCCAAGCGCTGCGCGATGAACTTGGACTGAATGATCCTTTCATTGCCAAATATACTCGTTTTATTACGGCCGCGGTGCAGGGTGATTTAGGCACGTCCTACTTTTTCAAACGTCCTGCGGTAGACGTTATTCTCGATAAATTAATCGCAACGTTAGAGCTTGTGCTCGGTGCGACCGTAATCATCATTGTCTGTTCCATTCCATTAGGGGTTTACACAGCCATTCATCCCAAAAGCTTCTTTACCAAAGTGGTGATGGCGGGCAGCAGTATTGGTATTTCTATCCCAGTGTTCTTAACTGCGATTATGTTGATGTATGTTTTTTCGATCACGTTAGGTTGGTTACCGTCGTATGGACGAGGGGAAACCGCCAATTGGTTGGGTTGGGAATCTGGCTTTTTCACGGCTGATGGCTTAGCACACTTGGTGCTGCCTTGTGTTTCACTGGCGTCGATCATGCTGCCGCTGTTTATTCGTTTAGTGCGTTCTGAAATGTTGGAAGTGCTGAGCTCGGAATACATCAAATTTGCTAAAGCTAAAGGCTTGGCATTGAACAAAATTTACTACCAACATGCCCTTAAAAATACCATGTTACCGGTGCTAACCGTCGGCGGTGTACAAATTGGGACTATGGTGGCCTACACCATCTTAACCGAGACTGTTTTTCAGTGGCCGGGTACGGGCTTTCTTTTCCTTGAAGCGATTAACCGAGTTGATACTCCGCTGATCACCGCTTACGTCATATTCGTGGGCCTGATTTTCGTTGTCACCAACACCATTGTCGATCTGTTATACGGTCTGATTAACCCGACTGTGAACCTTACTGGAAAAGGAGCTTAATCATGAGCCAATTTGCTGCTGCTCCATCTCGTTGGGAGCGTTTTAAACAGTCTGATTTTTTGTACTATTTCTTGCGTGATAAAGTGGCGATGACCAGCTTCGTCATCTTTTTGGTATTCTTAACTTTGTCTGTCGCTGCGCCACTGATTGCCCCCAGTAACCCGTACGACCTATCATCGATTGATCTGATGGATGCAGAATTACCTCCCTCTTGGATGGAGGGAGCCGATGAGCGCTTTGTTCTCGGCACAGATGAGCAAGGGCGCGATATTTTGTCGACCATACTGTATGGTTCGCGTCTATCACTGACGATTGGCTTTTTGGCGGTTGGTTTACAGTTGCTACTTGGTATCGTGATTGGCCTTTCTGCTGGCTACTTTGGTGGACGTATTGATAGCTTTTTGATGCGTTTTGCTGATGTACAGCTATCGTTTTCAACCATGATGGTGGCGATCATTGTTTCGGCAATTTTCAAAGCCAGTTTTGGGAGTGAATTTTATAGTCAGTATGCGGTTGTGATGTTGGTGGTGATTATCGGTGTGGCTGAGTGGCCACAATACGCGCGGACAATTCGTGCGTCCGTGCTCGCCGAGAAGAAAAAAGAGTATGTGGAAGCGGCTCGTGTGATGGGTTTTAAATCGCCACGCATCATGTTTCGCCATATTTTACCTAACTGTTTATCGCCTATTTTGGTTATCTCAACTGTACAAATTGCCAATGCGATCATGTCTGAAGCGGCACTCTCTTTCCTAGGTTTAGGTTTGCCAGTCGATCAGCCATCATTGGGTGCTTTGATTAGCATGGGCTTTAACTACATCTTCTCTGGCGCTTGGTGGATTACGGCTTTCCCTGGTTTTGTACTAGTCACATTAGTGTTGGTGATCAATCTGTTGGGTGACTGGCTACGCGATGTTTTTAACCCAAAAATTTACAAAGGGTGATGTGGCAATTGATTTTTGCTAAAGAAAATCCCTAAACTAAAAGCCGCCGTCAAATGCGGCTCTTTTTTTGCTAGTATTTTTGTTATACCCAACCCAAATCCATTGAACTAGGGAACATTGAATCGGTAATGTTGTCACTACTATTAAGCAAGTATATGGACTCAATATGATGACCCTGATGCGGAAAACGACCCTGTGTGTGACATCAAGCCTAACGGTGTTGGCGTCGCTGGCTTTATTTCAACCCGCTTGGGCGGAAGATTTTCTTTGTGATGCGACTCAAGCTTCTGTCGATCAGTTGCCCATTCTTGATAAAGCATGCCCAATAGGGCAAGGTTTATGGGGAAAGAAAAAGCCCAAAGGGCAATCATCCACTTTTTGGATTCAGTGTGGCGTGTTAAATAAGCCATTATCTTTGCTGAAAGCCAAAGCGTTTTATACCCATATTTCTACCGATGTATGGCTAAAACCAGAAGCGAAAACGTATCGTTGCTTAATCGGTCCTTATACTGATTATGAGCAAGTAAAAAAAGAACTGCCTCTTATCCAGCAAATCCCCGGTTACAAAGAAGCTTTCATTCGTGAGGTTGTCAAAGGGCGCGCACAGTCTAGCTCGCCGATAAAAAAGACAACTTCCGCTCAAGCAACGTCTGCCGCAAAACAAATCACCAAAAAGTCTTTACCGAAACCACAAGTGGAAATGGCGAGTTCGCCATTATCAACGAAACCATCAACCAAAGCGCCAGCTCTTAATGTTCCGCCAGCGGTTGAAATTCGTTTGAGCACCACCGCAAACGGTTTGCAGTTTGTGGTGCCTCATTTACGTTCGAGTGATGAACAGTTCTATATGGAACATGGCCTAGCATGGAGCCGCCTAAACTATGAGGTGGCAGAAAAAACCTGCCAAAAAATGGCTATGCGCTTGGTAACGGAAGAAGAGTGGCAACGCCTTTTGGATTCAAAACAGATGGACAGTAACCAATGGCCAATGCACTTACCTTATTGGGGATGGTCGCAAAAAGGGCTTTTTACCAACGGTAAAGTCAGCCAACTGAAAGGTTCCTCATTACTCAATGTGATTTGCGTTAAATAAGTGTCTCAGTTTGCCGTCAGAAATGGCGGCAGCGCTACTCTTTCTTTCCCTCTTCGAGTAACTGTAGATAGCGTTGTTCGATAAAATCTTTTTCTTTACTGATGTGATACAACTGTTTTTTCATCGCTTCGACATCGACAGAAGTGCCACTTTGTTTGGCTTGCTCTTTGTATTTCTCAATGGTCTCTAGTAGTTCTTTTTTCTCGGCTTGATAATTTTTTGCCATTTCGTAGAAATCACCCGCTTTACTGATCTTGATGTATTCCGCTTCTAACTGTTCAAACTCTTTTTCGATGGTGGCTTTTTCTTCTTTCAAACTGTCAACGGTATCAGTTTGAGCAAAGAGTTTTTTACGAGTCACTCGTAGCCCTTTCACACTTTTATCGAGATCGCCTTTCAGTTTGCGGATCAACTTATGCGATTTACTCAATTTCTCATTGAGTTCATCAATTGAAGCCTGATCTTCGGCACTAATGCCCTGAGAAGAGGAATTTTTGATGAGAGAAACCTGTTGCTCGAGCGCTTTTTGAATGATGATTAAATCATTCAGAGTCGAGCTATGCTCTGCGGTGTAGTTCAACGCATTTTCAACGGATTGTTGGCATAAATGAAGCGTGTCTTCATCGCTATTACTTTTATTACGAGTAAAACCATGCGCAAATTTCCTAAATTCACGCAGGATCAGCAGTAGGATAAAAAACCAAGCCAACAAGATAATAAGCCCGAGATCGATCGCTAAGAGCGATAAAACCTTTTCGGTGAGGAACTCTTGTATTGGCATCACATAAACCCACTTTTGTTGCTGTATTTTCAGGTAAGTTTAGTTGTTGTAAAAAAATGTGCCTATACTTTGAACAAGTTAGGTCATAGAAAAATATGCTGTGAAGATTCTCATTGTTGATGACAGTAAAGCGACACTTGAAATAGTCAGACGAGCCTTAGAGGCGTTTGGCTACCGACGTTTGTCCATTCAAAAGGCAGACAATGGTAAGGCCGCACTCAAGCTGATTGGCAGTTGGCAGCCGGATATTGTCTTAACAGATTGGCACATGCCCGGCATGACGGGGCTGGAGCTGACACAAGCGATAACCAAACGTAAGCTCGGGATAAAAGTGGCAATGCTCACCACGGTGGCCGATGAGCAACAAATCAAACAGGCGCTTGAAGCTGGAGCGTCGTTTGTGTTATCGAAACCGTTTGACGATGGTGAACTGCACCAAAAGTTGCTTCCTTTAGTGCAAGGAGCGGAAGAGAGCTGCATTGAATTAGATGAAATGGTCGAGCTGCAAGATGAGTTGGCTTTACCAAAGCTTTCGCAGCTAGAGAAGCTGCTAAAAAGAGCGGTAGGTGCTGATATCGTGCTGAATAATATTCGTCGCCAATCGTTTGATGAGAGTAAAATTCCTTGTTTGATGGCAGTCTATGAAGATGGCGAAACGCAAAAGCCGCGCGCGGTGGCACTGCTTGATATCTACGCCGTTTGTGTCTTTGCTAAAGGCAACCCCAGCATTACCAAAGAGCAACTACAACAAGCGGTACACAGCAAAATGGTCAGTAAAGATATTCTCGATACTTGCCAGAAAGTATTAAGTACTTCCGCATTAGCGTTTCTTGATAATCAAACCCGCAAAAGCTTGAAGTTAAAAAATATCAGTTTTATCCCTCAATCGTTTGAAAAGCTCGAAACCCTATTTGCCAAAGAAGCGGATAAACGGGTCGATTTTTCCTGCCAAATGGGGGCGTTAGCCCAAGGGAAAATTACTTTGGTGGGATTTTAATCATCTTTAAGAGCATATTCTGAGGTTATATTTATGACAGGATTATTTTTGCTATTGGGTATATTCTTAGATGATATTGATGAGCCATTATTCATGAGATATAAGAAAAATTGCCACTTAGTGACTATACTGAAGTTATTCCTAAAAGTATTTAAAATTAGGATTAATTGATTAATTAAAGGAAGCGATATGATAAAGTTTATACGGATATTCATCATTGGTTGCTTAAGCCTATTTATGTCAGCCCCACTTTTAGCGAATGTTACGTGGGAGGGGCATTGCCGAGATAGAAAGCCCTATCTTTATTTTGAAAATGGTGAGTGTAAAGGCCCTGGTGGCGATGTGATTAACCAGGTTATTCTTAAGTTGGGGCATAAAGTCCATTGGACAAAAGTTCCTTGGGCAAGAACCATTGGTGTTGCACCACAGGGTGGAGTTGATCTTATTCCTCTGCACTCTATGGATGAAGAGAGAGAACAGTTTCTTCACCCATTATTAATGGGGTATGGTGAAAGAGAGGTGTTTTATTTTACTCGGACGAACTCGAATATTGATGCAAATAGTTTTGATGAAATTGTCAGCCGAGGTTTTGTTATTGGTGCACTCAATGGCAGTTTTTATAGTGACCAATTCAACCAAAATACAGACAAATTAAAAATCAGTTTTGTCACTAGCGTAGAACAAATTATTAATATGCTAGAGGCTAGTCGAATCGATCTTGCTATCACCTCTGAACAGCATGGGCTTAATCTTTTTGAAAATGACCCTAAATTAAAGAAAATAAGTTATAAAAACATTTACCTAAATGGTCGTTTTTTTAGTGTGCCTAAACGATCGGCGAACTATCAGTATATCGATCAGCTAGAGAATATTTTAGCTGAAATGCGTCGTTCCGGAGAGATTACTAGGATATACGAATCTTATAACTTAGAAGCCCCAATTCAGAAAGAGTAGATTGAGGAATATTACTTTTTATTTTTATATTTCATTGCGATATATCTATTCGTAATTTAAACAGCAGCGAGGCGGTTTATGACTCGCTGCTATTTTACGATAAAGAATATATTTAGTTTCTCATGGTACATCCATACTCTTTATTTTCGACTCTGGAGGTTATCTGGAAACTTTCTGATAGTAGGTACTACGGGCAGTTTTCCAGTAAAAACAAAAAATGGGTTAATTTTTTAGAAAATGGAAGTCTGGAAAATAGATTTTCCAGACTTCTTAAGTATTACACAAACTGTTTTAAAAACTCTTCAAGCGCTTTACCTGAGTCATCAATTTCTGAGTTAATCATATTGATACCCCATTGTTCAAGAACTGCTTCCTGTATGGGATTTGGACGTGAGGAGAAAACGTAAGACTTAGGCTGAGCTCCTCCACAATCGTTATCTTTCCATAGCTTGGACAATTTATAGAATAGCAATCTTATGTTGATATCAGATAGACTATAACCAATGAAAAGAACTGTTTTTCCAAGCACATCTGCTCTAAGTTTGAGGTCGAGAGGTGATTCGAACTCTAGTCGTTCAAAATAACTTGTTTCATCAAGGACAATCGACTCATCATCATCAAAGTCTCCGTGAAACTTAATGACTTGTGTTTGGTCTCTTTTTATCTTGGTCATGTCAGATACAGACGCTATTTTTATAAACTCTTTACCGTAATATTTTAGCGATTTCTCAATCCATCGGTCGTAGTTTGTCGTATAGATAAGAGGAAAATTTGCTTTAGCGATGTATTCATGAATCTTGGATTTTTCTAGCTCTACATCTCCAGAGTGCCATTCTGTGTCCATCCAACTACGCAATGGGCCTATTCTTCCTTTTTGGATTCGATAATACTCGGCCAGTGCAAGATCATTTCCAAATGTTTTATAAATGTCTGGATCATAGCCTAGTTCTTCGGCGATATGGTTGATAAGTTCAGACCATGAAGGGAGACCAAGGTTCATTGATACACCTGCGCCAACGAATAAAATGACGTTCCCCTTTTTGTAGGCCGAAAATAGCTGTTCCATTAATCTTTCCTTTTCTGCAAAAACTCTTTGAACTTGTCAAAAGCTAACTTTCTCATTGAAATTTCATTCTTTTTGTCACCCATTTCTGAAAACGTTAGGTTTTTCCCTTCTGGAATGAAAATGCAGTCCCACTGAAAGCTACGATCTCCCCTAGGTTCATGGGCTATTGTTCCTTTTATTTCACCCGTAAAGGTGTGGATTTTCATTGAGTCACAATAACCAATAATTGTTTTTGCGATAACTTTAGTATTGTCACCATTACCAAATAACGTAGAAAACTTATCAGCTTCAAGCTTATCCCAGAAAATCTGGGTTAAGCCGCCAGGAAACTCGTTTAGATTATCAATGTATAAGCCGGTATGCTCTACGAAAACTGGACGCCCTACAATTTTAAATGCTTTTAGTAGTTTGTCTTTAACTAGGAGGTCAACGTCATCGGTTTGGATTTCATTTATAGAATGTTTCGCTGCCACTACTTCTACACCGATGCCGTCTAAAAGTTTGTTTACTTCTTCGATTTTACAGTCGTTTTTTGTAATGAATCTAAGTTTCATTTAATCATCCTTAATGAAAGAATATTTCTTTTGAGTCGAGAGCATATTTTTAATTAGAAGAACATTATTCGTTTCTTTATAGAGCTCAAAGTAGTCATTGCTTAGAGTAGAACCGTGTATAGAAGGGTTGTCTGAACAGATAACGAAAGGTACTTCATGCTTAACCATTTCTCTAACAGGGTGAGGTTCATTCTCTGCGACAGCATTTGTTAGTCGATTACTTACAGGGCACACCTCGACACAGACGTCCTTTTCCTTTACTAACTCAATAAGTTTTGGGTCTTGAACAATTGCTGTTCCGTGACCAATTCTATCGGCGGAGTAGTTGATGATGGCATCTTCTATATTCTTGTGCTTCCCAGTTTCACCTGCATGAATTGTAATAGACAGTCCTTCTTCATCTTTAGCTGTTCTAAATAAATGCGCCGTCTCTGGGGGAGGTGATACATCCTCGTTCCCAGCTAGGTCTAATCCGATAACTGACTGGGGGCGGCCAAGAGATTTATAGGCATTTACCAACGCTCGCAAGTGTTCTGGGGCATACTCTCCGCGTGTGATAGTTAGAAGTAAGCCTGCTTTAATATTGTAGCGACTCGAGTACTCATCTATGTCTTGTAGGAGCCATTCTAATGCTTCTTGAACTGTAATATTATTTAGGAGGGATATGTATATGATACTGTTGCGTAGTTCTACAAATTCAACATTATCACTTTTGAGTTCGAAGAATGCACTATCTACAATTTTAGATAAATCTGCTCTACTTTGTGGTACTAACCTGAGTGCTTGCCAAGGTTTTAAGTATTCAGACAGAGAGCGAGCTGGAGTACGCCTTGTTAAATCGTGGTATAAGTTGAAATCAGATGGAAGCTCATTACTACTTGCTTGTAAAAGTGATCTTATCAGATGAGTATTTGCTAATCCGTTCAAGTGTACATGTAGTTCACCTTTAGGCATCATTTTAATTTCTTTGAATTCCATTAAAAGCCTCGAATGATAGCTGGGATAGAGAGTTAGGGAAACGTTTCTACTATATTGTTTAAATTGTAATTTATTGATTAATAGAAATAAATTACCTAGCAGCTTGAGGCGCTATAAGGTTGTGGCACTGCTTCTTTCAAAATTTAGTCAATAAAAAATCCGGCATTAAATAACCGGATTCTTCTAAACAAGGAATGTTATAGTTCCAATACTTCTGGCTGGCGCGTTTGAGAGCTTTGGCTTGACGTTGGTTGGTCAGATTTCGCTCTTACTTGTGTGCCAGATTGCTCCTGTTTCCAAGTCGGCCATGATTCTACTCGACTCTTAGATTTTTGAAGATGTGCAACTAAGGTACTATTTTGTCTCATTGTATTTACTCCGGTAATCACCCACTGCAGATGCTGCGGCCGTTTCTCTTTCTATGTAAGAAGTAGATAGCATTTGCATTCGCAAAACTGCTTCACTTTCTTTCCATTTCACAGCATTTCCGTCAGAGTCTTTTCTTTTTATAGGGTGGCCAGCCCCTAGGTTTGTAGAGAAAAGGTCGTAAAATGATCTAGGACCAACTCCGACAAAGGGTTCGAATCGTACACTCTTTCCATCATTTGATTCTAGTGTTATTGAGTCAGAATGAAAGTCTAAAGCTTTACTTTTTGGGTACGGCTCAACATAAACAACTCTTTTTATTCCGGAGGCAACAATGTGTTTTGCGCAGTTGTGGCAAGGGAAAGTAGTACAATAGAGATCTGCATCCTTTGTGCTTATATCACTTCTTGCACAAGCTAATATAGCTTCCATTTCAGCATGAACTACACGGCCATACTCTGTAATATCTTTTATCCTTGATGAGTTAAGTAACTTTCTCAGGGGTTCTTTTAGTTCATCGTCAGGTAAGGTTTCGAGAATTTCATTTATTATTATCTTCTTTTCACGAGCGTTTGAATCATATCCTCTTACCCAGTCTCGTCCATCTTCTTTATCAACTATTTTTTCGCCTTTAGAATCGTAGTCTGGCCAGTACAAGCCACCTCCGGCTTGAGGAATATCATTGGCTCCAGTTGCGATTATATTCTTGTTTTTGGTCATAACAGCCCCTACTTGACGAGAAAGGTCTGCAGATCTTAAAGATGAAGAAAAAGCCATGAACATAGCAAACTCGTCAAATGTTGGAGTTACAAAAGGTTTGCCGAACATAAGATCAAGTGTTCTCCAAATGTCATACTGAGCCTTATGTCTATTGGATCCGTAATCAATGAAAAAGTCTGATAGATGATAAGTGTCCCTTGTGTGTTGACCGTGCTTGTCTGATTCATCAGCATCCCTCTTAATTAGACGGTTTGCTTCATTTTCAGACATGCCTTTGTTTGCTATCAAGAAGTCACGTCGGCTAATTTCACTTGAGTGAATGCCTATTAAATAAAAACCTCTAGAATAGATTGTACGTAGTTTCTGTACTTCTGCAGGATGTTTTAGAGAACTTATAATAAATGCTTTGCGCCTTAATGGTTCTAGGTCATTACTTGTAGAGCATTTCTCTCTTATACAATTAATTTGTGATGCGGCCGCGAGAGCAAGAATTGAGTTATCCCCACTCTTTTTACGAATAGTATTACCAGCAGACATCAAAGTATTGGCTTTTTGATAGTTGCTTAATTCATCAGGTATTTCTTCAAACAAACAGATAATATCTCGTGATATACGAATTTCTTCACAAGAATAATTAAACGTCTCAAGACGATCTGTAATTATTTTTTTTATTTCAGCTAGTTCGGTACCAACAGCTCCTACCAACCCAATTACTATCTCAGAGTCTGAATAATTTCCATTAAGATGTTCTTCATGAAGAATACTTTCATCCATTTCTTTAGTTACCATAGATCAGACATATTAATATTGAAGTTGTTGAATATGTTATCAGCTACATTCGGATATTGCTTGTCTTATACAGAAATGTGAGATGTAGGTAGCAAGGAGTTTTACTGAAAAGCGGGGGGAGTTAACTTTTCTGGATTGCTATTTTTAATGACTCTAAAAGAGTTTTCCTTTCTTGATCTGGAAGTTTACTAATCAAAACGGCTAATTCGGCTGAAATCTCATCCTCACAGAAAAAGTAGTTCAAAGGTACGCCTAACTTGTCCGCTAGTAACTTCAATGTCTGGACGTCAGGAGTATGCTTCCCCTTTTCGTATTGATTCATCCTAGGACTAGCTGAACTTTCATCCATACCTATGCGAACTCCCAACATTTTTTGTGAGATTTTGGCTCTTTTACGCGCTTCTTTGAGGCGTATTGGTATTGGATTTTGGAATGACACTTATGGCTCATATCTTAAAACTCAAGTTAACTAAGATTTTCTTAGTTTTGCTGATTTCTGTATACTAAGCAATCCTTAGTTTTTGGTTGCAATGAGTGGGAAATGAAACGTTCTAGGAAGATTAACGGGATAATGTACAAATTATTGATTGAGAGAGGAATTGATGGTTTTTCAGTTGTAGAGTTGAGGAACGCCTCTTTATCAATGGACGATATGACTTGGGATCCAAATGAAGCTCGCAAAAGGTTATATCGTCAAATTTATCACTTTGAAAAAAATGGATGGCTCGTTTCAAAAGGTGATGGGCGTAATAAAAGATATTTTGTGTCGGATATCTTTAAAACGATGAGTATTGAGCCTAAAAAGAGGTTTTGTCTAGTCCAGGATGATAGCTTACAAAGTGAGAATTATTCAGTTTTAGAGTCAGAGTTAGTTCAGCATAATCGCAATTTGGAAATTGTGCTTGGAGAAATAGAAGAATATCAGTCGTTATGCGTTCGATTTCCCAGCCTTAACAAGCCTGTTTCTGTAATGCTTCAAAAGGCTCGTAGTCGCTCAGCGCATCTTATTGGAAAAGTGAATGTTTTAAGGAATGTCCTTGGCACAATGCAGCAACAAATCTAAGGTTCAAATTCAAAGGTGACTAGTTTTATTTTTTTTATTTAAATCTAGTCACCTTTTTTCCCTGTTATAGCTGGATTTTTTATATGAAGTGACTAGAATGGTGTTATTATTATTTTATTGGTCATTTATTGGTCATTTATTGGGTTGTTTGGGATGAGAGAACAATGATTAGTTCAAATGAACTACTGGCACTGTCTAGGTTAGCTTTATCAGGTAAAGAATCTGACGTCAGACTCTATCTCGCGAAAATGGTTCGAAAATTGAGAAAAGTAGATTCTCAATTAGGCTCAGAAATCGAAGCGTTACTTAAATCTCAACCTGCGAGATCTGGTGGTATTTTACGTCGTGACATTCGAAAAGAAGAAGATGGTTTGTTTGAGCCTAATTCTGATAGTGCGATTCCTTTGCTTAAATCGTTCGATAGCACTTTTTCTGGTGAAGAACCGCTATTAGATAGAAACTTAAAACACACATTAGAGAACATTCTTGAAGAAAGGAATTCCAGTGAACTTTTGGCTGCAAGTGGTTTAAGTCCTGCAAGCTCTATTATTTTTCAAGGGCCTCCTGGAGTCGGTAAAACAATGACTGCAAGATGGTTAGCTAAAAAACTAGGCTTACCTTTTTATGTTCTTGATTTAACAGCTGTGATGAGTAGCTATCTTGGTAAAACAGGTAGTAACCTTAGGAAAGTTATAGATTTCGCTAAGTCACATCCTTGCGTGTTATTACTTGATGAAATAGATGCCATTGCAAAACGAAGAAGTGATGAGGCAGATGTAGGTGAACTAAAACGTTTGGTTACAGTGATGCTTCAAGAGTTGGAAGAGTGGCCTACTGGTGGTCTTCTTGTCGCTGCCACTAATCACCCTGAATTAGTCGATCCTGCGTTATGGAGACGATTTGACGTAGAGGTTACTTTTGAAAACCCTAGTCAAAAATTAGTCAAAGAGGCTGTTACAAACTTCCTTGAATCAGATGTTGAAGAGTTCTCTTCTTGGATTGATTTAATTCAATTAAGTTTGTCAGGAACATCGTATAGTAATATTCGAAGAGTTGTATATAAGCTTCGTAAGATGCGGATCTTAAATCCTAAAGGATTCGAACAGAATATTATTGATTCTGTTTTTCCCGATATTGAATCCAAATCTAGAGCAGAACGGATTGAACTAGCTGTTAAAGCTGTTTTAGAAACAGGAATGGCGCAGCAAAAAGCGGCCAAATTGTTTGGATGTAGCCGAGATACTATTCGTAAGCGACTGAATTAAAAGTCTAAGGAAAGTGCATGCCGAAGAAAAACTATATTATTGGTAAAGCTGAAGAGCTTACTAGTTTTACTCCTCCACCTAAAATGAATCCACCTAAGGGTGGGTTATATACAATAGAGGAGTCGATTCAACGGCTTGCACCTCAATTTGAACAGGTAGTCGAGGAAGTTAATCAATATGATGATTCTCTATGTCCGAAAGACTATGTCGTTACTAAGCTAACCCTACACCCATCATATATTGCGAAAGGTCACTTTCCTAAACGTCTGTTGAGAGAAGTTGGCGTCCGCTCTATCGGTAGTCGTGCTGCGGAAGTTAAGCCAGATCGTTGGGCCAAAAAAGGTGAACCAGAAGTTTCGCCTACTACGGCTTTATATATTACAGGTAAGCGAGAACAGATTAAACAGTTTGGTCAAAAGCTAAAAAAATTTTCGGAAGATACACCTGGGGCGGATGATCTACAGAAAGTTTGGAGTATTGAAACTGTTGACCCTGAGTCAAAAATTAAACCGGGGCTATTACAAGACAGCAAAGTTTTCGAAATTGGAATTCAATTAATACCTGGAAGTTCTAGTGATTTTATAAAATCTTCAGTGATGGATTATGCCCGTTCGATTGGTTTTGAACCTGATGAAGATATTTCTATATCAGTGTCAAATCTTTGGTTTGTTCCAATGATTGGTCTAGGAAGCAATTTATCTAAATTAGCAAAGCATCCATTTGTTCGAGTTGCTAGACCTATGCCAATGCTAAGAGCATTTCAGCCGATGGTTCGCTCTATGTCTGTACCTTCACCTGTTAAGTTACCAATAGAGCCACCAATTGCAGATGATGTCCAAGTGGCCATTTTGGATGGTGGATTACCTTCGAACCATTCATTAAGCCAGTGGGTTCGTGATTATAGACTCTCAGATGCTACTGCGTCGGACTGTGAGGGGGGGCCAGAACATGGAATCGGAGTTTCGTCGGCATTTTTATTCGGGCCAATTGATCCTGCAAAAACGGCTAACCGACCATACTCATATATAGATCACCATAGGGTTTTGGACTCTTTTATTGAGAAAGAAGATCCGTTCGAGCTTTATCGTACTCTTGGTCATATAGAAGATATTCTTCTTTCTCGGCAGTACGAATTTATAAATTTGAGTTTGGGGCCTGACTTAGCTATTGAAGACGATGAAGTTCATGCTTGGACTTCTTTACTTGATAGCTATTTAGCTGATGGTGATACATTTTTAACTGTCGCTGCAGGTAATAACGGTGAAGCGGATCATGAGACTCAGTTAAATAGAATTCAAGTCCCTTCAGACAGTGTTAATGCTGTAGCGGTTGGGGCTGCTGATTCTTTGAGTGCCGATTGGTCTAGAGCTTCATACAGCGCTATTGGGCCGGGAAGAGCTCCCGGTCGGGTTAAACCAGACTTATTGGGCTTTGGTGGGTCACCTAAAGACTATTTTCATGTAATAGCCTCAGGTATTCAACCACGGACTGTTCCTGTCCAAGGGACAAGTTTTGCTTCACCATATGTACTAAGAAAAGCTGTGGGTATTAGGGCGATCATGGGGCATGGTTTGTCTCCACTTGCAATAAAAGCTCTTTTAGTTAATGCCGCAGATAGTAAGTCTCACGATGTATCCGAAGTGGGGTGGGGGAAAGTACCTGATGACATTGAACAGTTAATCGAATCTCCTGATGGAGTCGCACGTATTTTGTATCAGGGAGAGTTGAAGCCTGGTAAATATATGCGTGTGCCACTACCGCTTCCGGATTCAGGTATCAATGGCAAGGTCACTATAAGTGCAACCTGTTGTTTTTCTACTCCTGTAGATCCTCAAGATTCATCCATGTATACAAAGGCTGGGGTTGAAATCAGTTGGGCTCCAAAACAAGGAAAACCAAAAGAAGGATTTTTTCAACAAGTTAAGATTGCAACAGAAGCTGAACTTAGACGAGATGCTGCCAAATGGGAGTCGGTTCTTCATGCAAAGAAAAATAAGTTAGGCAGTATACTTGATGAGCCAGCTTTTGAGCTTCATTACATGGCAAGGGATGGCGGGGGGGAGATAAATGGCGCAAAAGCACCGACAATTAAGTATGCATTTGTTGTTACGTTAGAAGCTCCTAAACACAAACCGCTTTTTACGGATATTATGGCGGCTTATGCTCATATTCTTACCGAAATCGAACCTAGAATATCAATTACTCCGCAAGTAAGAATTTAGCTAACATAATAAGTGGTGCTCTGAATGAGTGCCACTTATTTGTTTTTTATATCTTGAACTACAGTCGACTCTAGCTCAGCAAATTTGTATTGATACTGCTGAATCATTAAGGCCAATTGGTTATGCTGACTGGCCATTTCACTTAACTTCTCTTTGTAGTCTTCAGCTTGCTTGTAGTACTTTTCTTTCAATCGCTTTTCATTAGCCAGGCGCTCTCTAAGGTTTGAGATTTTTTCTTCGTAGATGCTCTGCTTTTTGGCTTTTGGTGAGTTATTGATCGCCGTCTCTTTTATCGTTGAGACTATGTCTTTGTAGTAATAAGCGGATCCATCACCCAATCCTGCTTCTTCTTCTACGGCTTTGACAGAAATTTTTCTATTTGGATCTATACGTTCGGTTTGCCCACTTAGAATACGCTTTAGCGCATTTTCAAGCTCAACCCTCGTAATTTGGGACTTGCTCATACTGGTCGCTTCCTATGTCGAACTTTTCGAATGGAATTTTAAATCGGTGCAGTACTTTTTCTGCCGCTCTAATCTGGGTTATGAAATGAGAATACATCGAACTTGTTAATGTGCCGCTAGCATCCATATCTTTAACTTGTTGAGAAACCCAAGCATGACGTTTTTGCCAACTTTCAACTTGCTCTTGGCCTATGAGTTGGTTTTCACAATTCATGCAGTTCGCGGGCGAACTTATCTTATGCATCTGGCACTCATATCCAGCCATGCAATATGAGTGTAGTGTACCAACGAGATTTAGACGACCGGCTTTAACGTGCTCATTTATCGCATCCCAAGATTTATACTTTTGAGGAAGGGTCAGCCGATTCTTATTGATAGACCCAGCCATATGCCCCATAAGATTGTTCGACTCCTTCCCTTCGTACCATTCATGGATTTTTTGTGTTGTAGATTCTTGAATAACATCGTTCAGAAAAGACTGCAGTTCAGTGTCTATTTGTAGGGCTTTAATTTTACTAGCGAGCCCGCCTTCGCCATACCATTCTGTTGTAGGTAAGTCTAAATGTTTAAACTGTTGTTTAATTGCGATATCGCTGCAAAGATTGTGGCGTTTTGAAAATACAGCAAAAGTGCGACGAAGTTGATGGGTCGTTAATGGCCATACGCAACCTTCAGCAATCCTTTCGTCGGCATGATTAGGTTCTCTATTTGGATTTATAACTTCAAATTCTATCAAGTCTTGGGCTGTAATAATTGCGCCGGCATCCTTACATAATCTGTTGAAATGTCTACGCATACTTCCGTCTTGACGAATAATTGGTTTTTGGGCTTTTCTTCCTTGCCCTAACCACAAGCAACTTGAATCATAGTTGCTCATGGGATTATCGTCTTCTAATAACTGAATCCTCATATATCGAGAAATGGCTTCTGCAAGTTCGATTGCTTTTCGTGCTAAAGGCGTTGTTACCCACTCAGCACTCTTTCCTAAACCTTGGCTAAATTTATGCTGTTCAGACTGAAGAACGCTATAAGTACGTCCATATACTTCTTTTTCTTTATAGCTGTTTGAATGAAGGCAGAATAACTCTGAGCGACGCATCCCTGTTAGTGCACCGCATACAATGTAGCAAGCAGTTTGTAACTCAATTACTTTTCCTTGAACTTTTACTGCGTGTTTTGGTAACAACTTCGCTAGTTCAGATTGTTCTAGGTGAGCTTGAAAAATACTACTATAGCTAAAAGGCTGATGTTTATTGACCTCTACTCGATAATCTGGCGAGGATTCGTCCAGCCAGCGCCAAGTACCGGCTTTAATTTTATCATCAACCCTACGCTTACCTTCTTCGTAGTTTTGTCTCATATCATGTAGCAACTCGTGTAATGCTTCTTTGTGTGGATAGTACTTTTCGATCAATCCAAAGCAATGACTATATATCTTTTCCATTAGGCGAGTGGGAATTGCGTAAAACTGATTCTTACTGTCTTGTCTAGTTTTTCCGGTTGTCTCTCTAGAAAAGGTAGTTTGTGTGTAACCATCTGGAAGAACTAGGTTGATGGGCAAATATCTTGCTATTTTTCCGGCATGCATAATTGCATTAAATAAGCCTTCCACTTGAGCGACACTGTAATTCTGGCTTCGAACGAATATACAAAACTGGCTAAAGACCAAATTAGAAGTAAGGCTCCCTATAGACGTATAACCTTCGCTATCTAGAAACTTATATACAATGCATAGCTTTGAATAACGAGCAATGAGAGTTGATGGCTTTATTACAGCACCTTTTCTATGGTGACCAGCGATGTACAACCATGAGAAACAAATTAGCTTCATCTCTCTAGCTAAACTGTCATCTTCGATTTTGGAAAATACGATAGTTTTTTTATAGGTGACTCTTGCATCAAGATAAGCTTGAAAATTCCATTCTTCATCCCCCATGTAACTTTTTGTAGAACCATCATAATTTTTGGTGACAACAACGCTTTCTAGCTCTCGGTATTGTTTGTCTACATAAAGCTGAATTATTCTTTTGTACTCAGAAATGTTTTCTTGCAGGATGTTTTTTGGTAGCTCAAAAAGAGGTGTCATGATGTACTCTCCTAGAAGTCAATATTGATACCGTCTGGCCAAAGAGGATGACGGCCTTCGTTTTCAAGCTTTTTCTCTGCGAGCCTTTTGACTTTAGGGTGAATTGTGAAGATTATGCGATTAATTGATGCGAGGAGGGCGGAGTAATTGTTGGAAAAATGCTGTTCGTCTAAATGATAAACTTTTGAGTCCTTGATTGATTCTCGATAACTTAAAAGGCACCAGATGTCTTCGACACTCTCTATTATTACTTGGTTTTCGCAGTTGAAGCAGTTGTGGATGTCCGAGCACGCTAGATGATCAACAACAAAGTCCTTTGGATTAAAATGATTTCTTCTCCGATATTTATCGACACGTGCAGAGAACACATTCTTACACCCAGTACCAAGTACGGTTTTTTGACCATTAGACTCAGAATATTTGTTTAAAAACTCTTCATATGGGAGAACCTCAATACCTAGTTCTTTCTTTGCATATTCTTTTGCTTGATTAATATCAGAACACTTTGCTATTCCTTCTATTGTGTATGTTGCTGCCAGAAGCTGTTTTTCATTTTCTACAGTATTGCCCGATGCGTAGTGTTTATTGAATGTGCGTGGAGTGTTTCCCAATAAAAGAGATGTCTCTACTGCGTTGCCAGTCTTTGCTAAATATCGATAGCTACCACTAGCTCGGAATCTCGATGCTGTTGGTCTTAGTGGTTTGTTATCATCGGTCATCAGAGAAAATGTTTGTTGCAGCCAATTTGAGAATGTTTGAATATGACCTTGTTGCAATGGTGCTGCTTTTCCTTGATATAGCAAGTGAGAATCGGTTGATATTGACGCGCTAAGTTTAAGAAGTTGCTCAAAAAAACGTAGAGCTATCTTGGGGACGTGGTAAGTGCCATTGTCACCAATTGAAACTGATATAAACTTATTTGCTCTAGGTTTCAATACACTTTGCTCAAACCAAGCTCCGCCTTCATAAATTTTTTCTTTTGGCTTGGTCATGTTTAGTAGCACGGTTGTGTTTCCCCATGTGTAATACGCTAGTAAGAAATAAGCTGCGCTAAAACATTTTGTTATGGGGGATGCAATATCATGGGTAAACCCTTGGTATATAAAGGTTCCAATACGTTTATTGGTTGTAGCTTGAAGGAATTTTTCTGGTTCATCTAAGATTTGTTTTGATAGCTGGTTAAAAAAACGATAGATGACTTTTATAAGAACACTTAACTCTTGATCGGAATAACTTTCGGTTGGGTTTATTTCAGAGCGAAACAAGGTATAAGGCGAGAACCAAGTTGAGCTAGGGTTCCCCAGTCTTTCTAAGCATTTTTTAACACATGAAATCTGCTTTCTCGCGGAATTCACATTCATTTTTTCAATTCTAACTTGCTCTATTAAATGCCTTTCTAAAGACTCAACTGCTTCCGGGCTCTCAGGTCGAAGGTTCTTTGAATCACAATAACGAACAAAGAGAGCAAAGTCTCGAAGGTAGCTTTGCTTGGTAAGATCCGAATATTCATTAGTACCATTAAAAAATCGGTACCAACGCAAAACATCATCATCACGGTTTGCTGGCCTTGCCGATTCAAAGCTCCTTTTAAAGGCTACACCATGATAAAAAAATCGAGTGAAATCATATGTAAAATACTGATCAATACCGGTGCGCATTCTTATGGTCAAAGTAGGGGGAGAATAGCTCATTTAAGAGACTCCTCTAGAATCTGATCAAGGAGAACCATCGCTGATTGATTAGCTTTCTCTTTGCGAAGGTATTTAAGGTATTTCCATGTTGTTTTGTCATCCTTGTGACCCATCCAAGCCATTACTAGCGCTAGCGCATCACCAACAGCTAGATGATCTAAAAGAGCATCTAGCCGGTAAGTTCCATACGTTGCTCTCAAGTCATGTGTTCTATGAGCGAATGATGTTTGAAACCTGTTCTTAATATCTTCTCGTAGACGGCGAAAGTACTGTTGAATATTATTGCTACATAGGGGTATTCCACGATTATTGAGTAAAAGGGTAGAGTGCTCTTGGTTGGTTTTTTGGGCTCGATTGAATCGACGTTCTGAGACGCTGTAATAGTACATTCTTTGCATCAGTGAAAATGGAACTTCTACCTTTCTGGTTTTCTTAAATTTTGTATGCACCCCATTGGAAGGACCGATTTCTACTTCGAATCTATTTGAGCTAGGGTCTGGTTTTACTACGGAAGCAATAGAGAATGTGCATGCTTCTTCGACTCTTAACCCTGACTGAAGTTGTAGTAGTTGATGGATGATGAACTCTTCTGAATAACCTGTTAAGCAGGTTGCAAATTGAGCAAGTTCTTCTTTTGATAAAGGATTAAGTCTTTGGTTTTCGTTCTTGGCTGGTTTCCTAATTCTTAAATCTGTGGAGCGAACAACAAACTTAGGGCTATTGTGGTTCATCATCCCTGTATTTGCGATATGAACTAATTGATAGTTAAACGGTTTATTATCTTCCGTAAAAGTTATAAAACGTTCGTGAGCCGCCCATTCATAAAACTTAATTACTTGCAGCATATATAGCGATGCAGTTGAGTATGCTATCTCTCCCTTTTTAGCTGACTTAAGTAAGTTATCGTTTCTAAACCTGTATGTAGGCTTGAGGTAATCTGTGGGAGGAAAAGCATTCCAAGCACACCCTGTATCTTCAAGAAATTGCCAGTACCTTTTCATTGCTCTAACGCAACAAGAAATGTCAGATATGCTTCTGATGTTTTGAAGATAATTTAGCCAGAGATTGACGGGAAGAATGTACTCATTTTCGCTTGAGTAGAAAGTTGGAAAGCCTTTTAATAAGAAAGCCTTTGAATTTTTTGACGCGGGAAATATGCGAGGAACATTAAAATCTTTTGAGTGGATAATCGTAACCATACTAGCCTCGCAGAGTGTTGAACTCTATTGAGGCTAGTATGGTTTCCAGATATTACAAATCTACAGGGTGGATTTTCCAGACCATGATCTACATAGTAACAAACTCTTCACTACCCGTTGGGTGTATTGCCACAACTGAATCAAAATCGGCTTTGGTTGCACCCATTTTCATGGCTACGCCAAAGCCTTGAATCATTTCATCAACCGCAAAACCGATGCCATGTAGGCCAACAACGGTTTCTTCAGGGCCAGCGCATACCAGTTTCATTTTGCATGGTTGACGGTGGGAGGTGACGGCGGTGTACATGGCCGTGAAGCTAGAGGTATATACTTTGACATTCTCTTCGCCATATTGCGCTTGGGCTTCTTGCGTGGTGAGGCCAATTGTGCCGATTGGCGGATGGCTAAAGACCACGGTCGGGACCAGTTTGTAATCCATCTTCGCATCGGTTTTGCCATTAAACAGGCGCTCTGAAAGTTGACGGCCTGCTTTGACGGCAACTGGTGTGAGCTCGATACCGCCTTCCATGATATCGCCGACACAGTAAATGCCCGCGACGTTGGTTTGCTGGTACTCATCAACCTTAATATAGCCTTGTGCATTAGTTGCCACACCCGTTGCTGCTAGGTTTATCGCATCGGTTGCTGGGTGGCGGCCGATTGCCCAAATGAGCGTATCAACGTTTTGGCTTTGGCCATTTTCAAGGTGTAGAGTCAGGCTGCCATCGGCTTCTTTGATCACTTCTTTTGGCACTGAATGAGTATGTAATGTTGGGCCTTCCGCCGCCATGACTTCAGTGAGTGTTTCGATGATCATGGGATCAAAGCTGCGCAGTGGTGATTCTTTGCGCACGTAAAGGTGCGTTTCAGTGCCGAGTGCGTTGAGTACGCCCGCGATTTCAACCGCAATATAACCTGCGCCCACAACCGCGACGCGTTTAGGCTGTTCGGTCAAGTCAAAGAAACCATTGGAATCAATGCCGTATTGTGCCCCTGGGATCGCCGGAATCGTTGGGCGTCCGCCAACGGCAATCAGGATATGATCTGCCGTGTAGTGTTCACCGTTTACCTCTACGGTTTTTGCATCAACAAAGCGTGCGAAACCGCGGATCACTTCCACTTTATTATTGCCCAATACGCGGTCGTATGATTGATGAATACGGCCAATATACGCTTGGCGGCTCTCGATCAGTTTTGACCAATCCAATCCTTTGACATCGACATCGAAGCCGTAATCTTTGGCATAAAGGTGCATTGCTTCAGCAATTTGCGCGCCATGCCACATCACTTTTTTCGGAACACAACCGACGTTGACACAAGTGCCGCCAAGGTCTTTGGCTTCAATCAGTGCGACTTTCGCACCATACATTGCCGCGCGGTTCGCTGAAGCGATACCACCAGAGCCACCACCGATACAGATATAATCAAAATGCGTTGTCATTACTTTCTCCATTATTCTTTTTTCATCCTGTTTGACCTTGGTTTTGTACGGTGTTGGCAACCATAGCAAGGCGAAAAAGGTTCTCTACTTCTTTGATAGATTGGGTCAGTTTATTCTGGTACAACCCATTCGACTTTAAAATGACCGGTTACCGGGGCAATCGCTTGCTGAAGAAACGGTAAAATTTCCTGCATTTGCCCTTCTAGTGTCCACGGTGGGTTAATCACTATCATGCCTGAAGCGGTCATGCCACGTTCATGGGTGTCTGGCGACACGCCCAATTCAATTTGTAAGATTTTGCGAATACCGAGGCTTGCCAGCCCTTCAAGCAAGTCATCAATGGTGTCGCGATTCACTACGGGATACCAAATGGCGTAGATACCCGTCGCCCAGCGCTTATAACTTTGGGCAATGGCTCTTACGACATCGCTGTACTCTTTGGCCAATTCGTAAGGGGGATCGATCAACACTAAGCCGCGACGCTCTTTCGGTGGCAGGCTACCGATTAAGCGTTGGAAACCATCTTCTTTGTAAATCGATACCTGACGATCTCGGTGGAACTCTTGCTCGAGCAAAGGGTAATCGCTCGGATGCAATTCAGTGAGCACCATACGATCCTGCGCGCGTAGATGAGCACGCGCTACGCGCGGTGAGCCGGGGTAGTAGCGTAACTCTTCGCTTTCATTGAGTGCTTTTACTGCCTCAAGGTAGCTTTGAATGGCGGGTGGCGTTACATTTTGTTGCCAAATACGAGCAATCCCTTGTTTATATTCACCGGTTTTTTCTGACCATTCATGGGTCAAGTCATAACGGCCCACGCCAGAGTGGGTGTCATGATAAACAAAAGGCTTCTCTTTTTGCTGTAATGCATTGAGGATAAGGCTTTGTACGATATGCTTTAATACATCCGCGTGGTTGCCCGCGTGAAAACTGTGGCGATAACTTAGCAAAATAGGCTCTCAAAACACCCCAAATGGAGTGTGTTTCATCAATCAAACGTATTGGCTGATTATACGCCACTATTGAAAATTGCTGAACCTACCTATATTTACTATTTCAGATAAACAAAATCGACGGTTGCCGTGAAACAATCAGTGACTGTTGCAGAGAAATGCATCAACGTGCAGGCGCGTCTTAACTTAAAAGGAATGTTTTATGTCTAATCCACTTCTCACTTTCACGGATTTACCGCCGTTTTCCGCCATTAAGCCAGAGCATGTGAAGCCTGCGGTTGAGAAAGCGATAGAAGATTGCCGCACCGAAATTGAAAAACGCCTTGCTGGCAATAGCACCCCAACGTGGGAAAACTTGATTGCACCCATTGAAGAGGTGGATGATCGCTTAAGCCGCATTTGGTCGCCAGTGAGCCACCTTAATTCCGTGCTCAATAGCGATGAACTGCGTGATGCGTACGAAAGCTGTTTGCCGCTGCTGTCTGAATACGGCACTTGGGTTGGGCAACATAAAGGCCTGTTTGAAGCCTATAAGAGCATGAAAGCCAGCGATACTTTTTCCTCGCTCTCTCAAGCGCAGCAAAAAACCATCAATGATGCACTGCGTGATTTTGAGCTATCGGGTATCGGCTTGCCATTGGCAGAGCAAAAACGGTACGGCGAGATCAGTAAACGTCAATCTGAGTTGGGTTCTAAGTTCTCTAATAACGTACTGGATGCCACGATGGGCTGGACCAAGCACATTACCGACGCCAATCAATTAGCGGGCATGCCAGAATCGGCGTTAGCAGCTGCACAAGCGGCGGCGCAAGCCAAAGAGCTCGATGGTTATTTATTAACGCTCGACATTCCTTCTTATCTGCCAGTGATGACTTATTGTGATAACCAAGCTCTGCGCAAAGAGCTTTATGAAGCGTATGTCACGCGTGCCTCGGATCGCGGGCCAAATGCGGGCAAGTGGGATAACAGCGAAATCATCGCTGAGAAGCTCAAACTACGTCATGAAATAGCCCGTATGCTCGGTTTTAATACCTACAGTGAAAAATCACTGGCGACTAAAATGGCGCAAACGCCCGATCAAGTGTTAGGGTTTTTAAATGATTTAGCCACCAAAGTGAAACCGCAAGGTGAGCGTGAAGTTGAAGAGTTGCGTCAATTTGCGCAGCAAGAGTTTGGCGTGACCACGCTAGAGTTGTGGGATATCGCTTACTACAGCGAAAAACAGAAACAGCACTTGTTTGATATTTCAGATGAAGAGCTGCGCCCTTATTTCCCAGAGTCGAAAGTGGTGAGCGGCCTATTTGAAGTGCTCAACCGCGTATTTGGCATGAGTGTCAAAGAGCGCTCTGGGGTTGATATTTGGCATCCATCGGTGCGTTTTTTCGATATTTTTGATGCGAAAGGATCACTGCGTGGCAGCTTCTATCTCGACCTGTATGCGCGCGAACATAAGCGTGGTGGCGCGTGGATGGATGATTGCCGTGGCCGCCGTATCACTCAAAATGGCGAGCTACAAACCCCAGTGGCTTATTTGACCTGTAACTTTAATCGCCCAATCGGTGATAAACCTGCGTTATTTACTCATGATGAAGTGGTCACTTTGTTCCATGAGTTTGGACACGGGATCCACCACATGTTGACTCAAGTTGAAGTGGGTGCGGTATCTGGCATCAATGGTGTACCGTGGGATGCGGTTGAACTGCCAAGTCAGTTCCTTGAAAATTGGTGCTGGGAAGAAGAGGCGTTAGCGTTTATTTCAGGTCATTACGAAACGGGTGAACCGCTACCGAAAGAAATGCTCGATAAAATGCTCGCGGCGAAAAACTTCCAGTCAGCGATGTTTATTTTGCGCCAACTTGAATTTGGTTTGTTCGATTTCACCTTGCACACTACTTACGATCCCGAAGTAGGCCCGCAAGTGTTGGAAACTCTCGCTCAAGTGAAAAAGAAAGTGGCCGTGTTACCAAGCCTTGAATGGAACCGTTTCTCACACAGCTTTAGCCACATCTTTGCTGGCGGTTACAGCGCAGGTTACTACAGCTACTTATGGGCAGAAGTGCTTTCGGCGGATGCGTTTTCTCGCTTTGAGGAAGAGGGAATTTTTAACCCACAGACTGGGCAAAGTTTCTTGAATAACATCCTTGAAATGGGTGGTAGTGAAGAGCCGATGGAGCTATTTAAACGCTTTAGAGGCCGCGAGCCGCAAATTGATGCGTTGCTGCGTCATGCGGGGATCGCCGCGTAGTCACGCTCTTAAAATGCGATGAAGCTCGAATTAGCCCACCTTTGCGGTGGGCTTTTCATTTTTGAATGCCCAGAAAAAAGTGATAGAGACGAGCATCTTGCCGCGATTTGAGGTTATAATCTGGGCAATTATGTATAAATAACCAGTAGCTTAGCCATGATGGATCCTTCTCTCTTACTCGACGGTCTCAACGATAAACAGCGCGAAGCGGTTGCAGCGCCTTTAGAAAACTTGCTGGTGCTTGCCGGAGCGGGGAGTGGTAAAACCCGAGTATTGGTGCATCGCATTGCTTGGCTTATCTCGGTTGAAAACGCCTCGCCTTTTTCAGTCATGTCGGTGACTTTTACCAACAAAGCGGCGGCGGAAATGCGTGGCCGAATTGAAGAGTTGATGATGGGCAGTGCATCGGGCATGTGGAATGGTACCTTCCACGGTATTTGCCACCGTATTTTACGCGCTCACTATCTTGACGCTCGCCTGCCTGAGGATTTTCAGATCCTCGATTCTGAAGATCAACTGCGTTTGCTGCGTCGCTTAATCAAAGCACAAAACCTAGATGAGAAGCAGTGGCCTACACGCCAGGTGTGCTGGTGGATTAACGGTAAAAAAGATGAAGGTCTTCGTCCGAAGCACATCGATGCGTACCGCGATCCCGTGACTCAAACCTATTTGCAGCTTTATTCCGCGTACCAAGAGGCGTGCGATCGCGCTGGTTTGGTTGATTTTGCCGAAATTTTGCTGCGTTGCCACGAGATGTTGCGTGATAAGCAGCACATTCGTGAACATTATCAAGCGCGCTTTAAACACATCTTGGTCGACGAATTTCAAGACACCAATAACATCCAATACGCGTGGCTGCGCATGATGGCTGGGCGCGATTGCCACGTGATGATCGTCGGTGATGATGATCAGTCCATTTATGGCTGGCGTGGTGCCAAAATTGAAAACCTCGAAAAATTCACGCAGGAATTTCCGAGCGTTAATACCATTCGTTTAGAGCAAAACTACCGTTCAACCAAAACCATTTTGCAAGCCTCGAACGCACTGATCGCGAACAACACCGAGCGAATGGGTAAAGAGCTCTGGACAGATGGCAGCGAAGGCGAGCCAATTTCTATCTATTCGGCCTACAACGATCTTGATGAGGCGCGTTTTACCGTCAATAAAATCAAAGAGTGGCGAGATAAAGGTGGCGCATTAGAGGATTGTGCGATGCTTTATCGCAACAACGCCCAATCTCGTGTTTTGGAAGAAGCCTTGATTCAAGCAGGCTTGCCCTATCGCATCTACGGCGGCATGCGCTTCTTCGAGCGCCAAGAGATCAAAGATGCGTTAAGTTACTTGCGTTTGATGTCTAACCGCAATGATGATTCGGCCTTTGAGCGAGTCGTAAATACGCCACCGCGTGGTTTGGGTGATAAAACGCTGGAAACCATTCGTTTTGCGGCGCGAGATCGCGGCTGTACCTTGTGGCAAGCGAGCCTTGTGCTGTTGGAAGAAAAAGTGCTCACAGGACGTGCGGCAAGCGCATTAAGCCGGTTTATTGAACTGGTCAATGCCCTTGAAGATGATAGCGCTGAGATGCCGTTACACAGTCAAACCGACCATGTAATCAAAACCTCAGGTTTGTTTGAGATGTATCAGCTTGAAAAGGGTGAAAAGTCTAAAGCCAGAATTGAAAACTTGGAAGAACTAGTCACCGCAACACGCCAATTTGAAAAGCCAGAAGAAGCGGATGAGATGAGCATGTTGACGGCCTTTTTAACCCACGCAGCGCTGGAAGCGGGCGAAGGGCAGGCTGACGAATTTGATGATGCCGTACAGTTAATGACACTGCACAGCGCGAAAGGGTTAGAGTTCCCGTTGGTGTTTATGGTTGGCGTTGAAGAGGGCATGTTCCCCAGCCAAATGTCGGCCGAAGAAGCGGGGCGATTGGAAGAGGAGCGCCGTTTGTGCTACGTCGGAATGACGCGCGCCATGCAAAAGCTCTACATTACTTACGCTGAAATTCGCCGTTTATACGGTCAGGATAAATACCATAAGCCGTCACGCTTTATCCGTGAGCTGCCAGAAAACTGCCTTGATGAAGTGCGCATGAAAGCGCAAGTGAGCCGACCAAGCAGTGCCGGGCGTTTTAGTCAAACAGCGGTCAAAGAGAACTTTAACGAGACGGGCTTTAGCTTGGGCGCACGCGTGAAACACCCTATTTTTGGTGAAGGCACCATCATTAATTTCGAAGGTAGTGGCCCGCAAAGTCGAGTGCAAGTCGCTTTTAACGGTGAAGGCATTAAATGGCTAGTGACTGCTTATGCCAAGCTAGAGAAACTATGATCTTCCTTGTACAAAGAAAGGGTACTTTTCTTTGCTGAGATGGTTGGATTGTTCTCCTCCCCCTTTGAGGGGGAGGCAGGGAGGGGGTGTTTATGGCGTTGTTTAAACCAAATACCTAACCTAGCCGTTCAAGATATGAAAGCTGGATAACTCATATGCTTATCCGATCCAAAAGAAAAACCCCGAGGGCTTGCGCCCTGCGGGGTTATAGTCTTACTTGCAGCAATCCAGCTACGAAAGTGCTCCATGCATCAAATCCATGATAGTGGCTGAATTCCGTCAGCTTAATCCGTTCTTCGCCTTCCTAGCGGTGTCCTTGGTGACTTCCTAGTCTGCTAACCATCCACGTTAGCGCGCTTCACTTGTTCCTTGAGCGGTGTCCTTTACATCATCCTGATGTTCAGTCCTTGCCTCGTCCAGAGGTGTCCATTGTCTTTCCTTAGTAGTAACCATCCTAGCTACTATTGCGTCCATTCAATGTCCAATTTGCTTTCCGTGCCGACCATTCATCCTGAGCAGTCGTCTCTTCATCCTGAAGATGACCAATCCGTGGTGCTTTCCTGTTCCGTGTCAGAATCCTTCCGACAAGGTTCATATTACCCATCTCTAATTTATCGGCAATGCTAGAGAAACGCTTTTTCCGCAAAGGGTTTCTCTAGCTGGTTATTATTTTATTTAAAATCAAGTGTTTAGGTTTTTTGGTGTTGATTTTCCTACTCAAAAAGCGATATTTGCTCACTCGTTTGTAAGAGATCTCGCACAAAAATGGGCGCGAATCGCTGCATCAATGGCTAAGGCTAAGCAGCGCTTGCAATAAAATAAGTCCACCGATGAGCGTAAAAATGATGCCACATACCGCATCAATATACACAGTGAGTGATTGCAAACGTTTTTGTAGGCGGGCGGTGGAGAGCATCCACGCCAAGGTTGAGAACCACATAAAAGAGAGCCCCCAAAGAATCAGCAAGGCGATACCTTTACCTGAAAAGGACATCCCCACAGGCACTAAACTCGACATTAAGCTGATAAAAAAGACCAAAGCTTTTGGATTAAAAATATTGGTGATAAAACCGCGGGAAAAGGCTTGGCGTTGATTTTCGATCAGCTTGTAGCGCTCATTGTTGACTCCGACAGCTTGTGGCGATCGCCAGGTGGTGTAGATGGATTTGAGTGCGCCCAAGCCTAAATAGAATAAATACCCCCCGCCGGCCAGTTGCACCATCGCAAACAGTGCGGGTTGTTGATGCACCAAATAGCTTATCCCTGTGAGGCTAAGCAATGAGTGAATGACAATGCCACATGATAACCCTAGCGCAATAAAAACTCCGGTTCTGCGACCGTAACGGGTGGCATTTTGTACCACCAGTGCCACATCTGGGCCGGGGCTTAATAATGCCATAAAATGTACGCCAGCCAATGTGGCCAATATGGAAAGTTCGTTCATGTATTCTCCTCATGTTTTACGGTGAGTATGCGTGGAGAAAACGTGCTTGCCTTGTAAATTTCTGACAGTTTGGTTAGTAAAGTGTGCGATTGATGGCGGAGGGTGGCAGGCCAAAGGTTGTTTTGAACGCCTTACTGAAATGGGCTTGATCATAAAAACCGACTTGATAGGCGACTTCAGTGCTAGAGGTGCCGGTTTTCAACAATTTCATCGCTTGCTCTAAACGTAAACGCAATAACCACGCATAAGGTGTGATGCCCGTTTGCGCCTTGAAATGGCGCTGAAACTGAGTGGGTGAAAGCTGGCAAAGCTGAGCGAGTTGTTCAAGGCGGATTGGTTGGTCGAGTTGACTGAGTACCCACTCTTTCAGCGTGGCGAGGTTGCGCTGGCCAAGCGGTTTAACCTCCGGCAGTTTCAAGTGGCTATAGCGTTCAAGCAAAGGTGTGAACCCTTGGTAGGGTAAGCAATCTTTAGCGAGTTGGCTGAGCTTATCCTGCTTCATGGTTTGATGAAGTTGCAGCAGTGAGCAAAAAAGTGGCGCGTCATCGACTATTAACTGCTCAAAACCCAGCACTTGTTCAATCTGCTTGGCTTCTAAGGTTTGCTGTAGCCAAGTAGGTTCAATAGCAAACACTTGCACTTGGTAGCCAGAGCCATTGTGCGCTTGCCCATCGTGCAGTTCATCTGGCGACATCAGAACTACGCCGCCCCGTTGTACCTGATGCCAAGCGCCTTGGTGGTAGAAGCGCTGCGTTCCTTGAGTGATAAGGCCAATATGAATATCAAGATGGTAGTGGCGATCAAACGCAAACTGACGATAGTCTGCATCAATCAGACCGATCGCAGGATAGGCCGTTTGGCTGTAGCTCACTTTATCCATAGAGACCAAAATTTAGGGTTGAATAATGCAAGCTTAGCCAGCCATGTCGCCACTGTCTTGTAAAAAATGATCACAGGGCCCTCGATCGCTTTGACGAACGAGGGGAATAAACAATCCTAATTAAACGGATGCCCGTTGAGCGCGTCGCGCGGTTCGGCCTGTTTTTAAACCATCAAAACTGAACAGCAACAATGCAGCCCAAATAAAGGCAAAAGTAATGGCTTTATCACTAGAGAAGGCTTCACCGTAAACCAAGACAGCGAGCAAAAACATCAAGCTTGGGCCGATGTATTGGAAGAAACCCAGCGTTGAAAGTTTTAAACGCGTTGCTGCTCCTGTGAAACAAAGCAAAGGCAAGGTCGTGATGACGCCAGCTGCGATCAGCAGTAGGTTGAGGTTAAGCGGATTGAGCGCCATATCTGAAGTTGGCGAGCTGGCGATAAACAACAGATAAATCAACGCCGCGGGTAACATTACCAAGGTTTCGATAAACAAACCTGTTTGGGCATCAACCGCCACTTTTTTACGCAGTAAGCCATACAAGCCAAAAGTGGTCGCCAAAGCGATGGCGACCACAGGAATCGAACCAAACACAATTAACTGAATGGCCACACCAATGGTGGCTAGCGCTACCGCGACCCACTGCAGTTTGCGTAATCGCTCACCAAGAAAAAGCATGCCGAGCACCACATTGAGCAGTGGGTTAATGTAATAACCTAAACTGGCATCTAACATATGATTAGCATTGATCGCCCAGATGAAAATTAACCAGTTCACCGCAACCAGACAAGCAGTGGTCATTAGATAGATCATCTTTGATTTATGAGTAATCACACTGCGTACACTACGCCAGTTGCGGCCAAAATGAAGTAGTGCTGCTAACAAGAAAAACGACCACACTACGCGGTGAGTGAGGATCTCAAGTGCAGGAACATTGTTGATTGCTTTAAAATAGATCGGTGCGATGCCCCACATAGTGTAAGCACCAATAGCGAGTAAAACGCCTTGTCTGGAGCGTTGTTGTTCTTCTGCGGTCATGATGAATTCTCAAAGGAGTGAAGTGCTGAGCCAGCGAAACGATTCGACAGTATATACTGTTCCTCAAGTAAGTTGCAGCTTTGTTAATCGACCGCCTACTCGGGAGTTTGAGTGGCGAATAATGGCCGAGAATCAAGTGATTCGCTTTACCGCTACATTTTGCGGTTTTATTCACCATCGAACCCCACTACAATAAGACGCTTTGCGGTATAGCGGTTGCTCTACCCCTTTTGTTCACCCTTGGAAATTTCATGACCGCAACGTTAATGGCTCAACAAACCGATCCTCAACCTGAGACACCGCACAGTATTTTACAGACTGTGTTCGGTTATCAGTCGTTTCGTGTCGGCCAGCAAGAGGTGATTGACGCTTCGTTAGCGGGGCAAGATAGCTTAGTTATCATGCCAACGGGTGGGGGGAAATCGCTCTGTTATCAGATCCCTGCGTTAGTCAAAGAGGGCATCACTTTAGTCATCTCGCCGCTCATTTCGTTGATGAAAGACCAAGTGGATCAGCTCAAAGCCAACGGTGTCGCGGCTGAGTGTATTAATTCAAGTATGTCACGTGAGATGCTGATGTCGGTATATAACCGAATGAACGCGGGGCAACTGAAGCTGATTTACGCGTCGCCTGAGCGTGTTTTGATGTCCGATTTCATCGAACGCTTGCAGCAGTTGCCATTGGCGATGATTGCCGTGGATGAAGCACACTGTATTTCTCAATGGGGGCACGATTTTCGCCCTGAGTATGCGGCGTTAGGCCAACTTAAACAGCATTTTTCACACGTGCCTTTTATGGCACTGACGGCAACGGCCGATGACGCCACGCGCGTGGATATTTTGCACCGTTTGCAGTTGCAAGAACCGCATGTCTATCTGGGCAGCTTTGATCGTCCTAATATCCGCTATACCTTGGTCGAAAAGCACAAACCGGTTTCACAGGTGATCCGCTATCTTGATACGCAAAGAGGACATTGCGGCATCATTTACTGTGGCAGTCGCAAAAAAGTAGAAATGCTGACAGAGAAACTGTGCAATAACCATTTACGAGCAGCCAGTTACCATGCGGGTATGGACGCCGATGAGCGCGCTTATGTGCAAGAAGCATTTCAGCGTGATGACATTCAGATAGTGGTTGCTACCGTCGCATTTGGAATGGGGATTAATAAACCCAACGTGCGTTTTGTGGTGCATTTTGATATTCCGCGCAACATCGAATCTTACTATCAAGAGACCGGGCGCGCAGGGCGAGACGGTTTGCCAGCCGAAGCCATGATGCTCTATGATCCGGCCGACATCAGTTGGCTGCGTCGAATGTTAGATGAGAAGCCGGAAGGGCCACAAAAGCAGGTGGAAAGCCATAAGTTGGGCGCGATGAGCGCTTTTGCTGAAGCACAAACTTGTCGCCGCCAAGTGTTGCTCAATTATTTTGGTGAATATCGAGATAAACCTTGCGGCAACTGCGATATCTGCCTTGATCCGCCCAAGCATTTCGATGCCACGCAAGAGGCGCAAAAAGCATTATCGTGCGTTTATCGCGTCAACCAAAGTTTCGGTATTGGTTATGTGGTGGAAGTGATGCGCGGTATGCAAAATATCCGTATTCGTGAAAATGGCCACGACAAGCTCACTACTTACGGCATTGGTCGCGATCATAGCCATGATTATTGGGTGAGTATTTTCCGTCAGTTGATCCATAAAGGGTTGTTGCAGCAAAACATTACTCGCAATTCGACCTTGCAGTTGACGGAAGAGGCGCGACCGCTGCTGCGTGGAGAAATGCCATTAGAGTTAGCTATTCCACGCTTAGACACAGCCGCTCGTGCGGCGAAATCAGATAAGTTATCCAACAAAAACTACGACAAACCACTGTTTGCCAAATTGCGTAAATTGCGTAAATCGATTGCTGATGAAGATGGCCTGCCGCCTTACGTGGTCTTTAGTGATGCGACCTTAATTGATATGGCGGAGATATTGCCCACTTCGTACGGAGAAATGTTGGCCGTTAATGGTGTTGGGCAACGCAAGCTTGAAAAATACGCCGACCCATTTTTAGACCTGATTCAGGAGCACTTAACCCACCATGGCTGAGTTCGGTTTAGCACACAATTTACAAGATGAAGGGCGACTCGTCTTGAGTACACCGCGTTTTGATGTCGATACTTTTCCTGCACTAGGCGAACGTTTGGTCAAGCAGCTTTCAGCTACAGTGATAGAAAAACAGTGGGATGCGGACATTCACTCATGGTTGATTGATTTTGAAGGTTGCTTACTTTTTCTCAAAGCCGAGCATTACAGCGAGTCAGTTTGGCTTGAAGCACTTGCCATCAAAGAGAGCCAAGAAGAGTTGGCGTTTCTCGCGCAATTATTAGCGCGAGGTTTCTAAGCGTGTAGATCAACTCTGCATATCCGCCTTTTGGTCCTTCATTATTAAGCCGCCATTGCTTATGATGAGGCAAACATCAAGGAGGCTGGCGTGAAATTTGAATCGATTCATCAAGAAGTTATCTCCGTTGAGCGTTTTACATGGCGCTGCTTACGCTATGCGGCGATCGCTGCGTTACTGCTGTTGACTGGCCTCATTCCCGGAGTGATGGGTTTTGTCTACCTAGCTGATCTCCCAGCGGCGCAAGCGTGGTTGAATGCGCTTTCGATGGTCAGTGGCCTCGAGCTTCCCTACCCGATAATCAATCTGCATCTTGCGCCGAGCTTGCATCTCTTTTTAGCCTTTTACAGCTTATTTATCGAAACGGTCTTTTTCGTTTCATTGGCTACCTTATTTGCGCCGATCATTCATCGCGTTTTTCATCGCATGCACTGCATTGAAGAGAGCGATTAGTTCCGTTAAAAGATTTGACGAATATCAGATGAAATGTCTTGGATCAATTGACGCGCCGACTCGTCTCTTTGCTGTACAAGAGTAATAAACAACAGGTCGGTTAGAACATTCTGCGCGGTGCGAGAGGCGATGGATGAGCTGCGATGTTCATTTTCATCGGCAATCGTATCAAAAGAGAGATCGGCTAATTCACGTAATCGATTTTTCTTCGGAGAGGTGAGCGCGATAACGCTTGCTCCTTGCTGCTTGGCCGCTTCGGCGGCAATCAAAATCTCTTTTCTCTCTCCTGAAAATGAAATCACAATTTGAACATCTTGCGCACCTAGCGTGCGTGCGGTGGCGATTTGTACGTGGCTATCTTGTTCTGTGAGCGCTGTGATGCCTAATTTCAGGAGCTTAAAAGCCAAATCTTTTGCGGTGAGCGCCGAGCCGCCGATACCGATAATTTGCACGCGGTTGGCGAGGTTTATCCACTGTACTGCTTGGTTGAAATGGGGAAATGAAAGCGCGTTGGTGGTGTGAAACATCGCCTCTGTTTTCGCTTGCACCAATTTTTGTGCGATCACCGCCAGTGGGTCGTTAGCCAGAATATTGCTGTGCAGTGGCGTGGTCTGAAACGCCAATTTACGGCCAAGCTCTTCGGCCAGCGCTAACTTAAACTCACTGTAGCCCCTAAAGCCAATTTTCTGGGTAAATTTGACAATGCTCGATTGGCTGACTTTTGCGTGTTCGGCCAATGCTTGGCTGGTGGCGAGCGCGGCTTTTTCTGGATGAGCGATGATCCAATCGGCGATTTGTAATTCACTGCGAGAGAGTTGAGTGCGGCGGCTGACGATTTTATGCATCACAGACATGCGCGATCCTTGTATTATTTGGAATAAATTATTCCAAATTTAAAATAACGAACATTAGTGTAGTGGCTTGTATTAACTAGCCTTTTGTTCAGAGGCTTAAAAGATATCGGTGCATTGTAGGCCATTATTCCATGTAATGGCTGGTCAAAGAATAACCTTTGTTGTGATTTTTGTCACTAAAATGGAATATTTTATTCCATAGAATCGCCCTCAGTTCCGAATTCAAACCGAGAAATAGACGATGAACCTAGACCTAACCCAGTTGGTTACCGAAAGCCGCAACCCTGCCAGTGCTGACATTGACACCCTTTCCACCTTAGAGATGTTGCAAGTCATTAACCATGAAGATCAACTGGTCGCGTTGGCGGTTGAAAAAACCTTACCGCAGATAGCGCAAGCGGTGGATGCCATTACCTTGGCATTTCAAGCGGGTGGACGTTTGATCTACATGGGAGCGGGAACCTCCGGTCGCTTGGGGATTTTAGATGCTAGCGAGTGCCCACCCACCTACGGCTCTGATCCTAAACAAGTGGTTGGGCTTATTGCGGGCGGACACTCAGCGATTCTTAAAGCGGTTGAAAATGCCGAAGACAATGTTGAGCTTGGGCAAAGCGATCTGAAAAATATTAATTTGACCCGCAACGATGTGGTGGTGGGTATCGCCGCCAGTGGTCGCACACCCTATGCGCTAGGCGGTATGGCTTACGCTAAATCACTTGGTGCAACGGTTGTGGCAGTAGTGTGCAACCCAGATTGCGCGATGCAGCACGCGGCTGACATTGCCATTGTGCCTGTGGTGGGCGCGGAAGTGGTCACGGGCTCTTCACGTATGAAAGCGGGCACGGCGCAAAAACTGGTGCTTAACATGTTAACCAGCGGCGCGATGATTCGTTGCGGTAAAGTGTTTGGCAACCTCATGGTCGATGTCGAGGCGACCAACGCTAAGTTGATTCAGCGCCAAAATAACATTGTGGTCGAAGCGACAGGTTGCAGTAAAGAGGAAGCAGAACAAGCACTGAGCGCCTGCCATCGTCACTGTAAAACCGCCATTGTAATGATTCTTGCGGGGCTAAGCGCCGAGCAAGCGACGCAAAAACTGGCCAAGCATAATGGTTTTATTCGCGCGGCACTGAATGATCAATAACCCGACTGGATCTATCCAAGGATGTCCCAATGGCAAAAATAACCTCCAATATGATCGCCAAGCTGCTTAGTGCAGTCGGTGGTAGTGGCAATATCGGTAAGTGTGGTAACTGCATGACGCGCTTACGTTTAACATTAAATAATACGGCATTGGCCGATCAGGCTCTGCTGAAAACCCTTCCCGGCGTAATGGGCGTGGTGGAGAGTGACCAACAACTGCAGATCATTTTAGGCCCAGGCAAAGCGCAAACGGCGGCCGATATGATGAATGAGATGATCGCCAACGGTGACGGTGCTGAGACGGATGTGGCCGTAACTGCCGATCTATCCGCGATTGCTGCTGAGCAGAAAAAGCAGATGAAGAGCAAGCAGACCAGCGGTGTACAACGTTTTTTAAGCAAATTTGCGACCATTTTTACGCCGCTGATCCCCGGTTTCATTGCTGCGGGTTTGTTGCTTGGTTTTGCCACTTTGCTGGAGCAAATGTTCGTTATCGATCAATCGCCTAGCCAGTTTATGCTCGATCTCATTACTTATATGAAAGTGTTTGGTAAAGGGCTATTTGCCTTCTTGAGTATTTTAATTGGTTATAACGCGCAGCAAGCTTTCGGTGGCTCGGGTGTTAATGGTGCCATTTTAGCTTCGCTGTTTGTGTTGGGGTATAACCCAGAGGCGACAACGGGTATCTACTCGGGTATGAGTGAATTCTTTGGCTTCGCCATTGACCCACGCGGCAACATCATCGGGGTACTATTGGCCTCTATTTTGGGCGCGCAAGTAGAACGTAAAGTGCGCCAATACATGCCTGATGATTTGGATATGATCTTAACCTCTGTGGTGACGTTACTCATCATGGGCGCGGTGACTTTCTTGGTGATCATGCCGATTGGTGGTGAGCTGTTTAAAGGTATGTCATGGTTGTTTTTGAACCTCAATGATAACCCGTTGGGCGCGGCGTTACTGTCGGGTTTGTTCTTAATTTCGGTGGTGTTTGGTATTCACCAAGGATTTGTGCCAGTCTATTTTGCGCTGATGGATGTACAAGGGTTTAACTCTCTGTTTCCTATTTTGGCGATGGCGGGCGGCGGCCAAGTGGGAGCGTCACTGGCACTCTATTTTAAAGCGAATAAGGATGCGTTGCTGCGCACGCAAGTGAAAGGGGCGATCATTCCCGGTATTTTGGGAATTGGCGAACCACTGATTTATGGCGTGACCTTGCCGCGGGTTAAACCGTTTGTCACCGCTTGCATTGGTGGGGCGGCGGGCGGTTTCTTTGTCGGCTTAGTTTCTTACCTTGGTTTGCCAGTAGGATTAAATACGGTGTTTGGCCCGTCAGGCATTGTCGCCATTCCATTGATGACTTCCGAGCAAGGAATTTTTGCTGGGATGATGGTGTTTGTTGGCGGTCTTTTAATCTCCTACACTGTTGGCTTTCTCGCGACCTACTTTTTTGGCTGCAAAGATGTCGATTTAAGCTAATTCACCACCCCCTATGTATGCAAAATACCTAAACTCGGAAGTGAGGGTATTGGGTGAAATAGCGCGGCCTTTAGCACATCTTCTTTCTCTGTTGGATGTGTCTAAAGGCCTTTTATTTGGCCTAAAGAGCATCCACTACGCAAGTTCGCCTATAAACCCACCCGTTTGATGTGCCCATAGCTGAGCATAAACGCCTTGTTGTTGCAGCAACTCTTGGTGTGAGCCTTGTTCAATGATTCGTCCTTCATCCAGCACAATTAAGCGATCCATGGCGGCAATGGTTGATAAACGGTGCGCAATGGCGATCACGGTTTTGTTTTCCATCAGCGTTTCAAAATTTTCTTGAATAGCCGCTTCCACTTCTGAATCTAGGGCCGAGGTGGCTTCATCCATGATCAGAATCGGCGCATTTTTTAATAGCACTCTGGCAATCGCAATGCGTTGGCGTTGGCCGCCAGAGAGTTTGACACCGCGTTCTCCCACTTGAACATCGTAGCCAAGGTTGCCATTCTCATCCTGCAACTGCGCGATAAAATCATGAGCATGCGCTTGACGGCTTGCTTCTATCAGCGCCTCTTCCCCGGCATCTGGGTTGCCATACAGAATGTTGTCGCGGATTGAGCGGTGCAACAGAGAAGTATCTTGCGTGATCATACCAATGTGTTGGCGCAGTGAATCTTGGCTAACCTGCGAAATATCTTGCCCATCAATGCAGATTTTGCCGCCATTCAAATCGTAAAATCGCAGCAGCAAGTTAACCAATGTGGATTTACCCGCTCCCGAACGACCCACTAACCCCACTTTTTCGCCCGCTTTTAACTCAAAGTTAAGCGCTTCAAACACAGTGTTTTCTTGTCCATAGTGAAAGTGAACGTTATGGAAGCTGATTTGCCCTTGCGTTACTTGCAGCGGCGGCGCATTGGCTACATCCGTTATGGTCACTGGTTGCGACAAGGTATTCATTCCATCCACCACAGTACCGATATTTTCAAATAGTGCGCTCACTTCCCACATGATCCATTTCGACATGCCTTGTACGCGCAGCGCAATGCTAATCGCAATCGCAATGACACCAACAGTCACTGAGGCATCGAGCCACAAATTGATTGATAAAGCGGCGATAGAAAACAGCAGTAAATAGTTGATGGCGTCAACACTCCACAACAGGCACGTCACCATGCGCATCTGTTGGTACACGGTGTTCAAAAACCGTTTCATGCTGCTTTTGGCGTACTGCATTTCTCGTTGCGAATGGGAAAACAGTTTCACGGTGGCAATGTTGGTGTAACTGTCGACTATGCTGCCCGTCATAGTTGAGCGAGCATCGGCTTGATCGGTCGCCACTTTTTTCATCTTGGGAATGAAATACAATTGAATGATGATGTAGGCCACGAGCCAAATCAGAATCGGGATCATCAAGATGCGGTCAGATTCGCCCATCATCCAAATCATCGAGACGAAGTAGACCGCGATGTAAACCAGTACATCGACCAGTTTCATCACTGTTTCTCGCACGGCGAGTGAACTTTGCATCACTTTGGTGGCAATTCGCCCCGCGAAATCGCGTTGGAAAAAACTGACGCTCTGTTTGAGTAAGTAGCGGTGGATCATCCAACGTATCGACATCGGGTAATTACCCAGTAGCGTTTGGTGCATGATCATGGAGTGGAAGAAAGCCAGCAGCGGCATAATGACCACCACCAGCGCGGCCATTACCCACAAGCGGTCACTCTGATCAGCCCAGAATGTGGCACGTTGTTGGCTGCCAAGCATATCAACCAATTCACCCATATAGCGAATGAGGGTGACTTCGGCAATCGCCACACAAGCACTGAGCAGTGACATGACCAATAACGGTACTTCAAAACCCCGCGTGTAATGACGGCAGAAGGCTAATAAGGAGTTAGGCGGTTGTTGCGGCTCTTCTTTAGGAAACGCCGTCGTGAGATTTTCAAACCATTGAAACATAGGTGATCAACTTATGGTGATGTGCGAGTGAGATTCATTCTTATTTTTATCTGTTAAATATTGAATTTATCAGTAAAATGACGGGCAATAATAATGATAATAAAAACGTTTCTCAAACTAATTAAAGCAGGAGGTATCCTTTAATGGATCTCATTCGCCCAAGCTTGCTGGGGACAGCAATTCACAACATATTAAAAATCAGCGCATTACCTTGTCTGTTCATGGTTTCGGCTACGGCACAAGCTGAGCAAACACCGCCACCAGTTTTAGACACGATCGTGGTAACGGCATCGGCATTGAAAGTCGATACCCCGACACAAGAAACCGCAAAGTCGGTCACTGTCATTGAACGTGATGAACTCGACCAGCATAACGTACAAAAACTGGATGAAGCATTGCGCTATACGCCGGGGTACACCTCACCTTATGGCGCGGATAACGACGCCGAATGGATGTTTGTGCGTGGTTTTGAACCGAGTGTCTATCTCGATGGTAACCGTCTTTATAAAGAAGGTTTCTTTGCTTGGACGGTTGAACCCTTTGGTTTAGAGCAAGTTGAATTGGTGAAAGGCCCATCTTCTGTGCTGTATGGTGAGTCCATGCCGGGCGGTATTGCCAACGTGGTGCAGAAAAAGCCGACTGATGGCGCGCAGCATTCCGTATCTCTGTCGGTGGGGAATAAAAATTACCAGCAGTTGGGTGTCGATATTGCCGATTGGGCCAACCAAGATGGCAGCCAGCGCTACCGCTTGGTGGCGATGGTTAATCAAAAAGAGGGTGAATTGGATGGCATTGAGAGCCAGCGCGTTTATGTTGCGCCAAGCTACGCTGTCGATTTATCAGATCAAACCACGCTAACGCTGATGGCCACTTTCTTAAAAGATAACGGCGTGCCACAAAACGGTTTCTTCCCAAGCGATGGCACATTAATGGCGCTGCCCAATGGTGAGACGATTGCGCCTAACCGCAACTTTGGCGAGCCGGATCACGATGATTTCGATAAAACACAACTGTCGTTCGGCTACCAACTCTCTCATCAACTGAACGACACTTGGAGCCTCAAGCAAAACTTCAACTACGCCTATGTTGATCTGTACCTACGAAGCTCTTCGGCCTATCAAAATGCTTGGCAAGACAGCGACCCATACACATTGGCACGTTATACCTTGATCAATGATGGCGATGCACACAGCGTAACCTTAGATAACAACGCCCAAGCACAATGGCAAAGTAGCCAATTTGAACATCGCTTACTGACCGGGTTTGACATTCAGTATCACCAAAATAAATGGCTGGGTAATGGCACTGGTTCACAGGTGGGCGTGATCAACAGCCTTAATCCGACCTACGGCAATGTGCCTGATCTCTCAAGCAGCTTGTATGACAATGAGATTGTCAAACAGCAACTGGGTGTGTACGCGCAATATCAAACGAAATGGCAACAGAAATGGGTGCTGAATTTAGGTGGCCGCTACGACAAAATTGATGTTGAAAGCAAAGGTTTGAATAAAGATGAGCTTGATGATGGCCAACTGTCATTAAACAGCGGTTTGATCTATTTAGCCGATAACGGTTTGTCACCTTATGTGAGCTACTCAGAATCTTTCTATGTGATCAGCAGCTTAGATTTCACCACCAACAAACTCTACAAACCCGTTGAGAGCAACCAAACCGAGGTGGGTGTGAAATACATGCCAAGCTGGCTCGATGGCTATGTCAATCTGGCGTGGTTTGATATCGACCAGAAAAACGCAACCGCCTCTACCGTCGGCAGCAATGGCGCGTTAACCACCAGTCAATCGGGCACAAAAACCAATACGCAAGGGTTCGAAGTGGAAGCTCGCATGGCTGTGACAGAGAATCTGATGCTGAATGCCAGCTACACCTATCTCGATGCTCATACGGGTGAAGGAACGAGCCAGAAGCGCAAGTCGATGATTCCGCGCCACTTAGCGACAGGTTGGGCGAGCTATGATTTTGCAGGCCTTGGGATTGAGGGGCTGACGTTGGGCTCTGGCGTGCGTTATACCGGAACGTCTGTGGATGCCTCGCTCGATAAAAAGGTGCCTGCTTATATGCTGTGGGATGCAATGGCAAGCTACGCCATCAATACACAGTGGGATGTGCAGGTTAACCTCAATAATATTTTGGATGACGAGTCCCTTGCTGGTTGTGATTTCGGAACCTGCTATTACGGCGAATCACGTCGTATGGTGGCAAGCGTGAATTACCGCTGGTAAGCCAGCATGAACTCACCTTCGCTGAAGGTGAGTTTGACGGTTTTTGAACATTCCCGCGCCGGCGGGGATGTGTGTTTTAGGTGGTTCGATTTTTGGGGGAGAGTGATGTTTACCTTATCAAATGTTCAAGTGGTACGCGGTGGACGAAGCATTTTATCCATTGAATCACTGAATATTCCCACCACAGAGTTAACTGTGGTACTCGGCCATAATGGCTCTGGTAAATCCACGCTGGTGAGTTTGATTTCTGGTCAGCAAGCACCTGACCGTGGCGACGTGTTACTTAACCAGCAGCCGATTGCCGAGCTCAGCGCCAGAGCGCTGGCTAAAGCGGTGGCGTTTTTGCCACAAAAATTGCCAACTTCAGCGGGGTTAACGGTACGAGAGTTAGTGCGCCTTGGGCGTTTTCCGTGGCGTGGTCCTTTTGGTCGCTGGCAAAATCAGGATGAAGTGATCATCGATCAAGCGATCGCCCAAACCGGCGTCACTGAATTTGCCTATACCTTGGCCGATGAATTGTCTGGTGGTGAAAGGCAACGCGCTTGGGTGGCGATGCTGTTGGCGCAGCAGTCTCCGGTGCTGATTTTAGATGAGCCAACTTCAGCGTTAGATGTGCAGCACCAATATCAGTTAATGGCTCTGCTTGCGCAATTAAACCAGACACAAGGCTACGGAATTATCGTCATTTTGCATGATCTGAACCTTGCGCTACGTTACGCGACCCACATTGTCGCGCTCAAGCAGGGCAAGGTTGCTTTTGAAGGCGATGCCTCTTTATTGGCCGATGAAGCACGTTTATCGGCGCTTTATCAAACGCCGATCCAACTGCTGGATCACCCAATGTCCAATTCAGATTCTCACACGCATAAGGTCGCGATTGTATGTGCTTAAACCTTGTAAAGCGCTGGCTGGTTGCTGGCTTACTCTCTGTTTTTTCGAGTGTCGCTTTTAGCGCGCCATTGACCGTACACGACAGCCGCGGAGAGCAAACTCTACAGCAGCGGCCACAACGTGTGGTGGTGCTCAATTGGGATTTACTTGAGCAAGTGATTGAACTGGGTATCACACCCGTTGGCGCGCCAGAGCTTGCCAGTTATCAAGATTGGGTTGTCAAACCGCAAGTGCCGCAAGGGGTAGAAGATATCGGCACGCGTGTTGAACCCAATTTGGAAAAAATTGCTGCACTGAAACCAGATCTCATTCTCGCTGCTGCGCCGCAGCAAGATTTAATCACACCGTTAGAGCGCATTGCTCCGGTGCTCTATTTCTCTAATTTTCAAGCCAATGATAACAGTGGCGCAGTCGCGATTGACCATTTTCGCCAATTAGCGCAGCTCTTTGACAAGCAAGCGCTCGCCGAGCAAAAACTGACCACAATGACGGAACGTTTTGCGCAGTTAAGAGCACAAATTGACATCGCATTTTCTCATCAAACACCCGCGGTGGTGGCGATGCGTTTTGCTAATCCAACCTCGGTGTTCCTTTACGGTGAAAACTCCACCACTCATTATGTGTTGAAGCAATTGGGCTTGCATGAAGCGCTGCCTCAGCCCGCCAAAGAGTGGGGGATTGTGCAACATCGGTTAACGGATCTGCAGTATGTTGAGCAAGGTTATGTGCTCTATTTCTTGCCATTTGCCCAGCAAGCACAGCTAGAAAAATCAATGCTTTGGCAAGCGATGCCGTTTGTGCGTCAAGCGCGAGTGAACTCGGTTGAGAGTGTCTGGAACTACGGCGGCGCGATGTCACTACAATACATTGCAGAAGCGCTGACACGCAGTTTGCTTGAGGTTGCGCCTAAGTCATGAACGGAAAACTGTTTCTCGTACTGAGTAGTGCGCTGCTGCTTGCGGCGATGCTCAGTGTGCAAATTGGCAATGGCGTTGATCTAGTCACGCAATGGCAACTGTTGTGGGCGCAACGTGAAGCGAGCTCTTTTGCGGAGTTCAATTTCCTATATGGTCAATTGCCCCGTTTGGTGATGACGTTGCTGGTGGGCGCGATGTTAGGTTTGGTCGGCAGTGTGATGCAACAACTGACGCAGAATAACCTCACTTCACCATTGACGCTGGGCACCTCATCTGGAGCTTGGCTGGCGCTGATTATTCTCAACATTGGTTTTCCAAGCCTAGTTGCCAGTTACAGCGCGTTGGCGGCAATGAGTGGTGCTTTGCTCGCATTTGCGTTGATCGTGGTGATTGCGGGCGTGCGTAACATGACGGGCTTGCCGTTGATTGTGGCAGGCATGGTGGTGAACCTGCTACTTGGCGCGATTGCGACGGCACTGATTCTACTCAATGAACAATACGCCAAAAACGCCTTCATGTGGGGCGCGGGCGATCTGGCGCAAAATGGCTGGGATTGGGTGCAGTGGTTGCTGCCGCGGTTATCGGTCTCCTTATTGATTTTACTGTTTGCGCCAAGGGTTCTGACGTTATTGCGTTTAGGTCATCAAGGTGCTGCGGCTCGTGGTCTGCCTGTCATTCCTGCATTTTTAATCTTAATGGTGCTCGGGATTTGGTTGGTTTCAGCCTCGATTACAGCGGTGGGCGTCATCAGTTTTATCGGGCTACTCACGCCAAACATCGCCCGTGCTATGGGGGCAAGAACGCCCAAACAAGAGCTCTATTCGAGCTTACTGCTTGGCGCGTTACTGCTTTTATTAACCGATATGCTCGCAATGTGGTTGAGCCTATGGACTACGCAAGTCATCGCCAGCGGTATCACAGCCGCGGCGATTGGCGCGCCCGCATTGATCTGGTTTAGTCGCCGTCAGCTCAAGGCGCAAGATACCTTGACTATCTCACTGCCTCAGTCGCGCGCATCATTAAGCCGTGTCGCACTATTGGGGTTGTTGTTAATGATGCTGGCAGGACTTGGGTTGCATACGTTGTTTCAAATGAACGAACTCAGTTGGCAATTGGCACTGCCAAGCAGCTATCAGTGGTCATTACGCTGGCCGCGCATGCTTACCGCATTGTGTGCCGGTATTGGTCTTGCCCTAGCAGGTAGCATTTTGCAACGTTTGATATACAACCCGTTAGCCAGCCCAGATATTTTAGGGGTCTCGTCAGGGGCGACGTTTGCGTTGGTGTTTGCCAATCTCTTTTTAGGTCAAAGCTTGTTAGCCGCTCATTGGGTGACAGCGTTGTTGGGTAGTTTGCTGGTGTTGGCGGCATTAGTTGTGCTGGGTAAGCGCCATCAATACGCCGCGTCGAGTTTGATTTTAACCGGGATAGCCATCACCGCATTACTTGAATCCTTAGTGCAATTTTGCTTGGCTAAAGGGTCAGAAGACAGTTATCGAATTTTACAGTGGTTAGCAGGCTCAACCTATCGCGTTACGCCTGACCAAGCGCTGTTGCTGGCTGTTTTGGTGCTGTTGCTGGCCGCAGCCGCCATCGCGCTGTCGCGTTGGCTGACTTTAATCTCCATTGGTCGTCGTTTTGCCAGTGCGCGCGGCGTTAATGCGCAAAGCACCAGTTTGATTTTATTGACCATTGTGGCGCTGTTATGTGCGCTGGTGACGGCGACGATGGGGCCAGTGTCGTTTGTGGGTTTGATTGCGCCACACATGGCGATGATGCTAGGCGCACAGCAAAGTAAAACCCAACTGCTGGTGGCAAGTTTAGTCGGTGCATCATTAATGTTGTGGGCAGATTGGTTCGGACAGGTGATCGTTTATCCGATGCAAATTGCGGCTGGCACGCTGGTGGCGATTCTCGGTGGGAGCTATTTCTTGCTGTTACTGTTGGTCAATCGTTCAAAATAAGCTCAGTCTATTTACCATTGGCATCGATAGTGTTAACGAATAGCCCTGTGAATACAGGGCTTGCGGCTATTTTTTGGTGATTTTATCTAAATAACCCATCGCAAAGGCCGATAAGACAAAGGTAATGTGCAGCAGTAAGTACCACTTGATTTTTTCACTGTCGATATTTTCAGTGTTCATGAAGACTTTCAGCAAATGAATTGAGGAGATGGCGACAATCGATGCCGAAACCTTATTTTTCAACGATCCTGTGTCTAATTTTCCGAGCCAGCCGAGCTTATCATCCTCTTCGGCGATATCAATTTTAGAGACAAAATTCTCATAGCCTGAAAACATTACCATCACAATCAACCCACCAACCAATGAAATATCAATCAAAGAAAGTGTCACTAAAATCAGGCTGACTTCATCGGTGCTCAAGATGTTAGGTAGCAGATGAAACACTTCTTGGAAAAATTTAATGCCTAATGCCAGCAGCACTAAACTTAACCCCAAATAGATAGGAGCCATAATCCAGCGCGCTGAATAGAGTAGTTTTTCGACGATATTTTCCATAATTATTCCGTTTATGATCTCCACGAAGTATGTGGAATAAGGGGTGATAATACTGTGTTTTCTTGTGATTTGGCTACGTTATTGCACAAAGTTTTTGTAGAGCAATATAAGCCAGCTAAGCTGATATTCAAGGGGGTGTGATACGCGTTTGATCACTATGGCATGATGTTGAAAATATTGTACGGTTTTGTATGGAATTGTCTTGATGTATTTATAAGTTCAATAAATGGGTGATAATAAGCGCTCAATTCGAATGAGTGTCGTCCCATACATACTGAGAATCTTAATTTGCGTAATATTCTATTTTTTCACCCATTGAGCTTATTATTGCTGCTTGTCATATCGGCCAGTTCGCTATCGACGGAGTTACCTAAAAGTCATCGCATTCACGAAGGTCAGCTTGAAAACGGCTTAAGGTACCAATTAGTCCATAACACGACTCCTGCTCATGCTGTCATTATGCGTATGCGCATTGCGGGTGGTTCTTTAGTTGAGTCAGATCAAGAACAAGGCTTGATGCATCTTTTAGAACACATGGCGTTTAAAGGTTCGGACTCTGTAGCCGAAGGGGAGATGATTCGCCAACTTGAACGCTTAGGATTAAGTTTTGGATCCGATACCAATGCGGTGACTCAATTCAATCAAACCGTGTATGAGTTCAATATTGCTCAAGGAGACTCACAAAAAGTAGCAACTGGTTTGTGGCTTATGAGAGAGATTGCGGATCGCCTTAAGCTTGAGCCAAAGGCGTTGGAGCAAGAAAAACCGGTTGTTGTGGCGGAATGGAAAGAGAGAAATTCCGCTGATGTTGAGAATTATCGTCAACAGCTGAGCTTCTTATATCCGAGGAGCCCTTTGTCAAAACGTTTGCCAATTGGTGATCTCGATGTAGTAAAACATGCTAGCTCAGAGCAGTTACGTTCACTCTATCAACGCTTTTACACGCCAGAGCGCACCACAATCATTGTGGTGGGAGACCTTGATGTTGCTCAGGCCGAAGAGCAGATCAAACGACTTTTTTCTAACTGGGTACCTCACCGGGATGCAGTACCGCTACGGGCTGACCATTTGATGTTGCCTGCAGTAAGGACACACTTGCAAGCTGATGCTTTCTTTGATGCTCGTTTGCCGACCCAAATTTCGCTTGGTGTGATTGCACCACAAGAGCGACAAGCAGATAGCGTTGAAAGTCGCCATGAAATGATCCTTGAATCAATATTGTCGAACTTACTCTACCAACGGTTACTTCCCCATCTGATAGACCAAGAGGGGATAACGAATGCTTTTGTTCATATTGAACAAGATTTCGGTATCGCATCACGGATGGAATTGTCACTGGTAACCTTGCCCGAGCAGTGGCGGCATGGGCTGACATTACTTGAACAGACGGTGCGACAAGCGATTCGATACGGCTTTAATCAGAACGAAATTGATCAAGCGATCAAGGCAATACATGCTGATTATCAGCAAAGAGCAGCAAGTAGCGATACTTTGCATAGTTTTTCGATTGCGCAAGGCCTAGTGACAAGTGATGCTCAGCAATTTGTCCCGATTGAACCGACGTTCGCGCTTGCTCTTTTTGAAGCTTATCAACCTCAAATCACCGCCGCTCGATTGCACGACCTGCTTACAGAACGTTGGCAAGGTAAGCCGTGGATTTATCTTTCTGGGCCATACAAGGTTGAGAAAATCAATCAAACGCTACTCGATGTATATGAACAAAGCCAAAAACAGCCAGTAGAGCCTTATCAAATATCATCGGTCGAGGCATTTGCCTACCGTGAATTTGGTGAGGCGGGCACGCTCGTTCACGACAAGCGAGATCCCGAAACGGGGATTCGGATGTTGAAATTTGCCAATGGCGTTAAGCTCAACATCAAGCCAACTGAGTTAGAGAAAAACGTCATCTACCTCAATCTTGCATTAGGTTTTGGCGAATATCCGTTACCTAGAAAAGAGGGCATTCAGGCACTGTTTAATGATGGCTTTGTTGCTGGTGGGTTAGAGCAGCATTCGTTTCAGCAGTTAATTCATCTCTTTTCTGCTGCCAATGTGACGACGGGGTTCAATGTCGGAACGCTTGGTTTTGCGAGTCAGGATTTCACCAATCAAGCGTCGCTTGACCAACAGTTAGCACTGCAAACGGCATTTTTAACGAGCCCGGGCTGGCGAGAAGAGGGGATGAACCAATTTCGTCAACGAGTACTGGCAGCGAGTAACAGCCAGAACACGACGCCAGAAGAGGCATTTTGGACGGTGTTACCTGAATTATTGCACCCTGACGACCCACGATTTCGTAGCCATGACGAGGAACTGTTAAAGCGTCATTTTTCAGAATTAGTTCCAGTGTTTGCCTCGGCGGTAGATAAAGGCCTTTTAGAAATAGCCATTGTGGGTGATCTTGACGAAGAGAAAACGATTCGATCGGTTGCTAAAACACTGGGCGCTTTGCCGCGTCATCCAGAAAAAGAGCTGCAAGTTGAGCGCGTTGAGTTTCCACCAGTGCCTGCATCACATATTGTTGAGCATCAAGGTTCAGCCAATGCCGCGGCATTGGCTTGGCTGTGGCCAACGACTGATAAGGTGAATGCCGAACACTACGCAAAACTGATGCTGCTTGAAGAGGTTCTCAGTATTTTGTTGACGGAAGAAGTGAGAGAAAAGGCTGGCGCGAGTTACTCACCTTACCCATTTAGCAGCAATGATTTTCTTCCCACAGGATTTGGTTATTTGGGGCTGTTCAGTGTGACAGACACAACGCAACTTAAATTAGTGGAAGAGAGTTTCGATGCGGTATTGTCTCGAGTGAAAGCTGATCATGGCATTGATGCTGATATGTTGCAACGAGCGAAACAACCGCTTCTACAATGGTTAGATAGCCTGCCAGAAAAGAATGTATTTTGGCTTGATGTCGCATCGTTAACTCAAACTTATCCGCATCGCTATAGTCGTTGGCAGGAGGTTCGTCACGCCATCAATCAGGTGAGTACGAATGATCTGCGTCATGTTGCTAATCAATATTTACAAGCAGACAAACGACTGAGTGTTAAGATATTACCCAGCACTACCTCTGCAATCTAAAAATAAAATGAGCCTCCTATTGGGGGCTCATTTTTATGATGAAACTTATCACTTTGTTATATTTTTCTTGGATTAATGTCACTTATTTAAACATAGATAATATAATATTTGTTTTTACATTTAATTAGAATAAAAAATCAGGTTTTTTCATGTTTTTAATTTATCTTAAAATGTAATCAATATAATTTAATGCATTCATGCCGATTATTTAGATTTTAAATAAATATTGATTGTCATTCCAAAAATTATTTTAAACGAAAATTGTTGATGTTAATTATTAACGGTGGTGCTAATAAATATACTGAATATTATAAATTTAATATGAGGGTATAAAATAATGTTTAATCAAAAAAACACGCCAGTCTCAATGGCCGACAAAAACTATTACCGGGTCTTAGGCCTAACCATGCTTTTTTCGGGTCTATTGCTAAACCCAATATCTCAGGCTATTGCTGTTGAGTTTAGCGCGGATGCGGTAGCTGAGTCAGAGGGGCAGTGGTGGAGCACTTACACCTTAGCGATTAAAAATACAGGAGCAGAGTCAGCGGATATGCGCGATGCGGTCATCGAATTTGTATTACCCATTGCGATTAACGATATAGGTTGGCAATCATCGGCGCTATCTCATCCTACGTGGAGTCTATCTCATACTGCTCAAGCGGGCGGTATTCTCCATTCAGTGGCGCTTAAATTCCCTGAAGGTGCTTGGGTTGACAGCGTTCTGAATTCCTCAGAATCACTCTCCTTGACGATAGCTTTTGCTGGTTCATTGGAAAACCTGAGTGCTTTTGAAGATTCTGTTATTGTGAAAATGGAAGGGGGCATCACACCACCGCCCGATTTTTCGCTAGATATTCTCTCTCCAGCGCCAAATTCAGTGGTATACACGGGCACAGACGTTAGCATTATGGCTCGTATTGATGGTGAGAGTGCCGGTAAGCTTGAGTTTTGGGCTAACCAAGACAAAATTGCTCAACAACCATTGAAGCAAGGTGTCACCGAGTATCAGCAAGTGTGGCAACCGAAAGAAATAGGAGCCGCTTCCATTTCAGTTATCGCGTTCAATGAGGAAGGCGATAAGCTCTCTGAGCAAAGCGTGCCTGTTTCTGTCGAGTCAGAATCGACGGCGCCTAATCCTCCGGTCGTTGAGTTCATTTCCCCAGAAGCGGGATCATCCCACCCACAAGGCACAAGTTTGACGATCTCTGCTGAAGTGACCGATGCTGATAATGATCTGGCTACCGTTAAATTTTTTGCTAATGACACCGAAGTTTGCAGTATCGATGCCAAAACAGAGCAAGTGTTCTCTTGTGACTGGACCCCTCAAACGGCCGGAAGCGCTGCATTACGTGTTGAAGCGCAAGATGATGAACGGCATGTAACACAAAAAAATCTGACGATTACGGTTACTGATGTGAGTGGTAGTTGCGGTGACGTTGCTCAGTACCAAGATGGCGTGAGCTATCAAGTGGGAGATGAGGTAACCAATATTGGCCATATCTACGCATGTAAAATCGCAGGTTGGTGTGGTAACCCAGTATGGACACCGGGTACTGGGCATCCAAATTATCCAGATGCATGGAAAGATGCATGGAATGACGTTGGTGAGTGCGATCCTAACCCTGTTCCTGAAGTGCATGTTCAATCGCCAGAAAATGGACAAAAAATAGCACCCAATCAGCCATTTGAGGTGGTCGTTGAGGCGAGCGACGATACCCAAGTGGCGCGTGTCGATGTTCAATTGAATGGCGAAGTCGTTGCAACATCCACCTCTTCTTCGGGCGATCTCTATACCATCACTGTGCCTGCTCAAGTTGAAGGACAATACACACTCACGGTTGCCGCGTATGACGATCAAGGTGCAAGTGCTCAAACTGCACCGATTTCGATTGCCATTACTGATAAAGATCTGCTGGTGTCACTCTCTGCCCCTGTAGACGGTTCAAGTTTCTTTGAAGGCCGAGCGATCTCAATCAAAGCGGATGCTAAGAGCTATGAAGGCGAGGTGACGTCCGTGACGTTTATTGCCAACGGCAAGGTACTGAATCAAGACACCGAAGCACCTTATGAATATGAGTGGATTGGAGCGCAAGCAGGCAACTACGCTATTTACGCAAAGGCGCTCAACAGTGCCAATCAAGAGCAAATGTCAGCCCCATCCAATATTACAGTGAAAGAGAGTACCGGTGGTGGTGGCCTTGCCGATAACCCAGACCGTGCCATTAGTTATCTCACTTCTTGGGGATTAAACGATTATGAAAAACTGTTTAATTCTGAAGGTGACGGTTATTTATTATCGTTCGGTAAATGGGATGCTAGCGGCAACATTACGATTTCTGATGACATGGTAACCCCACCAAGTTACAACCCAGATTGGATGCCATCTCAGTACTTAGCGTGGTCAACCTTAAAACACGATAATAGCAATGTCACCATGATGGTCGCGTTTGGTGGTCAAACTTATGAAAGTATTTGGTCTGCGATTGGTAGCGATGCAAATCGGGAGGCGGTGGCCAATGGCCTAGTTGAATTGGTCAACAAACCCTTCCCTGTCTATAAGAAGAACCTAAAACCAGAAGAGGTAGTGGGTGACTGCCTTGCGACGGGTGGTGATGGCCAATGTGATTACAGCAAGTACCAATTAGCGGGTTATGTGCAAATCGATGGTCTTGACTTCGACTTCGAGAAAGCAGCGCGCATTACCGATAAAGAGAACCAAGACCTAACCGCATTGATTAAGCTGATACGCCAAAAAGTGGGAGACAATAAAGTGTTGTCGCTGACCACATACCATGTCGGTGCTGATCCTGTGGCATGCATGGATTCAAGTGTGTTTGAAAATTGTTCTTACGTTGAGCCATCAGGTCGCTCGTCTCACCATGGTGAAGTGATCGATCTGTTACAAGCAACCAAGAACGATTTCGATTTCTTCAACGTCATGACCTATGACGCCGGCCAAAACTTCCTCTACGATGTCGCGATGGCCAATTACGCTCAATACATTGGAGATAAGTCGAAAATTGTTTTGGGCAATACGATCAATAGCCAGTGGGGGCCAAACGGCAATTTTGTGGAGAGCCGTGAAAACAACCTCAACCGTGCCAAGTGGCAAAAAGAGAATGGTTACGGTGGTTTCTTTATCTGGGCGTTGGGTTCAAATAATCAAAGTCTGAGCATGGAACAGCAAGTCGAGTACTTCAACGAAATGATCAGTGTCAGTAAGTAGCCTGCATGGTTACTTTGTGAGTTAATTAGATAACGGAAGGCCATGGTGCCTTCCGTGTTTTTATCCATCGTCATCAACTTAATCTGAATCGCCGAAGCTGAAAAACTATTCGATGTTTTGGATCTGCTCTCTCATTTGCTCAATCAGAACCTTAAGTTCGACGCCGGAGGCCGTGATGTCGGTGCTGATTGATTTCGAGGCTAACGTGTTCGATTCGCGGTTAAATTCTTGCATCATGAAATCGAGCTTACGGCCGCATGAGCCGCCTTTTTTGAGCACATTACGTGCTTCTTTGACATGCGAATCGAGGCGGTCTAACTCTTCGGCAACGTCTGACTTTTGTGCAAGTAAAATCAGCTCTTGCTCGACGCGCGTTGCATCAAGCTCAATCTTTGCTTCTTCAAACTTAGTCAATAGACGTTCACGTTGCCATTGCAGGATTTCTGGCATGCGTGCGCGCACTTTTACCACTTCTTCACTGATCGCCGTCAGGCGTTGTTCGATTAACGCCTTCATGTTGTCACCTTCACGGCCACGTGCGTCAATGAATTCAATGATTGCGTCATCAAAGCCTGCTAATAAGGCTTTATTAATGCTGTCCATGTCTTGTTCTGGCGTTTCCATTACGCCGGGCCACTGCATGATTTGAAATGGATTAATGCGGCTTAACTCGCCCGTCATGTGCATTACTTGGTTGGCGGCTTTAATCACTTGATTGGCGAGTGCTTCATTGATATTCAGCTCACTTTTAGCCGCAGGGTTTGCTTCATAACGTAAGTGACATTCTACTTTGCCGCGCGCTAAACGTTGGCGAAAGCGTTCACGCAGTACAGGCTCAAGACCACGAAATTGTTCCGGCAGGCGGAAGTAGGTTTCAAGATAACGTTGGTTTACCGAGCGAATTTCCCATACCGCGGTACCCCAATCACCTTTAACTTCTTTACGCGCGTACGCGGTCATGCTGTAAATCATTGATTTGTCCTTTGCTCACGAAGATGAAATATCAAACGAGAGGTATGTTAGCACTAGCTTCACGCGTGTACTAGGTTCACGCCAATGCAAAGGGTGACCAACCTAGCGTCAAGGCGGCTAATCCGCTATAATCTCGCCCCAATCGATTCCGTCTCACCCGATAAAAGGTAGATGCACTATGCGTCCAAATGACCGCGCGGCCGATCAAATTCGCCCAATTAAAATCACTCGCAACTACACTGCTTATGCTGAAGGGTCAGTATTGGTGGAATTTGGTAATACCAAAGTATTGTGTAATGCCACTGTCGAAGAGGGTGTTCCTCGCTGGTTGAAAGGTCAGGGTAAAGGTTGGGTTACTGCCGAATACGGCATGCTGCCACGTGCAACCCATTCACGGACTCGTCGTGAAGCGACCAACGGTAAACAAGGTGGCCGCACCATGGAGATCCAACGTCTCATCGCTCGCAGCTTACGTGCTGTGGTGGATTTAGAGGCAATGCCAGAGGTGATGATCACGGTTGACTGCGACGTTATTCAAGCGGATGGCGGTACTCGCACTGCATCAATTACGGGCGCAAGTGTGGCACTGGCGGATGCGTTTGCTCATCTGGTTGCTAGCGGTAAATTGAAGAAGAATCCAATGAAAGGCCATGTTGCTGCTGTCTCAGTTGGCATCTTGGGTGAAAACATTTTATGTGATTTGGAATACGTGGAAGATTCTGCCGCTGATACCGATATGAATGTGGTGATGACTGAAAACGGTAAGATGATTGAAATTCAAGGCACCGCAGAGGGTGAACCGTTTAGCCATGAAGAGCTGATGGATTTACTGGCCGTTGCCAAGAAAGGTATCGCTGATATTGTTGAAGCGCAGAAAGCATCGTTATTAGATTGATCAAGTAGCTCCCAGTTGGGGGCTATTTTTTTGCCCGTTTTATTCATTGTATTGTTGTACGTGATGACCCCACCCTAACCCTCCCCTATAAGGAGAGGGAATAAAGGAAGTGTTCCTAATATTGCCCTTGAGGGGAGGGAATTCATCATCTTAGTACCTCCCCTTTTAGGGGAGGCAAGCATTATCTTAGTACCTCTCCTTTTAGGGGAGGCGAGCATTATCTTAGTACCTCTCTTTTTTCGGGGAGGCGAGCACCATCTTAGTACCTCTCTTTTTTCGGGGAGGCGAGCACCATCTTAGTACCTCTCCTTTTTCGGGGGAGGTGAGCACCACTTTAGTACCTCCCCCTTTTAGGGGGAGGCTAGGAGGGGGTTGTTCTTGTTGAGAAAGCGAAATAAACCAAAGTGTATGAGTTAAGAGAGAGAAAATCATGAAAGCATACCAGCGTGAATTTATTGAATTTGCACTAGAAAAAGAAGTCTTGAAGTTTGGCGAGTTTACTTTGAAGTCTGGCCGAAAAAGCCCTTATTTCTTTAACGCTGGCTTGTTTAATACTGGCCGTGATTTAGCGCGCTTAGGGCGTTTTTATGCCGCTGCTTTGGTCGATTCTGGGATTGAGTTTGATGTGCTATTTGGACCTGCGTACAAAGGGATCCCAATTGCGACTACAACTGCAGTAGCGTTGGCTGATCATCATGATGTTGATACGCCGTATTGCTTTAACCGTAAAGAAGCGAAAGACCACGGTGAGGGCGGTAACTTGGTCGGTAGCGCATTAGAAGGGCGCATTATGCTGGTGGATGATGTCATTACAGCTGGTACTGCCATTCGTGAGTCGATGGAAATCATTCAAGCTAACGGTGCGGATCTTGCTGGTGTTTTGGTAGCAATTGACCGCCAAGAAAAAGGCAAAGGAGAGCTTTCTGCAATTCAAGAAGTCGAGCGTGATTTTGGTTGCACGATCATCTCAATTGTTAGCCTGACCGATCTGGTTACTTACCTTGAAGAGAAAGGGGCAGATGCTAAGCACCTTGAGGCGGTAAAAGCGTATCGTGCGCAGTACGGAATTTAAGCATCAACTTATTTGCGAATCGTAGAGCCACTTATTGAAAAGTAAAAGCCCCGAGTTTGTCGCTCGGGGCTTGTTTGCTATTAGTTTAGTCATTCTAGCGATTAACTTTGATCGCCATGGTGCGAGTTATCGTAAATTTCCGAGCCATCACGCTGCGTTTTCAACAGTGATAAATTCCACATGTACTGTTCTGGGCGTGGTGTGACTAAATCTTCAATCGCCTTATTCATAGCGCGTGCATCTTGCTCTTCATCGCCCGTTGGAAAGTTTTCTAATGCAGGCAAAATATGCACTTCGTACTTACAGGTTTTATCGTTATAAGCAGGCAAAATTGGCACGACTTTCGCCTTTGATAGGCGCGCCATTTTACCAAAACCTTTTAACGTGGCTTTTTCAGTGCCAAAGAATGGAACAAAGACCGAGTTGGCCGGGCCAAAGTCTTCATCGGGCAGCCAGTAGCCTAAGTATCCATCTTTAATTGAACGTACAAACGGTTTTACCCCTGCATCACGCGCAAAAATACGCCCGCCATATTGCATGCGTTGGACGTGCATTAACCAATCACCGATAGGATTGCGCTGTGGCTTCATGATGGTGGTTACTTTATAGCCTTTTGCAGCAAGCATTACCGCAGGGTAATCGACCGCCCAAGCGTGAGGAGCGAGGATAATCACGTTCTCGCCAGCATCTAACAATGGCAATAAGTTCTCTTCACCAATCATGATGCCGCGTTGCTGATTGTGTTTTGTGGAACGAACCAAAAACTCCGAATAACCGAGCATGTATTGTGCTGCTTTGACAAAGGTTTCTTCCAAAATAGCCTGGCGTTCTTGCGGGGATTTTTCAGGAAAGCATTTTTCCAGATTCACTCGCGTGCGGCGTACAACACGGCCGTTTTTACGTACCGCAAAGGTGGATAATTTGCGTGCTAGCCTATCTCGCCATACGGGTGGCATAAAGGCGAACAGAGCGGCAAAGAAGATCCCAATCCAAGTTCCCCAATGTTTTGGGTGTAAAAAAGACCATTGGAATGTGGGGTTGTGCAAGTGTTTGTCTGTGCTGTTTTCGTTGTTGCTCATTGAAAGCAAAACCTTTTTCTAGTTATAAATAGCGAGAGTTAGTTAACGTTTCATCTGGCAAAGATTTAAAACGCTTATGCAGCCACATCCACTGTTCTGGTGCGCGTAGAATCACTTCTTCAACGTATTTATTCATGTAAGCGGCGGCGGCGGTCATGTCATCTTTTGGATAGTCGCCATCAATGGTTTTATCGGCGATGATTTCATATTTTCCGTTGGCGTTTCGAAACCCTGAACCAGGGACAATCGCACATTGGCTAGTATAAGCCAGAATACTGGTGCCTGTGGTGGTACACGCTTCTTTGACCGCAAAGAAGGGAACAAACACCGATTTGTTATGGCCGTAATCTTGATCGGGTAGATAAAATAGGCGCTCGCCCTGTTTGAGTACGCGGATCATCTGTTTAATGTCGGTGCGGTAGATAAGTTTATTGCCATTGCGTGTGCGACCACGGTATTGGATAAATTCATACGCAGGGTTGCTGTGTGGGCGGTAAACGCCATAGCCTTCAAGGCCTATTACACCAAAAGCACGTGCCGTAATTTCTAAATTTAACGCATGTACGCAACACAGCAGTGCGCCACGTTTTTCTTGTTTGAGTTGCAAAAGGGCGCTGACATCTTTCACATCAAGTAGGCGAGCAAAACGCCAAGTCGGCCAAAACCAAGTAATTCCGGTTTCTATCAGTGCCATGCCAGTGTTTTTAAAGTTTTCGTTAACAATATGCTCAATCTCACCTGCACTTTTCTCTGGAAAAGATAGCTGTAGATTACGCGTGGCAATGTGTACTCGCTTGTTAGCAAAGCGCATTCCAAACGCGCCCATGCTGCGTCCTATTTTTAGTAACGCAGAATAAGGAAGCAGGTTGACCACTAAAGCGAGTAGCCCAAAGCTAAGCCACACGCCCCAATATTTAGGGTGCAGTAGCGAGAGGGAAAACTCAGGTTTACCGTATTTTTCTTTGCTCATTACTCTTGATTCTTTCACTGATGATGATTCTTTGTCACGACGGTGGTGGTTTGTTTTTACTGAATCTGAGCGCTTAATAATGCCCAATACTCTTCAAAATTTGCCGTCGGTTGGTATTTAAAGTCAGATCGCACAAAGCGATTTAGGCTTCCTTCCACTTGGCCAAGCAGTTGAGCGGCTAAAATGCTTTCGTCGACGGGGAAGGATTTACCTTCACGCAGTTTACGTTCGCGAAGGATCTGGCGTAGTGACGTTTCTATGCGTTCGAACAGTTGGTTGATCCGTTCACGCAGTCGCTCATTTTCAAACATTAGAGCATGGCCGGATAAAATTCGTGTCAAGCCCGGGTTACGTTCCGAAAAAGCCAAGATAAGCTGTAGCACTAAGCGGATGCGGTTGAGTGTATCTTTCTCTTCATCCAAAATGCGATTAATCCGCGACATTAAAGACTCTTCAATAAACTCAATCAAGCCTTCAAACATCCGTGCTTTACTCGGAAAATGACGGTACAAAGCCGCTTCAGAAACGCCCACTTGTTTGGCTAGCTTTGCTGTGGTGATGCGTGATGCGCCATCGTTAGATTCCAGCATTTCAGCGAGTGCTTGTAGAATCTCTTCACGACGATTGATTTTCTTATTGACGGCCATGACTCGATTTCCTTTTAGTTACCACATGCTTGTGAGCAAATATTTATACCCTTCAGATGGTTTGGGTATTGTCCATTAAGCGCAGTAGTTTAACGGACAGTTTTCGGACTGCGTAGCGTAAAAATGAAAATGATTGAACTGGGTGGTGATTTTACCACCCAATAAACGCTATGAACCCTAAAAGAAGCTTAGAACGTCTGTTTGTAGCCTACAGTTGACTCGCGATCAGTTGCATCAGCGCGTGAGCTAATGCAGATTTTGAACTCAAAGGTAATGCTTGCTCTCCACCTTGCCAATAAACGGTCAGCGCATTGTCGTTACTATTAAAGCCTTGGCCTGCAACAGAAACATCATTGGCGCAGATCATATCCAGTTTTTTGTTGAGCAGTTTAGCGCGGGCATATTTTTCAACTTGCTGCGTTTCAGCCGCAAAGCCTACCGTGAACGGGCGGTTTTCTTTCAGTGCAGCTACGCTGGCGACGATGTCGGGATTTTTGACCATGGTGATGAGCATGTGATCGCTCGCATCGGTTTTTTTGATCTTTTGATCGGCGACGATCTCAGGGCGATAGTCGGCTACGGCGGCGCAACTGATGAACACATCATGTGATTGCGCTTGCGCCATCACTTGCTGATGCATATCGCAGGCACTTTCCACATCAATACGTTGTACTTGTGGCGGTGTGAGCAAATTGACCGGGCCACTGATCAGAGTCACTTTCGCGCCCAATTGAGCGGCGGCCTGCGCAATCGCATACCCCATTTTGCCTGAACTGTGGTTACTGATATAGCGGACTGGATCGAGTGCTTCACGGGTTGGGCCTGCGCTAATCAACAGTGACTTACCGGCGAGCAGTGTGTTGTTTGCCACCTCTGTTTGGAAAAAAAACTCGCAGCGCTCAACCAATTGCATTGGCTCAAGCATGCGGCCTGGGCCAACATCGCCACACGCCTGTTCACCAGCTGCAGGGCCCCAAATCATCATGCTTCGACGTTTAAGCGTGGCAATATTCTCTTGTGTGGCGATATTGCGATACATCTGCTGATTCATTGCCGGCGAGACGGCCACTGGCGCATTGGTGGCTAAAATCAAAGTGGTGAGTAAATCATTACCCATCCCTGCGGCGACGCGCGCGATGAGATCCGCTGTCGCGGGAGCCAGTAGGACTAAGTCTGCCCATTTGGCAAGTTCAATATGGCCCATAGACGCTTCGGCGGCTGGGTCTAATAAGCTATCTGAAACTGGCCTGCCAGAGACGGCTTGCATGGTCAGTGGCGTTATAAACTCTTTTGCAGCGTGGGTCATCACCACTTGTACTTGAGCGCCTCGTTCAATCAAGCGACGCGTTAGCTCAGCACATTTATACGCAGCAATACCGCCGCTAATGCCGAGCAGAATCTTTTTTCCTGCCAGTGTTTGCATTGTCTTTTCCTCAAAAATTCTGCGCATTATGTTAGCACAACTCTCGCATCGAGTGACCTTATGATCCGCTCAATCCTTTCATATTGGACGAGTGTTTCTGCGTCTTTCATCACTTATCAATTACAAAAAACCATGAATCAAGCCTAAATAAAGAGAAGCAAAGTTGCAGGCTTGGCTATTTCTCTATGTTGTCTGGGTATCTTAGACCCTAGGAGTGCTTAATGAGCCTCAAATCACTGCCCACAGAATCAATGCCACGCGAAAAATTGCTTGCTCGCGGTCCTCAGGCATTATCTGATGCTGAACTGCTGGCGATTTTTCTTCGTACTGGCACTCAAGGAATGAATGTGCTCGCTCTCTCGGATCTGCTGCTGCGCGAGTTTGGATCACTTCGAGCGCTTTTTTCGGCCAACCAGCAAGAGTTTTGCCGCCATAAAGGGTTGGGCGAAGCCAAATACGTTCAATTGCAGGCGGTGCTTGAAATGACGCAGCGCTATTTGGCCGAAACGCTCAAACGAGGTGGCGCTTTGACTAGCCCAGAGCAAACCAAGCTTTATTTATCGAGTGTGCTACGCGATCGCCATCGAGAAGCCTTCTATATTCTGTTTTTGGATAATCAACACCGAGTGATCAGCGATGAAGTGCTGTTTGAGGGGACGATTGACGCGGCCAGCGTTTACCCTCGTGAGGTGGTTAAAAGAGCACTCCACCATAATGCAGCGGCATTAATATTGGCCCATAATCATCCGTCAGGCGTTGCTGAGCCTAGCCAAGCCGATCGCAGAATCACACGTCGATTAACCGATGCACTAGCGTTAGTGGACATCCGTATTTTGGACCATTTTGTGGTGGGCGATGGCGAGGTAATTTCTTTTGCAGAAAGAGGGTGGATTTGAATCACATTTTAGGTTGTGACTTAAGATTATTCTGGTATGATTCGCGCACTAAATTATCAACCTAAATCAGCTCTGCTTAAAAAAAGATCGCCAAATCCGTAAAAAGGATCTGTTCGGGTCTTGAGCAATGCATGTCAAGTTAGTATAATACGCGACCTTTGATAGCCTTGTATGGATTTTCCATAACGGTTTTTAACCTCAAACTTCTTAATACATCGAGAACGAGGTTCGGCCACCAAGGTTGATATCGAGCTGAAACGATTTGGAGAAGACATTCATGTCCCGAGTATGCCAAGTAACTGGTAAGCGTCCAATAACGGGTAACAACCGTTCACACGCACGAAATGCTACTAAGCGTCGTTTTCTGCCGAACCTACAAACTCATCGTTTCTGGGTAGAGAGCGAAAAACGTTTTGTTAAACTACGTCTAACTGCTAAAGGCATGCGTATCATTGATAAGAAAGGCATTGATGCTGTTCTTGTTGATATCCGTGCACGTGGCGAAAACGTTTAAGAGGAATTGAGCAATGGCTAAAGGCATTCGTGAGAAAATTCGACTAATATCTTCTGCAGGTACTGGTCACTTCTACACAACTGACAAGAACAAACGCAACATGCCAGGCAAATTTGAGATCAAGAAATTTGATCCAGTAGTTCGCCAGCACGTTCTTTACAAAGAAGGCAAAATCAAGTAATTGATTTTACGCTTTGTAAGCATTGAAAGACCCAGCTTTGGCTGGGTTTTTTATTGTCTGGAATTTGTACCCTGCAATGTCAGCTCTCACTATAATGTGCTAAGTTACTCAAAGATAAACTCTTAGGGATCACTTATGCGTATCAATCGCCGCCGTTGGAATAATATTCTTATCTTGGCTGTTATTGCTTTTATTGCCATTTTGAATTTACCCACAGTCATCAAAACTTATCTTATTGAACCGCCTGCTAGCCCTTATCCTTATGTGATTAATCCAAATGCACAGCTGCAAGCACTGCATTTTACTGACTGGTCACTTGAACTGAATCAGAATCGTTGGCGATCAAGCAAAGCAATTTCAGTTGCTCCTGAAATATTGGCACAACGCTGGCAGAGTTTAGTTGGTACTGAAGTTGATGATGCCACTTACGAGTCGCTTGCATCTCTACTACGTAACCCACAAACCGTGGAGGTGTGGTATCAGGATCGCGAAGAGCCGCAAAGGATCACCTACTACCAAACCCCCCAGTTTTGGTTATTGAAAAATTGGCAAGAGAAATGGGTGGCACTTTCGGTAGAAGAAGCTTTTCTTTTTCCGAACTGAGTCATTATTTCTCTTTGAGCGTTGAACAAACCAAGAACGACGAATGAAGAATCGAGATGTATCATGCCTGAGTTACCCGAAGTTGAAGTAAGTAAAATGGGGATTAGCCCGCATCTAGTTGGGCAAACGATCCAGCAACTGACATTTCGCACGCCCAAATTACGTTGGGCCATCCCTCAAGAGCTGAAACAGTTAGAAGGGCAAGTGATCCGCAATATTGCCCGCCGGGCCAAATATTTATTGATAGAGACCGATATTGGCAGCGCGATTGTTCATTTGGGAATGTCAGGTTCATTGCGAGTATTGGAGTGTGATTTTCCGGCAGGCAAGCATGATCACGTTGATCTGCGATTAACCAATGGCAAGGTGCTGCGCTACCACGATCCACGTCGATTTGGCGCTTGGCTATGGTGCGAACAAGGAGAAAGCCACTCGGTGTTGAGTAATATCGGTCCTGAGCCATTAACCGATGATTTTGATGCAGATTACATTGCGCAAAAAGCGAACAGCAAACGTATCGCCGTTAAGCAATTTATTATGGAAAATAAAGTGGTGGTTGGCGTAGGCAATATCTACGCGAGTGAATCACTGTTTAATGCGCGAATTCTCCCCACTCGGCCCGCTCATTCGCTGACACTGCCTGAGTGGAATTGCCTCGTGCGAGAAATTAAATCAGTCTTAGCAACGGCGATTCAACAAGGTGGCACAACCTTGAAAGATTTTGCACAAGCGGATGGCAAACCGGGCTATTTTGCTCAAGAGCTTAATGTGTATGGCAAAGCGCAGCAGCCTTGCCCAGCGTGTGGGCAAGCGATTGAAGCGCTGAAAATTGGTCAGCGTAACACCTTTTTCTGCTCTGCTTGCCAAAAATAAGGTACGTCCTAAAGGCTATATTTTCTTGCCATGCAAGGCGTTAGCGACAATGTCAGGAACAAATTGATCAACTTCTCCACCATGAATCGCCACTTCTCGCACAATGGTGGAGGAGATAAACGCATGCTCCTCTGATGGCGTAAGAAACACACTTTCCAGCCCAGGCATCAAACGACGGTACATGTTGGTCAAACCAAATTCATACTCGAAGTCAACCGTAGTACGCAAACCGCGGATCAGCACATTGGCTTTTTCATCACGCGCAAAATCGACCATTAACCCAGCAAATCCTTTGGCAGTGACATTCTCTAAATGTTGAGTGACTGCGCTGGCAAAGGCGACCCGTTCTTGCAGAGTAAACATGGTGTTTTTGCTTGGGCTGGCGGCGACAGCGATGATCACTTCATCAAACATATTGGCGGCGCGTTCGATCAGATCCAAATGACCATTGGTGATGGGGTCAAAAGTGCCGGGATAAATCACACGCGAAATTCTTTTTTGGCTCACATTGGAAGGCTCATATTGGTTAACTGGCACTGATATTAACAAAAAGACTCAAAATTACCTATTGAACTCGGTATGATGTAGCCCGCACTAAACTGTGACACTTAGCAAGTGAGAGAAGAGACGATGAACAAGTTGTTGGTGATCCGTAACGATAAAATTGGTGATTTCATGCTGGCTTGGCCAAGTTTTGCGATGCTAAAAGCCTCGTTGCCAGATTGCCATATTACCGCGCTAGTCCCCAGCTATACCGTCGCGCTGGCCGAGCTTTGCCCGTGGATTGATGCGGTGATGGTCGACCCAACGGGAAACGCGTCCTCTGCGCAGAAAAAGCAATGTATTCAAGCGATTAAACAGCAACACTTTGATGCCTCGATCAACCTCTTCTCGACCACTTACAATGCACTATTAGTTTGGAAATCTCGTATTCCTTATCGTTTAGCGCCGGCGACTAAATTCGCTCAAATTTTTTACAACAAACGAATTAAGCAAAAACGCTCTCAATCAGCCAAACCAGAATATGAGTATAACTTAGATTTGGTACGCGCTTTTTTGCATGATATTGGCAAAGAGGTTGTCGAGCCGAGCGCACCTTATCTGCAATTTGACCAAGCGATGCTTGTTGAACAAAAAAGCAAACTGGCTACGCAACTTCATCTCGATACAAGTAAACCGTGGGTGTTTGTTCATGCCGGAAGCGGCGGCTCAGCGAATAATTTGTCGCTAGAGCAATACACGCAGTTAGTTATGGGGATTGATAACAAGCAAGAAATTATCCTCACCGCCGGGCCGGGAGAAGAGGCGAAAGCCGCGCAGTTAAAAGCTTTAATTGAAGAAAAGGGCGGGCGAGCGGCACTGTATGATAAAAATGAAGGGCTTGTTGATTTCTCACGCTCGATTGCTTGTGCTGATATTTTTATCGCAGGTTCAACCGGGCCTTTGCATATTGCCGCTGCGATTGATGTGCCCACAGTTGGCTTTTTCCCCGCCAAACGTTCAGCCACGCCACTGCGTTGGCGACCATTGAATTCACAAGGTCGCCATATCGCTTTTTGTCCACCACAAGCAAAAGACAAAGAAACTCAGGCCGATATGAGCCGCATTGATATTAATGCGGTGTTAGCTGAACTTAACCCTTGGGCGGCTCAGTACTGGTTCTAACCCATAAATCGGCGTATTTAACAAAGGTTGAGTGCGCCGATAATAAAGAAAGCAAGAAGCCTTGCTTACCATCTAAAAAGCCTGCTTTTAAAACGTACATTTTCAAAAAGCAGCCAAACGCATGCAAAATACCTTGGCTAATGCTGCTTTTCTTACCACGTTTTTCTCGTTGCTCTGCCCATGCCTTGGCATAACCTGCGGATTTAACTAAATAATGATGAATATCGTTATAGGTGTAGTGAATCGCATCACCTGCAAGATTCTCGACTTTCATGCCATCTGCGGCTTCGACTTTTTCATGCACCAAAGCCTCGTTATATTGCGTTAATTGAGTTGGGTAGAGGCGCAACACGCGATCAGGATACCAACCGCAGTGGCGAATATAGCGGCCAAAAACCCAACTTAAACGGGCAAATTGATACAGTGTATTGGGTTTATTAGCTGCGACCGCTTGCTGAATGCTATCTTTTAACTCTTTGGTCACGCGTTCATCGGCATCTAGCCACAACACATAATCAGACTCGACATACGACTGCGCTAAGCGGCGCTGTGGGCCAAACCCAAGCCACTGCGAATTGACAAAAAACTTGTCAGTATAACGGCGTGCAATCTCTTCGGTATTATCACTGCTACCTGAATCTAAGACGACGATTTCATCTACCCATTGGTGAACGGTTTCCAAGCAAGCTTGCAGATGTTGCGCTTCATTTTTAACGATCAGCGCAACGGCTAAAGTAGGTTTGCTCACATTCATTCCTCGGATATTGGGTTTAGCTGAAAATCAGCCGTTATCTTATCAAACATTTGGATAACATGGCTTGCTTGAATGCGCTGCATCGCTTGTTCATCTTTGACGCGAGTACGCCAACTGACTTGCTCTTTCGTTTTTCCTGTTTCGGCAAACAGTGCTTCATCATAAGCCGACACTACATAATCACGATACTGATAAGGCCCTGTGCGCTGCGGATTATGGTGAGCGTATAAACCGATAACGGGAGTATTCATTGCATTGGCCATGTGCGCTGGGCCTGTATCTGGCGCTATCACTAAATCGGCTAAGTCGAGCAGTGCCAACATCTCTTTAAGCTGGCTTTTACCAACGACATTGAGTACCGGCTGAGTAAGTTTACTCGCTATTTCGGCTGCTAGATCAACTTCAATTTGCGCAGGGCTACCGGCTAAAATGATATGCCAACCAAGTTGTTGAGCATGCGTTATCACTTCTACATAGCCTTCAGCGGTCCAATTTTTATAAGCCTTACTCGCGGCAGGAACTACGACTAAATTACGCTTTGAATGTGCAAGTTGCTGCTTGGCCCATTGATGATCGGAATCTGAATAAGTGAGTGACCACTTAGGTTCTAGTTCTTTGATTCCAAGGCACTTTGCAAACGCGAGTAAGCCATCTAATACATGAGGTGCTTGAGGCGATATCACTTTTACATTGGTAAATAGGTGCTGGAAATCTTGGCTGCGGGCGGCATCAAAACCGAGTTTATATTTAGCTTTAATACCCAGAGTGGCAATACTGGCACGAAAGGCATACTGCATATGCAAAAGCGCATCGAAGGATTGCCCTTTAAGTTCTGCCCACAGTTTTTGATATGCTTTCCATCCCTGTTTTTTGTCGAATATAACCACGTTTATATTAGGCAAATCAGTGAGTAACTGCGCTTCCAGTTTTCCAGTGATCCACGTGATATGAGTTTCAGGCCATTGGTGTTGAATTGCTTGCACGGCGGCCACTGCATTGCACACATCGCCAATCGCCGACAGACGCAACACACAAATAGAGCGTGGAGCAGAAGAAAAAAGAGCCATAAGTGACATCGATATAGAGAAAGTTAGTAAGAATTATGCAGACAGCGCTGATAAATGTAAAATGCCAAACAAGCACGATGAAGCATATTCAATCTCGTCATTAAAAAGTGAAACGATGAAAACGCTGAAAAAAGAGAATCAAACAATTTGGTATGACGAGCATTTACTAGTTGAAGATCCGCTCCGCTGTTTTAACCCTGAGTTTTGGCAGCAGGCTGGTAGCGTCACAGGTAGTGCAACTGGGCGCGGTACAACATGGTTTGTAAAAGCGGAAAAAATAGAAGCGGCACTACGCCACTATAAGCGTGGTGGATTGTTTGGTAAGTTAGTAAGTGATCACTACTTTTTTTCCGGTTGGAAGAAAACGCGCAGCTTCCAAGAATTCGAATTGCTCAATACTCTGAGAGAGTCTGGGGTAAATGTTCCACGCCCGATTGCAGCGCGAGCAGTAAAGCGCACTTTTTGTTATCAGGCAGATTTACTCAGCGAAAAAATCCCGAACGCCCGCGATCTGGTGTCTATTTTACAAGAACGTCCATTACCGACTGAAATGTATGAGAAAATCGGCCTAGAAATTCGCAAAATGCATGATGCGCAAGTCAATCACACCGATCTCAATATCCATAACATCTTGATTGATGACCAAGAGAAGGTATGGATTATTGATTTTGATAAGTGTTGCCAGCAACAAGGCGAGAGCTGGAAGAAAGGAAATTTAGATAGATTGAAGCGATCGTTTGAGAAAGAATTCCGTAAGCGAGGGATTCATTGGATTCCTGAAGCTTTTCACATTATTTCTAAGTGCTAAAATGAAGAGTAAAAATATGCTATTCGAGCAGATTACATTCGTTATTCAAGGACCTATTGCTCCGTCTATTACCTCAATATCTGTTCAACGTTTACGATCAATTTTCCCCGGCTGCCAAATTATCATATCCACTTGGGAAGGAGAAAATACACAAGATATTGAAGCTGATCTCATTATTTATAACAAAGATCCAGGTTCTACGGTATTTGTGTATAGCAAACAAAACGATCCTATACCTATCAATATAAATAGGCAAATTGTGTCAACTGTTTCTGGATTACGTCATGTTAAAACTAAATTTGCTGCGAAATTGAGAGCTGACAATATATTAAACAAAACAAGGATGTTAGAACTGTTTGAGCAATTCCCTTTACGCAGAGATAATTATGCAATACTGAATAATCGGCTTGTTTGTTCTAATTATTTTGCGAAGGAGTTTGAGAGGGGGTTACATGTACCTTTTTTCTTCTCTGATTTTTTCCAATTTGGTGAGGTGGAAGATCTACTTAAAGTATGGGATTGTCATATGTATAGTGATTATGATTTCCAATCAGCGTTGAGTGGTAAAAAACAGCACAAACATTATCCAAATGATAGCGTCAATGTAGAACAGAAGATTTGGAGCCATGCCGCAAGGAAGCTATATCCTGATGAATTAACAGATGAACATGGTGACCATTTTGCGCGGCAACAGTCATATAATTTTATGATCAATAATCTTATCATTGTTGACGGAGATGAACTTGGATTAGAGGTACCAAAACGCCTTCAACAGTCAAATGGCTATCCCTACGATTTTATTACGTTTCAAAGATGGAAGTGGTTATATGAAAAAGAATTTTTAAAAACTAAAAGTACTCCATTGAAATTTAAATTTTTTTGGTATTTTTCATTCATGATTAAGACTTTGAAAAAAGGAGTTAGACTCAAATTAAGGAAAATGTTAACCCCTATTGTTATTAAAGTCAGAGAGTGATATTTAAATCAAAGAATGGAGCTTTTTAAGTATACGGCCAACTTGATTTTTATAGTAACGGTACAGACGTTTCTTATCACGTGGGATTGATGTTATTTGGTTAAGATACAGCCAATCTTTTAAATCATACTCAAGTGCTAGATTACCTCGCTGATAGAAACGTTCAGTCACATCTAATCCCAGTTTTTCTGGGCCATCAATCAGTAAGTTATTCGCTATAAACTGTGGCCAAAACTCTTCACCTAACCCTGCATGATCGCAGGTTTTACTCTCGATATGGTGCTCTTCACTGAGTAGCGCTGAGATCCAATTCAGACATAAAACTTGCTCTGTTGCTGGGTGGCGTGCTTTGTAGCCCGGCTTAAGCGTAAAGTGTAATTCTGGTATCCAGCGATCAGACCAAATGGTCAGGAGATCTCGGGTCAGGCCAAAGTCAAACAGATCGCTTTTATGAAAATGAACCGGATGCCCATAGTGACTCGAAATAAAAAACGTGCTGCTGGTGAGTACCCGCTGAGTCAAAAATTGATAATTCTGTGCTCTGGGGACATCGGCATATTGTTCATACAGCTCAACAAATTGGCGACCTGTCAGCAGGTTATCGGTGCGTAGCTTAACCGCATAAGGCGTTTTTACCGCTTTCAGCCCCATGTGGGTACTGTACATCTGACGGTTATTATTGAGTTTGAGCGGCTGACCGTCATAAAAAACGGTATTTGAGCCGGGATCATCCAATTCCAACACTTGGTCGTAATCAAGGCCATCCAACGGCTGCCCTTTCCAAGTCGACAGAATGATGGTCGATTTAGGAAAAAAGCGACGTATGGAGTTCAAACATTGCTCTGTGATGCCAGCGATTTGCTGGCGACTGGCACTGGCTTGCACTGGCCCCTGCACAACAAAGGTGATCGCTTCATCATCAATCTTGATCATGGTTGTGGTTGCCTCAAAAAGTCCGTGTATTCATCTGGTACGCCACAAAAAATGACCTCATGGCGTGCGATCAAGTGGTAGTGAATATTCAACCCCTTTTGAATGAGTAAATTGTAGAGCGGCGCAATGTATAGCTCGCCTCTCTCCCATTCTTGGCTAGGTCTGGCAACGTATTCACGATACGCCTCCAAGTAATCTTCTTTACGATTGAAGTGATAAAGCCCGGTACTACAGAGATCGGAAATCGGGTTTTTCTCCGCGGTCTGGATCACTTTGGTGCTTCCGGTATGTTCTGGTTTGGCGAAAGACCAATTGTTACCGCTGCCCTGAAACACTTCTAGGTAGCCATCACTGTGTTGGCTAATGTCAGGGAATACAAAATTCGGGCGGAATGTGTCGATGTTAAACACCGTGATCGATCCTTGATAGTCCACGCCTTGCTTTGCTAATTCCTCTAACCCTAAAGTCACCGTTTCGGCTTGGCCGCGAGTTTCTGTATGCAATTCAGCAATGTAAAACTGTTTAATGCCAAGCTGAGAGGCTTTTTCGCGCACAAACGCTGCAGTGTTGTAAACATTGCGCACAATGAACAGAAACGGAGTGTTAGCAAAATACGCAGCAAAGCTGCTGACCGAGTGTTCAAATAGGGTTTGACCGTGGGCTTCAAGCATATATTTGGGCTGGGTATAACCGGCTTTAAAGAAGCGAGAACTCATTCCCGCCATTGGGATCACAATCATTGATCAAGCCTCAATAAAATTTGATGGAGACGGAACGCATTGGCAAACAAGGCATCTTGACGACGGCGATCATCGGCATGCAAAGGCAACATCGATAAGAAAAGTTGAATTTGCATCGCGTAGAGATTTTTCGCCGTGAGGCCAAAAGTCTGTTCAATTAGTTCGATAAAGCCTTGCTGCGTCTCTTTATGTTGGCTCTGCTCTGCAATCTTTAATTCGATCGCTTTGTCGCCAATCTCAACATGGTAGTAACCGGCAATAATCCAATCATACAAACCAAGAATTGAATGACTCAGCTTAGCTAAATCGTAGCGGATATCACCATACAGTGTTTTCTGCCCGTCAGGCGTCATCCCTCTAGGGTCGATCGTTTTAATTTTGTTGGCTCGGAAGTCATACAAAATATTGCTAAAGCAAAAATCACCGTGCAAGACGCCCAGTAAGGGTTCTCCATTAGGCAGATGTTTTTGGCTATCGCGCAGAATTTGCGCGAGCGAGACATCTTGTCCTGCAAATTGCCACTTTTTTTCTAACGTGATGCGTCGCGATGCACAGAATTCGTTAAGGCGTAGAGTGGTTTTATCGGCAAACAGTATGTCGAGAGTATTGATGGGATCATTCGGCTCGGTAGGTTGCTCAAGGCACAGGCTTAAAAACTCCACCGCGCTGGCTAAGATTTTTTGCCAGATTTGACTCGGCAGCTTGGAAAAAACGAATAACTCATTCAGCGCAGTGAGGTAGAGATATTCTAAGCGATAGGAAATTTTCCCCTCGCTGTTTTGACTACCTAAATATTGTGGGATGAAACCACGCATTGTCATCGGCAGATTGTCAAACCAGTAAGCTTCAGCAGCTATTTTTTGGTTCTTTATGCTCGATTTTTCAATCCATTTGGCGGTTATAGTGAGCTCATTAAAGGCGCGCTGAGTTGTGAATTCAGCTTTGGAATGATAGTAAGTATTCACATGACCAAAATCGAGCCAGCCAATCGAGTTGACGGCACTTAAGCCTACCTTTTTATGATAGCGGTTAAGACCAGCAATAAATTGCCACTCACTCTGTGTAATACTGCGAACCAGTTCACGTGGGCGGCTGAATTTAAAGTAGCCATCGATAATCCGCTGACTTTCGCTATTCATTGGAGTGTTGGCATCTTGTAGCCAATCAACTTCATCATTAGTCAATACGGCCCAGTTATAACTGTCTTTCGCGGTGGAAACGCTGACAATATCATCTCCAACAGGAAGTTGGTTAAAAAGCGTATCACCGTAGAGGATGTGCAGTGGGGCATTAAGTGAGTGGCCACTGATATTGAGTGCAGCAACCAAAGAAGCGCCAAGGCTCAGTCCATCAGGCGTAGCGATAATCGTCACCTGATGCTGTTCAAGCCACTGACTGTCGATTTCTGAGATGGTAAACGACTCGGGCAAGGAGAGATAGATCTGCACCCCCTGCGGTGCTAAAGCGACTTGATGTTGGAAAAGAGGTCGATTGCCTAAAGGTAGAAAGCTAGGTGGAATACGTCCAAATTCAGATTCCAATTCTTGCCCGACGTAGGCACCAGACATTATCAGGAACATGATTTTTCCTTCTCGAAGAGTTGGTGGATCTCTTCCAAACTCATTGAGGAAAATTCGGTAGGGCGCACGGCGCGATCATCAATATAAAAGCCGTCGTGCCCACACCAAGGTTTGCCCACTAAAATTTCATCATACGGAACTTGGTGTTTATCCAGCCACTCAGTAATGATAGGAAGAGTATGGATATTGATTTTACCGACGTTACCTTCATAAGTTCGCATGTTACGCGCCGTTGAAATCACAATCTCAAACCCCTTTTGCTTATAATTGCGCAGTTGTTCAATCACATCCATTCTCGGTAGGACGTTTTTATAATCGGAAGTATTGGCTTGAGTTAGTGTCCCATCAAGATCAACAATTAGTCGTTTCATTAAGAGTATTCTCTTTATAAATCTAAATATTCAAGTGTTTTGGCAAGAGCGCCACGGTTTTGTTCTACGATTTGATAACCCTGCTTGCCGCGATGAATACGCTGTTTGTTATCAGTGAACCATTCACAAAGCATTTGTGCAATTTGCTCTGCATCTTGTGTGATCACACAAGCATCGGCTTGATTGAGGGCTTGAGTGATTTCACTGAAGTTGTAATAGCTTGGGCCAGTCAACATGGGTAAACCAAGCGCAGCTGGCTCGAGTAAATTATGCCCACCGACTTTGTCACCCGCTAAGCTTCCGCCCATAAAGCAAATGTCAGCAGATCCCATGAGTACTAGCATCTCCCCCATAGTATCAGCTAGATAGACCTGTACTTCTGGATCGAGTTTATTCTCTGTTTGAGTTCGCCGCACACTCATAAATTGTGTTTTACATAACTCAAAAACAGCATTAAATCGCTCAGGGTGGCGCGGAACAAGCATAAGCAGTGCGCTAGGGTGTGCTTTAAGTACTTTTGCATGAGCGGCTAACACTTGTTCATCTTCACCTTGGTGAGTGCTTGCGGCAATCCAAATTGGTCGTTCTTTACCTAGTTGATGCCTTAACTGCTGGCCTTTTTCTATGGTTTGTTGATCGATATTGATATCAAACTTCATCGAACCGGTGACTGTCACTTTGTCAGCAGGTAATCCGAGTCGAATGAAGCGCTGTGCATCATCTGGATATTGGCAAAGTACACGCGTTAAGTTAGATGCTAGTAAATTAAAAATCGGCTGAAATTTAGCATACCGTCGACATGAGCGTTCAGATAAGCGAGCATTAATAACAGTAATAGGAATAACTGCTTTTGAAACCGTATGTAATGTGTTTGGCCATAACTCTGTTTCCATGATCAGCATTTGGCTTGGCTTTATCCGTTTTATAAAGCCACGAACGGCAAAAGAAAAGTCAAAGGGCATGTATCTATGCTCGGCAAGCTCTTTTAATTTAGCCGCTTGCTCTGCACCGGTGGGGGTTGTGGTGGTAATAACAATCGGCTGATCAGGATATTGTGATTTGAGTTCTTTTATCAGTGGAGAAACTGAAAGCGTTTCTCCAACCGATACTGCGTGGATCCAAATAGGGGATTGATTAGTTTTAAGCGGTGGTGTGAAGCCAAAATGCTCTTTCCAGCGAGCACCAACACACGGCTTGCCCGGCCGCTTTTTGTACAAGCCCCACATTAAAAAAGGAGAAGCTACACAGAGAAGTAAGGTATAGAGAGCACGAATGACCACTCTACTGTTCCTTTTTCTTTACCAAATCATCCGGATTAATGTGAGTCCATTTCGAACGAGGGCGATCTATATATTGAAAATGTTCATTGGTAAAACTACCTTGAATACAAACGTATTTTCTATCTTTTGTGCAAAGATCTTCTCTGCCTTTAAGTAATTCATCAAATACGCCAGGCCCGGTTGAATAATAAACGCCCATTTTAGGGTCGTAGTTCTCAATGTTATGCAGTACTTTTTCAATCGCTTGGCTGAGGTCGTTATTATTGGGTGCTGAGGCGATAAAGTAGTTGGTAAAACGAGTATTGTTGTCAATCTTTATGTAAACCGCTTGTTGCTCATCGCCAATCAGTTTATCGAGAGACCATACCAAAGTTGCGTCAATGTCCATATAGACGCCCCCTTCGTTATTGAGTACTACTAAACGCCATAAATCGGCTTGAGCAGCGCCGTTGGTTAGCCGCATGTAAGCATCATAGATTTCAGTTGATGCGTGTGTTCGTAAATACTCACCACGGGCTTCGGTACTTACATAGCAATAGTCACAATTGAGCGACATTAATCGATTAAATAAGTAGTTAATATAAACGGGTAGGGAGGCTTGATCGGTAAAGTTGGTTTGCCAAATTGTACGTGGAATAGCACTGCGATTAGAACGAGTCCATTTTGCTGGTGAATAGGCAGGAATGGTAAAACGCAATTTTGGAAACACCCAATGAAATGGGTAAGCGAGCATTTTAAAAATATTCCCGGTCAAGCGGATTAATCGGTTGGCGATTAATACAGTTACTTGGCTCATATTGATTGATCCTATCTGTTTTTTTCGGTTATCGAGCGCTGTTTCAACGTGGCAGTAATCGCTGCAGTAATTTGCTCAGTAGAAGGCTTTTCACCATTAGCATTCATCACGATCGTATGTGTTTCATACAATGGTGTATAACGAAAAGGGACGGTAGCGTAAAAAATACCAACAGTTGGTGTGTGGGTCGATATGGCCAAATTGCGTATGCCAGTGTCTGGAGCAATCACTAACGTTGCTTTCGCAATAAACGTGACTAATTCATCTAAAGGTAAGCATGGCTGAATCGTTAATTTTCCAGCCTTTGCAAGATCTTGTAGATACTCACCTTTTTCAAACTCATTTTTTCCCTCAAGGAAGACATGTTTTACATTGGGTTGCTGCTCAATAGTTTGCTCGATGACAGCACGCATTTCAGGCTTAGATAAGATTTTTCTCAGCTGCGAAGCTCCACTGAAATAGACAAGGTAAGGTGTCTCAAAATCACAAAGTTGCCTGTTGTCTGGGTAGGCAAAATCGAGAGGATAGCTTGGGCTGTGGCCAAGGATTTTAAGCATATCGAGCATGCATTCTACTTCTGGTTGAAAGTCAGAGCGAAATACTGCCAAGTTATACAAGGTGCCACATAAAAATGGCGTGTAAGGAAAGCCAACTTTGAGTTTTGCTTTAGTCAGTAATGTCATCCAGTAAGAGCGATTTGTCCCAGCGACATCAAATATAATATCTTGCTCTTCCAGTTGGCTGTAGTCTTGCCATTTTTGCTTGAGTGATAAGTGTTTTGAATCCTCACGGCTTTTCATTACCACTGTTTTATCCGCTAACTCTGCTGGTGTTCCATAGAGGTAGTTTGAAACGGTGACTAATGTTATTTCTGCATGAGGGAAGAACTTCCGAGCTTCAATCAAAAAGGGGCGCACAATGACTTGATCACCGAGCGCAGCATGGCGAATGACGGCAATTTTCTTGATCGATAAAGGATTAAAATAACCATTCAAGTATTGGCGCGCGGCCTTCGAGGCATAAGCCCCTTTTTCAAACCAGAGGTGTTTCATGAATCTTTTCCAATAAATCTATCTAAAGCTTGAATAACTTGCACCGGTTGCAGTTGATTTAGGCAATTTAAGTGCCCTAATGGGCAGGTTCGCTTAAAGCATGGGCGGCATTCAATATCGGTATACACCATTTCTAAGCGCTCAGTTAGCGGTGGCGTGTATTGCGGTGAGCTTGATCCATAAATTGCGACGATATTACAATCTACGGCGGCGGAGACATGCATTAATCCTGAATCATTACTGATGACGGTATGGCAAGCCGCCAACAGATCCACAGCTTCAACAAGTGAGGTTTGTCCAGCTAGATTAAAGGCATATTTTTGTTGTTCGGTGCTAAGTGCTGAACGAATGAGGTCACATACTTTGCTATCCTTGGTCGAGCCAAAAAGCCAGATTTGATAGCCGCTTTCAATAGCGTGTTGTGCAACTTGAGCATAATAGTGGTCAGGCCATCTTTTAGCCGGACCAAACTCAGCCCCTGGGCATAAACCGACAATTGGTTTGGTTGTCGATAAGCCTAATCTTGAAATGGCATATTGCTGAGCTTTGCTATCAACTAATAAAGAAGGGTGAGGGCAGTTTTCTAGCTGTACTTCATCGAGCATGCTTTCTTTTGAATAAGCAAGAGCCACATAGCGTTCAACCATATACTGGAACACTTTACGGTTAGGGCGAAGATCAGTAAGTAAGCCGTAGCGAAACTCACCCTTCCAGCCAGTACGAGAAGGAATACCCGCAAATAGCGGTATGAGTGCTGATTTTGCCGAATTTGGTAAGACATAGGCATGAGTGTAATTGTTGCGTTTTAGCTCTTGTGCGAGCGCCCATCGACCTACAAGATTAAAAGCGCCGTGCCCAATCGACATTTCAATCGCGCAATTAACTTCTGGCATGCGTTCCAAAATAGGTTTGCACCAAGCGGGGGCTAGAACGTCAATTTGTGCATCAGGGTGCTGTTGCTTAAGGCGTTGATATAAACTTTGTGACATCACCATATCGCCTACCCATGAAGGGCCCACAATCAGTAACTTCATTTTTCACCGTCATTTTTATTTTACGGCCATTCTAGCACAGCGTTCGTTTGATAAAACTCAATTTCTGTTAACAAATGCATTCAAATGCTAGGCAAGATATGCTCTAATCCGCCTCAATCTGAGAATAAGTATTGTGCAGCATATTGGCGAGCATATTATAGAAATTCGAGTTTTTGTGATGAAAATCTACGTTATTAGCCTTAAAAACAGCCTAGAAAGACGAGCATCCATTGAGCAACAAATGGCTAATTACGGCCTGGATTTTGATTTCTTTGATGCGATTGATGGTCGAGTTGTTCCTCCACACCCTTTATTTGCCAATTATGACTATACCAAGCGGTTATGGTTTACCAGTGGTAAAATGCCTTCAAAAGGGGAGATGGGCTGCTACGCGAGCCATTATCTACTCTGGCAAAAGAGTGTTGAGTTGAATGAGCCGATCATTGTTTTAGAGGATGATGCTGAGCTATTACCCTGCTTTATACATTTTATTGATCTAATCAAAATTAAAACCCAAGAATATGGCTTTTTGAGATTGGAGGAAGCTTGTGATCGCAGTGAACTGTTCTTGAAGGAACAGGAAAATAACTATGACATCTATTTTCTAAGTAATAATTTTGGTGGCGCTAGAGCTTATGCACTTTCTCCTGATGCAGCAACGAAATTACTTAAGTCTTCACAGTGCTGGTCGATGCCTGTTGATAACTATATGGGGTCACTATATTTGCATCAGATGCCTTCATTCTTATTTTTACCAAGTGTGGTTGCAAATCCTCAATACTTTGACACAACGTTTCAAAACGAACAGCAACCCAAGGCTCCATTGTACAGAAAACCCACTCGTGAATTGTACTCACTGTACCGCAAAGTAAAAATGGCTTTAGCAAATAATGCTTATAAAAAACAAAAAAATTAATCATATAGAAAAGTTGTTTTTATTATCACCATTATTGGTTGTTCTAATGGTGATATTTAATTTCTCTGATAGTAAGTTTATTATTTCACGCTTGATACCAATGGTTTCTATTTATTGTCTGTTGAGATATCGACATGCAATTAGGGAAAACTGGCATTCAGAGTTAAGAGGTTTTTTTATCTCTGGATTATTGATAATAGTGATTTTCTCTGGCTATCATTTTTTTCGTAGTGATGAATTTTCTTTGCCTAGAACGTTAATTGCAAGTTTGGTTTATTTGCTTTTTGTACCGTGGAATAAAATATCACGCCAGTGGATTTATTATATTGTTGCATTAGCTTCAGTTATTTGCGGGCTGAATGCGTTGTATGAGCATTTTGTGATGAACATTGCGCGTGTTGGCATTGCGACAAACCCGATACCTTATGCGTTATACGTTTCTTTTCTTTTGTTGTGTTGCATTTACTTTGTTTTAAATCAATCAGATAGAACATTAAAAACGCTTGCTAGTATAGGCGGCTTGCTTTCGTTGACAGCCATCATCATGACCGATGTGCGAGGGGTAATTCTCTTTTTACCTGTGGCGATTCTTTATTTGATGATTGTTGCAGTAAAGCCGACCATTAAACATTATATTGTTTTGTGTTTTTCAATATGTGCTATTTCGGTGCTATTTTATGCATTTTTTGAGAAAGAAATTGATACTCGGATTAAACAGACGCAATACGAAATTTCGATGATAGAGAAAGGGAACCATAATACCTCTATCGGTATTCGGTTGGACTTATGGAAGCATGGTTTGGATGTGATTGTTAATGACCCTATTTTGGGGCTTGGGGATGACAGTTTGCAAGACAGCATTTCCGGTATGAAAAATCGTGGTGCAGCTATTCAGCCCCATTTACATAATCAATATTTAGATTCTTTAGCCCGCTATGGGGTAGTGGGAACTCTGGTAATGCTTCTATTTTGTTTTACTTTAATCATTAATTTTACTCGTTCGGGTGTTAAATATATCGGTAATCCACTAGTTAATAGCATGCTTATTATGCTTATACTTGCAGGTTTAACTGATGTTCCTTTGCACCATACACATCTTATTTATTTACTAACGATCTTATGTGGCTTGTTGATCCGTTTTTCAGAGATAGGAAAGGATAAAAAGCCGCCATCTTTTTAAATAATATTTATTATTATCTACTTGTACGTTAGAATAAAACAGGCCTTTATGATGAGGCCTGTTTTAAATATTTATTGAATAATGAGTAAACGGTTAGTTTAAAAAGTTAACTCTTCCTGCCAAACTATAGAATCAGCGATAACTCGAGCAGGATTACCCGCTGCTGCTGAGTTATCGGCAACGGAATGTGTTACTGTTGAGTTAATACCAACGATCGAACCATTGCCAATTGACACGCCTTTTAATACAGTGACGTTATCGGTTAACCAAACTCGTGAACCGATATAAATACTTTTAGCTAAATTGATACGCTTCCCATCACGCAATATATCATGGCCATCACTGGTCATTATCTTTACATTACGTGAAAACATACAGTTGTCACCGATAACAAGTTGAGTATTACGTTCTCGGCAAGAGAAAAAGCAATTCTCCCCTATAACACAATTTGTCCCGATTTCTAAGGTACAGTTTTCACCATTCAACTCAATTGAGACGCCTTTTAAATTAGCACCATCATGAATGATAAGGTGATTGTTTTTACCATTAACGTGAATGTCACAGTAACGGATTCGAGTATTTTTACCAACCTGAATATGATTGTTCGGTTTAATCCTAATTTTATTACGCAATTTTTCTATAAAAGAGAAACCAGACATATTCAATCCCTTAGTATGAGTTTCGGTTAATAAACTAAAGTTGTTATTATTTGCACGCCATAGTTAGTTTCCTAATTTACGAAACGTATAATTACCGCGTACTTTACGCCATAGGCCAAATACATCGGTTTTAGGGAATATAGCAATACGTCGAATTTGATATGGGTCTTGATGCATTAACAATGGGCCGCTGTTGGTTGCAACCGCAAATTGATAGCCACATTGATGCACGAGCTGTTTTGAGATCGCATCATGATCGCCATAGGGGTATGCAAAAGAAACCAGTTGTTCGCCTAGTAGCTCTTCGAGTTCAAGCTTATTACGTGAGATCTCTTTACGCTGTTCAGATTCACTGAGTTTGCTGAGAAATGGATGAGTCATTGTATGGCCGCCAATTTCAACCAGCCCTGAATCGTGTAATGCTTTGACTTGCTGACGAGACATTAAAGGCACTGGTTTTTCTGGGTTGCTCGGTACTTCAACATCCCAACGGTTAAAACCCTCCCCCGTTACTACATAGACAACCGCTTTAAAACCGTATTTTTGTAATAGTGGCAACATCAATTCGTAGTTATCTTGATACCCATCATCAACCGTTAACATGATATAGCGCTTACTTGGTTCAAGGCGATGTATCAGCCTTTTATCTACCAAGTCTTTAAACGTCAGAGTCTCAAAGCCCATGCGCTTGAGTAACTTGAAGTGTTTTTCAAGCATATTGATATGAAGATAAGTTCCATGTACACCTTTTTCACTATCATTTTTGATAAAGCGGTGATACATGATGATTGGCATCTCTTTACGCAGCTTTTCAACGTAAACCGTTTGGTAAATATCTTCTATTTGATCGACTATATTCGATAAGCTATAGCTATGCTTAATGATCTCGCTGACCTGTGGTGAGCAGTGTTTCATTTTTAACCCTTGCTCTACGTGTCGGCTAATTTGCGTAAAGTCAATATCGAGATCTTTAGGGCCGATGTCACCGAAGTTGCTTGCCATGGCTGCAGCGATATTATTGTCATCGACAATACCAACCGCACTAGCTTCACCTATCGCTAGTGTGGGTCTTCCACACAGCAAAGATTCCATTGCAACCCTACCGGCACCTATGACTAAGTCTGACTGGGCTAGTATTGAGACAACATCTTGTGAATAACCAAGAAAATGAACGTCAGAAGTAAACTTATCAAAACGCGCTTCAATTTTAGAGCCTGATATGACCTGAATATGGTATTTTGCTGAGTCTAAACATTCATCGAGCAACCGATAGCAAAGATCCCCTTTGGGGCCAGTTAACCTACCAATAATACTGATAACAGGTTTGCTATTTTGAGGAGCGTTTTGCCAAGAGAACTCTTGAGTTTCAATACCATTTCGACTAACGATTAGCGAACTTTGTGGAACATCCAATTCAGTAATGAGTTGTTGTTCAATGGCTTCACAAACCGGTAGGGCTTTGTCGCCCATCGCGTGAAATTTCTTGCGAGATGTGTGCACTGGCTGACGACCATGTACTGTCGTAACCATAGGTGTTCCGGTGATTTTACACGCAATATGACAACTCCAACTCGATGCTCTTGAGTGAGCATGCACTAACTGGATGTTATGCTTCTGTATCAGATAAATAAGATAGCCAACGTGCCAAAAACGGCGAGGAATACTACGCTTATTAAAGCGGAGTTTGTAGAATAACCCTTGATGTGACTTGGTTAGGGTGTCTGAAACGTAGAATACACGATGTCCTCTATTTGTCAGTTCATCGCCAACAGTTGTTGCATACACTTCAGCCCCTGTGACTTCCAACTGGGACAAGGCCATCAAAATATTCATACATTCTCTTTATAGCTTGGTGAACTCTAAAAATGTCCCGCAGCCTTTCCTCTGGAAAAGCGACATTTGGTAAAGAGGGAGAAATATAACGTTAATTTCTCCCTCTTAAAATCACTAAGCGTTAATAATGCTCATATATTCAGCAACACCTTCAGCGACAGTTTTAAATTTGTGATCACAACCAGTGCTTCTGAGTTTACTCAAGTCAGCTTGAGTAAATTCTTGATACGCACCTTTTAAGTGTTCAGGAAATGGAATGGTTTCCACTTCACCTTTACCATGGTGTTTGATAACGGCTTTTGCAACTTCCTGGAAAGATTCAGCATTACCCGTCCCTAAGTTATAAATACCGGATACGCCACTGTCCATAAACCATAAGTTCACCGCAGCAACGTCACCAACGTAAACAAAATCACGTTGGAAGGTTTCACTGCCTGCAAACAGTTTCGGGTTTTCACCCGCATTCATTTGATTATTTAAATGAAAAGCAACAGAAGCCATTGAGCCTTTGTGCTGTTCGCGCGGGCCATAGACATTGAAATAACGAAAACCGGTAATTTGGGAAAGGGTCTCACCGTGTGCTTGTGCTTCTTGCCAAATGCGGCGCACATAGTTATCAAATTGCTGCTTGGAATAGCCGTATACATTCAGCGCACCTTCATACTCTTTTTCTTCAATGAAGGTATCGGTATCGCCATAGGTTGCGGCTGATGAAGCATACAAAAATGGAATGTCGCGCTCTAAGCAGTAGTGCAGTAGCTCTTTAGAATATTCATAGTTATTAAGCATCACATACTTGCCGTCCCACTCAGTTGTTGCAGAGCAAGCGCCTTCATGGAATATGGCTTCGATAGTGCCAAAATCCTCACCAGACATGATCTGCACCAAGAAATCATCTCGGTCCATGTAATCGGCAATGTCCAGATCAACTAGGTTTTTGAATTTACGTCCATTTTTTAAGTTATCGACAACAAGAATATCAGTAATGCCTTGTTCATTTAGCGCTTTGATAATGTTGCTACCAATCATGCCAGCGCCACCCGTTACGATGATCATACAAAATTCCTATGGTTATAATACGAACAATTATGCGCATTATAGCGGTTTAGCTAGTGGCTGTAATCACAAAAGCATGCTTTTCTCATCGAACGCCTCGCCTTGAAAAAGGTTTTGCTTTAAACTTCGGCACGCGATGTCGCTTGACGATGAAGCCTGCGCAACAACTAAACAATAAGTCTTTAGGAGCGGATACCTAAGGGCGGTAGCGTGCCTAAAAATCAATGATAGGATCAACACTGTGAATCAATCCCCTTTTTCGCACTCTTCATACCCACCTGTGCCTTCTTACTATCAGCAAAGCAATAATGATGAAATTGACCTGCGTGAGTTGTTTAGTGTGCTATGGCAAGGGAAACGAACCATATTGTTGTGCACGGTTTTGTTTGCTGTTGCGGCAGTGATTTATGCATTGACGGCGCAGCAGTGGTGGAGTGCCAAAGCGACCGTTACCCAACCTGAATTAAGCCAAATTGTAACCTTCCAGCAACAGGTGAAGCAGTATCAGCCACTGTTTGACCTCTATCAAGAAGATGGCACTATTGTGGTTAGCGAAGAGCTCAACGAGTTGATTAACCCAACAACGATTTTCCAACGTTTTGTGCGCGCTTTTAATGCAAATGACAATAAAAAGCGCTTTATGCAAACTAACCCAACTTTTTTAGCGATTAAGCAGCAACAGCTTAAAACGTATGAAAATAACGAAACTGATGATGCACAGGCGAGCTTTTATCAGGAGTGGTATGGCAAGATTACGGCTCAAAAAGTGGGTGAGAAACAAGCGGATGATTTTCATCTCAGCTTTCAGTCGGTTGATAAAGCTAGCAGTTTAATGTTGCTTAACGCCTATATTGACTTTATTAACCAACAGCTAAACCAACAACTGACCAATGATCTTGATAGTAAGTTGACGGTAAAGCATAACCAACTTAGCCAGCAATACTGGAGCTTACAGCAGCAAACTCAATTGCGCCTACAGGTGGAATTAGCGCGCGTGCAGAATGCATTGGTGATTGCAAAAGCGGCTAATATTAGTGAGCCTGTACAAAACCTGAATGAAGAGAAGCTGTTTGCTATCAGCATTGGGAGTAAAGCACTGCAAGCCAAAGTAGTTGCATTAAAAAGCATAACAAATTTAAGTGTGTTTGAACCAAGTTTGGCATTGCTGCAAGCTCAAATTCAGCAGGTTGAGCTGTTAGGTAAAGTAAAACCAGCGCAAGTCCAAGGTTACGCTTATTTAGAACAACCAGAGGCCCCGATTAGCCGTGATAAGCCCAAACGAGCACTAATAGCTGTGCTTGGAACCTTGCTGGGCGGCATGCTTGGCGTTGCCATTGTGCTAGTGAGGTTTGCGTTTAGAAAAAAAGAGGAAAGGGCTTAAACCTAAAACCGAGGAGCCCTAGACCGTCAGTTTTTTAGGAAATAAGCATGAAGATTATAGTGACAGGCCAGGGAAGCCGCATGAAGGTTGTTGATATATAAGGGCTGTAAAGATGTTAAGAATCCGCTTTGAACCTATCACTAATCCCAACTATTGAATGTAACCACATGAAAATAAAGATCTGCTTGTAGATCATTTTCGTTGTTTTGTAATAGCTCCTAGACAATATAGGAGCCTAAATATGAGCGAGTTAACCAACCCATTTATGCACTTTCAAATCATTAAAGATTATCGACAGGAAAATAAAATAGCACACAAATTATCAGACATTATTTTGCTGACAATTTGCGGCGTCCTGTCGGGTCATGACGGTTGGGATGGCATTATTGACTTTGGCAATGCTCGCTTAGATTTCCTAAAACGATATGGTCATTTTGAGGCAGGCATTCCATCGGCAGATACTTTGTCTCGTGTGATGGGCATGATGAATCCGGCAGGGTTGCAAAGAAGTTTTATAGCTTGGATGAAGGACTGCCATACACTGACGGATGGAGAAGTCATCGCTATCGACGGTAAAACATTACGTGGCTCTTATGACCGCTCGAAAGGTAAAGGAACGATTCACATGGTGAATGCTT